>JBAYGW010000008.1:0-49356 GCA_041666485.1 Patescibacteria group bacterium | reverse complement strand
GGGGTGGAACATGTGATGTTCCGACTCATAAAGGAGGTTGGGTGGTTGGGGGGGCAGTCTTTGGCTTCCTAATTACGAAGACAAAGATCGCTCCCCAAAGACCACGGTTTCCTTTCCCGATATTCTCTTTTCAAATAGCGTATCCAGCTCTTATTGGATTACATATTACCATATAATAAAAAACAGGTCAAACCCCTTGAAATATTAATTTTCTGCAAAAATATATTGTTATTAATAGAAGTTATCCACAGTTAAGTTATTTTATAAATAAAAAAACCGCCTCAATCCACAAAAGATGTATTGGCGGGGACTAGTCGTCCGAAGAAGGAGCGGGAGCGCTGATGGTCCACTGGATGGACCCGTCGCGAGTCTTGGTGACGAACGACGTACCCTCGTGCACCAAGTAGTACACAGCCATGCGGATCTGCTCCAGTTCCGCATCGGTCGTGAAGCGCGGTTTGACCGTCTCGATGTCCGAGGTATACCCGGTGACGATCTCTCCGGTCACGACTTGACCGTCCACGTGGTAGATCCGGATCACGATCGGCCCCAGAAGCGGGACGTCATGCGGATCGATCACCCGCGCTGCGACGGTACGCGCGACGCTGTCAATCACTTGTTCGAGCCACTGCGAAACCGGCATTGCAGTTACCTCCAGTATGGCGTAATGTGCCCGATCCAGGGGTTGGTTCAGGCGATGAGCGAAGGGGCGTGTTCGCGGGTGGCGGGGTAGTAGTGCCCCATCTCGTGTTGCAGACCGGCGCAGATATCGCCATCGTCCACCTGGCCGCCGCAGAGCAGACACCGGGTGCCGTTCACCTCGGCGCGGATCAGACGAACGGGGAAATCGCGCCCGTTCAGCGGCTTGTGGTAGGTTTCTCCGAGCGAATGCCCGGAGTGGCACATGCTTACTCCCTCCTTGAAGCTGTCTCCGCAGACGGAGCACTGCCCATCAGGGGTGCGCTCAACCGTAACGATGTTGAACACGGCGGGTTCGGACATGGATCCCTCCTCGGTTTGCTGTCCTCTATCAGTTCCGATCCGCGAGAGATTCGCGAGATCACATCGCTAACATATTAGCATATATGTGCTGTATTTGTTTTTCTTTTTTTCAACTGGGATTTATATCATCAAACATGCATTTTGTCAAGAGTGTTTACCCTATATGAAAAGAGGCGGGTAATCCGCCTCTTTAACATAATCTGCTTTTGATTTATTCGGTCTGGGCAGTTGCAATAATCACCCAGGTTTTTCCTTCGTTCTCAGAAATACTGACCGTCACCATCCGGTCACCCTTTTCTCCGCCCAAAGTCACCATCCCTTGAAACGCGAGGCTGGAATTAACATCCCAACCGTCATTGGCCAGTTCTGTCTCATATTCTGTCTGCATTTCAGAGACTGATTTATCGGTCTCAATTGTGACGGAAAAAGAATTTTCAGCCGTTTTGGAGGATGATTTTAAATTACCATCCGCAATATAAATATCAGAAGGAAAGTCAGCAGGTAATGAAACGTTGTCACCCGCCTCCATTGAACTTCCATTAACATTTATCCTAACAGTATTATCATCAATATCAACATCCGCATCGCCACCCGTTGATTCTTCTAAAATATTCTCCGCCGCGTTTTCGGACGCCTTTTTAGTGCATCCCGCTCCAACAACTAATGCTACCGCCAGCAGCATTATTGCGATCAATGAAATTTTCTTCATTGCTTTTTTAATTAATTATTAATTACACGTACCGCCCACGCTCCCTAACCAATTTAATATGCCCGCAAGTGCCTGGCTATGCGTGGATAGCCAGCCATCACTATATTCCTCATATATTTTATTACATGTACCACCATCACTTATCATATCGGCAGAATTATTTTCCAAAGTCGTCCACATTAAATACTCTCCCCTGCCCTCAATCGGGGTTGCATACCAATAAGTATAGGGAGCAGTGTTTAAAGGATCTCTAGGCGTATCTATGGACAAATACCCGGTATCATAAAGACCGTCCTGATTATATAAAGCAGCCGGCGAACCGCCTTGGGGATATTGACATCCGGGAGCAGCCTCTGTTGCCCTCCCGTTTAAGAATCCTGCTGAGCCGGAACTATCTATACTATAATATTTACCGTTGACAAGAATAGCTACTGGCCCATCCCCACAAACATAGCTTTCAAATTCATCATAATAATCTTCCAGTGATGCTCCAAATTGGGAAAAATTAACGATGCGCTGTTTATTGCGCGCATCGGCTTTGCCGTTTTTATAAGTAATAACCACAATGGTAGATAAAACACCCATGATTGATATCACTACCAACAGCTCAATCAAAGTAAATCCTTTTTTACTGTTTTTAAACATATATTTATTATATGACATTTTCTTAAAAAACACTATTCTTTCATATTTAAAAAAATCCCGTTCATCGGCGGGACAATCGTTCTATGAAACAAACAAAAATCACACCGAAAGAAGCGGGTTATTATTGTTATTCAACCGGAAAAATATCTGTTTCATATTGCTAGTTTAATTAAACTGCCAATTTTGTCAAATTTTAACTACTAAACTACTGTCTTGCTCTTTCCTTAAAATTGACAATGTTTTTTTATCCCAGCGCTTATTGCGCAGTATTTTTGATATCCATTGACCACCCACAAGATGCGGCATCATAACAAAATTAGCTCCATGCTCA
Organism: Patescibacteria group bacterium; assembly: GCA_041666485.1. Lineage (GTDB taxonomy): Bacteria > Patescibacteriota > Patescibacteriia > UM-FILTER-42-10 > UM-FILTER-42-10 > JAHJEX01. The sequence goes on along the minus strand of JBAYGW010000008.1, from coordinate 46,669 downwards.
TACAAAACTTTCGCGTCAGGCCTGTGATACGCATTACCGATAATCAGAACTTTGCTGTTGAACTTACGAATGAATTTAATAAAACTAATCTGGTCATCAACTGCCGGAATAGTCATTACTATCATTTTACTATTAGCAATCGGCAGATTCTCCAGAAATTCAACATCTGCTACATCGCCGAAATAAAATGGGATCTTTTCTTTACGAAGTAACGCAACAGCTAAAGGATCAAAATCTATTGCCGCAAATTTCTTACCCAATCCTTTTAGAGCTTCGGCAACTTTAATACCAATCCGATGATACCCGATTATCCATGCATCATATTTTTCTGATACACGTTCCGATTGTTGATATTTATCAGGACCAAACTGACGGAAAGCCGGCAATAAAAATTGATAAATCCTTTCATTATATGAAATCAAGTAAGAAGAAATAAAGATTGTTATAATTGCCACCACCGTAAAAATAGCCAGTTCATTTTCTTCCAAATGGCCGTATTGCCTACCGGCAAATAAAAGCACAAAACCGAATTCGCTGACTTGCGCCGCGGTTATTCCGGCCAACAAACTATTACGCCGAGTGAACTTCATTATTCTAAACAGAATATAAAGTATTAAAGGGTTACCGATGAGAATAAAAAGTGAAAGAATCAGTGCCGGCACCAACACGGGCCCGATTGAAGCAATGCCCATTTCACTGCCCAAAACAATAAAGAATACAATAAGAAAGAAATCCCTAAGCGGTTTGATTCGGCTGCCAATTTCCAGCTGATATGGAGAAGAGCTGAGTGCGATACCGGAGATAACTGCGCCGATCTCCAGAGAAAATCCGATCAGGTAAAGTAGGCTGGCCATGCCAAAACACCAAGTCAAAGTAAATATAAATAACAATTCGCTTGAGCCCGCTATTTTGTCCAGTAATTTCGGTAAAAGGTATTTGCTGATCAAATACAAAACCGCGGATACAAATAGAAGTTTTGCGATAAGCAATGGTATCGCGTCCCAACCACTTCCATGCTCTCCACTCATCATCCCTAATGCAATAATTAGGATAACCGCAATTACGTCCTGCACTAGCATCAAACCGATCGTATAGCGTCCGTAAATTGTATCCGTGTCTTTCTTGTCAGAAAGCAATTTCATAATGATAATCGTGCTGGAGAAGGTAATGGCCACAGCCAAATATAACGCCGGGATTATTTGCATATTGATTATCAGCAGCAGAACTGTGCCAATACCGGCAGTGAATATTATCTGACCTAAGCCGGTAATTATAGAAACCTTCCCGATTGATTTCAGATGGCGAAAATTTAAATTCAGACCAATGATAAACAGAAGCAAAACCATTCCGAATTGCGCAAACATTTCATACATTTCGTGATCACCATTTAACTGGTTCAGGATTAACGGGCCACAAATGATACCAGCAATAATATAGGCAACAATCAGGGGTTGTTTTAACAGCCGGATAATAAAAGCGATGCTGACTGTAATCGCAAGTAGCAAGCTGATCTGAATAAATAAGCTATCCATAAAATTTTTTGATAATTTTTATTTTTCAAAAAAGAGCGTACGATATTTTAACTAACGCCCCTTTATAATGATCCCAACCAATCTCACTACTTATAATATTAATGTATTTTTTGTTTACTGTCTATTATTAAATCCATATTATTGTGAAATCAAATTAGAAATATCTGAAATAAAAAAGGGGCTGTTCGGATTGTCTAACGAAAAGTCCCGTACGTGCTCACCAGGGTTACTTCAGGTGAGCAGGCGAATTGTGCAGATTGATCCACCAGTGGACCAGACAGTTGGTAATGAACGCGTACACCACGATGACAGCGCCGGTCGCCACCAGCATAACATCACCGACGATTCCCCCGGTGTAGAGTCCCACACCCAGGCTGGTTCCGAGCGCAAAGCCCTTCATGCTGTTACGACCGAACTCAAAGCCGGCCAGAATGGGCGCAAACAAACCGATTGCCGCGCCGAACATTAGCGCCAAACATGGCCCTGTCGCGAGCGTGATCAGTGTGCCGGCAGACAGGCAAACCAGGATGCTGGCAAACAGGTATGAACTGTTACCCTCACTTCCCTTCTGCCAAGTCCGAGAAAGCTCAAAGGCGCACGCGCTGAAAACCAGCGGGAGGAACAGTATGTCCCAACCCCGTGATTCCATACCCATCGCCGGTAAGCTGACCCCGGCTTCACTGTGCCACCGCATCCAGGAGATTTTCGGCACGTCGCCGATTAAGGCGTAGATCCCCCAGAAGATTGCTAGCAGCAAGATGCCGGAGACCATCGTTATCATGATCCGGTCAAAGTGGCGTGACATCGGTCACCTCCCCGTATAAGGGTTTCTAAACCCGGGCGAATCCAATACATTCTTAGTGCTTTTTATATGTTTTGTCAATGATCACTTACCTCAGTAATGATTAAACAGCTTGTCTTCCGACAGCATTTTTGCTAAGCTGTTAAACTTGATGCCCGCTCCATTCACACTTGGCTAGGAGGTGCCTCCATGGAATACGCCATGATTTATGGGAAAAAGGATGAAGGCAAGGTCGAGCTCTTTGTGCTCGGTTCCTTGACTATCATCGGCTGGGCGGTACTGGCTCCTGCCAGTTTCGCCAAAGTGACCACGGCATCGTGGTTCTCGGCCTACATCATGGGATTCTTCAAGCTCTTTTTCCTCGGTACACTCGGCGAGATCATCAAGTACCGAATCATTCGCGGAACATGGACGCTCGACAAGCCGTTCCAGCGCGCGTTCGTGTGGGGATTTTTCGGCATCTGGTTTACAGCCGCTTTCCCCGCTTTCGGCGCCGCATCGCAAGCGCTCATTGCGAAGGGGCTCTGGCCCAAATTCTTACCCGCTCTTTCCGCCAGCCTTTCCATCAACCTATTCGGCGGATTCGCCTTGTTCATGATGGTCGTGCACGAGTACGGCAACTTCCTGATCTGGAACAACTGGCGGAAGTGGAGTTTGACCGCGTTCAGTCAGGAAGTAGACAAGCAATTCATCTTCGCCTACCTGCCGAAAACGCTCCTCTTCTGGATTCCGGCGCACTGGTTCACCTATTCCCAGCCACCGGAGTGGCGCGTTCTGATCGCCGCTGTACTGGCTATCGCCCTCGGGTTCTTCCTGAGCGTGGGCAAACGGCGCGCTGTCGCTTGACCGTTCTTTCTCTCAAAAGGGATCAATCTCCCTTTTTTTATTTAAAAAGAAAAACAGCAAGTTTTTACTTACTGTCTTTCTATTGGCTCCTGGAGTCGCCTGCCCGCTTTTGCCAGAGGCAAAGCCGATGGCAGGCGGGGGCTCGAACCGACAACCCTGTAAGTCGCTCCGCTTCTACGAGGCAGACCAAACAGTTAACAGCCTCCACTGAGGTAGGCAAATGTTACTTTGCAACTGATATGAATAATAAATATTTGTAAAACAAAGACGCACATTTTGGCTCCTGGAGTCGGGCTCGAACCGACAACCTACCGGTTAACAGCCGGTTGCTCTACCGTTGAGCTATCCAGGAAGACAAAATGTGCGTCCTTATGTTGTTTTTAATATTTCATTGAGTATTTACTGCCATCGGCTATGCTGAAGGCATTATGGGGCGGATCCAGGAAAACAGTACTTGCAGTATTATCCGCAAATATCAACGTGAATATATTTATAATCTATTTCTATATATTTGTAAAGTTTTAGTAATCACGTAGCTTCTTCATACCGTCGTGACCCTGAATTTTTTCCAGCGCTTTTGCTTCAATCTGCCTGATTCTTTCACGTGTAACACCAAACTCCTGACCGACTTCTTCCAGAGTATGTGCAACGCCGTCCAGTAACCCGAAACGCATTTCCAATATCTTCTGCTCCCTGGCCGGCAGTTCTCTGATAATGGCTTTGACATGGTCTTTCAGCAATTGCAGGGACGCGGAACGATCCGGTGTCATTGTTTTTACATCCTCAATAAAGTCTCCCAGACTGGAATCCTCATCATCTTCACCCACGGAAGTTTCCAAAGAAACAGTATCCTGGGAAATTTTTATGATATGGTTAATTTTTTCCACTGTCTCATCCATTTCCGCCGCTATTTCTTCCGGCAACGGTTCTCTACCAAGACTCTGAATCAGCTGGCGTTCAACTTGCTGGAATTTATTGATCGTTTCCACCATATGCACCGGAATTCTGATCGTCCGGGATTGATCCGCTAGCGAGCGGGTAATTGCCTGCCTGATCCACCAAGTGGCGTACGTGGAAAATTTGTATCCCTTCCGATAATCAAACTTTTCTACCGCACGAAAGAGTCCGACATTGCCCTCTTGAATCAAATCAAGCAATGAGAGGCTTCTTCCGGTAAATTTCTTGGCAATACTCACTACCAGTCTGAGATTGGCTTCAATCAGTTTCTTTTTAGCCTCTTCGTCATTTCTTTCTTTGAGTTTCGCCAGCTTTACTTCTTCTTCACCGGTCAGTAAAGGAACTTTACCGATTTCCCTGAGATACATTTGAACAGAGTCATTAGCAATATCACCCAAATCAAACTTTTTCTTTTCTTCCAACGACTTAACTTTTTTATCTAAAATCCAGGAATCACTGTCGGTATCAAGGATTCCCTGCTTCGTTTCTACGACTTGAATGCCCTGCTCTTCAAATTTATTCAGTATTTCCTCATATTCGGTCAGATACTCTTCAAGATCCGGTAAAGAATATAAAATTTCGGTTTCTGTGACAAAACCCCTTGATCTTCCTTTTTCAATCAGACGCTCAATAACCTTCGGGTCAATCGGCTGTGCTTCCGCTTTTGTTTTATGTTTTACCGTTTTTTTAACAGCTGACTTCTTAACTGCTTTTTTGCCGGCAGTTTTCTTTTTGGATAATGTCTTTTTGCCGGCACCCTTCGCCGGTTTTATCGCTTTCTTCTTCTTTTTTAAAACCGAAGATGGTTTTTTCTTGCTCTTTTTTGTTGTTTTAGGCATAGATCATAGATTAAAACCCTACCGCCAAAACCACTCCGTCATCAATTCCGGAGTGTTTCCTTTGGTAGTTAGTGGTTATTCCAAATTACGTAATTGGTTTGTAAGTTGATTGAAAGCCTCGCTAAGTTGATCAAGTTCATTCTGATTTTGATCGCTTAGTTTACCTTGCTCTAGAGCCTTAATGTTTTGCTCGATGTTTTTTAATTGAGCAAGAATATTGTTCTTTTTAAGCATATTAACCCTTTCTTCAATATACCGCTTAACTTCATCGTCATTCAAATCGCTGAACTGTTCACCGCCAAGTAGAAAGAGTACGTCCAAATAGGCAGAAAGATTGCTTTCGTTCTGCTTTTCCGTCTCAATAGATTTCTGAAAGTCAGATACGTTAAAATGTTCTTTTTTAGTATAATAGACAACCATGTTTTTGTAAAGCTCCGCCTGTTTACTGCCTGTGAAGTATTCCGGTAATAATTTATCAATAGCAACGGTCAACGAATCGGGAAAACTGATTAATAAGCTTAAAAGCTCCTCACCCACCCGATAAAAGCGGTCTGTTTCTTTAACCTTCGGCTCTGATCCGGACTCCTTTTTGGTTTTAACATTATTTCCAGTTTTAACCGGCAGTCGGTCGCGTAGAATACCTTCCTCAACATCCAACCTCTTACTCAATTCTTTCAGCCAATGCGCCTGCTCAATCGTGTCACCGATCTTGGCGATGATAGGCAACAAAATACCCGCGGCTTTTTTCTTGTCCTGCACATTTTTACTGTCAAAATTCTGGAAAGTACTGTCAAAATAATATTCCAAATATGGCTTGGCATCTTTGACCGCCTGAATAAAACTATCCTTATCTTTTTTAATACATTCATCGGGATCCTTGCCGGACGGCAGTTCCACCACCCGTACATTCAGTTCATTGGCTAATGCGATTTCAATTCCCCTTTTTGCCGCCTCCGCTCCGGCCGCATCATGATCAAAAGACATCACCAGATTTTCGGTAAAGCGTTTCAACAATAGAACTTGTCCCTCAGTTAATGCGGTACCGGATGAAGCCACAACATTTGTAATATCCGCCTGATAAGCGGAAATACAGTCCGTATATCCTTCCACAATTATTACTTCACTTTTTTTTCGGATTGATGTTTTGGACTTATCCAATCCGTATAAAACATTGCTTTTGTCATATATCAAAGTCTGCGGGCTGTTAATATATTTCGCTCCTTCCTCCTTCTGCTCAAGCACCCGCCCGCCAAAACCGACCGTATTGCCATGAACGTCATAGATCGGGAACATTAGGCGCCCCCGGAAGCGGTCGTAATATCCCACCCCCTTATCCTTCTTTACAGTCAGCCCGGCCAGGAATATTTCCTCTTCGGAATAACCCTTCTTTTTCAGAAAGATGCTTAAAGCATCCCAGGAGTCAGGAGAGTATCCAATTTTAAACCGGTCCACCGCCTCCGAATCAATAGATCTTTGTTTAAGATAGTTTCTGGCAAACTCCGCCTGTGAAGAATCCAACAATACTTTATTAAAGTAACTGGCAGTAACTTTGCAGATATCCAACAAACGGGTTTTTCTGTTTTGAAGTTGAGGATCCTGCCTGGTAATTTCCACACCGGCTCTCTTCGCTAATATTCTCAACGCCTCAGGAAATTCTATGCCTTCAATCTTCTGAATGAACCCGAAAATATCCCCGCCTTCACCACATCCGAAACAATGCCAAATCTGTTTTTCCGGGGAGACCATAAAGGAAGGGGTTTTTTCTCCGTGAAAAGGGCAGACCGCTTTCAGGTTGGAACCCGCTTTTTTTAACTGGATATATTCCTGAATAACCTCTTTAATATCCAGCCGATTTTTAATTTCTTCTATAGTATTATCAGTCATTTGTTCTAAAAATGGTTTTTTATTATGAAACTTAATTCCGGATGCATTTTTTCGCCCGATGCAATCATTTGTTTAATCTTTTCAATGCTGAAAAATTCAATCCTTTCCACTTCCTCATTTTTCATTATCAGCGGTTCATTATACATTGTCCTGAATATAGCTAAAAACTTTTTCAACTTATTCTCATGAAAATAGACATCCTGATACATAAACTCAATCTCCGTATCAATACCACACTCCTCTTTCAGCTCGCGTTTGGCCGCTACTTCATAACTTTCACTGGAGTTGACGTGCCCGCCGGCTGAGGTGCACCAATGTAACGGAAGATATGAAACATTCCTACCTCTCAACTGCAAAGCCATTTCGCCGGCACTGTTAAATACCAGCACATGAACAATTCTATGAGTCAACAGGTTTTGATAAATTTCTTTCCTAGTTGCTTTGCCCACCACCTGATCCTGATCATTAACTACATCAATATATTCCATATATTATTTTTTTACTTGTTCCAAACCATCTTTCTCCTCGTATTCGGCAAAACCCTCACGATGATATTTTCTGATGAATCCTTCTTCATCACCATATTCCAAAAAATCTTTATGGTGTTCCGGCTCAACATACCCTTCAGTCTTAGCATGTTTAATCGCGCACCAGTATTTTTCCGTTTCCCCCGCAATTACCGCCGTATAGCGCAGTAAGCCGTTGGCGTATCCGCAATAAACGCAGTTTATTTTGTCCATGGGTTCCAGATAGTCCAGCTTGTGGCGGTCAAATTTAATGTATTTTGAGCGGTCAACAAGCGGGATATTGTATATCGGAAAACAGACTCTGTGATAGAGTTCCATAAAAAAATCTAAGGCTAATAAAGGAACCATAATGCTCCAAATAAACGGAATGGAAAGTGTGTGCATTAATGATCTCTCGGGGTGATTTTTATTTTCCATTTATTTATAATACCCAATAGTTAATTATTCCGAAAATTATACTGAAAGTTATCAAAATGGTGGTGATAAATATGCCGATCTGATTTGCTTCACGCCAAGCTTTATATGAACTGTAAATCCAGAATATCTGGGAGATTAACGCGGCGATCAGTCCATATTGCGGATATTTAAATGAAGTCAGCAAAAATCCCAGCAATGTAAAAATTGTAAGGCAGACTTGAAAGATACTGTTGACGCTTATTTTTTTCATACATTATGTTTGATTGAGTGGCCGATAGGCCATGAGCGAGAGTCTCTCGACTTCTCTCGAGACACTCGATTCCAATATGAAATGGTCGAGTGTATCATTAGATACCGAAGACCGCGAGTGAGCACCGAGTCAACGAGGTGTGAATCGAGTGGCGGAGAGGGCGAGATTTCCCGTCAGAGGCGGGTCCGCCTTCGGCGGAGAACCTGCGAGATATTTTGGCGGAAGGGGCGAGATTCGAACTCGCGAGAGCTTTCACCCTACTTGCTTTCCAAGCAAGCGCACTCGGCCACTATGCGACCCTTCCATTGTTTCTATTTATATTTAGCTTTTCCCGCCACGGCGGGAGAAATTGAAGGCTTTTGATAATAATTACATTCAAACAAAGCCTACTAGGCAGAGCTATTATACTTACTTTAGCATAAAAATCAATAGAAAGAAAAATGCCCCTCGAGCCAAAGCTTTCGGGGCGGAACCAATCTATGAAGAAAAGAGCGGCGCGGGAAGCGCTAGCGGCAGACGAACGTGCGTCCGCCAACCTTCAGCGGAATGTCCCTCGCGACGAAAGCAACGCGGCCCGGCAGCACGGCCCGGCGACGGGCAGCGATGATGATCAGCTTTTGACCACGGTTGGTGATCTTGATCCGACCACCTTTCTTGGTCGCGGTGAATCCGGCCGCATCAGCGGAACACAGGATATCGTCCCGGGTGTCCCGACGTTCGTAGATCTGAGCTGAGCTCTTCGGCTTTCTCGACATGTGTCACCCTCCTGGTGTTCACGGAATCACGAGGTGATTGACGAGCTTGACTCAGATCCGAGCCTTGGACTGCAGTGACTGAGGGACGGTCGGCTGGCGCTTCCTGGCGCCGAAGTGATCACATCCCTGGCAGTTCTTCGGGTGATTCGCCTGGAACTTGCGGCACTTCCGGCCGCCCTCCTTCCCACCGGTGCAGGGGCACTGCGTGCCATCCGGCCTGATCATCGGAGACTGGCGTTTGGGCATGACTGGCTACCTCTCGTGTGAATGGAAGATCAGTTGAGGTTGATCAGACACACAGATCCGGCCAGTCAGAGTGAAGCGGTTTGGTACATAACCACTCCCTTCGGCTAAAGTGCGGGTGCGTAGATAAAATCAACATACCAAGATGAGATTTATAAGTCAATACGTTGATAATTCTGTTAAAATAAATAAAAACAGACCCTTAAAACGGGTCATTCTAAATTTCGGGGGGCTTGACAAAACTACCGTTTTTGGTATCCTTAGCCAAATCCATTAGGTTATTTCTACTTTGGATTGTGTATTTTTGCTCATTTTATTAAAACATGAAAAATTGCCGAATGGCATGGCAAGCCGACATAGGTGGAGACGAACTACTCAGACAGTCACACAAGGAGGAAGCTTCATGCCCCAGACAATGCGGGAAGAGATTCTGGCGATGAACGAGCGCATGTCTGCGCTGTTCATCAAGACCACGCAAGAACGCAGGGAGTACCGCGGGCTACATCCTACACAATTCATGAAATCGCTGTGTAGTGATGGGCGTGTTAGACTTCTTCGCTGTTGCGGGATCCCGTTCGGCCTACTCACGCCATTCCGAAATATCGGTGGGCGTTTTGACATCGGTTGGCCGAAATTCCGCGATAGTATGCTTGAGATGTACGAGTACTCCCACTCCCAACACGTGGACACCTGCCTGCTAATCACTGGTCATCACTCGGAGTCCGGCGAGCACCTGGGCTGCGCCGGGTTCAACGGCAAAAAGGAGGATGCATGGGAATACCTCAATGGCTTCTACCACGGAGTCAAGAGGGCATTTCCCAAGATGATCTGGCCTTTCCTGCTGTGGATCGAAACCGACAGCGACGCGCTCATCCTCTATCTGGAGGATGGAAGCAAAATCGACATGCGCGAAGTCACTGATCCAAGCGAACACCAACTCGAGAGATTGCTCATGCAACGTTGCCGAAGCTATCCCGAGCAGGTGCTCAAGGATATTGTGCCGTTCCTCATGGGTAACCACAAGCACCTGGAGGATCTCAAGAAACTGGGGACTCGTCCCTCTAACGCGCTGTGCCACAATGAACGAGGCATCGCGTTCGGACAGGGATTCGACTGGATTGACCGGGATAATTTCGTACTCATCCTGGGTCCCTGCGATCCTGCGCTGGACGAAGCGATCGTCAAAGCCGCCGAGATTATTGAGAATAATCTCCGCGACGAAAACGGCAAAGTCAACGAGGAAGAACGCAGTAAGGGAGGCATTCTGCTCGTTTCCACGCCCTACCGCAGTCGCAAGCCTTGGCAGCGCTCCAGTGCAGTCGAGCAGTCACACTACCTGACGCGTCTGGCGCTGGATTCCATCAAGCAGAAATTGCCGTCCATGGAAGGCTACTTCGTACCGCTGGTCGGCGTACTGGACCAGGACACCCGCCGTTTTGAGGAAATCAAATAACCGCGCTCAAAAAAGCGCATTGCTCTTTCATTAGTGTACACCCTCACCCCGTGTACATTTTTTTATTTGCAAAAGACCGCCCATTTTGAGCGGCCCTTTTGCAGAAACTATTTTTTCTTTTTTGTTTTTTTATTGACTGACTTTCTTTTAGTTGTTTTCTTTTTTACAGTTTTTTTTGTTGCCTTTTTACCGCGCTTCATCCTGCTTTCCAGTTTTTGTATATCCACGGTCATTTTCATCACCGTGTCCGGGTTCAAGCTGATCGCGTCAATTCCCTCTTCCACTAAAAAGTGGGCGAAATCCGGGAAATCAGACGGCGCTTGTCCGCAGATTCCCAGTTTAATTTTCTTTTTCTTCGCGATGCGGATTATTTCGCGGATCAGTTTCTTCACAGCTTCATTATTCTCATTCGCCACATGGTTAACAACGGAAGAATCCCGGTCCAGACCAAGCGTCAGCTGGGTCAGATCATTGGACCCGATGCTGAATCCGTCAAAGATATCGGCAAACTGTTCGCCGAGCAGTATGTTGGCGGGAATTTCAACCATGACGAATACTTCCAGACCGTCCTTTCCCTGTACTAACCCGTTCTCTTTCATCACCTGGATAACTTTTTTACCTTCTTCAATCGTGCGACAGAAAGGCACCATCACTTTGATATTTTTCAGTCCCATCTCTTCTCTTACTTTCCGGATCGCTTCGCATTCCAGATCAAAAGCCTTGCGATATTTCGGATCATAATAACGGGAAGCACCACGCCAGCCGAGCATCGGATTCTGTTCATGCGGTTCGTATGCGGTACCGCCGATTAAGTTCGCGTATTCGTTGGTTTTGAAATCAGAAAGCCGGACAATTACCTCTTTCGGATAGAAACCGGCGCCGATCATGCCGATCCCGGAAGCCAGTCTTTCCACGAAGTATTCTTTTTTACTCGCATACCCTTTGGTCAGATCGGCAATTTCCTTTTTCGCCGCCTGGTCTTTTAATTTCGTATAATTCAGCAGTGCCAGCGGATGAATTTTGATATAGGAAGTGAAAATAAATTCTTCACGCGCCAGACCGACTCCGTCATTCGGAATTTGGGATGCCGCGAAGGCTTCTTCCGGCGTACCGAAGATCATCTGAATCTTGGTTTTCGGTCTTTTTTGATTGCCGATTTTAGTTGTTTTAACACTAAACGGCAGAATACCGGCATACACATTACCGACCGCGCCTTCCGCACAACTGACTGTGACCGGGCGTCCGGATTTTATCTTTCTGGTCGCATCATTGGTACCGACAATTGCCGGTACGCCCAATTCGCGGGAGACAATCGCCGCATGTGAAGTCCTGCCGCCCAACTCCGTCACAATAGCAGACGCGATTTTCATAATCGGCTCCCAATCCGGATCGGTCATTTTGGTGACCAATACCTGACCTTTCTTGAAATTGGCCATTTGCTTCACATTTTTTATGACATTCGCTTTGCCGGTGCCGATTTTCGCTCCTACCGCCTGACCGGATGTTAATACCTTGCCGGTACGGGAAATCAGATATTCTTCCAGAACTTTTACATTTTTCTGTGACATGACTGTTTCCGGCCTGGCCTGTACAATAAACAGCTCGCCGGTTGTACCGTCTTTCGCCCATTCCATGTCCATCGGTTTAAAATGCTTGGCTTCCTTGGAATAGTGGTTTTCAATAATCACCGCCCATTTTGCCAGTTGCAGTATTTCTTTGTCTTTCAATACATACGTATTCTGTTCATCTTCTGATGTGGATATATTTTTAGTTCCGCCGCCCACATTTTTAGCATAAATCATCCTCAATTTCTTCGTACCCATTCTGCGGGAAATGATTGCATTATATCCTTCCGCCAACTTTGGTTTAAAAACATAAAACGTATCGGGATTGACCGCACCTTGAACCACATTTTCACCCAGACCCCATGCCCCTTCAATAATTACCGCGTCTTTAAATCCGCTTTCGGTATCAATGGAAAACATTACGCCCGAAGAAGCTTTGTCGGAACGCACCATTTTCTGAACGGCAACGGACAGTCCAATCTTGAAATGTCCGAACCCTTTATCTTCACGGTATGAAATAGCCCGGTCATTAAATAATGATGCAAAACACTTTCGGCAGGCTTCCAGTAATGCCGCTTCGCCGCGGACATTCAGGTAAGTTTCCTGCTGGCCGGCAAACGATGCGTCGGGCAAATCTTCAGCAGTTGCCGATGAACGTACAGCTACGTCAACATTTTTTCCGTAATCCTTTTCCATCTTACGGTAGTTCTCTCTGATGGTCATTTCCAAATCCAGAGGCATTTCACCGGAAAGAATCGCCTGGCGCACCTTTTTTCCGCGGACCTTCAAGTTCTCCAGACTATTTGTATTCAGATCTTTAAGAATTTCGCGAATCTGCTTCATAATCTTTCCTTCTTTCATAAAATGAAAGTAGGCCGGGGCAGTAATGGCGAAACCATTGGGAATTTTTACACCTTTTTTTACCAGTTTTTTGTACATTTCTCCAAGTGAAGCAGTTTTTCCACCCACCAACGGAACATCTTTGATACCTAAATCTTTAAACCAGATAATATACGGTTTTATTTTTTTGTTTGGCATGAGAGATAAAATAATTATTAATAAGGGTAAATAGCCTTCTTTTGATGACTGTTCAAGACAGAACAGTTTGATCAAATATTATGAAGACTATTTAACTCTGCTAATAACTTTATAGATTTAGTTTTTTGGCAAAGGATCCAACGATCGGCAACTCCCAGTATTCTCCGGAAAGTGCTTTTACAAATCCGATAATTGCCATTACCAATACTAATACTGCAAATAACCAGCCAACTAATGGAATCCAGTATACCAACCAACCGACAATTTCAACTATAAACAGTACTAATCCCTGTTTGCCGTGAAACTGGGCAAATTTACTGTCTCTTTTCAGGAGTAACGGTATGAGGCAGAGGATCCAAACATAGCCAAGTGCCGCAATCAGCTTATTATCTTCAATATCTTTGGAATCAACTTGATTATCTTTTTTCTCTTCCATTTAATCACCTCCCTTCTTAGGAATAGATACGTCTTTTTTAGATTTTTTATTCGGTTTTAAAATGATATACGCGACAGCAAGCCCCACAAATCCGCCCACGATGAATGTCAGAAACGGTTCGCTGATTAGGTTAAAAAATAAATAAAATTTTCTAAAGTAAACTAATTTAAATACAGCCATGAAAAAACCGATGAACAATCCTGAAATGCCACAGGCAATAAACACCTCCGTCCGCTTCCCCAACTGCTTTTTTAATATGAACACCGCGATATAAGTAAAAGCCATGATATCAAAAACCCACATTACATCAAATGATTTACGGATAAAAAAGTAAACGACATTGATCACAATAGCGAAAACGACCGGGTATTTGATTAAGTCAAAGTAAAACTCTAATTTCTTATCACCTAAAGAAATTTTTTTCAATGAAAGATCCTCTTCCTCGTTACCGTGTTCTATCTGATTTCTTTCTTCTGATGTATTTTTTTCAGACATAATTGTTTCTGATAACTTTATATATTATACCTGATTTTTGTCACTTTGGCAAAATCAAAAGCGGGTGAGAAGTAATACTCCTACCCGCCTTGCTGTAATCAATCAAATAATTACATGCCCATTCCCGGCATACCCATTCCGCCCGGCATTCCGCCAGGGATATCATCGTGTTCTTTCGGTATATCCGTTACAACTGCTTCGGTGGTCAGAATCAGCGATGCAATTGAAGCGGCATTCTGCAGAGCAGTTCTGGTAACTTTGGTCGGATCAATAATTCCGGCTTTTACCAGATCCTCATACTGATTGGTTAAGGCATTGTAACCCTCATTCTGTTTTAATTTCTTGATCTCTTCAACCACGACTGAACCTTCTTTGCCGGCATTTTCCGCGATCTGTCTGGCCGGCGCTTCCAAAGCGCGTCTGAGCAGGTCAACACCGACTTTTTCATCACCTTCTGCTTTAACATTTTCCAGTGCAACGCTGGCACGTAGCAATGCTACGCCACCGCCCATGACGATGCCTTCTTCAATGGCAGCGCGGGTGGCGGACAGAGCATCTTCAATGCGATGCTTTTTCTCCTGCATTTCTGTCTCGGTCGCAGCACCAACTTTTACTATGGCTACTCCGCCGGACATCTTAGCCAAACGTTCCTGTAATTTTTCTTTGTCAAAATCAGAATCAGTATCCTCAATCTCCTTTTTAATTCTTGCGATTCTTTCCTGTATTTCCTTTTCTTCACCCTTACCCTCAATAATTGTGGTATTTTCTTTTACCGCCACTACTTTTCTGGCTTTACCCAGACTTTCAATTTCTGTACTCTCAATTTTTAAACCGGCATCTTCAGATATCACCCTGGCGCCAGTTAACACCGCAATATCTTCCAGCATTTCTTTACGTCGGTCACCGAAACCGGGAGCTTTAATCGCGAGCGTATTGAAAGTACCCCTGATTTTATTTACCACTAAGGTAGCTAATGCTTCACCCTCCACTTCTTCCGCTATAATTACCAGTTCCTTTTTACCGGCTTGGGCTACTTTTTCCAACAGAGGTACAATATCGTTCATCGCGGATATTTTTTGATCGGTAATCAGGATGTATGCGTCTTCATAGACCGCTTCCAGACGTTCTGGGTTAGTGATCATATATGGAGAAACATAACCCTTATCAAACTGCATACCATCTACGACTTCTTTGGTAATACCGAATGACTGTGATTCTTCAACTGTAATCACACCTTCATTACCTACCATTTCCATCGCTTCGGCGATTACTTTGCCGATTTCCGGATCGTTAGCCGAAATAGAAGCAACCTGTTCTTTTTCTTCTTTATTGGAGATTGCTTTGGATATTTTTTTCAATTCTTCAATCACCGCTGTGACTCCGCGGTCCATACCTTTTTTGACAATCATCGGGTTTGCTCCCGCCGCAACATTTCTGATGCCCTCATTGACCATACTCTGTGCCAAAATCGTCGCAGTAGTTGTTCCGTCGCCGGCGACATCGTTGGTTTTGGTTGCTACTTCTTTTACCAGTTCGGCACCGAGGTTTTCAAATTTGTCTTCCAGTTCAATGTCTTTGGCAACAGTTACACCGTCTTTGGTTATAACCGGGGAACCGTAACCCCTGTCCAAAACAACATTGCGTCCTTTTGGTCCGAGAGTAACTTTGACAGCGTCGGCGAGTTTGTTTACTCCGTCGCGCAGTGCTTCCCGAGCCTGTTCGTTAAAATATACTTGTTTAGCCATATTTTTTACTATTTAATAATTATTCAGTAAAGATTGCAAATACTTCGCTTTTATCTTCTACTTTGGCGACTGACAGAATTTTATATTCATCATCACCTTCTTCATAAGTTTCGCCGGAATATTTTCCGAAGATTACTTTATCCCCTTCTTTCAAACCCAATTCTTTTATTCTTTCCCCGTCTCCTAACGCGACAATGATACCCTCTGCTTTTTGTTCTTTTTCAGCGGTATCAGGAATAATAATACCGGAGGCGGTTACTTTATCCTCCTCTATTGGTTTTACGATAATACGGTCGCCTAGTGGCTTTAACTTCATATTGGTTCCTAATTAATGGTTATTCTTCGATTATTTAGCACTCTTCCGTAAAGAGTGCTAATTGCTCGTACATATAACTTTATAAAAATAGCAGGATGTTGTCAACCCCGCTTTTATCAAATGATTCTAGCTTTCTTCAACAGCCTTTTGCCACAAACCAAGCATCAACCAAAACAGCATAATTCCGGACGAAAGTGTCCAAAAATAATGGTCAAACAGAAATAACACCAGCATTGCTCCAAAAATCGCCGAATAGACCACCACCCAGATATTGACTGGGTGTTTGCTGATTACTAACCAAGCATTTCTGATTACCAGGATGATTAATGCCAAAAAGACAATCAGCCCGAAAAACCCCAGCTCAGTAAAAACAAGCAAATATACATTGTGAACCGGCTGATACTCTTTCCCGGGTAAACCGGAAGCAACACTGTCTTCAACTGCCAAAGTGTAGTTATTAATACCGACCCCGTGCAGCCAGTTTTCTTCCAGCAACTCCGTCGCCTGCTGAAAATAAGTCGCACGGTCTGTAAAAGATTTCTGCTCCAAGCGGGATGACGATACAATTCTGGTGGAAAAAGTTTCCGGATAAATCATAATCAAAACTAAAAACACCGCGACAATAATACTGACAACTTTTGCAATTTCCAATCTCCACTTTTTATTCCTGTATAATGCTACGCCCAATAAAAATATTATCGCCAGCAATAACCCGAGCCACCCGGCGCGTGAAAATGAGAAAAACAAACCTGCGGTCAACAAAACAAATGCTCCTGGAATAAACTGATTCAGATGATTCTTTTTATCAATATATAATCCCAGTAAGATAACGAATCCGATAACCAAAAAACCGGCTAAAATATTCGGATGAGGTAATGATCCGTATGCCCGTAAAAATCGGTTAGTTGTTGTTTCCACGACACTCGTGCCGGAAACAAAGGAATCATGAGAAGCCATCCCCAACCATTTGGAACTGATTGTTTTTTGGAACGTAAACTGAACAATACCAATTACACTCTGAGTAACTGCCGAAGCGACAAATGCTACGCTTGCTTTGTTTAAATCAAATCTGCTGGTTGAAACTAGCCAATACAGAATTATCCCTTCGGCAATCTTTATTACTCCATACAATGAAACATAAGAGTCCCGCGCCCAATAGATGGAAATAAATGAAACAACCAATAATCCGACCGCAAAAGGCCAGACGCTTAAACTGCGAATTCGGAAGATAGCCGACTTTGATTCGTCTCCTTTTGTTATTATGCGCAGGATAATAAGAATGAATAAGATAATATCAACTACATATAGACTGACAGTTCCGTATTCCCAAACATCCTTATTTAATATTCCTTCTTGAATTATCAAACGTGTCTGCCAAGGCAGTAAAAAAATCCACAGATAAATCCCCCATTCCAGTAGTTTTGTGATTTTCTTTCTTATCATTCTGAATATAGTTCACTGTTAAGCTTGCTGATAAATTTTTCAGCGTACATTTTACGTCTGTCATTTTCATGGAATTTCAATATGTCATCTTGAATAATTACCGCAGTGCTTTTTTCCCACATTTTACTTTTTTTATTGCTGATCATTTTTCTCTTCTGAATATTTTTCATAATTTTTTCTACGAAATTACCGAACGACCCACCAAGCATAGTTTCCATAATCCTCTTGATCGCAAGCGACTGCTTGGTATCCTTAACACTCCTGCGCAGAACCGGCTTGTTGATGATCAAATTAGGCAGATACTTTTCAATCCACTTATTTGCCGCTATTAAATTATTAAAATTATTTTGATGGTCATAAATCGGAACCAGTTGCCCGTACCAATAAATAAAATACGGATCCAGAGGCTGGATCATTAATTTTTCCAAGTCCAGATGCCCATCCGTAACGTAAAAACTTAAGCATACCCGGTTACTGACCAAGCGATGATGCCTTCTCATTCTCATTAAATGTGTAACTACTGATACAAAAAACCGGGTCTGCCAGAGACGGTCCTGTTTCAGGATTACAAATACATCTATATCGCTCAGGTTACTGGCATTGTTGTAAGCCAGATTATTGCAGACGGCGATCATGTTTACAAAAGGAATGTAGCGCAGAGCTTTTGCCACCCGGACTGCTTTTTTCATTTTTCCTTCCGCCAGCCGGTATCTCTGCTTCCTGACTTCCACAATACCATCCCTCCCGTGCAGAAAATAAAAACCTTTTTCTGTTTCTATTTTTCCCGAAACGACCGGGCTTTGTTCCAGCGCTTCCAATATCTCGGCAATACTGTATTTTCTGCCGCCGTTATCAGTAAACAGCCATTTCTCTATTTCCATCAGTGTTAGGGGGTAATCAAAAGAGTCAAAGTAACAAAAAGTTGCGATAATTGCCCTTTCTAGTTCTGTATAGTTTTTTTCCTGCATATGTTGATTATAGCCCGACGGTTGTTAAAACTCAATCAAAAAACCCGCTACGGAAAGGATTGTCCTTGCATCACAACGGGTTCTTTTCAATATGTTATTTTATTTCCGCCTTCAAATACTGGCCGGTATATGATTTTTTTACTTTTGCGACATCCAGCGGGGTTCCGACCGCAACAATTTCCCCACCTCTGTCTCCGCCTTCCGGACCAAGGTCAATAATCCAGTCCGTGGATTTAATCACATCAATATTGTGTTCAATAATCAGAACTGTATTCCCCTTATCAACCAGCTGGTTTAAAACACTTAATAAACGCTTTACGTCCTCAAAGTGGAGTCCGGTTGTCGGTTCATCCAGAATATACAGAGTCTTGCCGGTTGAACGGCGCGATAGTTCGGTTGCCAGTTTGACACGCTGTGCTTCTCCGCCGGACAGAGTTGTGGCATTTTGACCGAGCTTCATATAATTCAGACCGACGTCTTCCAGTGTTTGGATTTTTTGTTTGATAGCCGGTATGTTGTCAAAAAACTTCAGCCCCTCTTCCACGGTCATGCTCAGAATATCCGCGATATTTTTTCCTTTATAATGGATCTCCAGTGCCTGCTGATTGTATCTTTTCCCGTGACACTCTTCACATTCCACAAATACGTCCGGCAGAAAGTGCATTTCAATTCTTTTTACACCGTCACCCTGGCATGCCTCACAGCGACCGCCCTTAACATTAAAACTGAATCTGCCGGCTTTATACCCTCTGATTTTGGCTTCAGGAGTTCTCGTAAACAGATCGCGGATATAAGTAAAGACGCCGGTATAGGTAGCAGGGTTGGAGCGCGGTGTTCTGCCGATCGGCGACTGGTCAATATTGATTACTTTATCCAAATTTTCCACGCCTTTGATTTCTTCATGTTTGCCCGGCAAATCTTTTGACTGATAGAAATAATGTGACAAAGATTTTGCCAGAATTTCCGTCATTAATGTAGATTTACCCGATCCCGAAACACCGGTAATGGAAACAAATTTCCCGAGTGGGATTGAAACATTAATATTTTTCAGATTGAACTCGCTGGCACCGATTATCTCCAGATTCTTGCCGTTGCCTTTTCTGTATTTTTTGGGCAATGGAATTTCTTTAGTCCCGATCAGATACTGTCCCGTAAGTGATTTTTTGTTTCTTGCGACAGATTCCGGTGTCCCCTGAGCGACGACTTCGCCTCCGTGTTCGCCGGCGCCCGGGCCAATGTCAATTACATGGTCAGCGGCCATAATTGTGTCTTTATCATGTTCCACGACTAACACGGTATTACCCAAGTCACGCAGTCCTTTCAGCGTCTCAATCAGACGGTTATTATCACGCTGGTGCAAACCAATAGACGGTTCATCCAGAATATAGACTACACCGACCAGAGAAGATCCAATCTGCGTAGCTAGCCGGATACGTTGTGCCTCACCGCCGGAAAGCGAAGAAGCCGAACGATCCAGCGTCAGATAATCCAATCCGACATTCTGCAAAAACTGAATTCTGGCTCTGACCTCTTTCAATATTTGTTTGGCGATTTTTTGCTGTCTTTCCGTTAGTGCTTCCGGATCATTGGCTTTGCTTTTGACACTAAGTTTTTTAAAAAATTCGCTGGCTTGATCAATGGTCATTTCCACCACCTGATCTATTGATTTTCCGCTGACCGTGACTGCCAGTGCCTCCAATTTCAAACGCTTGCCGTTGCAAACCGGGCATTTATGAATGCGCATATATCTTTCTATTTCAGAGCGCATGTAGTCCGAGTCAGTTTCTTTATACCTCCGTTCCAGGTTCGGAATCACACCTTCATAAGTTGTCCAGAATTCTTTTACCTTACCGGTACCATAATCATTGTTAACGTCGTAGCCCTTACTGCCGGTACCGTAAAGAACAATATCCATATGCTCTTTTTTCATGTCTTTAACCGGGATATTGATGGAAAAATTATTTTCTTTTGCCACCGCTTCCAAAATTCTGTGCATCCAGGTTTGACTGGACGATGTTCGGCTCCAGGGTCGGATCGCGCCTTCGGCAATTGAAAGTTTTTGGTTGGGGATGATCAGTTTCTGGTCAACTTCCAGCTTAGTACCCAATCCGGTACAGGCCGGGCAGGCGCCGTGCGGGCTGTTGAAGGAAAAATTGCGCGGCTCTATTTCAGACAGACTGATTCCGCAATTTTCACAAGCGAAATATTGACTGAAAATCAAATCTTCTTTCTTTTCGTCAGCAAATGAAATCAGCAGGACCCCGTTGCCCAAATCCAAAGCGGTTTCTACCGATTCGGAGATGCGGGCGCGATCCTTTTTCATTGACGCGTTCATTTCCAGACGGTCAACCACCACGTCCAATGTGTGTTTTTTCTGTTTATCAATATCCAAATCCTCCGCCTCTTCAATGCTGTAAATCTCGCCGTCCAGACGCACCCGGACATAGCCCACTTTTCTGATTTCTTCCAGCATCTTCTTATGTTCGCCCTTTTTATCTTTAATCACCGGGGCCATTATCATAATCTTGGTATTCGCAGACAAGCCCAAAATGTGGTCAACAATCTGGTCAACATTTTGTTTTGCCACCAACCTGCCGCATTTCGGACAATGCGGAATACCGGCACGGGCGTATAACAAACGCAGGTAGTCATAAATTTCCGTCACCGTTCCGACTGTTGATCTCGGGTTGTGCGAAGCTGTTTTCTGATCAATGGAAATCGCGGGAGAAAGACCGGTAATCTGATCCACATCCGGTTTATCCATTAACCCCAAAAACTGTCTGGCATAGGCGGACAGACTTTCCACATAACGCCTTTGTCCTTCGGCATAAATTGTATCAAACGCCAGAGAAGATTTGCCGGAACCGGAAAGCCCCGTAATAACAACCAATTGATCACGGGGAATGGTAATATCAATATTCTTTAAATTATTGACACGCGCACCTTTTACTACGATTGAGTCGGCCATGCTGGAATATTGTTAAAATTTAATCAATGGATAACAGTATACAGGCATTTTGAGACAAGGTCAAGCATCAAGGGGTTTGCCATAAACAGCGGGTAGCTTATAATACAGATATGCATAAATATTTCTTTATTTTAGGCAGATCACCCAAACTGTCGCGGGTGGAGATTGAGTCAATATTACCGACACTACCCGGTGAATACGGAATACCGGAACTTATTGATGATGTTCTGTTTTTGGATTTTAAGATTTTCGGCGACAATAAATTTCAAATGAAGGATCTGATGGACAGGCTGGGCGGAACGGTTAAAATCGGGAAAATTATTGATGAAGTGGAAGACCATAAACAGATTTTCAAAACTTTGACGGTTGACCGAATAATAGACAAATACCTCCCGCAGACTGACCAGAAAATTACTTTCGGTTTCAGCCTGTATAAAACCGGCGGTACGTATTCCAACTCGTTTGAAAAAGACGTAACCAGAAACGGAATTCAGATTAAGATGGGGCTGAAAAGAAAAGGCCATAACGCCCGTTTCGTGACCGCTAAAGATAAAACGCTTTCGTCCGTGATTGTCGGCGAGAACAAGCTGATTGAGCGCGGAGCGGATATCTGTATCTTTTTTGAAAAAGGAAAAATATTCATCGGGAAGACCATCGCCGTTCAGGATTACAAATCTTTCGGCAAATTTGACTACGGTCGGCCGAGCGCCGATCCCCGGTCCGGTATGTTGCCACCGAAGGTCGCCCGGATCATGGTGAATCTGTCACAGATGAAACCCGATGGAGTTCTACTAGACCCATTCTGCGGATCGGGTACTATCCTGCAGGAAGCACTGCTTCTGGGCATAAAAAAAGTAATCGGATCTGATATCAGCCCACGGGCGATTAGTGACACCACGAATAATTTGAAATGGCTAACTTCAGAACTGAATCTTTCTGAAAAAAATTATCAAGTATTCCAAAGTGATATCCGCAATTTGACGAAGATATTAAAAACAAAAGTGGACGCGATAGTTGCCGAACCTTTTCTTGGGCCTCCGCTTCGTGGCAGTGAATCCGTAACACAACTGCAGGAAAATATTAAGGAATTGTCTAAACTCTATATTGAATCTTTTCGCAATTTTCAAAACATTATCAAAGAAGACGGCAAAATTGTAATTATTTTCCCGGTGATGAAAAAAGATAACAAAGAATATTATCTGCCGATACTGGAAGAGATCAGCAAGCTGGGATTTATAATAAAAAAGTACGCCGACGCAA
Organism: Patescibacteria group bacterium; assembly: GCA_041666485.1. Lineage (GTDB taxonomy): Bacteria > Patescibacteriota > Patescibacteriia > UM-FILTER-42-10 > UM-FILTER-42-10 > JAHJEX01. Next base: position 23,930 of record JBAYGW010000008.1, on the reverse strand, counting down.
GTTCCCGGGGCGGATATCTCTATTCACGTCCGGATCAAAAAGTTATGAGGGAGATATTTGTGTTTGAACGGATAAATAGATAAGTTATTATTAAAATAGAAGACATGCTAGATAAAAAAATAGGAGGCGGGCTCAATTCTGATCCAAATGTTGAAAAATTTGAAATTGTCCCAGCTGATGAAGGTATGGGAACAAAAAATTGTATCATAATAAAAAGTATAGAAAACATTGATGTATCAGATATTACTCGTATAGCAATCCAAAATGAGGCTTTTAATGAAAATATACCTGATACCCCAGATAATTTTTATGCAGACTATGTCGTTCAATTCCCTGGCCGTAAACAAGAACGTTTAACTATAAACGGACTTAAAGCAAGTTTACTTAAAAGCCCAGATCAAGTGGAAAAAATATTTGACAATTTCGGTGTACCATTAACTATTGAAAGTTTTGGATATCATTACGAAAGGGCACGCGTTATATCAAATGAACAGATGCAAAATGGGTGGATAGATCAAGATGAAGTAGATAGAATTATGGCAATTGCCTATGAAAATCCTGTCACTGCAGAAAATTGTTGTGAAGAACGCAGAAGTAATTATGTTTCTCTTAATGATTTAGTAGGTCAAGGCATAATCACAAGGGAAACCGCAGATGAACTTATGAAAATAGATCCTTTTAAAGCTACCGAACTAATAATAGAATATCGCAAGCAGGGAAAGAAAAAATCAGGAATTGAATCAAATGAACACGAGCTCAACCCCGAGGAGCTTGGCTCAAAATTTAACTCAATGGATGCTTATGATTTTATTGATTTATTACGTGATAAAATAAGAAGTAACCCATCATTACATTTTTCAATTATTGCCAACTGGGTCAATGTTCAAAAAGCACGAGCAGCAAAAGGACTTCTCGAGCAACATGGCTCAAGACTAAACATAGACTCAATAACAATAAGAGCCACGCGCGAACAATATGAAGAGGATATTAATGCTTTTCAATCTGGCGTACAATGGGAAGAGATTCAAAACTTAATATGATTAACAGTTTCATTTTCAACATCCACTCACTGAAAATCCCTCGCCCATTAAATTTATGGTCGCGAGGGACGTCGGATATTCTTGTCTGTTAGGCGAAAAAAAATTTATGGTCATAAAAATTTTAGAACTTGTATCTGGCGCCCAGCAAGCTACTGGGTTAACTGTTATCATTGATGTATTTCGCGCCTTTTCTACGGCATGCTATGTCTTTAATAATGGTGCAAAGCGGATTATTCCGGTTGGAAATATTGACAATGCCTACAAGATAAAACAAAGTAACCCAGATTATATACTGATTGGCGAAAGAAAAGGCATCAAGCCACTGGATTTTGATCATGGTAATTCGCCTACACAAATTGAACACGTAAATTTTGCTGCGAAGACCGTTATCCAAACAACCTCGGCCGGCACTCAGGGAATTGATCAGGCAAAAAAAGCTGATCAAATCATTACAGGTAGTTTCGTAAATGTTGGAGCGATTGTTAAGTACATCAATTCACAAAATCCTGAAACAGTTTCGCTGGTGGCTATGGGCAGCGCCGGTATTCACATAGCAGACGAAGATACTCTATGCGCGAAATACATTAAAAACGAGCTAGAGGGAAAAGTAAATGATTTTAAACGAATAATTGATCATCTCCGAGAATACAAAAGTGCACAAAAGTTCTTTGATGATGTTAAAGACTGGGCGCCTGCCAGAGATTTTGATTTATGCATGACCATTAATAAGTTCAGTTTTGTTTTAAAAATGCAGAAGGATATAAAATATCCTTACCTGAAGAAAATAGATGTCTAGTAATTAAGATTTTTAAACTTCTCACAACAAAAACACAGCTTTGAAAAGAGCTGTTTTTGTAATTGCCACTGCAAATCTATAATGTTACTATTACATTATATTATACACATTTATCATCATGAAGAATAAAACAATAAAAGTGTTATTTATCTGTAGCGATAACTTCGGCCGAAGCCTGATTGCTGAATATTTACTGAAAGACTGGCTGACTAAAAACAACAGATTTGATATTGAAGTATCTTCCTGCGGTATAAATGCAAACAGTGATACCAGTTCATTCAGTCTGGAACATTTTCAAATATTAAAAGACATGGGAATTGATACATCCGGTCACCGAAGAACTCAAGTAACCAAGGGGTTGCTTGAAGAAAATGATATCATTATTGCGATGGCTGATAACCACCAGGAATATGTGAAAAAAAACTTTAATCTTGATATCCCGCTTTTTAATGAGCTATATAAAAATGAGAAATCATCAATCAGAATTTCACCGCCCGTCACAAATAAATCAAAACCCGGCAGAATGATTGAGATTGTTGATTATATTAATCAGTCAATCCCCCGACTGGTATCCGCGATAGATAATTTAACGACAAAATCATAAACCATGAAAACAATCCTATTAGACGCGGTTAATACGTTTGTAATTAAAGACGAGGGTATTTATGAAGCTATGCATGTAATGCTGGAACAATATCCGAACAGGAAAATTATCCTGACCGGCGCCGATGACGAGCAGATGAAAATGTTCGGTCTGGATAAAATGCCGTACGAAGTATTTACACTGAAACACAATCCGGAAAAAACTGATCCTGAATACTATAAGACAATGCTAAAACATTTCAATCTCAACACGGATGACGTGATTTATTTTGAGCATAACGAAGACGCGGTAAACAGCGCCCGGTCAGTCGGTATTAATACATACCATTACAATAAAGACACGAGAGACATTGTTAGTTTGAAAAAATTCATTGACGAAAATTTGTAAATTGATTAATAACTGAAAGGAAGCTAACAATTAGATAATTACTCTTTACCATGGATAAAATACTATTCATTTGCAAATCAAACACCGGCCGTAGTCAAATGGCCGCTGCCTTTTTGAAAAAAAGGAAACCAGAATTAATCGTTCTAGACGCAGGTAGTCAGGTAGGCGACCGAGCTGGAACTGTAATTCATGAATATGTAATTGAAGTCATGAAAGAGTTAGGTATTGATCTTTCAAACCATATTCGAAAACAATTAACTCCTGAATTAGTAAACAAAGCTGATAAGATAATTGTTATGGATAAAAAAGAAAATTTACCAGATTACTTAATCAATTCTGGAAAAATGATTTTTTGGGATGTTGAAGATGCGGCGGGGACTGATTTAGAGTTTCATCAAAAAATTAGAGATCAAATTAAAACTCTTGTTGATAGTATTTTTTAATCACAACGTCCATGACAACCACCATTATTTCAATTCTAGCCGTAATACTTTTGATAATCGCCGTCTTTTTGGGTAAAGAGATGCTAAAAAAGTTCGGCTTCATGAAAAACTTCGTTCAAAATTCCAATCAAATAGTTGTGTGGAAATATACGGGCGACAGAAAACCTGGCATGTATAATATAGTGTTGCATGGGAAAACATCTTTTTGCGCGCTGGTCGGTATTGATTTCAACATTCCCCTGATCAAATATTCCGGCTTTGATCACTATGCATTCCTGAGATCCGGTGAAAACCATACTGCGGTTATTTCAACATATTTAGGCAAAGGTGCGCGCGAATTTCAGTTTTTAGTAAATACAGATACTACTGTCAATCCTGTTACTGTTACATCTAGCGAAGAAGATCAATCTCTGCGTCCGGATTCAGAATCCAAACCGCATTGGTATCAGAGGATGGGTTTTTAGAATAGAGATCCCATTTGAATAACACAAATTGTCACTCTGACAGTTTTTTTATTTGACTTAACTAAAAACCGGCATATACTAAACGTACTAGTACAAGCCACGGTTCTTCACCCGATAAGGAGGTGAACAAATGAAAGCGAGAACATACGATCTGCTTTTCTGGATTGGTGACGGTACCATCTTTGCCTTGGGCATAATCGCTCTCTTCTGTGGGTCCGGAGAGACTCAGGAATCCAGAACCTTAGTGGCGTTATTGTCCTTTATGATCATTGTCGCGACATTTGGCACTGCGTTCTGCTTGTGGCAATGGCAATCTTCACAATGGCAATCTTCACAACAGACAACAGGACAACCCTACCATAAGCGACGCGTGTGCGCGTCAAGTAATTGAAATTGAAGTAGCGCCCGCACCGAACCATTTGTTTGGTGCATTTTTTGTTGACAAAGAAAACATTCGGAGCTAGGATGAGCGAGACGTTCCTCAGTTTTTTGTGTTTCCATTGTCAGGAGGGAAGCAGAAATGGCCAGACACAAGAACCCCAATGCCGAGCTACTTCGCGACCGGTCCGCGCAGCGTCGGCGGAAGAATCTCCGTCGCAAGATGCTCAAGTCCGCCACCATTAAGGCGCACCCTCTGCCGTGGCGCTGGGATCACGGCGTGCTCTACGACAAGCACGGCGCGGAGATCGCCCGCGAATCCCCCACCGCCTGTGGCAAGGCGGGGAACCCCGCACCCAAGCCGTACGAACGCGAAGTCACCCCGCCTTTTAGGGGAGACCCTTCCGACGATTATCGTCCATCGTACTCCCGGCCGTATGGCTATTAGGCCTATGGCACCCCCGTCATGAAATGTGACGGATTTTTTTATTCAAAAGAAAAAAGAGAATCCATTGCTGTTTGGACAGATTCTCTTAGAAGCTAGTAGCCAAGGCAACTAAACCGGATTCCTGTTGAAAGTATAGATCGGCGTGTTTCGTACCATCCAAGTTGGTGATCACTACCTCGCTCGGATTGGTCAGTGCGATGGCGCAGAACATATCGCCGTCTTTCTGGATGCTGATTGAAAGAAAGCGTTTGTTGTGCTTCTTCTGCCAAGCCTGCATGCGCTCATAGAGCTTCTGCATGGTCTTGCCCTTGAAGTATAGAATGTTCCGCTTGTTTTTGCTGGACATTGTGTCACCTCCTCTCTTCCTGTTTCTGTTTTGAATGTGCGACCAGTCCAACATAGTAGCAAGAACCATCAGATTGTCAATAGTCACTTAGACCGTAATGGAACCGCCGCGCAGGGGCGAGCAAGCTCGCCACCTACTAGTTTTTTGTGACTCTAACACACTTCCCCCTAGACCCTAAATCCTACTCCCTAACAAAAAATGCCGAAGCTTCCCTCCCAGTAAGCCTCGGCGTACATGGTATTGAAACGCGACCGGTGGTCATGAAAACGATCTGGTGAGATCACCTCCCCTCGTACTCCCAAGGGATAAATTTAGGCTCTCGCCTACCCTTGAGAGAGATACGATCACCCCCTCTCTAGCTTAAAGCTGGTTGCGCAACCATGAACTTCCTCGTATGAGGGGTTTCTTTGCAGGACACGATGGTCCCCTTTCTGGGCAGCTGCCCGGTTCTGGTTGCGGGAGGAGGAATGTGCTTCTTCTTGTGCGGAGACATCCGTTTGGTTGTGTCGTCGTCCATGCCGACTCCTCAGAAGAAGTGCCTTATGGTGAGGCCCTGTTTTTATATTATCATACTTTAGACGGGTAAAGCAACTAGGCAATCCGGAAATAAATCGTGTCCCCGTCTTTTATTTCGTATTCTTTGCCTTCCAGATGCATCAGACCTTTTTCTTTTGCGCCTTGTTCCCCGCCCTGTTCCACCAGATCCTGCCAGTAGGTCACTTCCGCGCGGACAAAGCCTTTTTCAAAATCAGTGTGAATTACTCCGGCCGCCTCTGGTGCCAGTGTACCTTTTTTTACTGTCCAGGCGCGGGTTTCTTTGGGACCGGCGGTCAGAAATGTGACCAGTCCCAGCATTTTATATGATTCCACAATCAGTTTCTCTAAACCGGTTTGATCAATTTTCATTTCAGACAGATATTCTTTCACTTCCTCTTCCGGCAGTGTCGCCAGTTCCGCTTCCAGTTTGGCGCAAATGGCCAGACTCGGTGTTTTGCGGTTTTCGCGTGGAGTATTGATCTCGTCTTCCGAAACATTATAAACATATAGAACCGGCTTGTAAGTTAAAAGACTCAGTTCCTTAATATATTTGACATCTTCTTTACTCACTTCCAAATTTATCGCAAACTGTTCGCTTTCCAGAATCTTTTTCAGGTTCTGGAGAATTTCAACATTTTTCAACAAATCTTTATCCTTAGAGGCTTTGGTTTGTTTTTCCAAAGGTCCTAACCTTTTACTCACAGTTTCCAGATCAGCCAGAATCAATTCCAGATTGATGGTCGCAACATCCTCTTCCGGATCAATTTTTCCGTTCACATGGATAATATCGTCATTTTTAAAATCCCGTACCACTTCCACGATCGCGTCCACTTCCCGGATATGCGCTAAAAATTTATTGCCGAGACCTTCTCCTTTGGCCGCGCCTTTCACTAATCCGGCAATATCAACAAATTCTATTGTCGTATGAATAGTTTTTTCTGAGTTGTAGATTTTGATCAGCTGATCCAGTCGGTTGTCCGGAACCGCCACCACTCCCACATTCGGTTCAATCGTACAAAAAGGATAGTTAGACGCGTCTACCTGTTTTTTGGTTAAAGCGATGAAGAGAGTTGATTTTCCGACATTCGGCAGACCAACGATTCCGATAGAGAAGGACATAGGGGTTGTATTTGTTATTTATTCGTAATTAGTAACTGGTAATTTGTAATTGGTAAATAGTCATATTATTGTAACATGGATATAGAATACAATTACCAATTACGAATTACTAACTACCATTTACCACTTAATCATATCAGATATTTGCTAACTTGTAACAAGACCTATAGAATAACACCATGATCAGAATAGTACTAGACACCAATGTATTAATCACCGGTTTGCAGGACGAATCCAGCTATGCTTTTCGGATTATTAATGCCTGCCGGGAAATGAAGCTCCAGGCGGTTTTCAACCGGCCTTTGCTCAAAGAAAATAAGCAAAAATCCCGGGAGCTGATCAAAGAAAAAGTCTATTTGGAGATTCTGGAAGATTTCTACAGAAAATCAAAAAATATCCCGCACAAAAGCCGGGTGAATGTAGTAAAGTGGGACAAGGAAGACAATAAACTGATTGAAGCGGCAATTGACGGAAAGGCCGGATTTATCGTTACCGAAGATAATGACCTCCTGTTCCTCGGCGAATACAAGAAAATAAAAATGGTGAAGCCGCAGGAATTTTGGCGTCACTTTCAGGCAGGCAGTGATGACAACGACGAATGGAAAAATTGGGTAAAAGGAATTATGAATGGCGTCTGATATGCTTGGCGAGTTGATACGTGTTTTCCAAAAGCAAAGCGACTGTCATGGGCCCTACTCCGCCCGGCACCGGCGAAAGATGGCCGGCTTTTTTTATTACTGAAGGATGTACATCGCCGACAACCTTTTTTCCTTTGCGGTTGTATCCGACATCAATAACCACCGCGCCTTTTTTAATATGTTTTGCCTCCATAAAATGCGGTCTTCCTAAAGCACTGATTACAATATCCGCGTTTTTTGCGGCAGTAATCTTTCTTCCCGATGATACATTGACTCCTCTTTCTTCCAGCATTTTTTTCAAGGGGCTGATGAAAATCGGGCTCTTCGCCAGAATATGCGCATGTTTATTTTTCAGGGAAACATGGGTACTTACCAAAAGTGTCACGATCCCGAAGGGCAGGCCGGGTTGTATGACCGATTTCCCTTTCAGGAATAATTTCACATTTTCCGCATGGAAACCGTCGGCATCTTTTCGGACATCAATAGTCTGAATCACTTTGTTTTCATTCAGGCGTCCCGGTAAAGGTAGCTGAACCAATATTCCGTGGATTTTTTTATCCCGGTTCAGTTTTTTAATCTTTCGGATAATACTTGCCTGCGCAGTCTTAGCGGGAAAAAGATATTTTTCAAAATAAATACCGACTTCAGCTGATGCTTTTTCCTTTAGTCCAACGTAAGTTTCCGAAGCCGGATCGTTGCCGACTAAAATAGCGGCCAGTCCGGGCTGGATATTTGATTTGGCGATTTTTCTTTTCAGATTTTTACGGATACGGAGGGCCAGTTTCCGGCCGTTAAGTATTTTAGCCATTATAAGTAAGTTAATTCCGGGTAAAGCGGATATTGATCCATCAACTCTTTGACCTGATTCTTCACTTCTTCTTTAACCGATGAATTGTTAGCATTTTTTATTACCTTGGCAATCAGCTGAGCGACTAATTCCATATTATTTTCCTTAAGTCCGCGGGTGGTCAGGGCGGGAGTACCAAGACGAATGCCGGACGGATCAGTGGGTTTGCGTAAATCATGAGGAACGGTGTTTTTGTTTACAAATATTTCAGCCTCACCTAACGCCACTTCGGCTTCTTTGCCGGTGACGCCCGCTTTGGTCAGATCAACCAGCATCAGGTGATTGTCTGTTCCGCCGGTTACCAGTTCCAATCCTTCCGCCATTAATGATCTTGCCAAAGCTTTGGCGTTCAAAACAATCTGTTTCGCATATTCCTTGAATTCCGGCTGCATCGCTTCCTTAAGCGCAACGGCAATGGCCGCTGTCGTGTGATTATGCGGTCCGCCCTGGAGACCCGGAATGATTGCCCGGTCAATCAGCGTCGGAATATTTTCCTTAGTCAGTTCCACCGGTTTATTGGAATTGGAAACAGTGCCGTTGGAAAGAATTATGGCTCCGCGTGGTCCGCGCAGGGTTTTATGTGAAGTGGTCATGGTAACATCCGCGATCCGGGTCGGCGAAGGATGCTGTTCGCCGATGATCAATCCGGCGATATGGGAAATATCAGCCAGTAAGAACGCATTAACCTCATCTGCGATATCCCTGAATTTCTGCCAGTCAATAATCCGCGGATATGCGGTAAAACCGGCGATGATTAATTTTGGCTTATGTTCTTTCGCCAGACTGCGGATTTCATCAAAATCCAGATAACCATCCTTGTCCGAGGTGTAGTTAACTGAATTGTATAAAGTACCGGAAAAATTTACCTTCAATCCGTGAGTCATATGTCCGCCGAAAGAAAGCTTGGCACCCAATACAGTATCGCCCGGTTTCAGCAATGCGTAATAAACAGCCAGGTTGGCCGGTGAACCGGAGTAGGCCTGCACATTGGCATGGTCAACATTGAACAGTTTCTTCGCCCGTTCAATCGCCAGGTTTTCTATCTCGTCAACAAACTTACATCCGCCATAATACCTTCTATTAGGATAACCTTCCGAGTATTTATTGGTACCAATACTGCCCAAAGCCGTTAAAACCGCCCGGGAAACAAAATTTTCCGAAGCAATCAGTTCAATTCCGTCTCTTTGGCGAATGAGTTCCTTTTCCAGTGTTTCTGCGATTATTTGGTCTGTTTCCTTCAAATTTTTTATATTCATATCTTTTCCTTTCACTTGAATGATATCTTAAAAATACAATAAATAAAACCCACGCGCTAACAGGCGAAGGTTCAATGGAAATTGTCAGGTTATTAGATCATAATGTTACCGTCAGGTTAGCACAGGTTAAAAAATAATTCAAATCCCGCGATTTGCTTTATATTATAAACGAAAAATGGTACAATAATCGCGAGTAAAATCATTAATCACAAGCATATGAAACGTAGGATTATCTTTTCAATATTTGCGGTTATTTTTGTGGTGGCTACTAGCGTTGTTTTCGGTTTGCCGCAAGTCTCCTTAGCCGGGATTACCGATGGGAAAATATTGGCTCAGGAAGATATCTATATAGATTCTGATCAGACGATTAATGATAATTTCATCGGATTCGGTGAAAATATTGAAATAAACGGACCGGTAAACGGCGACATAATCGTGGCCGGAACAAATATTACGATCAATTCCACAGTCCAAGGTGATGTAATTGCGGCCGGTAATACGATTAGTATCCGAGGTGAGGTATTGGGAAATGTGAGAGTCGTCGGTAACACAGTTGATCTGGATGCGATGATCGGCAAAAACACCAATGTAGCCGCTAAGTCTTTTTCAACCTCACTGAATAATTCAATTGGCTGGAGTCTTTCATACCTGTCAGAAACCGCCAATATCAAAGGTCTTGTTGGCGGGCATGTTGATGGCAGTGCCACCAGTTACATTTCAGCAACCATCGGTGGCAACGTGAATATTTATGCCAACCAGGAAAACGGCAAAATCACCCTCACCGACAAAGCAATCATCAAGGGTAATTTCACTTATTCAAGTGTTAATGATCCGACCGTGTCGGACAATGCAGTGATACAAGGAGATATAATTAAAAAAGCTCCGGCAATACAGCCGTTTGATAAAAGTGATTTCTTTAAATTTATCGGTCTGACAACTGCATTTTTTAAGATAACCGGCCTGTTTGGCCTTTTCATTGTCGGAATGATTATCGTGTCAATATTAAAGAAAGACAGTATCAGAATAATTGATCAGATGAAAAATGAACCAGCAAAAAGTATGGGGTGGGGACTGGCATTGCTTATTCTGACACCGATTGTTTGCACAATACTTGTGATCACAATCATCGGCGCACCATTAGCAATGATTACCATGGCAATATACATGATAATCGCCTACGTCAGCAAAGTATTTGTCGGACTGCTGATCGGACGCTGGATAATTTTAGGCATTAGAAAGCAGAAAAAAGATAAATCTTTTTCTCTGCTGTTGGCCATGATTATAGGCATCATTATCCTAAGCATTTTTACCTCTATACCGGTGCTTGGTTGGATAATTAATGCCATTGCTGTAATCTGGGCATTTGGAGCATTAGTTCAAATTAAGAAAATTCAATTAGCAGAAAGCAATAAATAATCAGTAAATATGACCGGAGATTTTCTGGCCATATTTTATCCAAAAAAATATGAAAGTATCACCAACAATATTCCGCCTGTATGATATCCGCGGCATCGCGGGAAAAGAATTTTCAAAAGATGCAATCGCAGAGTTTGAGAAATGGTATGGCCCGTTTCCGGGAATTAATATCACACTGGATGTAGCTGAAGCCCTGGGTAAGGCTTATGGAACTTACATCCAAAGAAAATATAACGGTAAAAACATTGTAGTCGGGCAGGAATTGCGTCCGTTTTCCAACGAACTGACCCAAGGCTTCATAAACGGTATTCTTTCCACCGGATGCGATGTTACCGATGTCGGTATTGCGCTGACCCCGCTAGTTTACTTTGCCAACGGATTTTATGAATTTGACGGTGGTGTCAATGTTACAGGCAGTCACAATGTATATTTTTATAACGGTTTTAAAATGAACGGCAAGGGTGTTCTGCCAATTTACGGCGATGAATTACAGGTGGTCAGAGAAATGGTGGAAAAGGAGGACTTTATCCAGGCGGAGAAAGGTGAATTGAAAAAGAAGGAGGTCTATCCGGATTATGAAAATTTCATGACAAAGAAGCTGAATATCAAGCGCAAACTGAAGGTGGTAATTGATTGCGGTAACGGCAGTGCCGGGCTTTTTGCGCCGCAGTTTTTCCGCAAGCTCGGCTGTGAAGTCGTGGAACTCTATACCACACCTGACGCAACCTTCCCGAATCACGTGCCGGATCCGGAAATGCCGAACAATATGGAAGAGCTGGGTAGAAAAGTGGTGGAAACAAAGGCGGATTGCGGAATCGGACTGGATGCGGACGGTGACCGGGTAGGATTTGTTGATGAAAACGGTGAATATGTAGATACCGACATGATGATCCTACTGCTTGCCAGGGAAGCACTAAAGACAGACCCGGGCAAGAAGATTCTGTACGACGTTAAATGCACCAGGCTGATGGAAGAACTGATCCCGAAATTCGGCGGTATTCCCCTGATGCATATTACCGGTCATGCGCCGATCAAAGACACGTTCCGGAAAGATCCTGATATAATTTTCGGCGGTGAAGTATCCGGACACATTTATTTTGTTAAAGAGCTGTTCAGAAGTGAGGATGGTATGTATGCCGGTGCCAGGATATTGGAACTGCTTGCGGATTCCAATGAACCGTTTTCCGCATTGTTCAAAGATTTTCCGGTTACAGTCCGGACTACTGAACTTAAGCTGCCATGCGCCGATGAAATAAAATTTGATGTGATAAAAAAAGTACAGGAACATTTCTCTAAACTGTACAAGACAGTTACGATTGACGGCGTGAGAATGAGTTTTGACGATAAAAGTTGGGCGATTGTCCGCGCATCCAATACCAGCCCCTATCTTACAGTCCGTTTTGAGGCGGATACCAGAGAGAGGGTGTTGGAAATGAAAAATGTTGTCGCTGATTTTCTGGAACAATTCCCAGAAATAGAAGATAAATTAGATCGCAAAGAAGTTATGAGCTTAACCGGCCGTTTAGGCTGGGTATAAGTAATAAAATAATATGATAGGAGTATTTTCCGCCAAAGGCGCTATGTCCGCCTCTGGAGGAGACCCGCCTCGGGCGGGGATTCAACAATATTTATTCATGTTAAATAAAGCTTTTGGAAAAAATAAAATAATATGATAGGAATATTTGATTCAGGATTTGGTGGGCTGACAATCTATAAAAACATAGAAGAAGCCTTACCGCAATATGATTATGTGTATCTCGGCGATAATGCCCGTGCTCCATACGGCAATCGCAGTCAGGAAGTAATCTATGAATACGCCCGACAGGCTGTGGATTTTCTGTTTGACCAGGGATGTGACTTGATAATTCTGGCCTGCAACACGACATCTGCAGAAGCACTGCCAAAATTACAGCGGGAATATTTGCCAAAGAAGTACCCGGATAAGAATATTCTGGGTGTAATCAGACCATTGGCCGAAGCAGCGGCAATAATCACCAAAAAAAAGACTGTGGCAGTCATGGGTACCCGCAGTACAGTAGAATCAAAATCTTATGTTAGAGAATTACATAATAAAGACAGTAAAATAAAAGTCGTCCAACAGGCATGCCCTCTGCTGGTGCCTTTGATTGAAGAAAATTGGGAAAAACGTCCGGAAACAAAAATGATTTTAAAAAAATATATCCGGCCATTAAAAAACCACCAGCCCGACACGGTAATTTTAGGCTGTACGCATTATGGCTGGTTGCAAAAAGATATTCAAAATTACTTTGGCAGAAGAACCAAGGTTTTAAACAGTGGAAAAATTGTAGCTGACAAACTGGCAATCTACCTGCAAAAACATCCTCAATTCGCTCATGAGTCTACAACTAAACCGCCAAAAAGAAACTTCTTTACTACTGAAAGCAACGTTCGGTTTGAATCATCCGCGCGAAAATATTTAGGCCGTAATATACAGGCAAAAACAATTGAATTAAACTAGTAAATTACGAAACAAAAAAGACGTCAAGCTGAGCTTGGCATCTTTTTATATTTATTTTGCAATCCCCATTTTCTGTTTCGCTTCTAAAAGAGTCTTCTGGGCGATTTTCCGGGCCCTACTTGCCCCGTCCGCCAGTATTTTTCTGAGTTTCTTTTCATCGGATAATAATTTTGTCCTTTTCTCCTGGAAAGAAGCAAACATATCAACTGCGGCATTGCCTAACGTTTCCTTTAACTCTTTATACGAAAGATTTCCGGTCTGGTATTTTTTTTCAAAGCGCGCCACGGTTTGTGCATCCGTCATTAATTCCAGCAATTCAAAAAGGTTGTACACGCCCGGGCTTTTTTTCTTTTCATGCATGGTCACGCCAGTGTCCGTTACTGCGCTCATGAATTTCTTACGCATCACGCTTGGGCTGTCAGAAAGCGCGACATAATGCTTCTCACCCAAACTTTTACTCATTTTTTTCAAAGGATCGGCCAGTGACATAATACGGGAACCGCGGGATAGGATCACGCTTGGTTCAATAAATACCTTGCCGAATTTCCTGTTGAAATTGCGGGCAATTGTCCGGGTTAATTCTACGTGTTGTATCTGGTCCTCGCCCACAGGAACTCCAATCGCTTTATATAGCAAGATATCCGCCGCCATCAGAATCGGGTAGTTTAACAGACCGGCACTGGCTGATTGTTGTCGTCCGGATTTTTCTTTGTACTGTGTCATCCGTCGTAATTCAGAAACCGGCAGAATTGTATTAAAAAGCCAGGCCAACTCCACATGCTCTGGAACATCCGACTGAACAAAAATCATGCTTTTTTTCGGATCAATCCCTGCCGCCAGATAATCCGCTGCCGCTTCTAAGACTCTGCGCTGTAACTTATGCGGGTTATAATTCACTGTAATTGCGTGATAATCAACGATGCTGAATATTCCGGTATAGGTTTTTTGTAATTCTACCCACTGCCGGATTGCGCCGAAATAGTTACCCAGATGTATCGCTCCGGAAGGTTGTATACCGCTAAAAATGTATTTCTTTTCTTTCATATATTTCAGTCTAGCACATTTTTTTAATAAAATCGATATATACCAGTTACAATTACTATTTCCAAATTAATTCATATTTAATTTCTCTCCCCTAATCTGGTATTGACATTTGCATAAATATCTGCTAAGTTTTATCGCTTGTCGTCAGTGAGATTCCCTTGCTGATTTGAATGGCTCTTTTCTAAAGGGGGGTTATGCCGTTAGTAAGGCAGAAGCTGACCGAATGGGTTCGGCGCTATTTACCAGCCGAAGCTTTCGGGACGGCAGGACTGATTGCGGGCGCAATAATTGCCCGCACGTTCACGCATAACCCCATTATAACCAGTTATGCTGGTACGTGGGGAGAGGAAATCGGCTTTTACGGCTACAACGTCGTGAGAGAGGTGCGTCACAACAGACGTTGTAAGGAAAGATCCTTCTGGCGCATTGCCTGGATTACTTTCCTGAATCTGGTCTGGGAATTCGGACCAGCGGGAATCGCTGATAGCTTGGTGATAAGACCGGGTCTCATGTGTCTTGCACAGTCGGTTATTGGCAAAGCCTTCTGGGGAATCCTGATAGGCAAAATACTGGCCGACATATTCTTCTACGGGTCGGCAACGACCATGTACGAACTTCGAAAAAGGCTGCTCGATAAAAAGGCCTGACAGAGACTTCAAATCTGTCAGGCCACTTTTTATTTACAGGAATTAAAAACCCCGCTAGACAAGCGGGATTTTTATTTCCAGATCCTCCCTATTCAAAGAGAGGTTTAAATTCTATTGACTGATCAACGAGAGGTTGATACCGCCGCGGTATCCGGAATACAGTGAGAAGAATTGTGACAGCGCATTGCCGTCCTTATCAAACACACGCACTTGCGGTCCCAGTCCTGAACCCGGTCCAAAACTGATTTCCGCTACTCCGTCACCGTCCAGATCACCGACAGCCGCGGAGAATGATCCTTTGATTGCGGAAGGATAGGCGAAGAACTGGGAAAGTAGGTTGCCGTCCTTGTCAAAGACCCTGGCATGCGCAGAACCATTGGTATCAGGCAGTACCACAATCTCATTGATCCCGTTGCCGTCAACATCACCGGCATATGTCTTTACCCCGCCCATAAAGGTTGAAGCGTAACCCATGAATTGGGTTAACAATCCGCCGTCTTTATTGAATACCTTTACGTGCGCTGTGGCATTTTTCGGCGATGTGATAATTTCAACCGTACCATCACCGTTCAAATCGGAAAGAGTTACACGTACACCATTACGATAACCGGCACCATATGTGTTGAATTGAGACAGGACATTGCCGTCTTTATCAAACACGCGGATTTGTCCTGAACCGGTGGTTGGATATGCAACAATTTCGCCGGATCCGTCACCGTCTAGATCTGTCGCTTTCACTTCGGCACCCATTGTGAACCCGGATCCAAACGCATTGAACCGGGACAGCAGATTTCCGTTACGATCAAATACTTTCACATCGGCTGTCGCATCTTTTGGCACAGTAATAATTTCCGTTTCACCATCACCATCCAAATCATACACGGTTACACTGACACCATTTCTGAATCCGGTCGGATAAGCCATGAATTGGCTCAAGACATTACCGTTCTTGTCAAACACTCGGATTTGCGCGTCAAATCCTTTGCCCGGGATAGTAATAATCTCAGGATTGCCGTCGCCATCCAGATCGGCAACTTCAACCGTCATACCCATTCTTAGATTGGATGAATAGGCGAACCACGTAGCAATCATGTTCCCGTCTTTGTCAAATACTCCGACCTGCGGACCGCCATCTGACATCGGTGTCGCCACCAAGTTGAACGGTCCGTTGGAACCTGAGAGGTTTCCCGCGCCCGTTTCATTAGTGGTTATGGCATAATTGGTAAAATGATTAACCTGAACAACGATAATGTTACCATCTGTATCAACAGTAACACCAGTAGGTAATTTCCAAACACCCGCCGTGTCATCATAATATTTAGCAACCAAATTTTCCTCACTGATTCCCATCTCTTCTAAAACCGCCTGATCATACGGAATGGAGATTGTAACATTGCTGCTGAATTCTGTTATCAGCTGAGAGCTGGAATCTAATGCTTCAAAATCCCAGGCGTAAAACGGTATTTTGGTATCAGATGTCTGGAATACATTCACGTTCGGAGACGCAATGACGGTAACATTGCCTTCGGTTGCCAATGCATTGGCCGGAATACTAAGTGAAGTCCCGTCAGGTAAACTGATAACTTTCTGAACCGTAGAATCAAACACTTCAGTCAGACCTTCGGGAAGATTGAAGGCCGCTTCAGCTAAGACAAAATTTTGGCTGATCTCACCTTTCTCAGATACTACCACTCTTGTCTCTGCAGACCGGTAGAATTTATCATCACCCGAGATCTTTGAATCACATCCCACATACCACGTTCCAATTGTCAGAGGGATACTGGCTTTCCCGTCAAATGCTTCAGCACCGGAAAAACCGCCTTCGTTTTGCCAGGCATGACACCAACCATATGGAATATCACTACCATCTTCAAGTTTAACTGAACCGGATAACGTAGCGTCTGCTTCTCGGAATTGTAACGTAATTTTCTTCGGATAACTAGAAGTTACTGTGACCACTTCATTTTCCGGAGGCATGTAGGTGCTGTCGCCGGATTTCATACCTGCTCCGCATTCATATTCGCCGGAAACCAACGGAATATGCGCTTTACCACCAATTACATCTCCGCCGGCTTCAATCACTTTGCCTCCCTCAAAATCACCTTTGACTTTATCCTTTAACGCGACCTGATTGGAACACCATACAAATCCGAAATCAATACTCTTTCCATCCGGATCAAGCAATGTAGCGTCAACATATGTATCAGCTCGGAAAGCGGTAATAATTTTTGGCACTTTTCCACCCACCGGTACAGTAAAGGGGGTAAAGTCCGGATGAGTCTGGACAAATTCATCACTCATATTAAACCAATATCCCAATACATATTTATTACCACCACGCACTTTCATACTATAACTTCCGTCTTCCGGATTGACTCTGGCAAAAGCGCCGGGATTACTGCCAGGACCCATGTTTTCCGCGATATTGGCAAATATTTCCGCATCTACACCCTTAACAACCTTTCCGTCCTGATCTTTCAAAAACCCGTAGATTTCAGCATCCGGCAGAACTAAAGTCAAAGCTGTTTCTTTTGAGGAATTTTTCGGCACAGCTATTTCCACTTCTTTTTCAAGCAGATACCCACCCTGATCTGCCGGCATATAAGCACCCACGATAAATGTACTCCCGCCGATCAGTTTGATTGTTGCTGTTCCCCGGTCCAGATTGCTACCGAATTCTGATCCCTTTTCAAAACCCGCTCCTTTGACACGCGCATAAGCCCAACCATAAGCATTGCCGGTAATTGCTTTGCCGTCTTCACCGACGGTTTTGACAACTAACGTAGCATCCGCCAGCTTAACAGTGTGATTAACGCCGGAAACAGTCGTGTGATCTTTTAGCTCATACATGCTAGTTTTACCGCCGGCATTGATTGGAATGTAGTCTGAATCAGAACCAGTCTGGGCCTGACATTGCCATTGACCCGGCTGTAACCATATGGAGTAAGTTCCATCCGCGCCGGAGACTGATTCACCCCAACCCGAAGCATTATTCTGCCAACAACCGATACGTATATCTCCTACACCCGTACCATCTTCCAGCATGACCTTCCCTTTGATTTGGGAAGTCTTTTCTTTCATAACCAGATTGCCAAGATTAATAGTTTGTCCGTCAGCTATTTCTACAGTCCGCTCCGGAAGATAAAATCTTGCCATATCAGGATTTTGGTTATCCGGGAATATTTGCAGTTTATAAGTGCCGTCACTGACATTGGCTGTAAAACAACCGTTTTGTCCGCTGATACTTGCACCATTACCCTGACCATCACCGGTCCTAATATCAACCCAACCACCCTGCAGGAAGTTACCATCCGGTGTTTTAACACAACCTTTAATTTTTGAGTTGGTTTTTTGAACGGTAAAATTCATTGTTTGTGACTCGCTGCTGTTATTATCAGCAAACGAAATCTGTTTTTTATTTTCGTTGTATACCCAGTCCGTTTCCACCGGGCCATCCTCGTTATATTGTTTGTCAACCATCATCTCCCAATCCCCACCACCAATGGTTAATGTATATTGCCCACTAGAATTTACATCAGCTTGGGCGCTTGACCCGTTGTTATTCCATACTCTAATATTGGCTGTTGTAACTGCTCCGCCAGTATCATATCTGACTGTACCGGTAATTGTTTTTGAAGCTACGGCCAATGTTATCGTACCGACATTTTGGACAGTACCGCTATAAGTCTTTTGTATTGCGCTTGGCGCGATATATCCCACCGTGCCATTTGGTAACCATATTTCAATAAAATATTTGCCTCCTGCAACCATCCCGGTTGACGGCAAAGCAAAACTGCCGTCCGGAGACGCACCCGTACCATAATTGAAGGAAAAATCTTCATTCCGGACATTTACGCCAACGCCATTAATTGGGTTACCGCTTGGAGTAAGCACTTTGCCGTAAAATGAAACCGCTCCTAAAATAAAGTTGGAAGATGTCCCTTCCGGCCACATCTCATCCTCGCCAACTTGCGGGGACTGGATTTGGATTCTGCCGTTAAATAAACCGCCGCCGTAAGTCGGATTCTTTACACCCGTAACAGAAAAATTAATTGTGCCGGCTGCGAGTGCGTCGCTGGCGATAAAATATATATTATCTTGATTTGTATCACCGGTCACACTTCCCGCCAAGCCAGAAATTCCTGCGTTTGAGAGGTCAACATTGCAGGCTCGCCAATCTACTTCAGGCGGACAACCACCGCTAGTATTAAAACTTATTCCTAAAGGCACTCCATTCCCGCCAATCCAAAGAGGAATTTCATCTATTGTTTCATTTAATGTAAGACTAACATTATACGTTGTCGTTGCCCCCAATGTCGTTGACACCGGAGTAACCGTAAAACTGGTTATACGCGTGTCTGCTGGTGGACTTGGCATATCTTCTGCCGCAGCGATATTTGCTCCCGAAAGAAGAATAACTATCGCAAAAAAACCTACAAAACCAAACTTGGTGATCTTTTTGATGCTTTGCATATATTTTGCACTTATTGATTATTTATTTAATTTTACTCAACGAAAAAAGCTGCTTAATAGCAGCTCTTCTAATAATTTATAACAAAAAGACTAACGTCTTTTTGTTTAATATCTACCAATTTTGCCTCCTCAAACATTGGGTAATATTAATGTTTACCTAACTATTGTACTCCAAAAATTGGCTTTTGTCAACTTACTTCATTATACCTCAATAACCACCGGCAAAACCATCGGTCTTCTCTGAGTTTTGCTAAATAGAAATTGCCCGATATCATCCCTAATTTTATTTTTAATATAGGCATCATTAGCTGAGGAATTCGGATGTTTGTCTTTCAGCAAATTTTTCACCTTTTCGCGTGTATCTGATATTAGTTTTTTATTTTCTTTCATATAGACAAACCCGCGGGAAATAATATCAGGATTGCCGATCAAGTTACCTGTTTTTCCGTCAATTGTGGCAATTACAACCAGCATGCCGTCATCGGACATCATCCGGCGGTCCCTTAAAACCACATTGGAAACATCCCCCACTCCCAACCCGTCCACAAATACATAATCAGAGGGTACTTTTTTTGAAGTTAATCGGCCGGTTGTTTTGGTGAATTCCATTATCTGTCCGTTATCGGCGACAAAAATCTTTTTCGGATCAAATCCGATTGATTCCGCGACTTTTGCATGCACTTTCAAAAAGGAGTGATTGCCTTCAATTGGCACAAAATATCTCGGGTTAATCAGCTTGATAATTAATTTAAGATCTTCCTGTTTTGCATGGCCGCCCGCGTGAATATCCATCATTTTATAATTGATTACTTCCGCGCCCTCACGGTAGAGAGTATCAACCAGTCTTTGCACTGATCTTTCATTACCAGGAACCACTGAAGATGAAAATACAACTGTATCTTCCGGTTCAATTCTGATTACTTTGTGTTCACGGTTGGCAATGCGCATCAGTACCGCCCTGCCTTCTCCTTGCGCACCGGTGCAAAGCACCAGAATTCTGCGGCTGGGATAATTCTCTAACTCACTCATTGGCAATAAAGTGCCCTTGTTGATTTTTAGGTAACCCAGTTTTTGCGCAATTTCAATATTAGTCTTCATACTGTAACCGTCAATCACAACTTTGCGGTTGTATTTTTCCGCCAACATGATAATCTGCTGTACCCTCATCAGTAATGAGGCAAATGTTCCGACAATAATTCTGCCCTGAGCCAGTCGGATAATATCTTCTAAATTCCCCTGAATTTCGGTCTCTGTGAACTGATGCCCCGGCTGAGTTGCATTGGTGCTGTCACACAGCAAGGCAAGTACATTTTTTTCTCCCAGCTTGGCGATCTTGGCAATGTCGGGCTCCACATCACCAACCGGCTGCAGATCCAATTTAAAGTCTCCTGTATGGACTATCGGTCCGACCGGAGTATTAATAATTACACCAAAAGATCCTGGTATATTATGGCTGACACCAAAAAACTCAATCTTAAACCGGCCGATGGTGAGAATATCCTTGTTACTGACCGCATTCAGATTCAGTTTACCACTCTGCTTAAAATCTTCCTGGCGCTTGGCGATAATCCCCAGCGTTAAGGGGCTGCCGTAGATCGGCGGATTACCAATTTTATTCATTAAATGCGGAATCGCGCCGATATGATCATAATGACCGTGCGTGATTATCACACCTTTGACATTTTTCTCTTTTCCTTTGAGATAAGAAATATTCGGAATAATATAGTCAATCCCCGGCATATCTTCTTCCGGAAACTGCAAACCCATATCAATGATAATAATGTCTTTGCCGTATTCCAGGATTGTCATATTACGGCCCACCTCTTCATTTCCGCCCATGACAATCACTTTAAGCGTAGGTTCGTTTCTTTTACTAGTATCTTCTTTCTTCTCCTGCTTATGATCGGCTGTTTCTGAACGGTATACTCTAATCCGGTTATTTTGTCTGGAGCGATGTTTTGTGTTTTTTGGATTCATAAATTACTTGAAATAAATTTGTTTATTGTTGTTATTAGTATTAATTATTCGGTATAAAATATCTTGTATACTTCATCCGAAAATTACGAGACAGGAATTATATTACTGTAAATAATATTGGTGCCGAAGGGGAGAGTTGCCCGCCCAAGGCGGGTCCCCTCCGGAGGCGGACACGGCGCCTCTGGCGGAAACTCCCGAATATTACAATACTAGTACTCCACCTAACTTACTATTGTATATAACATAATTTTGGTGCCGAAGGGGAGAGTTGAACTCCCACGGGCTAGTGCCCACAGCGTCCTGAACGCTGCGTGTATACCAGTTTCACCACTTCGGCATGTGTTATTCTATCTTATTACCCTCCCGTATCGTATACTCTATGACTCTTTTCCCCATTTACGATTGGTTTTAATAAACCAATTTACAATGCCCGAGAAACGGTCTGAGGGCACTGAAATATATTGACCTGCTAATCCTTTTACTTTTTCGTCTATGCCGTATGTATATACCGGGTTATACAAAAAGATTGCGGGAAGCTCATCGGCGAGAATATTTTGAAAATGCAGATACTTTAATCTACGCTGTTCCGCGTCATTGGTTTTTCTTGCTTCTTCCAATAATTGATCAATATCCTTGTTGTAAAACACGGCCAGATTCAGCCCCGGGTCTCTGCTCTGCGAAGAGTGCCAAAACGGATACGGATCCGGGTCGGTACCGACGATTTCACCAAACAACAGCGCTTCATAAGCACGCGGACTGATTACTTTTTTTTGAATATCCTTTGTGGAATATTCCTTAACTTCCAACCGTACCCCGATACTTTCCCAAGCTTCTTTAATAATATTAAGCGTTGCCAGATATTCCGGTGAGTTGATGGTAGAAATTGCGAACGCCAGTTCCGCACCGTCTTTTGACCGAACAGTTGCCGCCGGCTCACCTTCCGCTACTTCCGGATACTTCCAGCCGTCTTCTTCCAGTATTCTTCTGGCCTCATCCAGGTTAAAGTCGTATTTTTTTATCTCCGGGTTGTAACCAATATAACCAGGCAAGATCGGGCCATTGATTATTTCGCCTTCACCACCCAAAGCGTTTTCTAGAATGGATGTTTTATTAACCGCATATGCCAATGCTTCTCTGACGGTTTTGGTTTTTAACAATTCGTTCTTCTGGTTAAAAAATATCGCGGTATATTGAGGCAAGCGCATGGAATAATATTCAATATTGCCGTTTCTCTTTTTCAGTTCCTCTTTTGAATTATTGGGGACAAAACTGATGCCGTCCACCTGCTTATTTTCCGCCGCCTCCAAAGCTGAGATGGAATCAGAATAAAACTTAAAAGCAACTTGATCCAGATAAGGCTTGTCACTGTAATAACCTTCATATCTTTTCAGTTCGTAGGACTTAATGTTTCCGTTTTTGTCTTTCGTATAATTACTGAAACTGAACGGGCCGGAACCGATTGGTTTCAAATTGTATTCGGCAAGATATGTTGATTCTGGAGAAATTTCAGCCCAAATGTGCTCCGGTAATATTCCGAAAGTCAAACTGGACAAAAAGGGAGTAAATGGTTCCTGCAGAACAAACTTGATCGTATAATCATCAATCCTTTGCAAGGCTACACCGCTAAAATTAAGATACAAGGGGCTGCGGTAACTTACGTCCTGGATGCTTTCAAAAGTAAATAATACATCATCGGCATTCAGATCTTCCCCGTCATGGAATTTTACATCTTTGCGGAGGTAGAAAGTATATTCTTTCTGATCCTCAGATATTTCATATCTCTCGGCAATGTCATTAACCAACTGCTGGTCCGGATTGATTTTTAATAAACCGGAAAAAACCAGCCGGGTAATATCCATATCCGTATCATTGGTCTGTGAAAGAATCGGGTTGATGTATTTCGGCGAACCAACCAGCGCTTCGGTGTACTCACCGCCCGGTCTCGGTATGGTATAGGTTACATGCTGGTAAATTCTGATCAAAACAAATAAGAATGATATTACAAAAACAAATGATGCGATTTGAACTATGTTTGATTCTTTTTTAGAAAGATAACGTTGGAGATATTTAAATTGGCGAAAGGTCGGAATTTTCTTTGTGTTCAGAGAAGTTACCAGCTTTTTATCAATTAACTTCTGCGTCTTAATCCATTTGTTCCTGTCCGAAGGACTATCACTATTCGCTTTCTTTCTCTTGATAACCGAAAAAACTTTTGAAAACCTCCTACTTTTTTCAGGTTTGTTTTCAACCGGTAATTTTTCGTCTGATGTATTGTTCTCTTTTCCCACTCTGAATAATTCCTTGTGGATACCTAAGAATAAGTAATTCTTCCTTTTGGAAGATAATAGATTAAATGATGAAGTTGCTCAGTGCCAACGCAATAAATAATACTGCCAGCACTATCGTAACAATGTGTAAGTTTTTTTCAAAGCCGCGCTTAGTTGAGTAAGTGTTTCCGTCTCCGCCAAAAACACCGCCGAGGCCGGCTCCTTTATTTTGAAGTAAAATCGCGATTATCAGCATAACCGCCACTACTAACTGAACAATATTGAGAATGTCTTTCATTTCTTTCGCAAAAAAAATAAAGAATT
>JBAYGW010000007.1:0-52057 GCA_041666485.1 Patescibacteria group bacterium | reverse complement strand
TAATTGGTTTAGTAATCGTGTTACTAGCATGGGCAATCGTACTGTTTGCTCTAAGTGTTCTAACGAATACAACCACATAGTAACGTAAACCATTTTTGTATAGAATGTTAAAACCACCCTCGTATGCCAGTTGGCAAACAGGGTGGTTTTGTTTTTCTGTTATATCAAGTACAATACCTATATAAATACCTTCCATAATTACTCTGTGAAACTGAATCTATCCGAATTCAACAAACAGCACAACAAAAAGCCACTATTTATCCTAACAGTGCTGATCTTTTTTTATATAGTGCTGTTTGTTTTCATTTCCGTCTGGAAATATAATAACTTTGGTTATAATGCAATTGATCTAGCGATATTTAACCAAGTATTTTACAACACGAGTATGGGTGATTTGTTTTCAATGACAATTCATCCGCATTCTTATCTAGGTGATCATTTTGAAATCATCATTCTGCTGCTCACTCCAATATACATGCTGTTCCGCAATCCTGTTTCATTATTGGTTATGCAGACTATTATCATCGGGATTTCCGCCTGGCCGCTGTTTTTAATCGCAAAGAAAATTTCAAATAATACAATCGCACTATGTATGGCCGCGATCTATTTACTGAACCCATTCATCCAAAACATGAACCTCTTTGAATTTCATATTTTGCCGTTTGCGATCTTTACCTTACTTTTTGCCTTTTATTTTTACTTAGAAAACCGGTTCTATTTGTTTACATTATTTCTGTTTCTGTCATTACTCGTAAGAGAAGACGTAGCGCTTGTAGTTGTTATGTTCTCCTTACTGTCATTGATTGACAAAAAAAACAAGCGGTGGATCATCACTCCTGGAATAATAGGAATTGGCTGGCTGGCAATAGTTTTTTGGATTGTTCCGACTTTAAACAATTATGATTCATATAAATTTATCTTTTATTACTCCTGGTTGGGCGATTCAGTCAGCGAGATTATCAAGAATTTTTTTCTGCACCCGCTCCTTGTACTGTCACACTTATTTTCTCTGCAGAACATCTTTTTATACATAGCACTTTTTCTGCCGTTTTTACTGCTGCCGTTTTTGAAACCAAAGTATCTTTTGTTGTCACTCCTGGCCTTTTTACAACTACTGCTGGGCAGTTTCAGCGGCGAACTGATTCTAAAAACCCACTACAGCGCACTATTACTGGTTTCGGTGTTTATCACCACTATTTATGCCCTAAACTACCTTTTTACCAAAGAAATTGAGGAAAAAGACAACTGGCAGGCAAGAATTAAGAAATATATCTCAGGTGAACCGATGCTCTTTATAGCTGTTTTTGTCGCCGTAACAATCTACGGGACTACAACATTCGGGCCCATAATACCGGCCATCCGAGCTATCAACTCAAACAATCAACATCCGGTTTTTAATCAGCTGAAAAAACAATATATCAATCTGGTACCGAATAATAGTTCCGTGACGACCAGTTATGACTTTCTCCCCCATTTTTCCAGTCGGAGTAAATTATATTCTCTCCATTACGCGTTTCTTGGTAAAAAACAATATTCAAATGATATTTATACTTTACCGAAAACAGACTACATGGTCATTGATACAAAAGACTTTCTGACCTACCAGGTCCAGTATCCTGACAACTCATTCTATCAAAATGCCTACTCAAATGGAGATAATAATATACGTTCTATTATTGAAAAACAAAATTTAAAAGTAAGCTCCGTCAGCGATGATCTGTTACTATTCAGCAGTGATTCAAAGTCCGACATTACCCTATACCGCACATACCAAGAGAAACCGGAAATCAATCATAAAGGAATTGATCAGCTTGCGCCGGGCATCCAGTTTGCCGGTTGGGGCTATTTACTAACCGGATCAAATCAGTCTCCCGAAGTTAACATCGAATCTGTGGTTTTGCCGGTTTCGCTTTACTGGCGCACTGACCGTAATATTACAGAAAATTATCAGCTGTCATTGCAAATCAAAAATGATGCTGATAAAATTATTTATAAAAAGTATTACGCACTTGGCTACGGCATTCTACCGTCCAGCGAATGGAAACAAAACGAATACATCCAAACCAATTATTGGTTTTATATACCTAATGACGTTTATTCAGCCGGCTCTGGAAAAGTATCAATTAGCTTAGTCAAATTAAGCGACCAACATTCATACCTCGGCGTGGACGGGCTGTTGACCGCGACCATGAAAAATATAAAATACGACTCTGTCGGACCAGAGATCACGATCCCCATGCCGGAATGAGTCTATTCAACAAACCGGTAAATACTTATTTCATTAGATGTAAATTCCTCACGCAGGAATTCTTTATTTTTTGGGTCAAAATCCCCTAATTCTTGGGACCGGCCGGAAAATAATATATAATCAATCCCGCTCTGTTTTAAAAATTCTTTTTTTGCGTCAGTCTCCAGATTGTCCCGATAGAACCACTCAGTTTGTTCCTGCTTAAATAAGTAATTTACCGTTTCCACCCCATGCCCGAGATATACCGTTCGCCCGGAATACCCCGGAATAAAATTACCATCAATCCACTCGGATAAAATCACATCATCTTTGCTCATATTTTCCTTCATCCAATCAAATGATTTTGCATAATCTTGCGAAAGATAAAAAAATGGGTAGGCCATTGATTTGTAAAGCAGTAAATCATTGAGAATTGCGTAGATATTGGAAAATGAGAAGAATATGATAAATATGAATGCTAATACCACCTTATTATTTAAAAGATATCTGACAACCATTGTGTAACCATACTTTTTTACCAGAAAAATTATTGCATAGGTCGCAAGCAAAACCATGGGGAAATGAAGATTTTGCGCCAGTCTCCTTTGGAAATCAAGCGGCGTGTAGAGCAAAATAGTCTGCACAACAAACCAGGTAGCGATAAAGTGCCATTTGTTGTCTTGTTTTTTGGTAATTCTTAGTACCCCCAAAATTGCCAGTAAACCGACAAAGCCGTAACTTATCAGAACTAGCCACCAAGCGGGCGTGTAGAGCAAATTCTGGTCCGCCCGACCGGCGATTATGGGATCCTGGGCGATAATTAGGAAATGATAAATAACAGCGGGGAGCGCAAATAATACAGCAACCAATGAATGTTTAATGTATACCCCCGGAAATTTTTTTTCTAAAATTCCTTTCAGAAACACATACACAGTTACTACAATGACCAGCGTAAAAAAGTGAAAGGGGTGAAAAGAGAACCAGACTAAAGCGGTGATGCCGGAGATTATGCTGTAGATATATTTGTTCTTTTCAAATGCCAGCAGGATAAACAGAAAAACAATCAGCGATAAAATAGATGAAAAAAGTATATGTGGTACATGCAACATGGAAAGAAACGTGACTGATTCAGGTACCCACAGATCCATCGGCCAATGGTAATAACCCTCGCTGATGTATTTGAAAAACTCAAGGAACGGCGAAAACAGACCGCCAAGACCCGATGAAAAAAGCAATAAAATTATTGCTATTTTTCTATGTTGTTTTTTTGAAAAAAGATATGAAATAAAAATATAAGCAACGGTGACAAAAATGAAGACCAGAATACTGCGGGTAACCTGGATCGTAACCCAATGCGGTGTGTGTAACAACTCACCGACAACCCCAACTGCCGCCCAAAATGGATTGATCAGCGGAGTTGATTGTGGTTCAGAAGTATACAAATCTTTAAACACCAGACTGCCCTGTTTAACCTGTTCCAGATAGGAATAATAGACATTGGTATCACCGGGTGTCAGCGCATGGATACCCGTATAGAATGAATTATCAGAAGTTCTGAGATAGCCAAAAATATAAGGCAACAGAGTAATTACTATTACAAGTATACTTAGAAATAATATTAACTTCTTTTCTTCTCTATTTATGGTTTTAAGTATTTCTTTCATCTGTCTGACAATTACTTTAGAAATTTGAGCAGGTAGTTTTTATTAGTAATCAATGACACTAATATTATAAACAGAAAGATGAATACATATATCAGACTGTTCATAACGATAGTATAAGAAAGTAGCCCGGCCAAAGTACATATGAAAATAAACTGCGGGAAGTACTTTCTATCAATCAATACTGCCAGTGATATTAACCAAATAAAATACCAGGGCTGCAGATAGGTCAAATAAAAGAAGATATAAACAAATAATATCATAAAACTGTAATAGATATAATCAGTATATTTCCCTTTAAAATAATTTTTGATTAACCAAATATATAATACGACAAACGCAGTCAATCCGGATACTCTCGCTATGTCAGATAAAAACTCCCTTGTCCATGAAAAACTTTGGCCAATAACATATAATACCCAATAAATTATCCCGGGGAACAGCGAAAAGTTTGCAAAAGTAAAAATCTTTGACTGTTCAAATAATCCATTTAACGTCCTCGTGCCTTCCCAAAACGGGAAATAAAACAGTGTTGAAATTATGACCGCCAAAATTCCGGTTGCCCATACAAAATTTAACCTCTTTTTGGTTTCATGGACTTCTTTAAAGACATAGTAAATAAATACGGGCAAAATTAATAACGGGATATATTTCGTTAGTATTGAAAGCAGTAGCGTTATTGCAGCCAGAACATACCATTTTTTTATTAACAAATATATTGCAAAAATCACGGCAAACATCATGAACATATCATTATGGGCATTGTTAATCGCTTCAAATATTATAATCGGACTCCATAAATATAAAAACAGTCCTTTAACCTCATTATCCGGATTGAATTTCTGCAATATTTTTCTTATCAGTATTGCAACCCCAAAAAATGAAACTAGAGCTAGTAGTTTGTAAATGAAAACATTCCAAAATAAATTATTCTTTGCAATGTTACTGAATAAAATAGATACAGATGTCCAAAAAGGACCGTATTGCATAGTCAGATAATTCCATTCTTTCGGCGAAAAGTTATAGAACATATCATCCGAATACGCTCCGGTTGGCACAACGTACGGATTTTCATCATATACCGTACCAACCCGCGCCCGATATGCATAATTATAGACATCCGCTGATCCGATCGGTGGCGTAAAAAGCATAATCAGGCTAAAAACAGACGAAAACAGGAAAATAATCTTGATAATACTTTTTTCATTGACCGACTTTATTGAAATAAATGCAAACCAGTAAGCAACAATTAACAACAGATTAGTTGCCAGTAAAATTGCCTTGAAAGAAAATCCCCAAGGTGTAGTTGCGCTGGTCTGGTAATAGTATGCAATAAAGGCGAGCACGGCATACAAAAAACTGGATATAACACCCATAATTACTATTCTGTTCCTGGCAGTCATTGATTATTTTTTTAAACGAAGTTTTACAATTGTAACAAAAAAATTTAATATTTCTCTTTTTGAAAGCTTGGAATGACCGTAGGTACGATCCTTGAACACAATCGGTATTTCCTTTACTTTAAAACCTTTTTTTTCACACAAGTAGATCGTTTCCTCCTGGAATGAATATCCGTTGCCTTTTATCTTATCCCAATCAATTACTTCTATTACCTTACGTGCATAACAGCGGTATCCAGAAGTAACATCGTGCGTTTTCAGATTAAGCATAACCCTGGAAAACCACATTGCGCCCTTACTCATTAAATTCCTGACAATCCCCCAATTCTCAACACCGCCTTTCGGAATCCGCCGCGAACCGATTACTATATCATTGCCGTTTTGTGCTTCTAGCAAAAATCTCGGTATATCATCAGGATTATGGGACAAATCCGAATCCATCTCAAAAACGAAATCCGCCCCTTCCTGCAAAGCTTTCTTAAACCCGGCCACATAAGCGCTCCCCAGCCCCAGTTTTTGGTCCCTGTGGATGACCGTCACAAAGGGAAACTGGGTGATCAACCGGTCAACAATCTTTCCGGTTCCATCCGGAGAATTATCATCAACAACACAGACAAAAAGATCTACAATGGAAAGATCAGCGATTCTTCTGATCAGTATTTCTATATTGTCTTTTTCGTTATACGTCGGGACGATTATTACCGATTTCATATTTTTATAGTGGGGATTTATTATTTTATTTGATACACCTGGTCACTGCCAAACGTTTCTATTAGCTGAAGATTTTGATTGTTTTTAGTATTTACCTCTCTTATTTCTCGTGCAAATTCCATAGAAGCGCCAGTGTGTAATATTATGTAATCCACACCAATTGTCTGGATATCTTTAATAGTATCATCATTCAGTAAATCTTTTAATGGCTTGATAAATATTTTTCGGTATTCGGGCGGATAGTAACCGCTATATCCGTGCATTTGGCGGTGCCAATGAAATGCCGAATAATACTGATATTCAGCGGTTTGTTCCATATCATCCACCCAAATCGGCAACTCCAGTATCACAGTGTCATCCTTCTGATCAGACAGCCAGCGATAAACTTCCGGGATATTGGGATCAGTTTTGGCAGTAGCAAGATTAACCGGCTTCAATGGAGGAATAACCATATATTCTAAAATTACCAGACAGCTGATGATCATCAGTGTCCCGACATACACAAACTTCTTTTTGAACCTGCTCATATACTGATTCAAAACTATGGTTATGATTACGCTCATGGACATTAATATTACAATTGAAAATCTGCCGAGCGCCCTGAGACTGGAAAACCCAGGAACAAATTCAAAAAGCAACATAAACGGCCCTACAATACCCGGGTCATTTTCGGAAAATCTGATCACCACGCCAAATGATAATATAAAAGCAACAAAACCAATAATTAGATAAAGGAAGGATGTATTAATAATTTCCCTCTGTTTATAATACTTTTTTACCAGCATTATTATACTAAATATAAACAAAAATAATACGGTAAAACCGGAATAAATATAAGTTTTAAAAATATTTTTTGGCAATTCAAATAATCCTAAGAGTAACGGTGAAAATGTAAGATAATCAGTAATTGTTGGCGAAAATTGGTTGACCATGGCATATGAACGGTCATATTCAATATTGGTACGTAATGTAAGATAGGGATAGAAAATAGGCAAGATAAAGATAGCGGATATAATAAGAGCAATAATAGAATTGACAACAATTTTTTTGCTTGGTTTTTTTCTTTTAATCACACCATAATATACCAACAAAAAAACCGGAATGATTGATGCTAGCATCATAAAAAAATGCATACTCATGTAGCCAAGTAATATGAAAGTGAAGGTAAAATAAATAAAGTATTTTCCTTTCTCCGATTCAACTAGTTTATGCAGAATCAGGAAAATCATGGGGAAAAAAAATACTGCCATAATATGCAACAAATTAAAGTGCAAAAACATATACGCATTGAAGCCGTAGATAACACCACCTAAAATGGAGACAGGGAAATTCTTTGTAAAATAATAAGCTAACAGATACATACAGTATCCGGCCAAAACAAAAAATAAAAAGATTATTATGTTGTATGCCAAAACTGGGTTACCGCTGAGAGCAATAACCGGCCAGGCGAATAATGCCGTGCCGATCAGATTCTCAGAATAAGCTAATGTATTATTGTTCGGGTAAAATATATTGGCATTAAATATATCCAAAGGTTTTTCCTGGAACATATGAACATCCCAAGCAATTGTCCAGATATTAAAATAGGAGTCGCTGCTGGCCTGTACTGATGTTGCTAGCTGGGCGCTCCACGGATAGGTCATTACGAATGTCAGCAATAAAAAAATTACCACCGCCATGCTATTTCTTTTCAATGGATGATTACCCATATTTACTATATTACTTCATAAACATAGTCAGACCCGAATGTTTTTATCAGTCTGAGTTTTGGCAGCTGGTCTAATTCCTCGGGGGTTATTTCTGTAGTAAATTTTGATTGAACACCAAAATGAACAATTATGAATTTCACACCCGCTTTTGATATTTCGTTCTGAGTTTCGTCACCGGTAAAATTATCTGTGATCATTTTTTCCAGCTTGATATAGTCCTCCGGAAAGAACCCGCTGTACCCATTGATCATTTTTTTCCAGTGATACACGGATAAATACATATACTCCGTGCTTTTTCTAAGATTAACATCCAAAGGCAGTTCCAGAATTACCGAATCATCCGACTGTTCCGCGAACCAAGAATACACTTCCGGTATTTCGTCACCAATTAACGCTTGACGGTACTCAACCGGCTGAAATGGCGGTACCCAAAGATATTCAAGCATTACTAATGAAGCAATCAGAATAATGATTGCGCCATAGACAAATCTTTTTTTAATTCTTTTCAACATCTGATTCAATCCCAAACCGATTACCACGCTGATTGACAGCAGAACGACAATAAAAAATCTTCCCAAGGCACGCAGACCGTCAAATCCGGGGATTAATTTATAGAAAAATATGTACGGACCGACCACCCCGCCGCCGTCCGTTGTGAACCGTACCAAAATACCAAATGACAATAATACGCAAACCGCGCCGATCAGCAGATACAGTAAAAGTATCTCAGTCGTTTTCTGGTCTACGATACGCCTTTTGATCAGATAGTATAAACTGACAAAAAATAATATTACTACAGTAAAGCCAGTGTACAACACTTTCTCAATGGTATTGGGGAAACCGACAATTTTAGTAATTAATGGCGAAAAGCTGAAGTAATCCATAACGGTCGGTGAGTAAGTCGTGATCATGCCATAGGAACGGCTGTAACCGTTTTCGTCATGCGCAAAAAAATATGGATAATAAACTGGAAGAATAGCCAAAATAATCAGAAAAAAAGCCAGTATCAGCTTAATAATAAATTTCTTATCCGGCATTTTTTTATCAATGGCGGCAAAATAAAAAACCATAAACACCACGGTGACAACCGCCATCATCAACAGATAATGCATGCTCATATAACCCAATGCAACGTAAGCTAAAACCAAAAAAATGAAATCCCTGTTTTTTTTCAATTCAAATATTCTGTGCAGAATTAATAAAATCAAGGGAAAGAAAAAAATTACCTGCAGATGAATCTGGCTGAAGTGGATTACCCGGTACGGATTAAACCCGAAGATTATGGCGCTGATTATTGATACAGGCAAATTGCGTGTAAGCTTAAACATGAATAAATACATGCAATAGGCCCCCAGTGCAAAGAATATAAAAGTTACAATATTGTACGCCAGAATCGGGTTGTGGGTTAAGGCCAGAATCGGCCAGACGAGCAATGCCGTGCCGACCAGATGCTCGGAATAGGCCAAAGTATTTTCATGCGGATAAAAAATATTGGCATTAAAAATATTGCCGATATTATTTTGAAACGAATTTACATCCCATGCCAGGTTCCACGCGATGAAATAGGAGTCCGCTCCATCGTGTACCCAACTATTCATATGGTTGATCCACGGATAAGTCATCACCACGGTCAAAATAACAAATAATGTGATTATCAATAGATACTGCTTTATATTTGAAAAAGTTTTACTTTTAATCATCAAAAAAACATTTTAAGATAATAAATCAACTGGCTGTTCCCCCAATCCCAAAGCCAAGCATGATCAGCAGACAATGTATCTGCTTTTTGCCACGAACCATCCCAAAAAATAATTCCAGTAAATTGGTTAATAATAGAAGCTATTACCAATAAAATCAAAATAGCTGGAACAATTTTTCTTTTAAACAATCCGCTTCTCAATAAAGGGATAAAGAATAACATCATAAGTGGAGTAATGTCGGCCAACATTCTTGGACCGTAAGTAACTCCGCCATACCATGCCCACCATTTACTCATAACTACAATAAATATAATCACGCCAATTGAAGTAAATCTAAAAAGTAGATTATAATCTTGAGTTTCTTTTTTATTTCTTTTCCAGATTAGCCATACTCCAATCAAACTAAATATCAGGAATGGGGTAAAAATAAACAGCCCCCGGCTTGGGCTAATTAACAACCCACCGAATCCGTCCCAAAATTTACTATACCAACCTTCAATACAGGCAAAAGAGCGATTACTGTATGCATTACAGCTATACCCCGTTTGTAATGGGTTATCCAAATAATATGATTGATAGATCAAAACCAGAGACAATGGAACAAGTACCCCGAGCAACGTAGAAAATATTTTAGTCCGATACTTATACAAAATATAAAGGAGATAAATCGCTGCAAAAATAACATTCAAATAACGGGCGGCAACTGTAAGACCAATCACGCCCCCAATTAATAAAAATTGCAGATCACTTTTTTTTGGTTTCAGTAATAAATAAACAGTCAAAATCAAAAACAGTTGACTGGCACCGTGTTGCCACAAATCCTGACTTGACACTGTCCAACTACTGGTGCCAAAAGCATATGCAATAGCCAGAAATATTGACCACTTTTCTGAAAGATATTTACGAAAGATGAATAGCAATAGTACCGCTGACAGAGCGGTAATAAAGGCCGCTGATACCTTAGATAAAGTGATAATAATTGCAGTGGTAAATTTTACACCGAAGAAATGCGGAATGGCATAAAAGGGCAGGGCCAGTATTGAAGATAATACAGGGTATTTGGAAATATAATGCCCATCAGTTGTTTCTATTAAAACAAACCAAACAAAATCATCCTGTTTTGCCGGTACATATTCATCCAGATCAAAATCCCCCTCCTTTAATATACTGATCGGTAACATCCTAGTTGGTGCTCCATCAATTGTGCCCATAAAACGGACCGAGCTGATATAAATCAAAAATATCAGCACAAATAACAATACTGTTCTTGCTTTACTCGGAATACTTATCATATAACCAATCAGATAACAGAAATTAGAGAACTTTTATTTTACGAAACGGTATTTGATCAAGGTCCACAAGGCAATGAAGCCGTCACGCCAGGTAATTTTTTTTCCTTCGTCATATTCCCTGCCCGTATAGGATATCGGGACTTCATAAATTCTATACCCTTTTTTCAGAACCTTTGCTGTGATTTCCGGCTCAATATTGAAACGATCCGCAGTCAGTTTCAAGCTTTTAATCACGTCCGCTTTAAAAACCTTATAACATGTTTCCATGTCCGTAATGGTTGTATCATAAAGTAGATTCGTCATGAAAGTAAGAAATTTATTACCGATCGCATGCCAAAAAAGCATCGCCTTACCCTCTCCCCTGAAACGAGAACCATACACCACCTCTGCCTTACCTTCCTGGATCGGCTTCAGAAGGATGCCATATTCCTGCGGGTCATATTCCAGATCGGCATCCTGGATCAAAACAACATCACCCGTTATGTGTTCAAATCCAGTTCTGATTGCCCGGCCTTTGCCATAATTTTTTTCATGATAATAAATTTGAACCTCAGGATCATTGAAGTTTTTTAAAATTTCGCGGGTGCCGTCCTGCGAACCGTCATCCACAACAATTATTTCTTTTTCATAAGGAACCGCCTTCACTTTTTCAATAATCTTGTTGAAGGTATTTTTTTCGTTATAGACTGGTATGATAATTGATAGTTTCATTCAGATATTCCTTTAATGATTGGGTTAGACTCATCTTGATTAAAAAAATACGCAATAATTAAAATGCTAAAGATATAAGTGATATAATTGTCGTTAAAAAATCTGGAAAACAGCCAGAAGACAAAAATGAACAAGCCATAACTTACCAGCATCGCGCTGACTGTTTTGTTACGTTTTTGATACCTGTACAAAAAGAAAAGCAATGGCGCGGACACAATCAGTTGGAGAATCCAAAACGGATAGTAATCATGGATGGTTTTGACACCGACCTTCGCCATCAGCATCAGTTGAGAAAAGCCGTATCCCGTAATCGGGTAACTGGTCGGAAGCTTTCCGCTGGGATAAAGAAAGACGTCTTCCCAAAAAGCACCAAAATCCCAAATTAAAAACGGTACAATAAATACAGCCCCGATTATGAAAATCGGGTAGATTCTTTTCAAGGTCGTTTTAATATTGTCCGTAATTTTTTTAGACTGATCGGATACCTGGAAATATACATACCACCAATAGAACGGAAGCAGGAGCCATGCGGTATGTTTACTGACACAGGCCAATGCAAAAGGGATTGATGACAAAAGCAACTTCTGTTTTGATAAAAAATATACTGAAAGAGTAATTAAGAATATAGTGAAAATGTCATTTCTCCCCTCAATAAAAAATCTTAAGAACATCGGATTTAATGCAAAAAGTGCTGTCACAAATAATGTTTTCTCGCTCGTCCCACCTTTTTTAAACAAGAGTAATATTACTCCCGCCAATGCCAATAATAAAACTATTCTTTGGTCATACCAGCCGAACATAGCATGACTTACCCAATAAAAAGGTGCGGACACTAAGACATAAAAAGGCAGATAAATATTATGATAGATTGCTGGATTTACGATAGTCTCTCTGCTGATCAGCTCAGATATTTTACCTTCACTCCAGTCCGCTACCGGGGTGTTGGTGTAATCTTCGGTGTAGAAATTTTTACCGGCAAATAAAAATTTGATCGCTTCTTCTGTTTGTACAATTCCATCATGATAAAGCGCCCTCGGGTCGCCCGCAACCCTGTTATACATATTTGATACAACAGGAATTATTATTAAAATCATCATTAACAAAATCAACAAAACAACTTTCATTGATTTGATAATATCCTCTTTGACCCGAGGCATAATATCCAATAATAAATAGGAAAAAAGAATAATAAACGATATTGAATAAGTAAAAACCAGTCCGAAACTGGAATCATATTCAGTGGTAGCCAGCCGGATCGTCACAAGCAGAAACAGTATTATGCCGGTCAATGAAATGCTTTTTTTCATATGCTTAGATTTTTTGATATTTGATTACCCAATACATACCAAGGTGAATTTTTTTATCAAATATTTTTTTGAATCCGTTCGCTTCAAAATATTTTTTCAGATTACTTTCAGAAAATTCATGGACATGGACATCGTGCCATACCTTTCCTTTACTCTTAGTCCAAAAATACCAAACCGCTTTAAACAGCATATTTTCTCTGGGTATCCCCATTACAAACACCCCATCCGGTTTTAATAACCGGCTGATCTCCTGCGCAACGAATTCTAAATTAGGTATGTGTTCCACAACATCAAACGCCGTGACCGTATCAAAAGTATTGTCGGCCAGTTCAATCTTTTTTTCAATATCAGCAACGGCAAAGTTCAGCTTCGGATATCTATTTTTTGCATAAGCAACTGCGCTCT
The DNA here is from genome assembly GCA_041666485.1 of Patescibacteria group bacterium. Lineage (GTDB taxonomy): Bacteria > Patescibacteriota > Patescibacteriia > UM-FILTER-42-10 > UM-FILTER-42-10 > JAHJEX01. Next base: position 38,934 of record JBAYGW010000007.1, on the reverse strand, counting down.
CGGAAATATCCAGCCCTAGAATATCGTTCCCGATTTTTTTGGCAATTTCATTGGTGAAGTAACCGCCATGACAGCCGATATCTAGTACTTTGTTGCCGACCCCGGCCAGTGCTTCCGGCAGAATATTGGTCCGCCCCTTGTGCCAGATCCATTGAAAGATGTTCTTCTTTATCCCCTGATCATAATAATCGGGTGGTACACTCCGATGCTGCTCGTCTAATTGCTCCTTAGTAATCTCGCTCATTATTGATTATCAGATATTTGATAAATTTTTGCCTCAGCATCCTCATATACTAGCTTAAAATGAGAATCCTGCTGGAAGTTTAGATCCATCGCAGTGTGGTCCTTTTCCAGAAACACCGTCGCATTTTGAAAATCTTTGGTAATTATATCATACAAATCACCACTTTCCTTGCCGATAGTGATATTCACCCATTTCCAATACCGGTCTTCATCACGGATATACATAAAAGTCGGATCCAGCCCCACAATATAGTGATTATGCGAATTGTGGTAGAACAAAATCGGGAACTCATCCCAGTCGCTGTGGAGTACGACAGACCCTGCCGGAGTATTATTCACGAGCCAATTACTGGCCGATGCGAATTTATCATAAGGGATGCCGTTCTTAAAACTGTTTCTTTCCTGTTTCAGATCACGGATTGCGATCGTCGGGATAGTTACTACAAAATAAATCAAAAGGATAGTAAATATTATTTTCCGGCTGTTGTAAAAAGAAGGTATCTTTTTTAACATCCCGGTGATACTTACCTTTGCTAGGATTGGACTTAAAGCAAATGCGCTGAAGAGCATGCTGAACGGTACAAAATATTCCACATACCGGCGTGATTTCAAAGTTAAAGCCAAAAAGAAAACGGCCAGAATCAAAAGCGTGACCGATTTACTGTTTTGCTTTTTGATCGTAACAAAAAAGATTATGAACGCGACCAGCAAAATTAAAAATAAGAATACCGTATTCGGCACTAGCTCGGTGATTGAATACGGATACCACTCACCGCCCACTCCGATTATATTTTGATAATTCACAATCCCGATTTGAACCAGTTGCGTCCAATAGTAAGACAAATTGTTCGGGAAATATGGATTAATTACCAGGCCAACCAGTATACCGGCAACACTTACCAGAACCATACCAAGTTCTTTACCGGTCAGCACTCTTTTTACCCAGGAATTTTCATGACCAAAAAAGTTTTTTAATAATCCCGATACTTTATTCTTTTTTAAATCAAATAGAATATTTACAACCCCATAGAGTCCGGCAAAAATTACGGTTAATAAAAAACCGCCGTATGCCCAGACAAAAACCGTTGATAAAATAAACAACAGCTTCATCCGATAGCGAAAAAGGCACCATAGCGCCAGCAGTAAAAATATTATGGATACCGAAGGTGCTTTAGCTAGACTGATCCGAAAAGTAAATGGTTCCACAAACAGCAATAATAGGCTGTAAAACCAGGCGAATTTGATTTTTTCTTTTTTCAGCAACCAATAGAAAACCGTAATTAATATCGCGCCTAAAAAAACAGTTGCGATCTTAATTCCGATCGCCGGCGTAAATAAGGTGACAAATGGAATGAGGAATATATGATAAAGCAAATGCTGATCGGTATACGCATTATTTAAAATAGTATAGTCCGAGAGCCAGGGAAACCCCTGACCTAAATTACCGTCTCTGATCAGTAAAGCCATTTTCATGTGGTAAAAAGAATCGGGGTCAGGGAAAGCCGGCGTATACTGAATATAAAAGAAAATTCCGAACGCAATAGTAAAAATTACCAGATAGGCATACGGAAAATTGCTTTTAGCAATATGATTGATGATTTTTTTCAAACTTTCCTTCATTTTTTTAATCCAAATGCCCCCGCACCTTATTATAGAATTGATTCTTATCAAGCATGGGTATAAGAATCTATTCTTAGGCGAGAGGGCAGGAATCAATAATTATATTATTTCTTCAGTTCTCTCTTGAAATAATCAACCCAGGGTATTTTAACCGGATCAACATGATTCAAATATGCCAGATAGTAGCTAAGGTAGCTGCCGAACAACAATACTTCAAAAGATTGTAGTAATTTTGTTTTCCCTTCGGCCTGGTATGAAGAAAATTCAACCTTGTTCTTTTTTACTATTTTTTTTGTAATCGGAAACCTTGCTTTATTGCGCGGATGATATAATGCCGATTCAATAAACAGAAAGCGCAGGGCTTGCGGTACGATTTTCGGCGCTGCCAAACCTTCCAATAAATGATGATTCAGTTCCGAAAGTAAAAAATAAGCAGAAAAATTTTTACTATTTTCATTCAATTGATTAGTAAGCGTATGCACATTCCCGGTTAAAAATTCCGCCGCCACGCAGATTGGAATTGTGCCGTGCAGTTCTTCGGCTATCCGTTTGGCAGGATTTTTAGCTACTTCAACATTGGCTGAAAACTTTCTGATCATCAGGTTGAGATGGGCAATGACCTTATTCACATCTCTTTCATCAAGATCAATTATCCCGCACTGCTTTAACAAACCTAAGATGCCAAATACCGAATATCCAACTCCCATCCTCGGTTGGTTAGACGGGTTATAAATCGGGTTGAATAGAAAGCATGGTAAATTATTTTTCAGACAGAAATCTTTGACCTCGCCGCCGGTTGTGATACCGATTACCTTAGCACCCCGCTTAATAGCCTCTTTGGCTGTCGCCAGTGGTTCTTCTGTCGTCCCCGAGTAGCTGGACAGCACGTAAAGTGTCTTTTTATTGACGTAGGCCGGCATGGTATAACTGTGAACCACGCGCAGGGGCACCGGCAGTTGGTCGTAAAAAAGCGAAAACAAAATATGAGCGCCCAATCCTGAGCCGCCCATGCCATTAACAACGATATTTTGTACTGAACGATATGACTTGGGTATTGTTACATTTTGAACATCGTTCCATGTCTGCTGGATTTGCTTCGGTAGTAAAGAAATCGTCTCTAAAACATGCCCTGCATCTTTAGCCACAATCTTTTTTTGATCATCCAGTTGATTCATACTCGCATCAGTTTAATGTGCATCCACTATAACAGGGATTTATTCAATTTACAAGCAAAATGCTATTAATTTTGACATTGACTTTAACTCGTTTTTTTGCTATATTATAAGGGTACTATCAAATATTTAATTATATTATTTTTTATGTCCGGACATTCCAAATGGTCAACAATTAAAAGAGCGAAAGGCGTCACAGATGCCAAGAAAGGCACAATTTTCACTAAAATAGCCAATACAATCTCCCTAGCAGCCCGCGAGGGTGGTGGAGATCCTGATACAAATTTCAAACTTCGGCTCACAATAGATAAGGCAAAACAAGCCAATATGCCCAAAGAGAACATTGAAAGAGCAATAAAACGGGGTACTGGGGAGGGTTCTGAAGGAAAAATAGAAGAAGTGGTTTATGAAGGGTTCGGTCCGGACGGTGTGGCCATTATGATTGAATCATTTACCGACAATAAAAACCGCACTGCACCGGTAATTAGGGCTATTCTTAGCAAAAAAAACGGTCGTTTGGCGGAAAATGGCAGTGTCAGTTGGATGTTTGAAAGAAAAGGTGTTTTACTGGTTACCGCTCCGGAAAATAGTCAAAAAGAGGCAGTTGAGTTGGAACTGATTGATTTGGGGGTTGAAGATATTAAAGAGGAAGCGGATGGTTTTACTATTTATACCACCCCGGAAAAACTGGAAGGTATTAACAAATCATTGATTGAAAAGGGTTATACGGTTGAATATGCCAGCGTAGATCCTGTAGCTAATACTATTCTGACCAAATCTGACGTATCCGACCCGGAAAAGATAACCAGTCTATTGGATGAATTGGAAAATAACGATGAAGTGACCAATATTTATTCAAACTATGAATATTAAAAAACCGGTCACTATTCTTGGTGTTGATCCCGGGTTTGCACTGGTCGGTTGGGGTGTAGTTGAAGGAATTCATGACAAACTAGTCGCAAAAGGTTATGGCTGCATCAAAACTGATAAAAATCTCCCATTAGAAAAAAGACTTGTAATTATTTATAAGGAACTTCAGAAGATAATCAGAAAATTCAAGCCAGATGTCGTTTCAGTTGAAGAACTATTTTTCTTTAAAAATGTCACGACTGCGCTTGCTGTCAGCCAAGCAAGAGGTGTAATCCTTTTAGCTGCCGAGCAATTAAAAGTCCCGGTGCATGAATTTACCCCGCTCCAGGTGAAACAAACGATTTGTGGTTATGGTAGGGCGGAAAAAGCGCAGATGCAAAAAATGATCAAAATCATCTTAAAGTTAGAAACTGTCCCTAAACCGGATGATACCGCTGATGCATTAGCCATTGCTGTCTGTTCCGCTGTATCAAAAAATAATTATCTATAACTATGAAACACTCGCTCAAAATAGTCAGCGTTTCTTCAGAAGTTGACCCGTTTTCCAAGACCGGCGGTCTGGCGGACGTCGCGCGTTCCTTGCCGAAAGCTTTGCGCAAGCTGAACCACGATGTAATTATTGTTACACCTCTGCATGGAGTGATCCAGGAAAAAAAATTCAAACTGGAACTGCTCCAGAAAGACGTACCGGTATACATAGACAAGTCCACAACCATTAAGGCGGATTTTTGGCGGAGTTCTCTCTCAACCGGCGTGCCGGTATATTTTATTGATCACCCACGTTTTTTTTCCTCACATAAAAAAGTTTACGGATCTAAGACTGAAAACCTTCGTTTTTATTTCTTCAACGTCGCCGTTTTTGAATTATTGAAATTTCTCAATTTCCGACCCGATGTGATCCAAGCACATGAATGGCACACCGGATTAATCCCTTTCCTGTTACGCACCCGGTTTGCGGATGATCCGCTCTTCAGGCAAACTGGCTCTTTGTTCACCATCCACAACCTGGCTTTTCAAATGGGGAAAAACTGGTGGGAACTGAAACCCAAAGAAAAAGATGACGGCAATACTAAACTCCCCTTGTTTAAGGAGAAGGGTGCGATTGAAAATATCAATTACGCAAAAAGGGGCATTGTAAATGCAGATATTATCAATACAGTATCCGAACAGTACGCCCAGGAAATTATGACCAAAAAATACGGTCAGGCGCTGCATCGGATTCTTTTGAACCGGAAAGAAAATCTTTTCGGCATCGTCAATGGAATTGACTATAACGATTTTAATCCTGCAACTGACCCGGGTCTCTATAAAAATTATGATTTTAATTCTTTACATTTGAAAACAAAAAATAAACTGCACCTGCAGAAAATGTTCCAGTTGCCGGAAGATCCGAAAATCCCTTTAATCGGGGTTGTATCCCGCATTACAGAACAAAAGGGGTTTGATTTGATTTTTGATATTATGGATCCGTTAATGCGTCAGGATGTTCAAGTTGTAATTTTGGGCGGCGGTGAAAAAAAGTATGAGTCTTCATTTAAAAAACTGATCCGCAAATATCCAAAAAAAGTAGCTGCTCATCTTCAATTCAATAGCCAACATGCCACCAAAGTATATGCTGGCTCGGACATGTTTTTAATGCCATCGCGGTTTGAACCGTGCGGATTAGGGCAGATGATCAGCCTCCGATATGGTTCTATTCCAATTGTTAGAGCCACCGGCGGTCTTGCCGACACCATCACCAACTACAACCCGCGTACCCAGAAAGGTAATGGATTCACTTTTAAAACCTACGATTCGCGTGACCTGCTGGTCGCCATCACACGTGCAATTGAAAATCACAAACACCGCGAAGAGTGGATAGAATTGATTAAAAAAAGTATGCAGTTGAGTTTTTCCTGGAAGATACCGGCAAAGAAATATGAATTATTATATAAGAAGGCTATTAAAAATAAACAACTCTATTTAGCCAACAAGGAATGATCAAAACCGTTTGGGCCAATTTACTACATATTTACCAGCCGCCGGGATGGGATGTGAAAATAATAAAAAAAGTCGCGCGTGAAAGTTATTTACCGGTATTCCGCATTTTAAAAAAACATCCCCAGATAAAAATTACCCTCAATATCAACGGCTCACTTACCGAACAGTTAAGTGAACATAAATTGGGTGAAATTATCAATCTGATTAAACTGCTGGCAAAAAGAAAACAGATTGAGTTTACGGGCAGTGCTATGTATCACACGATCCTGCCGAAATTACCCATTTCAGAGATAGAGCGCCAGATCCAACTCAATACCAAAGTTAATACTAAATATTTCGGCAACCTGTACCAACCAACCGGATTCTTTCCTCCAGAAATGTGCTACAGCGAAAAAGTTGCCAAAGCATTAGTGAAAGAAAGGTTTTCCTGGATTGCGTTGGATGAAATAGCATATCAGAAAAAGAAAGGATTGGTTGACTGGAATAACGGATACCGAGTTAAAGGAACCCCGCTTAAAGTTGCATTTCGCAACCATAATATATCCGATCTTTTTACTGTTAAACCGCAAACGGAAACAAAGAGAGTGTTCAGGAAGACCTGTTGCACAGGAGAACCATTATTTACCGCATTTGACGGGGAGACACTCGGCCATCATCGCCCGGGGATGGAAAAAGTATTTGAAGAATTGACCTTGGATAAAAAAATCCAAACAGAAACTTACTCTGAAGCAATAAAACAATACAGCTCCTTTAAATCCATTACACCTTTTGCATCCAGCTGGGCCTCCTCTGAGAAGGAGTTAAAAAATGGAATTTCTTTTGAACTGTGGGATCATCCGAAGAATCCGATTCATAAACTACAATGGCAACTCTTTGATCTGGTACTTGCCACTGTTAAAGATTCAACTTCAGATAAAAATTTTAATACTGCGCGGACATTATTGGACAGAAGCATGAGTAGTGATTTCTTCTGGTGGGCATCGGCTCACCCCTGGTGGAGCGTAGAAATTATTGAAGAAGGAGCTAACCGATTAATGGATTTAATTAATACGCTGAAAAATCCTCCAATCAGCAAATTAAAAAAAGCTAAATTGCTGTCTGAACAAATAAAAAAATTAGCACATCAATGGCAATATTCCGGCCGTGCTAAAAAAGAAAAAAAGATGTTTTTAGCGGGATATAATTATAAGCCGTATATGGCTGGGAAAAAAGAAACTTAAACGAAAAAATAATGTATTGGATAAATTTTTTACACATCTACCAACCACCAACTCAGAAATCATACTGGGTTAAGAAAATTGCGAATGAAAGTTACCGGCGCCTGACCAAGGGGTTAAAGGCGGATCCCAAGGCAAAAGTTACGCTGAATATTAACGCCGCATTGGTGGAACTATTTGAGCGGGACGGCTGTATGGACGTGATTGCCGATTTGAAAATGCTGTCGGAAAGAGGGCAGATTGACTTTACCGATTCCGCTAAATACCATGCTTTTCTTCCATTGATGCCGGAAAAAGAAATTGAACGACAGATTAAGCTGAACCACGAAACCAACAGAAAGTATTTTGGCAAATCTTATCAGCCGAAAGGTTTTTTCCCGACTGAAATGGGATATGCCAAAAAAGTAGGAGATATCGCATCCAAATTGGGCTACAAATGGATAATTTTGGATGAACTTGCCTTCAACGGAACCACCGGCGCCATCAAGCCCGACACAATTTATCAGCTCAAGGGCAATAATAATTTGAATGTTTATTTCCGTGATCGGGAAACCAGCTTTCGGATTTTATCCGCTGAAATCGGGATGAGCGTTTTCTCAAGCGATATGTTAGTCAAACTTCTGGGCGATAGGGTAAACAACAAAGAATACCTAATTACCGCCATGGACGGGGAAACTTTTGGTCATCATCGTCCGGGATTGGAAGATTTACTTTTTGATCTTTATAAAACCAAGGAATTAGAAAGTGTTTTTTTGTCGGATGTTGATCAATTATTCACCAAGAGGGCAGAAGTACAACCGCTTGACTCCAGCTGGGCATTGATGAAGAAAGATATTGAACGCAATACCCCATATTCCCGCTGGAAGAGCGCGGATAATCAGATTCATACGTGGCAATGGGAATTGACCAACATGGCAATTGAGGAAGTGAACAACATGGACCAGCACTCACCCGTATATGAAAAAGCGAGAAATGATTTGGATAAAGCTGTGCACTCCGACCAATACTGGTGGGCCTCCGCGCAACCTTGGTGGAGCATTGAAATGATTGAAGTTGGCGCCAAAGAATTTAAAGATATCTTGCAGACATTACCGATTGATCAAAAAAAGAAAGATAAAGCCCGTGATCTGTATTTGAACATCATCCAGGAATCATTTGAATGGCAACGTTCCGGAAAAGTGGAAGAATTAAGCAAACTCGCAGATGAAGATGTTACGCAAAGGATTACCGCGGAGATGCCCTATATTCCACAGGCTGAATTTGATAAGATTGTCGGTAATTTGGAAAATCAGATGCTTACCGCGGCCAAATCACAGGAGTATGAAAGAGCGGCGCAGATTCGGGATCGCGTTACCGAATTGAAAGAAAAAGAAAGCGAACTAACTAAAAAATAAAAATAGTAATTATGAAAAAAGCAGACCGTTCAATTCTCCGACACGCAGTCAGTATCCGAATAATGGAAAAGTTCTTTAAAGAAACCATCGTCCCCAAATTCTATAAGGGGGCGAAGCTGGTCGGTTTTGAACTGAAAGATCAAAGTCCGTACAAATTTAAAAAATCTGTCCGCTATACCCTGAAACTGGAATACCCAAATGGTCGGACGGAAAAAAGAATTATCAGGGCAAATGTTCCGAGTGCTCACCAAGCCTGGGAAATAAAAAATTCTGATCAGGCGATGAAGGCAATCTACAGCAACGGTTTTGACAGCGGCAAATACCAAATCACACGCCCGCTCGGTTATTATCCGAAATGGCGGATGCTGGTTTATGAAGAATACCCCGGTAAAATTTTTACCGATTTGATTCTGGACGACAAGCCGGGTCTGGAAAAACAGGCTTTGCTCGCGTCCAACTGGGTAGCAAAATTTCACAATCTAAAAATAAAAGCAGGGCGGACAAAAACTTTGAAGCGAATCCAGGATGAAGTGGGATATTTTGTCGTTGATTATAAGAAATTCTCTCCGGAATTAGAGGCGGAAGGAAAGTTAATTCTGGAAACATTTTTGAAACGGTATAAAAAGTACTACCGACCGGGTCGGCACTGCCTGATTCATGGTGATCTGAATTCCAATAATATAGTATTTAACGGAGATAATGTCGGCGTGATTGATTTCGGTAACGCCTGGAAATTTGATCCGTTCTGCGATATCGCCAATTACTTTGTCCAGATGGAACTCTTGGGCTGGCAGAAAAGAGCCTCTCTTAAGACAATCCATAAACTGCATAATATTTTTCTAAAAAATTATCTCAAGAAAACAAACCAAAACACCAAAGCGGCTAAAGAACAGATTGATTTGTGGAAAGTCTGGTGGGTAATGCAGATTACCGCATTCTGCGTTTCAATTTTGGTCGATACGAAGAAAAATAGAGAAGCCGTCCAAAGAACCATCATTGACCACACATTTCCGGAAGCAAAGCGGCTGCTTAATTTATAACCCAAGAAGTAAATGAAATATTGTGATCTGCATTTTCACTCTCATTATTCCGGAGGCGATTTAAGCTGTGAAGAATTAGTCAACCGGGTTGTTGAGAGAAATATTATGGCAATTTCGCTTACCGACCACAATACAATCTTCGGAGTCAGGGAAATTATGGAAATCGGAAAGAAGAAGGGCGTTGAAGTGGTACCGGGAGTGGAAATCTATACCGAGTACAAAGGGAAGGGTCTTCATTTATTGGGCTATGGATTTGATCTGGAACACCCGAAGTTAAATCAAACGCTCAATTCTTTGCAACAACAACATTTGGCAAATATAAAAAAAGCACTTGATCGCTTGGAAGAATATGGATTTACGGTTGATAGGAAAAAAATTGAATCACTTGTCACTAAATATCTGAGTGTAGCAGAAATTATATCCATGCTCACCAGTTTTCCGGAAAACTATAAATTGATTCGGAAAGACTGCGGAAAACCTGATCCGGATCTGTTTGAAATCATTAATAAATATTTCTCCAAACGATCTTTCTGTCCAATCATCCACACAAGCCTGCTTACCCCAGATGCAATCAGTCTGGTGAATGAAGCCGGCGGATTAGCGGTGCTGGCTCATCCGGGGCATAAGCTTACCTGGGAAGAAGACACGATCATTCTAGAACTCAAGGAGGAAGGCTTAGCTGGCATTGAAGCGATATCCCCATACCACAATTGGCACCAGGTTGAACATTATCAATACTTTGCCAAAAAGCATGACTTGCTGATGACTGGGGGATCCGACTTCCATAGCGAAACCAGAGCCAGAGGGAATATTGTCAACAGCATGCAGGACTATATGAAGATGCCTTTTACAATTTATGAGAATTTGAAAAAATATCTATGAGAGAACTACCACCGGTACCCTATATCAACCCGCAGGAAGAAGCGCATAAGAGGCGCGAACTTGCCGAAAGTGAAGAAGGATTACCACCAAGAGAAAGTGAAACTGGCGAACAGCGGGAATTAACGCAATACATCGGCAAGTGGTGGCAGGGTGACGCACATTCACATTCAACAAAAAGCACGCGGGAAGAAACCGGTCAATACGAAGGATTGTACCATCCGCAAGAGATTATGGAATATTATCAGAGGATCGGACTGCGGTTTGTCGCATTTTCTGAGCACTCTTCCAACCCCCGTAATCCAGAGAGGCTTTCACCTGAAGATCCGATATCCCAATCACTAGTATCCGGTGCCGAAGAAATTGAAGGAATTAATCGGGAAGGAAATTTTGATATCATCGCCTTTTCCAGCGTTGAAGCCAATATCATGTTTGATGATGAAGGCAAAGCGATTGTGGATGTTCCGGATGAGATTTTAGCCAAACTGGATTTAGTTATTGCTTCACGTCATATAATTGCCAACGAAAAAGAACCATCTGCCATCAGAGAATCACTGTTGGCCACTATCAGAAACGGCTATGTAGATGTGATCGGTCATCCTGACCGTTACACCAGAAAAGATAAAGAAAAGTCCCCTGAATATTGGGAGGAATACTGGGGTGTTTGGCAGGAAATTTTAACCGAGATGGTCGCACAAAATAAAGCATTTGAGATAAATCTAAACTGCCAACCTTCCCGTAAACTGCTAGAAATGGCGGCAAATAGTGGGGTACGGTTCAGTTTAGACCTGGATGCCCATGATTTCAATCAATATAAATCAGGCGGGACTGAAGTGACCGGTGAAAAAAATAAATGGGCGGCAGGTGACGCTAGTGACGCAGATATTGAGATTCTGAATAAATACCGGATAGGGCGGATGACCAGCGGGCCGGGAGTTAGGATAATTGTCCGGCTGGTTAGAGTATTGAAAAAACTGGAATCGCTGGGCGTTACTCCGGATCGCGTGATTAATTCCTCTCCGGAAAATTTAATAAATTTTTTGACCACTGTACGCGGAAAGACTACCAGTAATCTGGAATTCCTAAAAGAAAAATTAGCTAGTAAATAATAATTAAAATTTTATATGAAGAAAATAAAAGTTCTGTTTGTTGCATCTGAAATCACTCCCTTTGCCAAAGTGGGCGGATTGGCCGATGTGGTAGGCGCTTTGCCAAAGGCTTTAAAACAACTGGGTATTGATGTCCGCGTGATTATGCCGAAATACGGTGTAATTGAAGAAAAAAAATACGGGCTCAAAAAAATTGTGGATAGTGTCAGTATCCCTTTTAAAAACAAAGAGGAGAACATTAGCATCTGGAAAACTAATTTACCAAACAGCCCTGTCCCTGTTTACTTCGTTGATCATCCGGAAATTTTGGGTGAAAACGGAATTTATTACGGTGATATCGGCGGGGACTTCGGCAAGGAAACCAGGCGCTTCACTTTTTTTGCCCGTTCCGTATTGGAACTGTTCGGATCGCTGAAATGGACGCCGGATGTTATCCATTGCCATGACTGGCACGCCAGCATCATGATCCCAATGATTAAAATACTGCATAGTAAGGAAAAGGAACGGCCGGACTTCCCTACCGTATTAACCATTCACAATCTTGCTTTCCAGGGAAAATGCTCCCCAGAAAAAGTGTTTGATAAACTGGGTGTCACCGAAAAAGATTGGCCGACTTTAAGCGAACGATTTGGAAAGAATAAGGATATTAATTTTCTACAGCAGGCAATTCTGAACAGCAATATTATTAATACAGTCAGCCCGACTTATGCAAAAGAGATCCTGACAAAAGAATTTGGGGAGGGGTTGGAAGAAACTTTGGCAAAAAGAAAAGAGGATTTATACGGCATTCTCAACGGCATTGACCAGGAGCATTTCAACCCGGCCACTGATCCGCAAATCAAGATCAATTATTCTATCAAAGATATTGAAAAAAAGTATGAAAATAAACTGATTCTGCAAAAAGCCGTCGGCCTGCCCGAAAATAAGGATATTCCGGTAATCGGCATGGTTTCCAGACTAACCGACCAAAAGGGGCTGGACCTGATTCTTGAAATCATTGATGAACTTGCTACACTGGAAGTACAAATGGTCTTTTTAGGAACCGGCGAAGCGGTACTGGAGCAGAAATTGAAAGCGGAAGCGGAAAAACATCCGGAAAAAGTGGCGGTTGTCATCGGATTCAATGCTGATCTGGCACAGGAAATTTATGCCGCATCCGATCTGTTTTTTATGCCTTCCCGGTTTGAACCGTGCGGACTCGGGCAAATGATCGCCATGCGTTACGGAACTGTACCGATTGTCAGGGCTACCGGCGGATTAAAGGACTCCGTCCAGAATTACAACGCTAACTTAGGGACCGGAACCGGATTTGTTTTTCAGAATTATGAAAGCACTGAATTGCTAGCTGTAACTAAAAAATCCCTGCAGATATACAAAGACAAAAGTCTTTGGAAAAAATTAGTGATTAATTGCATGTATCAGGATTTTTCCTGGAATCAGTCAGCATTAAAATATATTGACCTATACGAAAAATCATTAAATTCAAAATAATTACCATGTCCGAAAACATTCAAAAATCTGAAATTAGAAAAGATTATATCCAAGACAAATACGTGATCATTGCGCCGCGCCGGGGAAGCCGACCGCATGATTTTGAGCAGATTGTCAGCAAAATAACCAGGGAGAAAAAGTGTGTTTTTTGCCCGGAAAATATTGAAAAGGATTTGATTATCAGAAAATACGACGGGCAGGGGAAAAACTGGTCGCTCCTGACACTGAAGAATAAATTCCCGGCCGTAACACTGGATAATCCTAAAGCCTATGGAGTTCAGGAATTAGTGATTGAAACACCGGACCACGCGACTGAATTGGAATATTTGCCGGAGAGCCACATTAAAAAGCTTTTTGACGTGTATGCGGAACGGACTTATGAGATCTCTAAGTTGGATAAGATCAAATACATACTAATTTTCAAGAACGACGGCGGAAAAGCCGGGCAATCAGTCGCCCACTCCCACTCACAGGTATTCGCCACCGAATTTCTTCCTCCGCACCTTATGGATAAATCACAAAAAACCCAGGAGTATAAACTGGAAAAAGGAACCTGCGTGTATTGTGATGTGATCAAGGAAGAACGCAAAGGACCGCGCTTTGTCTTTGAAGATAAAAACGTGATTGCCTTTACTCCATATGCTTCCATCCATAATTATGAAATCTGGATTATGCCCAAACGCCACTTAGACAACATTACAGTATTAAACAGCGCGGAGAGAATGTCTTTCGCCAAGATTTTGAAAAAGGTTCTGCTCAAAGTTGCGGAATTAGGACTACCTTACAACTACTATTTCCATCAGGTGATCAATGATGAAGATCAACATCTCTATTTGAAAATAACCCCGAGGGGTTCAATCTGGGCCGGCGTGGAAATTGGTTCCGGCGTAATTATTAATTCCGTTTCACCAGAAGATGCTGCAGAATTTTACCGAGGATAAAAAGAATAAAGTTGTAGCAAATAAAAAATATCTAAGTTTTTTGCGTTCACGGGCAATTATTATTTTGGGAGTACTAGCCGGCGGGCTAGTACTTTTTATTATCCTGGCCAGAAACTTTATATTTACTCCGGCGATTACACAGATCAGCCCACAAGCCACAGAGAATGTAGAACTGGAGACGCCAATTGTAATCAATTTCAGCCGTCCCGTAGATCGGCGGACGCTTTCGGTTTCTATTTCACCGGACATAGAAGGTGAATGGCATTTCGAAGCGCCATTATTCAACCAGCGTTTTTTCCGCCGCATCCGATTTGTGCCAAATCATACACTCCTAGCAGAGACAAACTATCAAGTTAATATTAATCAAATACAAAGTCCGCTGCCAATCGGGAAAATAAGCTCCTCCGCTTTTTTATTCACTACCCGTTCTCTGCCGAAAATTTCAACGGTATCACCCAAAAAAAATAAACAAAATATCCCGCCAACCACACCAATTATCATTGAGCTAACCGAACCAAACCCCGACATAGCTGAGTTTGAATTCGTGTTTGATCCGGAAATTGCTTTTGAAACAGCAATCAATAAAGTCGGAGACACTTATACGCTAACCCCAACTGAACCGCTGCAGCAATTAACAAAATATAATCTGACTGTATTCCGTGTCGGTATTTCGCATGATATTACAACCCGCGAAGTAGTTCACAGGAGTGAACCGAAGAAAGTATATAACGGCATCTTTAAGACAATTGCACCTCCTTTAGTTTCCGAATCGACACCAAGCGGCAGTGCGGTATTTATTGATACACCAATTACAATAAAATTCACCAAAGCAATGGATTTGGAATCCTTGCGCGCAAATTTGTCAGTCACGCCGGATATCAAACCCACCATCAAGCTTTCTGAAGATGGCATGACCGCCACTGTCACTCCTGCTAAAAAATTGGCCTACGGAACTGAATACAATGTGCTGATTAATGCCAACACAAAAACTCAGGGCGGCGGCTATCTTGAAGAGCCCGTCTCATATAAATTCACAACAATCGGTGAAATTAGAGTCACTCGTACTTCCCCGCATGACAGTGCTACCGGTGTTGGGACTAATAGCAGTCTTCAAATAACATTTGATCAGGAAGTAGATCATGTTTCGGCTGAAGCACATATTGCGCTTGAACCCAGTGTCTCACTAACATTCCGCTGGGAAGGGAACACAGTTAATGCCCAACCAACAGCCCCTTTTCAAAATAATTCAACATATAAACTTAATATAAAAAATGGTATCGTAAGCGTCCATGGATTAAACCTGACAAAAGATCTGTCATACTCTTTCACAACAGAACCGGAAGTAGTGAAACTTGCCATTGCAAGCGACCTGCAGGATTTACCTTTATCATGCGAGGCTGCTGCTTTGAAAATGGCGCTAGCGGGCAAGGGCATTTCTGTTTCAGAGAACGATATTATGGCATATGTCGGCTATGACACTACGCCACATTCCGGCGCAACGTGGGGCGATCCGTACGAAGCTTTTGTCGGCAATATACGCGGCAGGCAGAACACAACCGGCTACGGAGTCTATTGGGGGCCGATCGCCCGCGCTGCCAACCACTGGCGCCCTGCTGAAGCCTTTACCGGCTGGACTGTGACACAGATCACTGAAGAGATCAGCAAAGGCAACGCGATAGTTGTGTGGGGTGTTTATGGTTCTGGTTATGAAGATTCCTGGCACACTCCTGCCGGAAAATACATATATGCATGGAAGGGCGAGCATGCCCGGACAGTGATCGGATATGTTGGTAGTAAAGAAAACCCGTCACAGATTATTTTAAATGATACTTACGCCGGGCAGATTTATTGGACCAGAGCCCGCTTTGAACAGGACTGGAGTATTTTCGGTAATGCCGGTGTAGTCGTCCGTTAAATAAATATGCAGATTAAATCACAATCCATTACACGTGGCGCATTAATACTGGGCGCGGCATCTTTTCTGAGCTATTTGCTCGGACTTTTTAGAGACCGTCTTTTAGCCTCCACCTTCGGTGCCGGCACGGCACTTGATGCTTATAATACCGCGTTCATCATCCCGGATGTCATTGCTAACCTATTGTTTGCCGGCGTTTCCCTTTCCGTTCTAATGCCGGTGCTGACCGATATTGCCGCGCGCAAAAAAAATGCCGAAGCATTTCGTGTTGCCAACACAGTACTCAACCTGACTGCGATTGTCTTAACTATTCTTTCAGTGATTGTATTCTTTTTAATGCCGGTGCTGATCAAATTGGTCGCTCCGGGATTTACCGGTGAACAAAGAACTTTAACCGTTGAATTGTCCCGTCTAATGCTTCTCTCACCGCTGCTTTTCGCACTTTCTAATGCCTTTGGCTCAATCTTGGTCTCCATGAAGCGCTTTGCTAGCTATGCCTTTTCACCCGTTTTTTATAATATCGGGATTGTCGCGGGTCTTTTAATCTTCAGTAAGAAATTCGGTATTCACGCTGCTGTAATCGGCACGATTGCCGGCGCTTTTTTACACCTGCTGTTCCGGTTTGTGGAATTAATCCGCACACCTTATCGTTATTCCCCTATTCTTGACCTAAAACATCCGGCACTGCGTAAAATAGGAACCATGATGATCCCGCGCATGATCAACCTGATGGCAGTCCAAGCCAATCTCTGGGCATGGAATGCTATTGCGTCAACACTCGCGGTAGGGAGTATTGCCGTTTTTAACTTATCCAGAAATCTGCAAAGTTTGCCCGTCAGTTTGTTTGGGATAGCTTTGGCTACCGCCGTTTCTCCGACACTCACAGACACCGCCAGCACAAACAACTGGCCAAAATTTGTAGAACACATCCGCCGGACATTTTCCCGGATTCTTTTTTTCACCCTACCGGCCGGCGTAGGCATGTTCCTGCTCCGCTATGAGATCGCGGACGTGCTCTTCAGCGGAGGACAATTCACAGATGCCAACATGCGTGCAACCGCTTTCACACTCGGCGTCTTCTGTTTAGTAACACCTTTGGAAAGTGTAGTACATCTGCTGCTGCGCGCTTTCTATGCACAGTTGGATACTAAAACCCCGCTACTTATTTCTTTAGCAATGACCGCCACCAATATTATCAGCGCACTGGTATTTACTAAATGGATTGGCGTCGCCGGTCTGCCTTTAGGATTTGCGGTCGCGAATGCATTACAATTAACATTACTCCTGCTGGTACTTCATAAGCGGGTACAAGGGTTCAACATCGCATCTTTTATTACTACCACTCGCACTAGCGTTATTGCCACATTAGCTATGTCAGCCACCCTCTCTATTTATTTATGGTGGTTTCGTTCCGCTTTTACAGCCGGGACATTAACTGGGATTATCCAAATTGGCAGCGGAGTTTTAATCGGCGCATTTGTTTACTTTCTGACAAGTAATGCCTTGCGCGATGAAAATACCAATATCGTCCGTGCTTGGTTTACGCGCCTTGGTGGCTTGACAAAGCGGTCATGATGTAGTAATCTTCCTGATCCAACCAAAAAAACTATGAAGAAAAAAATTCTCATCAGCACAATTATCATTGCCATATTACTCGCCGTAATGTACTGGTACCGCGTGCCGGTTTCTGATTGGATTAAAGGACAATTTGAAGAACCGGTACCCAACGCTGTTTCATACATTGATATTTCGGCAAATCCAAATTTAAATCAAAATACCAATTCCGCAAACATCAATTCAAAACCGACCAACACGAATTATCAAGTCAAAATTCCTACCACGCTGAATCTGGACGTTCCCTTTACCTCACAGGCGCCTTTAAGTAATTGGGATGAAATCCACGAAGACACCTGTGAAGAAGCGGCACTATTAATGGTGCATCGTTTTTACGAAAACAAACCGTTTGAAGACACTCAAACCGCTGATAACGAACTACTTGCACTGGTTGATTTTGAGAATTTACAATATGGGGATTATAAAAGCACTTCCGCGGAAGAAACCGCTCAACTGATCAGAGATTTTTACCATTACCAAAGAGTAGATGTAGTATACGACATCACAATTAATGATATTAAAAAACAAGTTGCACAGGGACGACCGGTAATCCTGCTTTCCGCGGGGCGCGAACTTGGCAACCCGAATTTTAAACAGCCGGGACCGCTCTATCATGCGCTTGTTGTAAAAGGGTGGACAGAAACCCAGATTATTACTAACGACCCCGGTACCCGCAAAGGGCACGATTATGTCTATGATCCGGATGTCTTAATTAATGCCACCCATGACTGGAATAATGGCGACCCTGCTAATGGTCAGAAGGTTATGATTGTCATCTATCCGAACAACTAGCTATTAATCAATAATTTTAAACTAAAAACCCCTCAAATAATGAGGGGTTTTCTGTCTTATATAAATATAGGATTTATTTAGAAAAATTTGCAAACTTTTTTTGCCAAGTTTTTAGTTCACTGAATATCTTATCTTTAAAATTTTCTGGTTTGAATTTTAATATAGCATCCGCGTTTCTCATACAGTATTGCAGTTGATCTTTATTGTCTTGACTGGAATACCACTTAAAGCTGTCAATAATGTCAGCTGTTTTGACAATTAGCGCTTCCTGTCCGCTTTGCACACAACGCATAATTAACTCATTGGTCTTTTCATTTTTATCATCAATTGAATCGTTTTTTGTATTTGCCAAGACAATTCTTGCTACATTATCACCAAATTCATCTTTCAATGACTTCTCACTGATATCAGCCCATTCAATTGCGTCATGTAACACCCCGGCCAAAACAATATCCTGCGGATACCCATTTTCATACAAATAAACACCAACGCGAATATTATGGAACAGAATCGGTTTCCTACTACCTTCATTTGATGGCGGCATTTGCTTGACTAGTAAACGTACAGCCTCTTCAAATTTTATATTTAGCGATTTTCTCATATTCTTAAAATATCTCTATTCTAAATTAATACATTAACGAGGTCAGTGATAGTATTAACCATAAATTTTTTTAAACCCTTTCACAGATTTAACATTTTTATATATAACGGCTTCATATATTTTTAGACTCAAACTATTTTTTAAAAGCCCCCTCTTATCATAATACCGTTTTATTCTCAGTATGTTTTGTCTTTTATCTAAATCCAACTTACTTAACATTTTATTTACTTGCTCAAATCCAGTTGTTTTTTTGTCATTAGTTAGCCAAATATCAATTGACCAACCCCCGGCTTTGCCAGAAAAATTATCAATGCCTATTTTCAAACTTTTTCTACTACGATAATCGCTAATTCTGATTTCATGTATTCCCCTGCTATCAAATAAGCTAGCCATAATAGTACTAGCGGTTTTAACTAAATTTTTTTTCCCAACATAAACGTGAATATCAATGTCGAATTTTACTATAAGACCTAACGGAACGCTACCTACTAATCTGGCCTCACCTAATTTACCTAGAGTATTAAGTAGGTCAAGTTTTTTTACAATTTGTAATGCCTCCTTTTTCAGAGACACCTGACTTCTCATATTTTATAAAACAATCTATTATTATTTTCCGGCCTCTTTTTATCCGATTAGGCGCCGTTCTCTCAACTCCGCGATCAACGCGTGATAATAAGATGGGTGTTCTTGCCAATCTGATTCATTACTTCGGTTGGCTATCGTAAACAATTCTTGATCTGTCGCTGTTGAAACCAAATCTCTCCTAACTTCAATATTAGGCTGGTGCAATGCTGACTGATCACCCCTGGTAAGCGCAGTGAGAAATTCTAACATTAAAACAACATTCTCAACATTCAAACGCTGATCAAATTTAGATTCCCCGCTTTCCCCAGAATCGTCACTCCCCGATGGAAATAATTTAACAATTTCTCCCATATTATTTAATTTCAATAAACTTCTTCTTCCCTACCTGCACCAGCGTACCTTCCGTCACATTTACCTCTTCTTTCCAATCCTTTTTAATCTTTTCATCCACACGCACACCACCTTGCTCAACTAGCCGACGGGCATCGCTTTTACTCTTGGCTAATTTCAATTCAACTAACAATTCAGGAGTTGGATAATGACCATATTTAATTTTAACAGTTGGGATATTAGTAGGCTTTTGTTTTTTGGCAAATACTTTGGTAAATTCGTCTGCCGCTCTTTTTGCATCATTTTCCGAATGATAGAATCTCACCAATTCGTATGCCAGTTTCATTTTATAATCGCGCGGATTTTTACCTGCTTTCAGATCTTTTTCATAAACTTCCACTTCTTTCATTGGGACACGGGTTGTTAAAACAAAATAACGGATGATTAACTCGTCACGGAGTGACATAACTTTGCCATACATTTCTTGAGCCAAATCAAACACGTTTATGGTATTTCCCCAGCTGGAACTCATTTTGCGGCCGTCCAGACCTTCAATTAATGGATTGGTAATTATATCTTGCGCAACTTGCCCATAATGCCTTTGCAGCTCGCGCCCGGCCAATAAATTGAATCTCTGGTCAGTGCCGCCGATTTCCACATCTGCCTTTACTGCAACCGAATCATAGCCCTGCATCAGGGGGTAAAGCAGTTCGCGCAAAGATATCCGCCTGCCTGCTTCCATTCGTTTTGCAATATTTTCACGGGAAATAAATTCATTCAGGGAAAAAATGTCCGCCTGTTTCCCGATATCATGATAATCCAGTTTTTTCAGCCACTCACTATTATAATGAATTTCACATTTTTCAATATTCAAAATTTTTTCCACCTGCTTAACATAATTTTTCATATTCTGCGCGATGGATTTTTCATCTAACATCGGTCGCTCACTTTCTTTATCCGATGTATCACCGATTACACCGGTAAAGTCTCCTATAATAAAAACTATTTTGTGCCCCAACTGTTGAAAATCGCGCAATTTCAGCAAGGGAATTGTCCTGCCAACATGCAAATTGGGACTGGTCGGATCAATACCAAGTTTAATCCGTAATTTTTTTCCGGAGTTTATTTTTTTTTCCAAACTCTTCCGATCAATTATTTCTTCAACACCGCGGGATAATAGTTCGTCTTGAAACTCTTTTTTATTCACTTTTACTGGGAAATAAGGCTTAGATATTCAAATTATACACCACTCCTGATATAATAGAAAGACATAAATGAAACAAAAAACATACATCGGAATTGATATGGGCGGGACCACTTTAGAGGGTGGGCTTGTTTCTTCTAAAGGAAAGGTGTTAGAAACTTTTACCACTCTGGTACCGACCCGTCATCGCCAAAGATTAATCATTAAAAAGGTAATAGAAAACGTACGGCTGTTATTACAGGCTTCCGAAGAATGCGCCGGTATCGGTTTGGGTTGGCCGGCAGCTGTTAATATACCCGTTCGGGGGGCATTGATTAAAAGCCGTCTGGAACGCACATTCAGTCTGCCAGTATTTTTAGACAACGACGCAAACTGCTTTGCGTTAGCGGAAGCTTTGGTGGGAAAGGGCAAACACCAAAATATTGTAACCGGTATTACGCTGGGCACGGGTATCGGCGGAGGATTGGTGATTGACCAGAAAGTCTATCACGGCAGAAAAGAAGCTTCGGAAATTGGGCACACCACCTTAGATTATAACGGACCACAGTGTGAATGCGGAAACTCCGGTTGTTTTGAACAATACGTCGGCAAGAAAGGGATTGCTTGGCTGGCCAGAAAATATGACCTACCGACTACCGATGGTTTTGGATTATACAAACTCGCTAAACGGGGCAATATAAAAGCACTGCGCGCCTGGCGTGAAATGGGTAAATATTTAGGGATCGGCCTGGTCAATACAATCAATGTTTATGATCCGGATGTAATCGTTTTGGGCGGGAAAATCAGCCGGGCCTGGAAATTTTTTTCACTGTCTATGCGCAAAGAAATGGCAAGAAGATCTTTGATCCGACCCTGCTCAATCAGAATCTCTTCACTAAAAAACAGTGCAATTATCGGTGCGGCCATGTTGGCTAAGCAGGCTTTGACAAAACAACAATAATTAAGCTATTATTGTTTTTCATTTAAATCTATGCCAATACCACAATTATCGCCAAAATATCAGCGTTCCTGGAGGAGCCACCCGGTCGGCTCCCCGGAAAAAGGCAAAAAAAATAAAAAGCCTAGGGGCAAGGCTTTTTATCTCAAACTTCTCGGAATTTTTGCTTTAGCCGGTATTGTAATAATGGTCGGCATGTTCGCTTGGATTTCTAGAGACCTACCGGACCCCGATAAGATTCTGGACAGAAATGTCGCGCAGAGCACTCAAATATTTGACCGCACCGGCGAACATCTTTTGTATGAAATTTATGGCGACGAAAAGAGAACTCTGGTCACATTGGAAGATATCCCGGACAATCTAGAGCATGCGACTGTCGCAATTGAAGATAAAAATTTTTATAAGCACGGGGGGATCAGTGTTCTAGGAATATTCCGCACCACTATTACTAATGTACTCCGGGGTCAAAAAGCGGGAGGCTCTACTCTGACGCAACAATTCATTAAGAACGCCATTTTAACATCAGAAAAAAAATACACCCGCAAGATTAAAGAGGTTATTTTGGCCATACAGTTAGAAGCCAAGTTCTCAAAAGACGAAATTCTGCAGATGTATCTGAATGAAATCCCTTATGGCTCTACGGCCTATGGTGTACAAGCAGCCAGCCAGAAATATTTTGGGAAAAATGTACAAGACATCAACCTTGCAGAAGCTGCCTTACTTGCCGCCCTACCACAGGCCCCCACTCGCTACTCTCCTTACGGATCAAACAAAGACCTGCTAATCGGACGTCAACAATATATTCTAGACATTATGGTGGATCAAGGATATATCACCGAAGCGGAAGCGGAAGAAGCAAAAAAGACCGAATTAAAATTCACTACTCAGACCTCTGATATTGAAGCACCGCATTTTGTAATGTATGTTAAGGAGTTGCTCACAGAAAAATATGGTGAAAGAGTAGTTGAAGAGGGCGGGTTAAAAGTCATCACCACGCTTGATTATGATAAGCAAAAAATTGCAGAAGAAGTGATCGCGGAACAGGTCCCGAAGAATGAAGCCAGATACAACGCTGAGAATGCCGCCTTGGTTGCCATTGATACCAAAACAGGTCAGATATTAACCATGGTCGGTTCGCGTAATTATTTTGATGAAAATATAGACGGGCAGGTCAATATCGCAATCCGTGGCAACCAACCAGGTTCATCCTTTAAGCCAATAGCTTATGTTACGGCTTTTGAGAGAGGCTATACTCCGGAAACCATGCTATTTGATTTAAAGACTGATTTTGGCGACTACTCCCCGTCAAATTACGACGGTGGCGAGCGAGGGCCTGTATCAATGAGAAAAGCTTTGGCAGGATCGCTCAACATCCCAGCTGTGAAAACCCTGTATTTGGCCGGAGTTAATAACGTGATTGATACCGCACATGATTTAGGCTATACCACATTGAACGACCCTGATCGCTACGGACTTTCTTTGGTCTTGGGTGGTGGTGATGTAAAATTATTGGAACACGTATCCGCCTATTCCACATTGGCTCGTGAAGGAGTGCGCCACCCCCACACTGCTATAATGAAAGTTGAAGATCGTGACGGCAAGGTTCTAGAAGAATTCACCGAATCAGAAGGTACAGAGGTAATTGATAAAAATGCCGTACGACAATTAAACAGCATATTAACTGACAACAGCGCCCGTGCTTACATTTTTGGCGCCTCTAATCACCTGACACTGCCGGATCGCCCGGTAGCAGCCAAAACAGGAACCACCAATGATTACAAAGACGCCTGGACAATGGGTTACACCCCGTCAATTGCCGCCGGTGTTTGGGTTGGGAATAATGATAATTCGGAAATGTCCCACGGTGCTGACGGATCAATTGTCGCGGCTCCAATTTGGAATCAATTCATGAAAAGAATTCTGGTTGGTTCACCGGTGGAAACGTTTAATGCGCCAGCCCCAAATGATTCGGAAAAACCAATCTTACGAGGAGAAATTGACACAGTCACAACTAGGATCGTTGATATTTATTCCGGCATGACAATCCCACAAAGTTGTATTGACTCATACCCGTCAAAATATACTAAGGAGGTCAGTTACAAAGAGACCCACACTATTCTTCATTATGTTGACAAGAATAATCCAGACGGCCCAGTCCCTTCCAACCCAGCAAGCGACCCGCAGTATATCCGGTGGGAGGCGCCGGTTCGTGCGTGGGCACAAAAAAACGGATACGTATCCGCCGGTCAAGAGGTCTTTGAAGATTGTAATTTCAGACCTTCCGATCAACAACCGTCTGTAACAATTAAAAAGCCTTCGCAGGATGTGGAACTAAACGAGGAAACCTTTTCTGTATCAGCACAATTTTCCGCCAAAGATAATCATGAAATCACTAAAGTAGAATATTACATTGACAAAACTCTAGTAGACACCGTAACTAGCGAACCCTTCCAGACCTCCTATTCCGCATTTAATCTTACCAATGGCAAACACACATTAACAGTCATCGCCTACGATGAAGTTGCCAATAATTCTCAAGAGAGCGTAAATTTTACCTACAGCTCCGATCTTTCAGCGACTGTTTATTTTATATCCCCCAGTGCAAATGACACATTTAACCAGGGGGGGTTCCCGTTATCAATCAACAGTTATTCCTACAGTCCGGAAGGTATTGAAAAAATAAGTTTATACTATTCTCAGCCGGGAGTGTCATCCCCCACACTGATTAATTCAATCACCAACCCGGGGTCAAACTCCAATGTTATTCAGTGGCAAAATTACCCCGGTGCGGGAGAATATAATTTGTACATTTCAGTAACAACTAGAAATAACAAAAAGGCAACGAGTGACCTCTTGCCTTTAGTAATTGAATAAATAATTTACCTTACTTGAAAACGCAATCTTTTAACTGCAGTTTTTTTTAATTTATTTTCCAATTCAACCAGAATTTCTTCTTCTCTATCTTTAATTTCTTGAATGTCTGATTCATTTCTTACCTCAACCACTAACATTTTTTCTTTAATCGTTTTAGGAACAATACTATAGCGAGAATCTATCCCAAACATACCGAGAAATATTTTCTTTAC
This sequence comes from Patescibacteria group bacterium, assembly GCA_041666485.1. Taxonomy (GTDB): domain Bacteria; phylum Patescibacteriota; class Patescibacteriia; order UM-FILTER-42-10; family UM-FILTER-42-10; genus JAHJEX01. Next base: position 13,914 of record JBAYGW010000007.1, on the reverse strand, counting down.
TTCATAAATTACCCGCATTGTATTTATTCTTTGTTCAATTCCGGCACGTACCAGGGAATCTTCCAGAAGATTTTCTATTTTTCTCATAATTTACTACTGCTTTATCGGCATTATTATATATACATAATTTTCATCATTTTCGGGTCTAACTACCCCTGGGTTTGTGTTGTTAATTATTTCCAAAGAGACTCTTTCAGAATTAATACTTTGCAACCCATCTAAAAGGTAGCGGTGATTAAACACAATCTGATTATCCTCACCCTCAATTTCAACCTTCATTCTTGATATATTTTCGCCTAACTGTGAATTAATAGCAGAAACAATTAATTCTTTATTTTCTGTAACAACTTTTAAATTTACATCATTAATCCCACTTTTTGAAAATAAACTTGTGGTCTTTATCACTTTCAGCAGATCTTCTTTGTTAGCAAGGACAGCGGTTTTTTTATCCTTAGGAATGATCTGCTGATAGTCCGGATAATTACCCTCTATCGCTCGGGAAATTATTTCAATATCATCAAGACAAAATAGCACCTGATTTTCTGCTATATACATTTCCACCTCCTCCACCTGAGACATACCAACAATCCTAACCAGCTCCTGCAATGTTCTAGAGGGTAATATACTTTCTACATCACCTACATCTTTTGCATCAATGATGATTGTTTTTTCTGCCAAGCGATAACTATCCGTCGCTACAAATCGCGCTTTATTACCTTCAATTTTAACTAATACTCCGCTTATTTCCGGTCTGGTTTCATCATATGCCGCCGCAAATAACGTTTCTCTAACTACATTTTTTAAATCCTCTGCTTTAATTACAATCTTATTCTTTTTTTCCAAAGACGGGATTAACGGGTAATCTTCCGCCGACATCCCCTGGATAGTTGTTTCCTGATCCGTACAGCTGATGTAAATCTTTTTTTCTGTTTCTTCAATATAAATCTTTTCGTTTGGTAAGAGGCCTACATAATCAGCAAACAATTTTGCTGGTATGGTGGTTTTTCCTTCGCTCTCAACCTTACCTCTAATTTTACAACTGATCCCCATTTCCAAATTCGTGGTTGATAGTTGGATAACACCATTTTCAATACTTACCAAAATATTATCAAGTATTGGCAAGGTGGTGTTCTTACCAGCAAGGTGACTAACAATATTTAAACCTCTGTTTAAATTTTCCTGGGTACAATATAGTTTCATAGTATATTATATTAATTATAGTAGTAATAATGTTAATAAGTGGATAACGATCGTGATTCTTTGTTTTCTCTTTTGTTTTAAGAAATTTTTATTAACATGTTATTTTGGATAAGTAGTTGAGTGTACTGTGTATTATATTATGTGAGGAAATTCTATAAACATTTATACAAATTATCTACAGCCTTTATCAACAGTCTTTTCCACCAAAAAGTTAATTGTTATAAAGACGTTGTAAGATCAAATCAATTTCCTGTTTAATCTTTTCATTCTCTTCAACTTCCTTAGTAATTTTCATATATGCGTGCATGGCGGTCGTATGATCTCTACCCCCGACCTCCTGACCGATGCTTGGGTAAGAGGTTTTTATTTCTTCTCGCATTAAAAACATGGAAATTTGTCTTGGTACCACTAATTCTTTTTTTCTGCTTTCCCCGGTCAGATCTTTAATGCTGATTTCATAAAATTCGGCGACTGTGGAAATAACCTGTTTTGGAGTTAAAGCGCCCTTTCTTGGGGTGTTAGCCAGTGCGGAAAGCACCTCCTTTGTTGATTCCAGCGTAGGTACGCTATTGTTCAGCTGATGGTGGGCAATAATGCGGTTTAACGCTCCTTCAAGCTCACGCACGTTATTGTGTACAGAGGAAGCGATTGAAGAAAGTATCTCGTTGCTCAGTTCGTAGCCCTTTTCACGGCATTTGGTTTCTAGGATTGCGGTTCTGGTCTCCAAATCTGGGCTAGAAATATCAGCAATCATCCCCCATTCAAACCGGGAAATCAGCCTTTTTTCAAGTGCGGGGATTGCTTTCGGTGGTCGGTCAGAACTGATCACTATCTGCTTTCTTGCTTGGTGCAATGCGTTAAATGTATGGAAAAACTCTTCCTGAGTCCTTTCTTTTGTGGCTAGGAATTGGATATCATCAATCAGTAGAACATCTACAGAGCGGTAGAAATCTTTAAACTTTTCTGTTCGTCCGTTGCTGACCGCCTGGATAAAATCATTAGTGAAGCTTTCACACGTGACGTAAACAACCTTCTTGTTATTGTAGACTTCCATGGTGCGATGCCCAACCGCCTGCAGTAAATGAGTTTTACCCAACCCTACACCGCCGTAAATAAAAAGAGGATTGTAAATAATCCCCGGTTTTTCCGCGGTAGCAATACAGGCTGCTTTTGCCAGATCATTTCCTTTCCCAACGACAAAGTTCTCAAAAGTATATAAGGGGTTTAACCCGTTATTTGTCTCTGCTGAATCCTTTTTCTTCAAAGAATCAACTTTTCTGTCCGCTTCCGCAGCTTGTGTCTTAGCAACCATGTTGCTCTTGGGGTTCTTGGAGAATTCTACTTTGTAAGTCACCTCTTTGACCTCATTGTCTGTTACATTTTGTAGGGCCTGAACTATGGTTTCATGATATTTATTTTCAAACCATGTTTTTGTGAAGGTGTTCGGTACGGCTATCACGACAACATTGTCTTCAAATTCTGAGACAAAGGTATTATTAAACCAAGTAGTAAAGTTGGCTTTACTCAACGATAGTTCTAACTCTCCCAAGACTGCCTGCCAAAGCTGCTCCTTTGTCATATCATGTAAGGATAATTGCTAAATATTGACTAATACTGACTATACCACAAAACATCAAAGACAGATATCAGTAATATCGGGCGTCCTTGTTCATAATCTGTGGAAAAAATGAGGATAAATATTTTAGAGGTCATTTGGGCGTTGACCTCCACTCCTTCGTCTGATAAACTACATATACTTATAATTATGTAATAGAAAAATCATAAAAGAATAAGATGCCTAAAAGAACATACCAGCCGAAGAAAAGAAAGAGACAAAAAACTCATGGGTTTAGAGAAAGAATGAGTTCTCACACGGGAAAAAAAGTCTTAAAACGAAGGAGAGCAAAAAAGAGGGCTAAGTTATCTGCCTAAATTTTTCTTATCATGCTTCCTAAGAAATACCGCCTGACCAATGAGGCGGACTTTAAAAAAGTCTACGAAAAAAGAAACTCAGTTTTCCTACCCACCCTTTCCCTGCGGTATCTCCTAAAAGGAAAAAGTGAAAACAGCCGTTTTGGCTTTGTCATCTCTTCTAAAATTTATAAAAAAAGTGTAGATCGGAATCTCTTAAAAAGAAGAATGAGAGCAATCATTAAAAAGCAAATTGAGAATATCTTACCGGGGTATGATTTCATAATTTCCGCTAGACCGGGGGTAAAAAATAAAAAATTTACTGAAATAGAAAAAGAAATTGAAAGACTGTTTAGAAAATCAAGATTATATGCCGAAAAAAAGGATTAATAAACTGGTTTTATTACCGCGTAGGGCGGTTTTATTGTTGGTTAAAGCTTATCAGAAAACATTATCTCCTGACCACGGACTTTTTGCTTATAAACATCCTTATGGTTATTGTAAACACTTCCCGACCTGTTCGGATTATACGTTCCAGGCGGTGGGTAAATACGGAGTTGTAAAAGGCGGGATAAAATCGGCAAAACGCGTCTTACGGTGTAACCCCCATAGCCAGGGTGGCTACGATCCAATTGATTAAATAAGTAACTAAAACTAATTATGGCAGCATTTTTTAACACTGTGCTCTACGAGCCACTCTTCAACGGCCTGATATATATTTATGATATTTTACCGTGGAAAGACCTGGGAATTGCGATAATCGTACTAACTTTATTGATTAAACTAGTGCTATATCTCCCCTCCCGATCATCAATCAAATCCCAGAAAACATTGCAGGAGACTCAGCCTAAATTAGACGCAATTAAGGCTAAATATAAGGATAATCGCGAGGAAATGGGTAAACAGCTGATGAATTTCTACAAGGAAAATAAGGTAAATCCTTTTTCTTCCTGCCTTCCCCTATTGATTCAATTGCCTATTTTAATCGCCTTATATAGAGTATTTTTCGGAGGCCTGACAACTGATTCACAGACCGGAATTTTGGTCACGGATCAGGTGCAGCATTTATATGGATACTTAAAAGACGTATACGCTACCACGCCGATTAATGCTATGTTTTTAGGCTTTGTGGATTTGGCCAAAAAAGGAAATTATATTCTGGCTTTCATAGCAGGTGGACTACAATTCATGCAGGGTAAAATGATGATGCGCAGAAAACCGGAGATTGATACCAAGGGAAGCAAGGATGAAGGAAAGGCTGCGGCAATGAATCGCCAGATGATGTATTTTATGCCTGTAATCACTGTAATATTCGGCATCCAGTTTCCTGCCGGCCTGACCCTATATTGGGCGACCTCCACTTTGTTCCAGGTTGGTCAACAGTATTTGATTTTTAGAGACAAAAAAAATAAAACCGGACAACCCGTGGTCATTGATCAAAAATAATTATGAAGATTTCTTCCAAAAAACTTATACATCTCCCTGTTTTTACGGATTCAGGTGATGAGTTGGGAAAAATTTCTGAATTGATTATCAATATAGATACACATGACGTAGAACAGTATATTATCAAGAGTAGTAATCTGATTGAAGAATTTTTTTCCAAAGAGTTGCTTGTCAGTAATTCGCAAGTTATTTCAATCAGTAAAGAAAAGATGATCGTAGAAGATTCTATTGGTGAAAGTAAGAAAAAATTATTTGACGCCAAAGAGCTTAGCAAAAGAAAATCCGCCCCGCCGATCTCATTATAAGAATTCAGCCCTCCCTTGTCGGGAGGGTTTTTTATTGGTGAGAATGATTTGAGGGTTGGCAGTAATGTAATAACGTTTAGCTGATTGATTTTTATAATTCAAAATTAGTTATTATAAATTATTTTAAAGGTTTACTATTTCAGCAAATATCAGCATACTGTGGATAACTATCATACTACAACACACAAATAAGCATATTGTCAATATCACTTGTGCAATTGCCTCTTTTTAATTAGAATATACATAGTCAGAATAAATATATGGAAGAAGAAAAAAAAGAAGTTTCATATTTGAAAGGCGACTTGATTACCTTGTTAGTGGTTGTCATACTATTTACGGTCATTTTGACTGCCTTAGTATACTTGGATACAAATACAGAGATAATCACTGATCTTGGCAAAAAAATTGCCGGAGCAGTCATAAAATAATTTTGCGACGCAAAAATGGGATGATTAGTCCCCTTTTTGTACTTATTTTGTGAATTACACAATATGCTCAGAATAACAGTAATTGGTTATATATGCAGCCTACTAAACAAGTATGTATAGTGTTTGTCCGTTTGTTTTAGGCAGATTTTCTTTGCCTCGGCGAAGCAGTGTCAAATAAGTTAATAGTAGGTACCTTTTTTTAGATGAAACAATAATCTCATATTTTGCCCCCGTAGTTCAATGGATAGAACGAGAGACTCCTAAGCTTTAAATGTAGGTTCGATTCCTGCCGGGGGCACCAATAGTAGCTGTATTTATATAGTTTAATTTAAACGCTGGTTATTGATCTATGTTTGCTGGGGATATAGTAAAGTGGTATTACGCAGCATTCGCATTGCTGAGGCCTGGGTTCGATTCCCAGTATCTCCACCAAACATGGGTCAATAACTGAGGTGTCAAGGTAATTATTTATTATTTTTAGTTATAATGTTCCACGTGGAACATTGTTTTTATATAATAGATAAAGGACAAACATTGGTATTATGGAATTAAGGTATACAGGCCAACCAAATTTAAGTAAGCTCATATTAATTATAATCAATAAATTAGCTATGAGTACGAGTGTAATTATCCAGTCTGATTAATCTAATAGTAATGGTTAAATAATTATATTCATTTCTAATAGTTACGTAACACGAGATTTGTTAATAATTGCATTCATCACCTAGACATATTAAGTCAACCATAATATAATTTGATTACTTTGAATTTTGTGAAAGGTATATTTGAATATTGATGAATTAATGGGGATGTGGCTCAATTGGTAGAGCACTTCCATGGCATGGAAGGGGTTAGGGGTTCGAGTCCCCTCATCTCCACCACACGACTCGTCGCCATTGTTATGGCTCCTCGCTCGTGGTCTTCGACCACTCTTCACCTTGTTCAAGATTTTGACTACTTCAAATGAGCAGAATACATAAAGCAGTGTCAAAAGGCATTACTGTTGTCAACGACAGGTTAATATAATTAACAACAGAGTTATATCTACGAGCTTAGTGACCTAAGGTTGCTAAGAGTTAATCAAAAGAGAAACGCTCCCTAGGATATGGAGCGGTTTTTTATTATTGTTCCACGTGGAACAATAATGCTTGCAAAATAATTTAATCCTTGCTATTGTGATTTGGCTCTCGTGATTTTGCGGGGGTAAATTGATCGTTCAAGGAGGAAGATCCATGTTGATCTTGAGCCGCAAGCGCAACGAAAAGATCGTGATCGGGGACAGTATCTCAATCATGATCGTGGACATCCACGGCGACCAGGTGCAGATCGGGATTGAGGCACCGAAGGACATCCCGGTTCATCGCCAGGAGATTGCCGACGAGATTGCCTTGGGCAAGCCCCCGCGCATGAAGCGCAGTTCTCCTCGGCACTAGGCCACGCACATTCTTGTTTCGTTCCAGCCTCGCCAGTTATGGTAGAGGCATTTTTTTTGTTAATTCATACCCTGGTATTGACAATACTTAGTATTTGATATAGTATATTATTATACCCTAGGGGGGTATATAATAAATATACTATTATGACAGTTACTGGTAAAATACCAAAGAACCAAGCACACCTGAGACGGATTATTGGACAGCTGAAAGGAATTGAAAGAATGCTGCAAAATAAGCGCAATTGTGGAGAAATAATCACACAATTGATGGCAGCAAGAGCATCTTTAGATTCTTTAGGGGTAAGCGTTTTGCGCAACGAATCAAGAGAGTGCCTGACTGGTGTTGGGAGTATAAAAAAGAAGTCACAGGATTTAGAAAAGATCACATCTAATTTATTTAAAATAACATAACTTAAGAAAGGAATTATCAAAATGGCAGGCATTGAAATTAATGACAGCAGTTTTGAGGCCGAGGTTCTCAAATCTGATAAACTAGTCTTAGTAGATATTTGGGCGGAGTGGTGTACACCGTGCAAAATAATGCTACCCGTTATGGAAGAACTGGTAAAAGATAATGAAGGCAAGGCAGTTAAAATTGCTAAAATGAACATTGATGAGAATCAATCAACAACGCAAAAATACAACGTCATGAGCATCCCGACCTTTTTATTTTTTAAGAACGGCGAAGTTGTTAAACAGTCAATTGGAGCGCAGTCTAAAGAAGAATTACAGAAGGTTATTGACGAAAACATATAATTAAATAAAAATAATGTCTGCTGCAAGAGAATACGACTGCATTATTATTGGCGCCGGAGCGGCCGGTCTGACTGCGGCTATTTATGCTGCACGCAGAACATTGAAGACAGTGGTGCTTACAAAAGATTTGGGCGGACAAGCTTCAATTGCCGGACTGGTGGAAAATTATCCCGGGCTTGGTAAGGAGACCGGGCTCAACATCATGGAAAGATTTAAAAAACAGGCGGAAGAATACGGTGCGGAAATTGTTTATCGCGAAGTAAATCAGATTGGGAAAAAAGGGGATCAGTTCTTCGTGAAAACAGCTGACAATGAATTTTCCAGTAAGGTTATAATTCTGGCATTCGGGTTAACACCACGAGATCTTAATGTCCCAGGAGAATCGGAATTCAAAAATAAAGGAGTGTCATACTGTTCCACTTGCGACGGGCCGCTGTTTAAGGATAAAACAGTTGCAGTGGTGGGCGGTGGAAACTCCGCCTTGGATTCTGCCGAATTACTTTCCAAAATTGCCAAGCAGGTGTATTTGATCCACAGAGGGGATGAGTTCAGAGGGGAAAAAATTGTTTTGAGCAAGCTTAAAGAAAGAGATAATGTTTTGATGCTGATGAATACGGAAATAGCTGAAATAAGCGGAGGGGGTATTGTTAAAGCGATAAAAGTAATAAACAATCAGACAAGCGAAGCGATGGAGATCAAATGTGATGGCGTGTTTGTGGAAGTCGGGTATATTGCTAAGACTGAGATTGTGAAGGATTTGGTGGAGCGCAATGAGCGCAATCAGATTAAAATAAACAGCAATTGCGAAACTTCTTGTCCGGGCGTGTTCGCGGCCGGGGATGTCACGGATATTACTTATAAACAAATAGTAATTTCAGCCGGTGAAGGGGCGAAAGCCGCACTGCAGGCATATAAGTTTTTACAACACAAAGCAGGGAAAACAGTCGGAGTGGACTGGGGTGGAAAAAACTAAACATAAATCAAGACGCATGTCTTTAAACAAATCTATCCCTATTTCTTTTCGTGCCGCCGGGATGCACGCTTCTTCCATTAGAAAATTATCATCAGTCGCTAATGAAGCAGAAAAAAAGGGAGTTAAAGTTTATCATTTGAATATCGGACAGCCTGATTTAAAAACCCCAAAAAGATTTTATACAGAAGTAAAAAAATTCGCAAAAAAAACTTTGGCGTATGCTCCTTCAGAAGGATATGCAGACGTGATAGGTGCTTGGCAAGAGTACTACCAAAAAAATAACATTCTTTTTGATAAGGAAGATATTATTGTAACAACGGGGGGGAGTGAAGCGATAATATTTGCCCTAATGACTGTCGCTGATCCGGGTGATGAAGTAATCATCTTTGAACCGCTTTACGCAAACTACATCACGTATGCTCGGATGGCTTCGGTTATCCCGGTGCCGGTTCAGACATTTCTTGCGGATGGCTTTCATTTGCCGCCGGTTGAATTGATTGAAAAAAAAATTACCGAAAAAACTAAGGCGATCATAATTTGTAATCCTTCCAATCCGACCGGAACAGTTTATACCAAAAAAGAACTGGAGAGGATCGCTATGTTGGCAAAGAAACATAATATTTTTATCATCGCTGATGAGGTTTATCGTGAAATAGTATTTGAGGGCAGGGCAATCAGTATGATGGAGTTTAAGAAAATACAGGACCGGATTATTATCGTAGACAGCGTTTCCAAGCGTTTCAATATCTGCGGTGCCCGTATCGGTTGTGTTGCTTCAAAAAATAAAAGTGTGATGGAGAATATACTGAAATTTGCCCAAGGCAGGCTCTCATCACCAACCATTGATCAGTTAGCCGTAGTGCCTTTGTTACGAGAGCCGGAGAAGTACAGCACTCCCATGGTTGAGGAATATAAAAAAAGGCGGGACGTGGTAGCGAAGTATCTACGTAAAATACCCGGTGTGGAATTTTATCTTCCGCAAGGGGCGCTCTATCTGATTGCGAAACTGCCGATCGCTAATGCGGAATATTTCTGCCGCTGGCTGCTTGAAGAATTCAACTATAATAATGAAACAGTAATGTTCGCTCCGGCGGCCGGATTCTATGAGACAAAAGGTGCTGGTAAAAATGAAATTCGCATCGCGTTTGTGCTTGAGACAGAACAGCTGAAGCAAGCGATGAAAATTTTAAAAATTGCTTTGGAAGAATATAAATAATCATTGATCTATATAAAAAATGGCAACAACCAAAAATCCTTTTACAAACACTTTGGAACAGCTTAAAAAAGCAGCAGATTTGATCGGTTTGGACCGGAACATCTATGAGATATTAAAAGTTCCTTATAGAACATTCCAGTTTGCTATTCCGGTAAAAATGGATGATCAGACCTGGAGGATTTTTGAAGGCTATCGGGTTCAATATAATAATGACCGCGGTCCATACAAAGGAGGAATTCGTTTTCACCCCCAGGCAAATCTGCACGAGGTAAAAGCTTTAGCAGCATTAATGACTTGGAAAACGGCCGTAGCTAATATCCCATTCGGTGGCGGGAAGGGAGGGGTCAAAGTTGACCCGAAACAACTTTCCGAAGGAGAATTGGAGAGGCTTTCCAGAGGCTACATTAACGCTGTCAGAGATTTTATCGGGCCGAATCTGGATGTTCCAGCGCCGGACGTTAACACCAACCCAAAGATAATGGGATGGATGGTGGATGAATACAGCAGGTTAGTTGGTCATCCGGCACCGGCGGTATTGACCGGTAAACCTCTGGCTTTGGGCGGTTCTCAAGGCAGAGAAGCGGCTACCGGGTTAGGCGGATTTTACTTGTTGCAGGAAGTCGCTAAAAAGTTACGACTCAATCCTAAGAATACAAAAATAGTGGTTCAAGGATTGGGCAATGTCGGATATCATTTCGCCCGGTTTGCGCATCAGGCAGGATACAAGATTGTTGCCATGTCGGATTCGCAGGGTAATATCTACGACAAGCGCGGCAAAGGTTTGGATCCAAAGCATGTGATGGACACCAAAAAAGAAAAAGGGCTCGTTAACGGATGTTATTGCGTCGGGACTGTTTGTGACTGTAAAAATTATGAAAAAGTTTCAGATAAAAAACTGTTAGAACTGCCGTGTGATATTCTGGTCCCGGCTGCGTTGGAAAACCAAATTACCGAAGCGAATGCAGGAAGAATAAAAGCTAGGGTAGTTCTAGAAATGGCCAACGGTCCTGTAACTTCAGAAGCGGATGAAAAACTGGCAAAGCGAGGGGTAATGGTGCTACCAGATATTTTGGCAAATTCCGGCGGAGTCACGGTGTCATATTTTGAGTGGCTTCAAAACATTTCAAATGATTATTGGACTGAGGAAGTGGTTAACAAAAAATTGAAATATTTGATCACCGCAGCGTTTGATAATATTTGGGAGATTAAAGAAAAGAAAAAAACAGATCTCAGAACTGCTGCATATATACTAGCCATCCAGAGGGTAGCGGATGCTCTGCAGGCGAAAGGTTATAAATAAACCATTTTCCGTTACAGGCAATAGTGATATACTGTCTGTATAAGGAAAATTTATGGTAGAACCAACTTATTTGGAAGAAGAAAGACTGAAGAAGAAAGGTTACTTGAAAGTAGCCGGTCTTGATGAGGCGGGGCGCGGAGCGTGGGCCGGCCCGATTGTGGCGGCCAGTGTTATTTTGAATCCCCGGTTCCGTGTTGACGGGTTGCGTGATTCCAAACAGCTGACTCCGACCAGGCGTAAACAGCTCTATTTGGAGATTGTAAAAAATGCCTTGAACTGGAGTGTGGGGATTGTATCCGAAAAAACAATTGACCGGATCGGTATAAATGAAGCAAATGCGCTGGCAATGGAGCAGGCGGTAAAAAAACTCCTGCTTCGGCCGGATTATTTACTGATTGACTATTTTTTACTGGATCACGTCGGAATAGAACATCATGCGATAGAAAAGGGCGATCAGAAAGTAGCGTCTATCGCTGCCGCATCAATTGTTGCCAAAGTAACCCGTGATTATATTATGGTTGCGGCTCACAAGGAATATCCGGAATACGGTTTCCATACACATAAAGGATATGGAACGGAACATCATCAGAAGAAAATTGATCAATATGGGATTTGCAAAATTCATAGAGTTTCTTTTTCACCGATGAAAGACTTGGTATAAGTCTGGGAAATGAAGTATAATAGTTAGTAAGGGTAATTATTCAAATAATATGGATAGAAAAGTACCAGGAGGAAATGAGCTATTAAACCCGGAAGCGATTCTGAACCAGGCTGGTGTTGGGTATGGAGACGTAGTTGCGGATCTGGGTTGTGGGGGGATGGGGTATTTTACACTACAAGCGGCCAGAACGGTCGGTGACAAGGGCCGGGTTTATGCTGTTGATATTCTAAAAAATGTTTTACAGAGTGTTTGGACGAAAGTAAAATTAGAAGGATTTGATAACGTCAGAATGGTCTGGTCCGATCTGGAAGTGGTTGGGGCGACAAAGATTAGAGAAGGCAGCCTGGATTTTGCCTTGTTGGTGAACACTCTATTTCAGACAAAAAAACATGCTGCGGTAATTGAAGAAGCAACCAGGCTTCTGAAGAAAGGTGGTAAACTTTTGATTGTTGATTGGAAGAAGATGAGCACGCCGTTTGGTCCGTTAACGGAAGACCGTGTTTCGGTTGAAGACTTGAAAAAGATTGCAGAAGATTTGAAATATACTCTTGAAAAATCGGAAGAAACGGGTCCTTATCATTACCTGCTTGAATTTATCAAGAAATAATGATATAAATTAATTGATTATTGGGCGTCCTCTTTTGGGGGCGCTTTTTTATGCTAAACTACCGGCAAAATCTCGGAAAAGCAGGGGAGGATATCGCAGTAGAATATTGCGTGAAACTAGGATATTCAATCATTGATCGGCATTATACTTCCCGTTTCGGTGAAATTGATATTATCGCCAAAGAAGCAGATGAATTTGTATTCATTGAAGTTAAGAGCCGTTCTACCAATTCATTTGGGCCCCCCGAAGAAGCTGTAACCGATAATAAAATTAATCGGATTATCAAGACGGTTGAAGTCTTCCTAGCTGCTCATCCGGAAGTTTCAGAATATCGGATTGACGTGATTATTGTGCAATTTCGTTTGGATATTTCTACTCACATAATTAGATATATTAAGGGGGTAGGAATTTTAGAGGTTAAGAATCCTGAAATTGATATTAATTAGATTTGACACTTTGAGAATTGCTGTAGTAAGATACAAAACTGTCTGTGTAGACAGATGTCCCTTAAAAAGTAAAAGAGGAAAAATTAATGAATATGTTAAATCATACAAATCAATCCTCTTTAAGCAAGGTTTTTGGAATTATTATGTCAGTATGTGTGATTACCCTTTTGGTTGTTCCACAAAGTTTACTGGCAGCTGATCCGACCGTATCAACTCCAACGTTGATCTGGCCGGCAATTGGAGATTCCACTATCTATGAGCAACCGGTAATTACCGGTCTCACAGAGAACAGTACTAAGGTTGAGGTATATATTGATGGTCAGCTCAACGGCATGGCAAAGGTTTTGGACGGTAAGAACGGAACTGCCAGTTTCACATTTGTTCCGTTTCTATCACTCAAATCCGGCGAACACACCGTTGCTGTATCAGCAATAGATAAGGATTCTAAACTAAAAAGTCTGATGTCAAAAGAGACATCCTTTACAATTGAAGAACCTTATCCGGCGCCTACTTTGTTTCAGCCAGTTGTAAATAATAAAACGGTATCAACAAAGCCGTTTATTACCGGATTGGCGGTAAATGATTCGTTGATCAAAGTCTTTATTGATAAAGAACTCAACGGTCAATTCAAAGTGGAAAATGACGAATCTGGCATTGCCAGCTTTGCCTATCAGCCGTTTCTTGATCTTAACCCAGAGGAAAAACATTTGGTGTATGTAACTGCAGTCAGTCCTGATGGGAAGGAAAGCAGTTTTTCAAATGTTGTTGGCTTCTTTGTCAAAGCACCCGATATGTCAACAGAGGGATACACTGACCCGAAAGTTTTGGGAGTAAGTGATACCCCGGTGGCGGTCGGCGATACTTCTCTTGAAGCAGTAGACGAAAACAATACTGCAGATACGGAAAATGCTGAGACGGAAGTGACATCAACTAATGAAGACACTAACAAAGATACTGACGAAAATGCTGACTCTGGAGAAGACCAGTCTGCGCTAGTATGGTGGGTGATCTTGGCGATTATCATAATCATAATTGCTGTGAATCTTCGCGGTCGCGGTGATAAGGGTGACCAAGGAGGTCTAAAGGGTCTGGAAAAATTAGGTGGATTAGAAAATAAACCTTCTGATCATTCGGGACAACAAACCTTGCTACATAAAGAGAATTCGGAAAAAAGTGAAGGTGGTAATAATATGCCGCCTCCCCCTCCTAGTAAATAGAAGGTAATAAAAC
>JBAYGW010000006.1:0-52301 GCA_041666485.1 Patescibacteria group bacterium | reverse complement strand
TGCAGTCATCCATTTGAAGCCACCGATTAGGATCATGATTACCGCGATTAGACCTAAAAATCCGAGTACCCACTGGATCAGTCCGATAACGGTTTGCTGAAGGTCAGCGCTACCAAGTCCTAAGGTTAGTGAAGGGTCATAGAAGCTGACGGCATAAGCGGTCTTTGTTACCACCAACGCTCCAACTCCTGAGAGTAGACCTACGATTTTTTTCATATTTTTCACCCCCTTTCCCTTTAGTAGGATATATAAATTGAGGATATATAATATTTTTATTATAGTCTAATATACCTAATTATGTCAAATAAATACATCACTAAAAATGCTTTCACATATTATTATGGAAAGCAATTTAGTATATTTTATCCGCTAATCTTAGCTAATCAAGTGTCATTTACTGATTAACCGGCGACGTATGAAAACAGAACAAATTTAGTGCTCAAAATTTGGTAGGATTTTTTTGTACGCCGCTAAAATTTAAAGTTATCAAAAAGATATCGCACCACTGTGCCGCTAACGAATATGGTGGCGAGGCCGAGGACTGCCCAAACCAAGGTATCTTTAGCCTTTTTTACTTTATCCGGGTTACCGGCCGAGGTGAGCATAATAAATCCGCCATAAATAAACATCATTACTCCGAACAAACCTACTCCGCCAAGCATTAATTGTAGAATTCTGACCCAAAGATCAATTAAAGACATTTCTGTACTACCAAGCGGATTACAAAGACCACCACAAACTCCATTTGAACACTGATTTCCTTCGGTGCATGGGGAGCCGGTATCGCAGCAAACAGATTCTGCAGTAACAATTCTGGGTGCAATGGAAAACAGTGTTATTACGATGAAAAGCAATATTAGAGAGTACTTAATTTGATTTGATTTCATATTAATAGTAATAATAATTATTTATTCACCGGTAATATATTTTTTTACATCATCACTGCTCGGACAACTGGTGGCCTTACCCTGATCGCAACAAAGCATTTCTGACCCTCCCTCGCAAACACCTAGCTTACGGCAATTACCACTTGCTTTCATCGCGTCATCATAGGAACTCGTATTGGTACAGGTCTGCGGATTCAGATAAAAATTATACGGCGTGCAAGTTACATTTGCTGGCGGCGCAAAAGTGCGGACCGGGCAAAAACTGCCAGGTTCGTAAGGCAGGTACATTTCATATAGTTGAGTTTCTTTGAATTCCCACCATTTTTTTCCTCTGCCGAAGACAAGACCATCAGTTTTACCAGTTGCAAAAAATATAATTGTACTTACCAGTATCCATGTCAGCATGACCATGGCAACTCCCTTAAAAGTTCCGCTCAATTGCTTTTTCCCCGAATCAATCTTTTCCGAATTGCCCATTGCCATCAGTAAGGTAAATCCACCGTTAATAATAAAACCTATTGCAACAGCGGCCACTGCGCCGACTGCGTATTTCATGATATTTGCTCCTAATGCTAGGAAGTCTGTCAATTTACATTGTCCGCTACAGGTGCAAGGCGGAAGAAAATTCCCCGTGTCGCAGTCTGCTAATACGGGAGTAACTGGCAATAAAACAGATAGTACAATAAATGTGGCAACAGAAAATAAAATATAACGGTTCTTCATGCTAGTCAGTGTATGTTTGTAGGATCAATTTTTGAGCTAATTGTAATGCTTCTTTGGCCTCTAGCTGGTTATTTACTACACTGTCAATTGCATCAGTAATGTACTGCTCCATAATGTTCGGTTTTTTACCATGGTACCAGTTTTTTGCCACCAGCGATTGTTCTATAAACGGACGAAGTAAAAAGTCTTCTCTTTGTACATCAACAAGCGCTTTCAGTGCTGTTGGTCTGCCCGATGATTCCAGGTAGCCTGTTACGTTCTCAACTCTTGTTGCATATTGCAGAAAATCCCAAGCTTCATTGGCATATTTACTGCTTTGCGCAACTGTTTCCACCCAATAATTTGCATAATTCAGGTCTTGGTTAAGTTGTGGGACATTGGCAGTTCCATAACTGAGCTGGCCTGCACTGAGTTGATCAATGAGCGGTATATTGTAAGAATAGCCGAAAAAGAAGGCCAGTTTTCCCTGGGCGAACATTTCTAGGGCGTTTGGCAGGTCTTTATTCCAGGTATATACTTCTTTATTCGGGTCGGAAAATTGAGCATAAAAATCAAGTGCATTAACGGCCGGGATTGTCTGCGGATCGTCAGGAATTGATAACAGAAAATTAGGCGGATCAGTTAATGTTGAACGGCTTTGTAGCATTAGAAGGAAAAGAATATCCATAGACCGCGGTATATTTTCTGTCCCGCCCAAGGCGACGCCGGCTTGAATAATATTTCCTTCGCTGTCAATTTTTGTTAATTTTTTGACATCAGCCAGTAATTCCGAATAGGTAGTCGGAGGTAGCGGTATTTTCGCTTGGTTCAATAGCTCTTTATTATAAAACAGTCCTATATTATCCACGGAGTACGGCAAACCGTATATTTTATCCTCAATAACAACATCTTCATAAACTGAATCAACAAAGTTGTTTGCGAGCTGGGGGAGTTGGATGGAAGGGGTTTCTTTGTATTCTATTTTCTGTTCTTCTTTTATACCGAGTGATTTTACCGTACTGTAATATGCCAATCCGGTTGAAGCGGGCATGGGAGTTATAAAATCTTGATATTTATGTACCCAAGTATTCGGAATTGAATAGATATCCGGTCCTTCACCCTTGGCCCATGCTTCCAAAAGTGCCTGTTCATATTCTTCATAACGTAGTGTACGATATTGGATCGTAACATTCGGGTGCATAGCTCTCCAGGAAGTAATAATCGGATCAAAACTTGCCTGACTATCCTGTACGCGCCAATAAGTTAGTGTTTTGGGAGTGATTGCGCTGGCGGGTACTTTTGTTTTTCCTCCGCTGAGCATGGAAAATATAATGACAAAAATTGCGATTACGGCAAGCGGAGCTAAGATGAAAAGTAATTTTTTTGACATAGATCTTCTATATATAACCTTTTAATTCTTTTTTTAATTCCGGTCTTTTTCTTGCATAAGCAATATTGGCCTTGATCCATCCGGCTTTTGATCCGACATCATAAATCTTACCCTTAAATTCACAGGCAAATACGGATTGTGTCGGTAGTAGTTTTTTCACCGCATCAGCCAGCCAGATCTCGCCGCCTTTACCCGGTTTCATATTTTCTAAAATTTTAAATATTTCCGGTCCTAATACATATCCTTTCAAAGATGCTAAATTGGAGGGTGCTGATTTCAGTGATGGCTTTTCAACAATGTCCAGCATCTCATGTACGTTATCTTTAATATGTTTATTTTTGATAATGCCATATTTTTCAATGTCCGAGTCTGGCACTTGCAGAACACCAATAACCGGGGATGTATATTTCTGGTATACATCAATCATTTGTTTGATCGTATTTTTTGGCGAATCAATCAAATCATCCGGCCAGATAACAACAAATGGATCATTACCGATCACACTTTTTGCGCATAAGACAGCATGCCCATTACCGAGCGGTGATTTTTGGCGGATATAAATAAAATTAGCCAGTTTGGATATCGCTTGAATTTCTTTTAATTTTTCCGTCTTCTTTTTCCGTCGCAGATTATCTTCAAGTTCAAAATGGCTGTCAAAATGATCTTCAATCGCACGCTTGTTCTGTCCGGTGATCAGGATGATATCTTCAATACCCGCTGCCACCGCTTCCTCCACCGCATATTGTACCGACGGTTTGTCAACAATCGGCAGCATCTCCTTTGGTTGCGCTTTGGTGGCAGGCAAAAAACGCGTACCAAATCCGGCAACTGGGATTACCGCTTTTTTTATTTTTATCATGTTTTTTTGGTTAATTCTTTTGATATCATACCATAAAATGAACAAAATGTAAAAATATATTCTGAAAAGAAAACACCCTTATTATCAAGGGCGTTTCCTTTTTCTAGGATAGATATTATTTATTTTTTCTCTGGCTCTGCTGTTGTTTTTGCCTTTGCCACAATCCACTTGTTGTATCGTTTGATGAAGATAACGAGCAGGAGAATAATCAGTATGAGTACAAGCAATGAAATAAGCAGAATTCTCCACGGCCAGACCCAGAATGTAACTTCTGCGTTGTCCTGGACCAGATTTCCTGCGGTTAATGCGATACTGGCTTTGTATCTGCCTAAAGCAAAATTGTTCTTTTCGTTGGCAAACTCTGTCCAGAATTTGTTCCAAAAATTACCGGAAGCTTGCTTCACCTGCCCTTTTTCCCAGATTGTATCGTATTTTCTAATACTATCCGGCAGGGTCGCACCTTTTTTTGCATTAAAGTCTAGCTTAGCTGTTTCAGCACCCAGTAAGTTTTTGATCGTAATAGTTCCTTCCGGTCGGAGATGAATATTGCCGCTGTTTTGAAAGCGGGTGAATACTGTAGCCGGTAATCTGTTTAACGTAGTTTTGTTGCCATCCAGACCAAATTCCGCGATATTTCCTGCTTCAGTAACATCACCAAAAACTCTCAGTAGGAATAATGATCCAAGCTTGGTGGCAAGTGCCAGGCTGCCCGGATCTTCCAGATTAGGGGCGGAAGTACCAAAAAATACTGTTGCGTAGTGACCACCCGGTTCAGCATCAATCGGAGGAGTGATTGTGATCGGAACAATTTTTCTTTCACCGCCCTGCAACATAATTGGTCCTTCCGGCAAGTCAAACCAAGTTGCCACTCCTTCAAGCGGCGCATCAAAATCAAAAGTGGGCTGGCCTGTCTCACCATTTGCGGTGAATGAAACAACTTCCGGATACAATGAAAGTGTATCCTGTGTTTCGTTATAGAGCTTAATTTCTGTTTTACTCGCTACCCCTGGGTCAACATTTTGCTCAAATGTCGGGGCAATTAGTGTTAATGCATTGGCCGTTGAGGCAATAAAAAACCCCCCAAAAAATGTAAATATGGCAACCAATGCTGATGTTGCAAATTTCTTAGACATTGTTTTTTAGATTATTTATTTTTTGAAACAACTTAATTTTATCACTAAAAAGTCGCGGTAGCAATATAAGTGATGTCTGTGTTATAACTTCCTGCTTCGGTATCGGCGGCGATATTGGCAAGATAAAAGGCGCTGATTGTTTCAGATGCAGTTGGTACCAGCTCGGAGGCAATCGTAGTTGTAGTACTGGCAACAAATGCCCAATCCCTATTTCCTGCTGTTGCATTATGATCATAAGCCGCGGCAATTGTAGAATCGCCGTTGGTTGAGAATCCCATGCCAAATTGTTCCGCACCTTGTGTCCCGTCAGCGTCATTTGTAATTGAGGCGACAGTGATTGTATCACCGCTGCTGGTCAAAGTAGCGCCGTTATAAGTAACAATGTATCCGTCTGTTGCATTTGTGCCGATTGAAATAGTATGCGCGGCCGTGTCTGTTGCAGAACCGGCGGTATCGGCAGTCGCCCAACGGGCAGCCGAAGCGCTTAGTGTGCCAAAACCGATTGTTGTATCAGAAATTGCAAAAGTAATTGACGGATCAACAGTACTGGTGATATTTACACTGTCATCGGAAACAAAGTCAATTGCAAATTGACCGGTATCACCGAAAGTTCCGGCGATTTCCATGGTGTGTGAACTGGTATCATTGGGACTTTGCAGTTGAGCGTTGCCTCCTGAGGCATTTGTTCCAATTTGAACTTGTACACAAACTCCCGCGGTAATTTCACCAGCGGCGGCATCGGTCGGAGCATCCAAGGTAAGAACAGCTCCGGTGAATGTTGCTCCCCATACGCCGGCTCCGTTTGCGGCAGCGAGCGTCTTGTCCGTCCAGGCGCCATCACAGTTTGCGTCAGCATCAACAGCCAGATCAATGTCTGTATAATCAACAGTGCCCACCGTGAAATCGGTCAAATCAATTGTAATAGTGTCCGCGTCTGCCTGGACACCTGTTGGCGTAACAAACAAAATTGTGTGATCGGCTACAACATTCTGGGTCAGCGTGGAAAGCGTATCGGATATTTTGGTTAAACTAGCCGCGTATGTAGTATGATAAGGCGGAGTAAGCACAAAAACAAGCAAGAATATTACTATAATGCTTACTATGCGATTTAATACTTTAAAATAGTGTTTAGTCATATATTTTTGAATTATACGTATATTATATCATACTATTATAAAAGAGTCAATATCAGGTATGTTATCTTAGCATAATACTATTTTCAATGTAAAGTAATCTAACTATTTATTTACTAATTTTTCTCTTTTCTAATTTTATTTAATATTGCTTTTTTCCAACGGGATTGCTTTTTCTGCTCCTCATCCTCATCATCTTCCTTCCTCCGACAACAAACAAACAGAAATAAGCAAAGTAGGATCACCAGTGCGAGGATTATGATTAGCAGTATCAGTGCAAGCCAGGAAAAAAGGATAAAATGTGACCACAACCAAAACCCGCTTTCCGTAGAATACTTGATAACATTAAAATCTAATGAAGAAGATTGTATGTTGCCTGCCTTGTCGTATACTTGTACTTCTGTCGTGTGTTCACCATATGGGAGCTTGGAAAATGTAAAAGGTTCGGTTTCGCCGGTTTCAAGAACAGCATAGGGTTCTTTATCTAAGGATAGTTCATAACGGTCAACACCTGAAAGTTCATCAACCGTTGCAAAATGCATTTTCGGTTCCTGCAGCTTGGTCGGATTTTCACCTTCCATTCTAATATCAAATTCTAACGGAGGCGTAGTATCAATCTGAACCCGGTAATGGTACGTTTTGCTCCAACCACCTTTGTTTAGAACTTTTACATGCAGATACCAAACACCGTCTTTGGTTTTTTTGAAGTTAGCTTTGTTATCCGTACCTTCTGTCGTGTCATCCGGGATTGTATTCTTTTTATCATCAAAGGAATAACTGAATCCTTCCGCCCCTTCTAGTTTATCCCAGTAAAATGCCGGTGAATTGTCAGTATACCAACTGTCTTGTTTCGGATGAGTGTCAGAATAAATAACTGGCGCCGGCAAGGCTTCTATATCCGGCTCTGGTTCCTCAGGTTCTTCCGTATCCGGGACCGGCGTTGGTTTAATCGGGGTAATGGGAGTTGGTTCTGATATGGTAAAGGTTGCGCTGCCAGCACCGGTGAACAGATCGGTTCCATCACCGTCATTCTTTAATATCATTACGGAACCTAGAGTAATAGTGGCAGTTCCCGCTTTTTTACCCTTAAAGGTGATAGTGACGATTGATCCAGAAGTTCCAGTATAACCGGGGTCTCTAAGTCCGCCCGCAAAATTTACTGTCCCAGAACCATTGGAATAGATGGGCGTGACCGGCCAAAAATCAAATAACCCTGATTGGGTTACTGCAGTCGCTTCCAGAAGATCGGTAGGAAACGAAGCTGTTGCTTGTACTGCGTTAATAGGGTCTCCACCGGTATTAACAACAACAGTTGTGGAGATTGATCCGCCAACCGTCAGCGATCCACCGGATGGAGAAAGAAAAAGTGTGGCACCAGCATGTGCCACGTTAGTTCCGACAATAAATCCCCCCATGACAAGCAAAGAGGTTAATATGATCCTGCTATTCCAACTGAGGCTTATCTTCATCTTTAGATCGGAACCGTAAAACGATAAATAGGATAATAATCAACAGGATGATTATTACTATTAGTATTATAGCAAAATTTGAGAAATTATTCTCTTTTTCCGCCATAATCAGTTTCCCGGCTTCGGTCAGGTTGCCTGCTTTGTCATAGGCCCGAACTATGAAATTGGTTGGTTCATAAATTTGATATAAATACGGGCTGGATACATTGGTGAATAATTTTTCACCCTGGAGAATGTCATAGTGGTCTATCCCCGACATGGCATCAGTAGTTGAAAAAATGATTGCTTTTTTTTCTTTATATTCCTTTGTATTATCGGCAAGTTGGATTTCAAATGGCAGAGGGGACGTCTGGTCAATCATTACTCTTCTTTTTCCCGCATATTCCCAATTTTCTCCGGACGGTTTTTCATATAGAATAAAATAGTAGATGCCGTCTTTAAGATCATGAAATGTTACATTACCCACTTCCTCCTCCTGAATTTGATCCGGTTCAGCTTCGGGGTCGGCAGAAAGTATGTAACTATAGAAAGAATCAATTCTTGGTTCCCAGGTAACAATGAAATCATCAGCCGAATACCAACTATCCTGATCTGGGTGAGTAGGGGATGAAAGTGCGATAGATTGGGAGGAGGGAGTTAGAATTGTTACCTTGCTTCCAGTGGTATTAATCTTTGCAGGGGTTCCTGCGCTGTCATTAAGATAAACGCCGGTTTTGTCGTTCTGTAAGTTTATAAAAGCTGAACCGGTATGTTTGGCTTTGAAAGTGATTGTCAGCACCTTGGCATCAAAAACATAACTTCCTCCTGGTACGCCACCGGCAAAGCTGATTACTCCTGTTTGAGGGTTGTTTTTTGGCTGTTCGGGCCAGATTGTTAAAAAAGAATTGCCGTAAGCCAGGTCCACGACTTCCAGATAATTTGTTGGATAAGAAATCTGTGTTTGAACGGCGTTGATAATTTCTTTTTCGCTGTCCAAATAAACTTCCGCCAAAAATGTTTCATCTGCAAAAACCGTCTGCTCCGGCGGGTTCACGTAGATATTTGCCGCACTCGCGGCCTTACCAAATAAAACTGTACCGATAACAACGGTCAGGGAGAAAATAAGTTGTTTGTTAGATAGTTTCATATTAGCCGGTCCAATAAAACATCATAATGCTAAAATCTACAATATTTACCGCACCGTCTTTATTTATATCTGCCCTTGCATTTGCCGGGTTATTTTCCTGCCAATAGAACATTAAGATACTAAAATCAACTAAACTTACACGTCCATCGCAGTTTAAATCCGCTCGGGAGGCAAGTTCACATGGGTCCGGTTTAGTTTCCTCGGTAACAGTAAATGCAACAGTTTTACTATATTCTGAAATATCGCCCTGATCGGATGTAGATTTAGAACGTACTTCGTGATTTCCTTCGGTTAATAGATCTTCACCGGCAATCAGTGATTTTGACCATAGTCCATTACTATCGGAATTTACATCATAACTGGTTACTGTCTCCGGGCTGACAAACAGATTCACCTTACTGTCAGGGATTGTAACCCCTAAGAAAGTGATTGTATCTCCTATCTGAACTGACGATGTATCCGCTTCAATAGTCGGTCCTAAAAATATTCCGGTTATTGTTATTGTGACTCCCGAGGATAGCGTCACTGAGATATTAAAAACCGGCCCCTCACGTCCGTCCGCATCACTGCCATATATAGAAAAAGTATAAGTTCCTGGATCCATTTCAATCGCAACATCAAATTTTGCGGCCGGATCAGCGGGGACAGTAGCCATAAGAGTCCCATTACGTTCAAAGGTAAGTTCCGATCCCGGATAGGCTAAACCAGTAAATCGCACTATCGTATCAGGCTCTTCCGGTGGTGGCGGTGCCTGCACTATCGCTGAAACAGATACATTCAGTGATCCTGATACAGTGTCTGCTTTGCCAATTTCAGGGATAAATAAAAAAAGCATAACAAAAAAAACGCCAATAATGATTGAAGCGTTTTTAATATTGCGCATGATTCTTATTATTTCCTTTTCCGCGCTTTGTTGATGATCCACTGATTGTATTTCTTAATCAAAAATATCAGTAAGACAATTACGAAAGCGAGTATAATCAAAGCGACTGATATTACTCTCCAGGGCATAATCCAGAAAGTAATAGTTGCAGTATCTTGAACTAGATTACCCGCGTCCAATGAAATTGTCGCCTTATACCTGCCGATGGCAAAATTATTTTTTTCATTGGAAAACTCTGTCCAAAATTTATTCCAAAAATTGCCGGTAACTTCTCTGATCTGATCTTTTTCCCAAATCGTTTCATATTTTCTGATGGTGTCGGGGAGGGTGCAACTTTTCTTGGGGTTGAACTCCAAAGCAGCAGTATCACCGCCTAGCATATTGGTAATTTTAATAGTGCCGGTAGGTCTTAGATGAATGTTGCCATCATTTTGAAAGCGGGTAAAGAAAGTTGCCGGCAGTCTGGAAAGAGTATTATTTCCGTTTAAGCCAAATTCACTGATACTGCCCGACTCTTTAATATCGCCAAACACTCTGAGTAAAAACAGAGAACCGAGTTTTGTGGATAGCGCTAGACTGCCCGGGTCTTCCAGATTGGGTGATGACGTTCCGAAAAAAACAGTTGCATAGTGACCACCTGGCTCGGCATCAACGGGAGGGGTAATTTTGACATCAATTACTTTTCTTTCGCCGGCGGTGAGTGTAATCGGTCCCTCGGGCAAAGTAAACCATGAAGCGACTCCTTCAGCTGGGGCATTGAAGTCAAATGTCGGGTTGCCGGTTTCTCCTTCAGCCGTAAAGCTGACGACTTCCGGATAAAGGTTGAGTGTTTCCTGAGTTTCATTGTACAGCTTAACGGTGGTTTCCGTAGTCACGCCCGGATCAACTGATGTTTCAAATGAGGGGGGGATAAGAGTAAGTGCTTGCGCTTTTGGTATAACAAAAAAGCCCCCTACAATCAGTAGCGCACCAAATATCAGCTTTGTAATGTTTTTTGACATCACCCTTTTGTTTTTATAAATATGGTATTAATAACCTTTCAACTATTGATATCAGTATACCAAATTATTGGAATTACTAAAAGGTTGCAGTTGCGATATATGTAATATCGGTTGAATAACTTCCCGCTTCGGTATCAGCCGCGATATTCGCCAGATAAAATGCACTGATAGTTTCAGTTGCGGTCGGGATAGTTTCTGAAGCAATGGTTGTAAGTGTACTGGCAACAAATGTCCAATCACGACTACCCGCAGTTGCATTGTGGTCATATCCGGCCGGGATTGTGGTATTACCATCGGTTGAAAATCCCATGGCAAACTGTTCGGTGCCCGGAGTTCCGTTTGCGTCATCGGTTATCGCGGCTACTGTGATTGTATCTCCACTGCTGGTTAAAGTAGCACCGCTATAGGTAACAATATATCCGTCAGTTGCATTGGTGCCAACTGATATTGTGTGAGCTGCAGCAGAATCTGCATCAGCGCCGGCAGCGTCACCGGTTGCATATCGCGCATTAGCGGATGTCAGGTCGCCAAAACCGATTGCGGTATCTGAAATTGCGAATGTAATGGAAGGATCAACAGTGGCAGTTACATTGACGCTGTCATCCGCGACAAAATCCAGTGCAAACTGTCCGGCATCACCGAAAACTCCAGCGATTTCTACGACATGATTATTTGTATCATTTGGGTTTGTCAATTGGGCGTTACCACCAGCTGCATTCAAACCGATTTCTACTTGTACGCAGAATCCCGCATCAATTTCTCCGGATGCCGCATTGGTTGGTGGAGTAAGTGTTAATGTTGAGCCTGTAAACGCTGCGCCCCACGCACCTACGCCGGCTGTGGCCGCAACTGTTTTATCTGTCCATGCGCCATCGCAGTTACCGTCGTTATCTTCTGCAATATCAATATCGCCGAATTCAACCGTACCAACGGTAAAATCTGTAAAATCAATCGTAATTGTGTCTGTAGTCGCCTGCACACCTGTTGGTGTGACAAAGGTGATAGTGTGATTTGCAACCACATTCTGAGTTAATGTGGAGAGTGTATCTGTAACTTTGGTCAGATTTGCAGCATAAGCCGGTCTGGCCGGGAAATACATAAAAGTCAAAGCAAAAATAAGCAGTGAAATACTAGTTTTTTTCACAATATTTGACTTCATTTTTTTATCGGTTACTAATATTTAAAAGGTTGCTGTTGCGATGTAGGTGATATCGGTGGAATAACTTCCCGCTTCGGTATCAGCCGCGATATTCGCCAGATAAAATGCGCTAATTGTCTCGGTAGCGGTCGGTGCTGTTTCTGAAGCGATGGTAGTTAGAGTACTGGCGACAAAAGTCCAGTCGCGACTACCCGCTGTTGCATTGTGATCATATCCTGCCGGAATTGTTGTGTTACCGTTTGTTGAAAATCCCATGGCAAACTGTTCACTGCCCGGCGTTCCGTTTTCATCATTAGATATTGCCGCTACTGAAATAGTGTCACCACCACTTGTAAGTGTTGCTCCATTGTAGGTGATAATATATCCGTCAGTTGCATTCGTTCCTATTGATAAGGTGTGAGCGGCGGTAGAATCCGTATCGGATCCGGTAGCATCTGATGTGGCAAAGCGGGCATTGGCAGAAACAAGATCACCAAATCCGATAGCAGTATCTGAAATTGCGAATGTAATGGAAGGATCAACAGTGGCAGTTACATTGACGCTGTCATCCGCGACAAAATCTAATGCGAATTGCCCGGTATCACCAAATACTCCTGCGATTTCAAAAACATGCGTGTTTGCATCGTTTGGGTTTGTTAATTGTGCATTTCCTGCAACACCGGATGTGGCATTAAGGCCAATTTCTACCTGCACACAAACTCCGGCAGTAATTTCGCCGGCTGCAGCATCAGTTGGTGCGTCAAGCGTGAGTACTGATGAAGTGATAGTTGCTCCCCATACTCCAGTGTTGTTTGCCGCTGCGAGTGTTTTATCCGTCCAGGCGCCGTTACAGTTGGCATCACCATCTACCGCGAGATCAATATCTGTATAATCAACAGAACCGATGGTGAAATCGGTTAAATCAATTGTAATCGTATCAGCGTTTGCTTCAACCCCTGTAGGTGTTACAAATGTAATAGTATGGTTGGCGACCGCGTTTGAGGTTAAGGTAGAAAGCGTATCAGTAATTTTAGTTAAATTAGCAGCATTCGCCGGTTTAATCGGGTAGTATAAAAAAACTAAAGCAAATATTAGCAGGTAAACACCTATTTTTTTAAACATGTTGTTCAAAGGGTTAATATTCAATATTTTTGCACCTTTGTGCTTATATTATATCAGACCAAGCACAAAAAGTCAATATCAAGTTAGTTTGATATCTTAGCATATTGAAATTTGTCATGCAATAGGATAAATTAATTTACAACCTTACGCCACTGAAGTGGCTGTGAAAAAGGTAAATATTTTCTTACCGACTTTAGTCGGGTATGCTTTTTAGCAAATTCTATTTCTTTACCAAATTTACAATATCATTGTCATTTAAAGAAATGACTGTCCTAATATACTCATTAACATTATCTTTGCCTAATTTTCTAATTAAGGTGCAATAACTTGAAAAAGGATATTTTTCTAAATCTTTTAATGCTTCAATCTCGTTATGTTTCAAGGGATTACCAACTATGTAGCCTCTAATTTTGTTCAGTATTATTTCATCTTCTATTAAATACATATAATATTCATCCCAAATGGATTTTTTATTTCCAGTTAATTTGTTTAAATTACGTGCACTTCCTCCGTTTATAAATTGCAAAAGTTTAGGAATTATTTGACTGTTACTAAAATATGAAACAAAGTGATAATGATTTGAAATAATACAAAAGTCAAAGTTTTTTAACTTGAAAACTACCTTTGCTTTATTCAATCTGTCTAGTACAAATAATTTATGTTTAGGAGTACTAAAAAATGGATATAGTTGGTTTGTTGGAACTGTAATAAAGTAATATGAATTATCAACAAAAAATCTGGACATGGATTATGTATTGATTAAATGCTTGCGCCACGAAAATGACTATGAAGAAGGCAAATAATTTCTTACCGACTTTCTTTCGACTCGGCTCAAGACAGGTAGTCTGGTGGTTTTTAACAGATCACATTTCTAAATCAGATTCTTACGCCACTGAAGTGGCTGTGAAAAATAAATGTCACTCTAACTTCAGTCGCTCAAGCTTTTTTAGAACGTAGCGGTCATAATATAAGTTATATTCGTAGAATAATTACCCGCTTCGGTCTCACTGCTGATGTTGGCGATATAATAGGCACTGATTACTTCGGAAGCTGTAGGCACAGTTTCGGAACAAAGGGTTGTTGTTGTGCTTGCTGCAAGTTTATACTCCGCGGGACTGCTAGCATTATAATCGCTATTAATTGTGCAGTCACCGGCTGTGGTGATACCTAATCCGAATTGTTCTGTTCCTGCCGTGCCGTCATCATCATTGGTAATTGCGGCGGCAGTAATTGTATCCGAACCGCTGGTTAATAGTGGACCGTTATAGGTCAGTAGATATCCGTTATCAGCGGCGGTATAGGCGGTTATTGTATGAGCAACTACCTTACTGTCGGATCCGGCGACATCGCCGGTTGCCCAGCGGGCGTTAGCAGAGGTCAGATCACCAAAACCGATAGTAGTATCAGAGATACTAAGGGTAATGGAATCAAATTCCCAATTGGTTGTGTTACTGCAGTCAACATTAGAAATATGCCGAGCGTCAATTGTATCACCACTTGATGCGTCTGAACGACCGACATCAACATATTTTACGGCAGTTTGTGTCCCGGAAACATCTAATGTCCAAGTACCTGAAACAAGATCTGAATTACGGAAAATTATTTCGTCTCCATATGCTCCACCGTTCCAATTAATATTATTTGCCGTATAAGCTGATCCGGAATTATATTCTACTTTGGCATCGCCGGTGGTTATTGTGTATGTTCCGCCGATTGTGGCAGCCGCGGCAAAATCAATTCCCGGCGTGAAAGAAGTCGCGCATCCGGAGTAACTGCCAGAACTGTTGCTGACAGTCAGATTATAAAACTGGGATGTGGTTGTCATGGTACCTGATAGAATTTGTGTAGAGGAACCGTTCAATAGTACTGTTCCATTTTGTGCTGTGAAAGTACCGTTGTTGGTCCAGTCACCGCCTAAACTGATTTGGTTGTTTTCACCGGATACGACATCCAAGATCCCGCTGGTTATTGTTAAATCATTATTTACAATGATCGGGTCTTCCACTTCAACTGTTAAACTGGCGCCGTTGATTACCAAGTTATTTATATTTTGAACGCCCGGATTAAATATATTGTCAGTACCGGAAGCCGCATCAAACGTGATTGTTGACTGATCCTCGGTTACGGAAGATGCGGCACCGAATGTTACATCACCGTCCGTAGTTACAAAGGTCTCGTCTGTTTCTACATCATCAGTCATATCCAAAGTTCCGATCACGTTCAGACCATAAACGCCGATCGTCATTTCATAACCATGGGTATTTAACACATCACCGGAATTTATTGTAATACCTTTGGTAGCAATATCACTGGCAAGATCCGTGGTATCCGGAGAGGTGCCGATATATACATTCCCCAAGTCTTGCTTGGATGTGGTATTGTCAGTAAGCGTCAAATCACCGTCCAGATATAGCTTTCCCGTACCGGAAGCGGCTGTGAATGTTGTGCCTAATGCCAATGTGAAGTCCTCGGCAACATTCAAATCAGCATCAGCGGCCTGTACAAATGCTCCACTGGATACAGTGAATGTGCCATTAACGTCTAGCGCTCCGACTGAAGTAGTATCATTTCCGTATACTTCAAAATTCTGCAAGGTGTTGCCAGTCGTAGTGATGGTTTTTAAAAGCCCATTCATTCTTAATGTATTTCCGGTTGAAGCTGTATAAGTGCCCCCGGTAAAATCCACATTGCCTGAAACAGACCAACTGCTTGTACCGGATAATACAACCTCTGATCCATCACCTGTGCCAGTAAAGTCAAATGCTTTTGCAACAATGATTGTTGGATTATAACTAGTACCACTGAGAGTAATATTCTGCGTTCCGTCAGCAACCACATACATATAGCCGGAAAGTGTAATAACCTGTGATGAGGCGGTGCCAAGTACAATAGTTCTGGCTGACACATCTGAACTGTTATATGGTTCTATTGTATAATATGTTCTTTCCGGGATTACACTAGTGTTACCATTGGTTGCGTCAAATCTTACAATACAAGATAGAGTCCCGGTAGTTGGGATGATGGTAGTGGAATCAATTACTAATGTTCCTAATCCGTTAATTGTTCCACCGAGAATAAAAGATGAACCGGTCCAGGTAACGTTTATTCCGGTATTGATTGAAACTATATCGCTAGTGTTTACGTCAAGTGTATGAGTAATTGTGGCATTATCATTTTGAAAGTACCAAGTTCCTGATCCATCACCCCCTTCAAAGATAATATCAAAGAATGAACCGGTACCCGCATCAATAGTATTATTAGTATCACTAGCATTGAAAGTTACTATTCCGCTGTCCGCGGTGAAGGTACCGTTATTGTTCCAATTTCCCCCGATATAGACCGGCTCGCTATTAGTATCAAAAGTGGCATTAGGATTGATTAAAATGTTATCAGTTACTTCAAAGATATCGGTTGATGCCGCATCTATATCAACTGTTTTTGTATTTGAACTATCACCGATAGTCAAGTCATAGAAATTGAAATCGGCAGTATCCAATTCATCAATTTGAATCGTGGAATTGTCATTACCGATTAGTTTAAATGTTCCGCCGGTGGGTGTAAACGCCGAACCGTTGGCAAAATAAGCTGCTTCATTGGTGGTATGACCGGCGCCGTCAACTTCAATCGTACCGGCGGAGATTGCTTCAGTCCACCCGCTACCAACATAAAAGTTAGCATAGGAAGATGGAGCAAGATTGTCACTGCCGACACTAAGCGTTCCGTTACTCATTGTCAGTACTCCGCCTAGTCCGACATATTGTCCGTCAGCATTAATAACATAGTTACCGGCAACGGTTAAACCACCGGTGTTTTGAACCAGATTCCACATAGCTAGATCAGATCCCGCGTTTACAACTGTTCCTCCAGCTTTATCAATATCAAATTCGCCGGTTGCCCCTGTCGTGCCAAAATAATTGCCAGTGCCAGAAACGGTAATGGTTTTGCTGACAGCACCATCCATAGAGAAAACAGGATAGCCGGTATTGTTGCCCATCTGGAAAACATTATTATTGGAAATTGCAACATCGCCAGCCACAACAATTGATCCGTCTTGAAGAGCAGATGATCCGCCGTCACCGGACACGGTAAAGTTACCGTCTACGTTGATATGATCACCGGACTGATCCATGTTTATGTTGCCGCCGGTCTTGGTAAAACTGTTTGTGATCAATGTCTGCAAATTATTCAAATCAAACGTCCCGTCGGTTAAGGTGAAATCATTATCTACTTGTAAGTTAGATCCGGTTAACTGAACGGTACCGGTACCAGCACCATCGTTGATTGTGAGGTTATAGAAATCATCTTCAGACGCTCCGGTGGAATCAATTGTCTTTGTCCCAGTAGCGGGGTCAAAAACTACTGTACCTTTATTATGATAAAAGATATCATTGTTGTCCCAATTACCACCGACATTGATTTGCGGGGAAAAGGCGGGGGTAGTAATTTGTTGTTTTGTGCCACCTTCGTTAACTGTAAGTGTCATAGATGTTGGCCCGCCTGAACCCAAGTCCATAGCGTCGCCACGGAAATAGGCGGCAAACTCAACATAAAGCACCTCATTTGTGAGTGTTGTTTGTGATACACCACTAAACGTAATCGTTACGTCGCTGGTTATATTTGCTGTGACATCTGCATACCCCCAGTCGGTAATGGCAGTTGCACTACCGAGTGCGGTTGAAGCCTTCCAGAGCCGTGCTTCTAACCTATAGGTAGGGTAGGAAAACTGACCAGTTACTTCTGTTGCTGTTGCCTTTACCGTCCAATCACCCGTGGCATATGTACCGGTAATACCCTGATTGTCGCTAAGCATGTAACCTTTTTGTTGGATTGTTGAAGGTAGCGCCCCCCATGTAATATTTGCAGACCCAGGATTTAAAATAC
Organism: Patescibacteria group bacterium; assembly: GCA_041666485.1. GTDB lineage: Bacteria > Patescibacteriota > Patescibacteriia > UM-FILTER-42-10 > UM-FILTER-42-10 > JAHJEX01. The sequence continues at coordinate 34,577 of JBAYGW010000006.1, read as the reverse complement.
ATACAAGGTTTGACTGATTAGTTTCATTATCATTGCAGGAAGAAGTGCTGTTTGCAGTACCGGCTGGGTCAGTGGTTTTAATACGCATGTTGTTTGCAACCGCATCAGTGGTGGAAGAGGTGAGAAAATATGTTTGTGCTTCTTCCATATCCAGCGTGCCGCCGGTTATAGTAAAATTATTGTTCGTGTCTAATGGGTAATAAGATTTTACAATGGCGCTTCCAGCGGAATCGTCAATTTCCAAATTATATAAATTAGACGCTTCTGCCGAAGTTGCTTCAGTATTATTAATATATTGAGTTCCTGAAGTGCCATCCATTTTTAGGGTACCGGTGGATTCGGTTACTGTATCATTGTTGGTAAAATCACCGGCCACTGTGAGAGTGTTGCTGCCGTTATAATCAAAAGTTCCGCCGGTGATTGTAAAATCATTATTAACATCCATTAACGTAGTCAGTTGCCAAGTGGCGGAACCACCCCCGTCATTAAATATTGTGTTATAGAAGGAATCAGTTCCGGTTCCGTCCGCGTCTATCGGTAGTGTGCCGGAAGCTGCGTCAAAGGTTACAGTTTCAGTACCGCAAGTATAGGTATCGTCGTTATCCCACCCGCCACCAAGGGTAACAGCATAATTGCCTCCGGAGTTATCAACTGTACCGCCAGTGATTGCGAGATTGTGATTTACATCTAAAATTCCGGTTAAGTCCCACTCTGCCGATCCGCCGCCGTCATTGAAAGTCAGATTATAGAAAGAGTCAGTGCTGGTACCGTCAGGATCAATGCTCAGAGTGCCGGATCCCGCATTGAAAGTTACATTGCCGGACTGAGCTTGAAAGACTCCAGCATCAATATCCCATGATCCGGCTACTGAAAGGGCGTAATTATTGCCACTGCTTACATCCAGAGTGCCACCATTGATAGTCAGATTACCACCGACAGAAGTTGTGCCTCCCAGGGTAATGGTTCCGGCAGTTACTGTTAAGTGATGGTTAAGAGTAGCGCCGGCATCAAACGTCCATCCGCCTCCAGAACCGTTAAAGGTTACACTATCAAAAGCATCTTCCGCTTCAATTCCAAATCCGGTAGTGGTCCCAGTGAAAGTGGTAGCTTGTCCGGAATCCATAGTGATTGTGACTGTCCCGGCGGTCGTAAAATCACCGCCTACAGAAAGAGCGTTAGTTGCCATATTCAAAGTTGCTCCGGTTGCCAGATAAATATCGCCGTCCATGGCGGATTGTGTAGAAGCGGGGGATGTGGTAACTGACGCTCCCGGTGTAAAATTCTCATTGGTTTTAATTACTATTCGGTGACCGTCTTCAACAATAAGACTGCCGGAATCAACCGTGTAATTGATGTCATTATCTTCACGACTATCATAGGTGTCCAGGTCGGTATTGGAGACTGCGACAGCTGAATCGTTATTTATTGTCAGGGCATTTGCCTCCACAATTATCCCGGTAACGTTTCCAGAACCGGAATATTTATTTACCGCTGCGCCGTCCGGAGTCTGGCCTTCAATCCAGATGATCATAGATTCGTTTGTAGTCGGTCCGGTTATCCCAGAAAAAGAATAAGCACCAGTGGTATCATCGCAGGAAGTCTGGTAGGTGGTACCCTGAACTCTAAGATTGACCATGTTTGTAGAACTGTCACATTCAGTAAGGGCAATTGTAGTATTTTCATTATAAATACTGCCGGAGACTGAAAAAGAAGAAAACAACCAGTCAATATTATTACTACAATCTGTGTTGGTGCCATCTGACGCAATAATCTGATCACCGCTTGATGCGTCAGAACGGCCAACACTTACATATGAAACAGCGGACTGAATTCCTGATACGTTCAATAACCAAGTACCTGAGGTAAGATTGGAATTTCTGAATACTATTTCGTTACCCAGTGTTCCTGCCCAGTTGATATTGTTGAAGGTATAAGTTGATCCAGAGTTATATTCAACTTTTACATTGCCGGTATTAATCGTATAGTTGTTTGTTGATGTTGCCGATGCGGCGAAATCAACGCCCGGCGTGAAAGCAGTGTCGCATCCGGTGTAGCTGCCGGAAGTATTGGTAATTGTTAAATCATAAAAAGCGGAACTGCCGGTTAATGTGCCGGATATGGTTTGAGTAGCCGCACCGTCCAGTGTTACTGTACCGCTATCGGCTGTGAATGTTCCGTTGTTTGTCCAATTACCCGCCACCTTAACCGCCTCACTATTTGTATCAAAAGTACCATTGGCATTAATAGTCAGATTGCCGTTCATGTCTATCGGGATGGTTGCGGCTGTATTGACGTTCAATGTTTTAGCATTGGTACCATCACCAATTTCCAGATTGTAAAAGTTAAAATCCGCCGTGTTTACTTCGGTAATGTAGAGGGTGTTTGTGGCATCAGTCCCTAAAAACTTTACTGTTCCGCCGGTGGGGGTAAAGTTTGAACCATCCATTATAAATAGCGAGCCATAAGTTGCATTGGCCGTACCGTATATTTCAATTGTTCCTCCCGTGATATCTTCTGATGAGCTGATAAAAAATGAAAGAGGAGCACGGTTGTCACCGTCCGATCCGTTGCGACCAACTGTAAAAGTGCCGGTAGCCATTTTCAACACGCCGTCCGTATTGATTTGTACTTTGTCAGAAAAATTAGCGGTCTGTCCATTTACATCCCATATACCATTTTCAAAATAAAAGGTCGTGCCGGTGATATTTGTGAGTTGTTGAAGAGTGTAATTCGTTGTTTTTTGTAATGTAAATGCACAAAATTCTGTACCTGTCCCAAAATCGTTATTTGCTCCTGAGACCGAAATGGTGGAGTTTGTTGTACCCTGCATTCTAAATGTCGGCCAACCACCGGCTACACAACCAAAAGTGTCATCATTGGATATGGTAGTATTCCCATCAATACTAATCGTACCGTCAGAGAAAATGGCAGATCCATCATTACCGGATACGGTAAAATTACCGGTAATTGCTAACAAATCACTTGCTTGGTTCACCTCAAGATTTCCACCAGTTTTAGAAACGTTACCCACCACATACATGTCATAATTATTCAGATCAAGAATTCCGTCTGTAATAGTTAAATTGCCGTCAATCTGTGCCGGTTGTGAAGTTAGATCTAAATGAAGAGAACCGGCACTGTCATTAATAACAACATTGTAGAAATCATCTTCTAATGGGCTGTCGGTATCAATACTGTATGTACCGGAAGCTCCGTCAAAAGTGGTTGTTTCTGTGCCGCGTACATAACTGTCGTCATTGTCCCAACCTCCCCCGATGTTAATATTATAATTGCCAGAAGAATTATCTACCGTTCCGCCGGTGATCGCAATATTACGGTTCACATCAAGTGCGCCTGCCAAATCCCATTCTGCCGATCCGCCACCGTCGTTGAAAGTCAGATCATAAAATGCATCCGTGCCGGTGCCGTCGGCGTCAATACTGTAGGTTCCAGAAGTAGCGTCAAATGTAACGGTTCCGCTACGCGCTTCAAAGGTTGCATCGTTATCCCACGCGCCGGCTACAGTGATTACATTATTCTCGCCTGACACAACATCCAATGTGCCGCTGGTAATTGTCAGATTACCGTTAACATCAATGGCATCCTCCACTTCCACTATTACTGTTCCATTGATTACCAAATTATAAAGATCCTGAATTCCGGCGTTAAAAATATTATCAGTGCCGGATGTGGCATCAAAAGTAAAGGTAGACTGGTCAATTGTTACCGCAGAACCAGAAGCAAATGTTACATCTCCATCGGTGGTAATAAAGGTTTCATCTGTTTCCACATCGTCCGTCAAATCAAGTGTTCCGGTAACTGATATCCCGTAAACTCCCAGAGTCATATCATAGCCATGACTGTTGAAAATATCTCCGGTTGGCACAATTACTCCTTTGGTAGCAATATCACTGGCAAGATCAGTGGTATCGGGAGATGCGCCGATTTGTAATAATGATAATTCCTCGGGGGTGGCGTTACTGTCAGTAAGTGTCAGGTCACCGTCTAAGATTATTTTATATGTATCAGAGGGCAGCCAGTTTCCGCCACTTGTTATAGTAAAGTTACTAAAAATATTAATATCCGCTCCGCCATGTTGATGGTCAAATGTACCAGCTGTGATAGCAAATGTACCATTCACATCCATTGCATCTACATTATTGACCGAACCGGCACTGATTTCAAAATTTAGCAAAGGATTACTGGCAGAAGTAATCTGCTTGGTTGTGCCGGTCATGGCCAGAGTATTTCCCGCTTCTGTTGTAAAAGTTCCCGCCGTTAAATCTACGTTACCGGCAACAGTCCATTTGTTAGCGCCGGTGGTTATGGTTTGGACACCTCCTCCTGAAGTACCAAAGTCAAGATCGCCCGTGATATTCATAGTGGGGTCATTTGTTGCTCCGGCAAAAGTTACATTCTGCGTGTTAGCTGCCTGTACGATTAAACTGCCAGAAACTGTATGTGTCCCGATATCCGGTGTAACAATCCGAGCTGCAACCGCGGAGTTATTATAAATCTCTACATTGCCTCCATAGGTGCGGGTCGGCATTACCGCAGTATTACCGGCTGTACTATCAAAACGCACAATGCTAGAAAGCGTACCGGTTGTAGGTATGGTAGTAGAAGAATCAATCGTAAGTTTTCCTGCTCCGCTGATTGTCCCGTCCAATGTGAAAGCGGATCCGGTCCAAGTAATCGTTCGTGCGGTGGCAATCACTACTTCATCGCTCGTATCTATATCAATCGTTCTGGTAACAGTTGCATCATTGGTCTGGAAAGTCCACAAACCGGCACCGTCTAGCCCTTGAAAAATGACATCATAGAATGCAGAGCTGCCGGCTTCAATCGTGTTGTCTGTATCGCTTCCGTCAAAGGTAACCGCATTACTGTCATGCGTGTAAGTTCCGTTATTATCCCAATTACCGGCAACCTCAAACGGTTCTCCGTTGGAATCTAGTGTTGCACCGGCAGTGATGGTAAGATCACCATCAACGTCAATTGCTGATACTGATCCGGTATTGATTTCTACCGTTTTTGTACTGCCATTGCCTATAGTAAGATCCCAAAAGTTGAAGTCAGCAGCATCAACTTCCGCTACATAAATGGAAGCGGTAGCAGTACCCATAAATTGAAATGTTCCGCCGGTGGGAGTGAAATTAGATCCATCAGCAAAATAGGCTGTGCCGTAAGTAGCCTGCTCTGATCCATAAACCTGGATAGTTCCCCCGGATATATTCTCTGTAGCGCCAGCCTCATACCAAAAGGGGCTATATGATCCTCCTGCATAGGACTCTCTGCCGATAATCAAGGACCCGCTCGCCATGTCAATACCGCTGCCGGCATATGCGTAAAAGACTCCATCACACCTCAGATTTTGCCCGTTGATTACAAATTTACCTTCTTGTGGTCGGCAATGTCCGGCATTCACGGCCGTCAGGAAGGTCAGTGTGTTGGTTGAATTTGTAAATGCAATATCAAAATACGCACTATAAGTGCTAGATCCAATAACATTGTTAGCGCCGGATATTGATATTGTCGGATCCTTTGTACCGGTGAAGACAACCCGCGGACTGCCGGCTCCGCCGAATACAAAAGTATTATCTCCTGAAATAGTGAAATCATCCTGCACCTGGATAGTCCCGTACGTAAAGACATCAGCACCCTCTGCCCCGGAAATAGTAAAAGTACCCTGAAAAACTAAATTGTCCGATGCCTGATTCATCTGCAATGAACCCCCGGTCTTGTTGAAGTTACCGTAGGAGTACCAATAATAATTATTCAAATCAAACACCCCGTCAGTCAAGGTGGTAGTTCCGTATATCCAGTCAAAATTAGTGGTTAATTGCCATGTAGCTGTTCCGCCACCGTCATTGAACGTGACATTATAAAGGTCCTGGTTACCTGTCCCGTCTCCATCAATTAGGTTTGTGCCGGAAGTCGCGTCAAAAGTTATTGTTTCTGTTCCTCTTGTATAACCGTCATCATTATCGTATCCGCCGCCGATGTTGATATTGTAATTGCCGGCGGAATTATCAACAGTTCCTCCGGCGATAGAAAGATTTCTATTAACATCTAAAAGTCCTGTCAGTTGCCAGGTAGCTGTCCCGCCACCGTCATTAAATGTCAGGTCATAAAAAGCATCGGCACCCGTTCCGTCTGCGTCAATTGATAAAGTGCCGGAAGTGGCGTCAAACGTTACAGTCCCAGTACCACAGATGTATTCATCGTCATTATCCCAACTGCCTCCAACATTGATATTATAATTGCCGGATGAATTATCAACTGTGCCACCGGTAATTGTTAGATTTCTATTTACGTCTAAAATTCCAGCAAGATCCCAATGTCCGCTCACATCATTGAATGTGAGATCATAAAAAGAATCAGTACCGGTTCCGTCGGAGTCAATAGTCTCTGACCCAAAGTACGAATTAAAAGTTACATTGCCTGACCGAGCTTCAAAATTACCACCATCAATATCCCAGGAGCCCATGACGCTAAGCGAATAATTATTTCCACTGCTTACATCCAGTGTTCCGCCATTGATTATGACATCATCCGCGACATAACTTGCCGCCCCCAAAATGATTGTACCGGCGGTTACGGTCAGGTCATTAGTCATCGTAGCATCACCATCAAATGTCCATCCGCCGCCGGTACCGTTGAATACCAAGCTGTCAAAATTTAACGGTGTATCAATTGAAAATCCGGTAGTAGTTCCGGTAAAAGTAGTTATTTGTCCGGTAGTAAATATTATTCCCGCGGAACTTTCTACTGTGTAGTCACCGCCGATTGAAAGCGCATAGGCACCAATAGAGATTGCCGCGCCGGATTCCAGATAAATATCACCATCCATGGCACTTTGTGTAGCAGCGGGAGAGGTCGTAATTATACCACCGGCATCCAGGTATTCGTTGGTCTTGATCAATAGCCGGTGCCCGTCCTCAATCATCAGGTCGCTTGTTGAAACCGTATAGTTGATGTCATCATCATCACCATTATCAAATGTATTCAAATCAGAATTACTGACATATGATGCGCCGGAGTCATTGTGGACGGTTACGGAGTTTTCCTGGACAGTCATGCCTGTAACGTCACCGGTTCCTGAGTATTGATTCACGGTTGAACCGTCCGGGGTCTGACCGTCAATCCAGATAATCATCGCTTCAGAACTGGATGGTGTCGCTACGCCGGTGAAAGTAAAAGCCCCGGTTGTATCATTGCAGGAAGTTTGATAAGTGGTGCTTTGCACCCGTAGATTAATCATGTTAGTAGAACCGTCGCACTCGGTGAGGGCAGCTGTGGAGTTTTCATTATATGCGTTACCGGAGACGTTAATGCCGGCCGTATAGGTGACATCTAAATACGGGTCTGAAGTAGTATCTGCGTATTCCGTTTGGCGCATAACTACCCGCTTATATTCACCGGTTGAAACAGTAAAATCTTCAACTAGTTTAAAATCGGTATCGCCGGTTAGATTGACGGCGCTGGCCGGAGAAGTGAGTGATTGTGATTTCCAACCGACACTGTTGGACCAGTTCAAAGTACCATGGCTAGTAGTACAGCTGTTCCAGTCGGCAGAACTTGAATCAAGTGTGGCGCCAATGCCATTCTGTCCGCTGTAGTATTGAATAGAGTAAGTAGTATTTAGAGTCTTTGATTTGGCAAAAGACTCGGCGTACGTATTGACATCTGACGCGCTAACTGTCGCAGTATCACTAATTGATGATGTATCAAATGAAAGAAAACTTCTTGTTTCAGAAGATGGTACTATTAATTGATTGTCTTCAATCAATGATGTGGTACCATTTGTAGTCGCAGTATATATTGAGTTACCATAGGTTATCTGACCATCCGCTCCGGTTGAAGAGTAGAAAGTATCAGTCGGATCCAGTGTGTTCCAGCCGTCTTTCAGATTGGTAACTCGTATTTTGCTTGGAGTAACCGAAACGGTAAATCCGGAGGCAACAAGATCAGAAAAATTCAATAGGAGTTGGTCGTCAACAAGCAATGATGTTGGATTTGCATTAGTTATAGTGTGATCGTCCGGTTCCACTAAAAATTCAATCGCTTCAATCTCGGGTAACCGGAAAAAGATGTGTGACCATTTATTTCCCTGATCAATTTTCTGAACCTCCAGACGCATTTGTAATTGAGCACGATAATCTGCTGACAAAGTATCTATGGGTTGGGTTACTCCACCAATGACAACTGCCGGTGTCAAAATAAGTGGTTTGCCGTTCACGTTGAATGAAACGCGGCTGTCACCCATGCTGATAATATCCAGTTGCGTTTCTACAATATGCCAACTATTGTCAGGTCCTTGGAAGAAATTATTATTTGGGAAAAACCGATCTTTAATTTCACTGTTTTCTGCTCGGTAACGAAGTTGTTTTTCATTGATGATTTCAACTCGGTTTGTATCCCCGTCTATATAGGAGTTATGTTCTTTGTCGGCCATACTATCTGATTCTATCAGCCAAGGCCTTGTCTCCTGCCAGCTGGTTGTTTCAGCAAGCGGGTCAGCTTTTTTGTCCGGGTTATTGTAGTTGACAAATGAAGCCGGTCCCAGTTTAAAATGGTAGTCAACCAGCGTCGGTGATTCAAACTTGTATGACAATGTATAAGCTTTCCCTTTTTTCCAGTCAACCTGCCAATTAATATAATTATTATTTTCATCGGTAGTACTAAGCAGACCATTTTCATTGATGTCTGAAACTTGAATTAAGTCGGGAACTAATTCAGTGACTGTTCCGAAATAATCATCTTTTGGTATGACCTCTAAGAACATTTCATATTCCGCAATCGGGTATATTCTACTTGGACCGATGCGTGTAATGTCAAACGGAATGTCTTTTTCAACAGAAAAACTTTCCGCAGCCTGATAAGTTGTTCCATCAATAACTCCAGTGATATTCAATTGATATTGGCCGACGGACAAATCTTCAATGCTTGTAATGTAATCAGCGGTATTTGTTACAATATTTGGTCCGCATTGCGGCGATTTAAGAATACTGCCTTCCGCGGTGGATAATGTCGCAACTTTTCCTTTTGGGTTTGTAACTTGTATGGAAAGATCCGCATCACACACAAAATCACCGTTACCATTATAGGCGCTAATACTTAAATTGGCGGTTTCCCCCGGGTTATATACGGATTTCGTGCTGTTTAAAGATAAGACACCCCAAGCGAATTCCTCAGTTTTTTCTTCAACCACCCCATTCTCTTCAATTGCGAAAGTAGCTTTATAAACACCCGGCTTATCAAAATTTACCGGCTGGATTGAATATTCTTTTTGTTTTGTCGTGCCATTTTCTTTTTCTTCAATTTTTGTTTCCGGTTCAGCGACAGATCCGTCCGGGTGTATTAACTGTACAGATTTAACCTCCCTTTTTTTAGTAGGAACGCCCAATAATCCGAAAGTTGAATTCTTTTCAACCTCAATCGTTGCGACCGCGGTGGTTTGGGAGTTAATCCCTTCTTTGTTAGTAACTTGTATCTCTCCAAAGTTTCCACTGTCTCTTTTTTCTTCAAAATATTGTATATCAAGTGCGATTCCGTCTACGTAAGCAGTCGCCGGTTGTTTGTTCGGTTCAGAAACATATTGGACTCTTACCAAAAAATCTTCACTCTTTTTTAGTTCATTCAAATCAGGAATAATATAGGACCAATATCCTTCCCTGGTTTGATTATTCATTTGTTCCAGCAGGGCGAAGGAGTCAACTGCCTTCCAGTTCTTACCGCCGTCCATTGAATAGGAAAAAACAACAATATCTTCGTTGTTATCAAATGTTTCTGTGGCAAAAGACAAACTGATAGTTCCAACAATATCTACCGCTTCGGGTGGGATATTCTCCGCCAACTGGAAACCTCCGCAGACCAATTTTGCATTGGCTAATTCAAACTCCGCAACATCGCCTAAGTTTTCGTAAGGAGTGTTGGTGTATGATGCTGAATTATTGGTATTAAATTCCTTTGTTGATGAAGAGCCAAGCAGGTCAATGTTCTTTGCTAAATCGGGGTTTAACCAGCCGGTACAATCCGACGGGCTGGTACGAATAATAACATCACCGGCCACGGTGGTTTTATAGACAAGACCCGCTGATTCCGAGTGATGATTTTGAATAGCAATATTGGCGAAGATAAGAATTGTCAATGACGCAAAAAGCATGATCAATACGAATGCCAATAGAGAGGGGACACCCCTTCTTTTGGAGCCACGCACTATTTGGTGTACCAATTCCAGTTTGTTCTTTCGGTTAAACATGGCCTTCCGTTTTTTTACTGAATATAAAACGATTAAGATCTTCTTGGCTGAAACGCCACTGCCCGATCTTAATCGCTTTTAACTCACCCGAATCAATGTAACGATAAACTGTCCTTTCGCTAACGCGCAGGATCTCCGTTACTTCCTTGAGGGTTAGTAATTGCTCCATTTTTTGATGGTATTTTTTTGTTTTTGTTGTGATTTACTGTAACTATTTTAGCATAATGCAGTAAAAAAGTCAAGAGATGATTTGTACTTATATGTCTTATAATGACATATTATGTCATGAAATGACAAGATGTATATTATACCATTTTGCTAATATTAGCAAAATATTGCAAAAATTTTATTTGCAATAAATTGTAGTTGAAGTCCGGATTAATGTGTTTTACAATAAAAGTTAAATATTTGGATAAAAAAATGGATGCAGTATTTTGATCCACATCCTTTGTCTCGTGAGAGACCTAGATGATCAGTTGGATTGCCGGAGGAAGACCGGCAGGTCAATGACGCCGAGGGCGACGTCCGACGGCCTGATCGTGTCATCCGCGTCGCAGCCGATGGCCTCGTGTTCATCCCCACTGATGATGACGAGACGTTGCTCGGTTGACGCATAAGGGGTCCCTCCTTGTTCCAAAACGGCTCCCGCCGTCATTCCTTCGTGATCCTTCGTAAGGGGCAACCATGCATCCATCAGCTTGACTCCTAGCTATTTGAGAGTATGTATAACATGCTGGACCATCCAGCAATCAGGTAGCGGCACAGTAGCACAGTCGGAGGATTTGTCAAGGGTAGTAGAGCGATGAGTAAATAGTTCTCCGTGTAAATCGGAAAACAAAAAATGCCCCTGTAGGGGCATTAATTATATTTTTGGCCTAGTCTTTAAACTTAAAAACTTTCCAGGCAATCAAGAAAGACAAAATTATCCAGCCAGCCATAAAGGCCAGTTGAGTCCAGATATCCTTAAGCACTTCACCGTTGACTGAAACAGCGCGTAACGCTTCAATCATCGGAGTGAGCGGAAGAAATTTTACTATTTTACCTACAATTGCCGGTAGCGCTTCGGGTGAAAAGAAGACTCCGGAGAAAAACATCATCGGCATAGTGATTACTTGCGATAACGATTCCGCAGTCTTGGTATTTTTGGCATACCCAGCGACTGCAAACCCCAGGTTCAAAAATATCAGACTGCCCACAATGCAAATACCGTAGATTAAGAAAATATTTCCATAAACATTTACGTCAAAAACCTGTTGCGCAACAAGAATTATTAAAGTGATTTGTATTAGATTCAAAAAAAGGTAAGAAGAAACTTCGGCGATTAAAAAATTACGAACTTTAAGCGGTGTAGCGGAAAGGCGTTTCAATAATTTTCTTTCCCGGTATTGACTGATTCCGGTGGAGATGCCGATTACCGCTGACATCATGATCGCCATAGCTAAAATGCCGGGCATAATAATGTCTATGTATTTAATTTCTTTGGATTGTATGCTTTCAGTGGTGTAGCTGAAAACTTTTGGGGTATTGGCAATGCCCATATTCATTTGATCAACAAATTTATCCACGACTCCCAATGCTAATTGGTTTACCGTTACATTGGATTCGTCATAAATCACTTCTATCGGTGAGGGATTGAAGGGGAGTGGATTGCCCTGTATTTGTTGGGCAGAAACAGGTAGGTTACTGGCAAAACTGTCCGGAATGACAATAATGATATCAACATCACCGGCTTGCAGCTGCTCTTTGGCAAGATCCAGATTTTCCGGGGAATCAATTTTTTTCAAGAATTCAATATCACTCAAACCTTGCTGAAACTGCAGAGAGAGATCTGAATTTGCGTTATCAAAAATTATGTAGTTGGCACTGCCCATTTTGGTGAAATCAAACAGGCCGAAAATGATAATAAACATCAAAGGAAAAGCCAAGGACCAGAAAACCGCCTGCTTATCGCGGAAGGTCATTTTAATATTTGCCCAAATCAGTTTTAGCATGTTAATCCCTTAATTTTTTCCCGGTTAATTCTATGAATACATCTTCCAGTCCGGCGGTTACTACTTCCAACTCCTGCATGAAGACGTTATTCTGTTCCGCCCATTTATAAAGCTTCGGCAGTACTTCATTACTCTGTGTTACTTTCAAATGATATTTGTGATTGACGTCATTTTTTACTTCCAAAATCCCATTCACGGATTTTAATAAATCAATATCAAACTGTTCATCTGCATAAAAATTTATCCGGGCGGAAGAATGCAGGTTTCTTATCAAATTTTTTGGTGTATCAAGAGAAATAATTTTGCCCTGATCCATTATACCCACACGATTGCACAAGTATTCCGCCTCTTCCATATAGTGCGTTGTGATAACAATCGTTTTGCCCTGCTCATTGATTTTTTTGATGAATTCCCACATGGAGCGGCGTGCCTGCGGATCCAGACCAGTGGTCGGTTCATCCAGAAATACGACTTCCGGGTCGTTGACCAAAGCAGCGCAGATGGAAAAACGCTGTTGTTGCCCGCCGGAGAGCTGTTTGATCAGGGCTTTCTTTTTATCTCTCAGTTGAACTATGTCTAGTAATTTGTCCGGCTCAATCGCCTTGTGGTAAAAAGTTCCGAACAGTTCCAGAATTTCCCCAAGCTTCAGAAACTCATAATAGGCGGAAGACTGCAGTTGAATGCCGATCAGGTTTTTTACTTTACTTAGTTCTTTGTGCGTATTTATTCCTTTAATCAGTGTTTCTCCGCTGGTCGGGTCCTGCAAACCTTCAATAATTTCCAGAGTTGTCGTTTTGCCCGCGCCGTTCGGCCCGAGCAAGCCAAAAATCTCGCCTTTTTCCACGGAAAAAGATATCCCGTTAACCGCAATAAGATCCCCCTTTTTGTCAGGAGTCTTAAATTTTTTTACCAGCCCTTTTACTTCAATAATAGACATATATTTTGTTTTTGCATTCTATCAGAAAATACTGAATGCATCAACAGAGCAGATAAATCTAATTTTACAGGTGTCAATTATTAATTATCGGTGATTAAAACTTTTAGTTCTTCAATGTTGTGGATAATATAATCGGGCTTGGCACTTAATAGTTTTTCTTCCGTATCAATTCCCCACGTGACTGCGCCGGTCTGAACAGAAGCAGATTTTCCGCTTTCAACTTCGTGCATTGTATCTCCGATAAATATCGTTTCGCTTGCGTTAAAACTGTATTTGTCCATGATTTCTTTGATTACAAGCGACTTGTCATGCACAAGAGTATATTTGTCAGTAAAAACACCCTCTAATTTGTATCTAATAATTTCTTTTTCAACATGCTCAGTAGGATCGCCACTGAGGATTACAATATTCTTACTCTGTTCTTTTGCTTTTATTAATGTATCTACAATGCCTGGGTAAGCGCTGGGTTCCGGCTGACTGGCGATTGCTTCAGTATATTCTTTCTGCTCCTGGTCATGCGTGAGCTCCGGCATATACCGATTATAGAAAAGCATATAGGGCTGTTGCCACTGCTGTCTGAATTTCTCATACGAAATCGGATCAATGCCGTGATTTTTAAAAATTATTAAAACTGCCTGATAAACATTTTTTGTATTATCATTAATTACCCCAGACCAATCAATTATTATATTTTTAATCATTTTTTAGCTGATTTTTATTAGTGTATGTTTTAGTATTGATTCTAAGAAAGAAAGATACTCTTTAGTTCTTTTATGATTCTCATTTAAACCGATTGACCAGTGTCTTAAATGTTTGGTGTTATTAGCGACATCAAAATACATACCGATAATTCTTTCCAAAATCATTAACCAAAAATATTTCTTAACATCTATTTTACTGTATTCTTTTGGCGCGGTTTCAGCAACCCGGTGACTGAAATCATTAAGATATCGCAAGTATTCATCTGTTTTCCTGTAATATCCCGTCTTCATGGTTACCCATAATGGCCAAATTAACCAGCCCAAATCATAGCCGAAATACCTTAATCCAATTTTAGCATTGTCAATCAGGCCTACTTTATTATTTTCAGTGATAATTAAGTTGTCCAAAGCAAATTTCCATTTGGATGGATATCCCTTATTCCAGAAGTCCCGGTGTTGATAGATTATTTTTTCAACTTCAGCATAATTTTTTGATAAACCTTCTGCTTTATGCAGATGTTCAACGATTTTATCAATGGAGAAACGCTGTTCCAGGAACGCTTGCTTTCCGATCGTCTGGAATTCCCAGAATGCAGATAATAATTTTTCCAGCAGTTCCGGTTCTATCTCCCCCTCGCCACTATTTGCGGCTATTTCACTTGCTAAACTGCCGGTCAAATATTCTTCAAACTCATAGGGCACCCCCATCAATTCTTGCTTCAGGATTTCAGGGATAATTAAAGATCCTCCTTTGTATCCTTTGAAAAAGAATTGTTTAGTTCTAACCTCCCCGATGCGTAGAATAAACTTTTCTCCCCTAGAATTTTTACACAACGAAACATCTTTCTTTCCAGATTCATGTTCAAAAGTGTCGTAAGTACGGACAACAGCAAGGGCTTTGGATTGAACAAGCTCTTGCTTTCTTTTTAGAATATCTTTTGATTGAAATTCTCGGTTATTCAACTCTTCTTCCAATGTAACGGATCATATTATGAACTCCGACAGCATTGTCTTTGTAGGACTCTCCCAGGTTATCAACTAAAATTGTTTTGAATTCTTTGGTAAATTCTTTTACCGTATCAATATTGAAAAAACGCATCTTAATCTTTTTTTTCATGGCAAAAAAGTCTTTTTCAATTTTGATTCCAGTGTTGTATTCAGGGTCACTTGTTGAATTTACCATAAAAGCAATTGTACCACCGATTTTAAGCACTCTTTTTATTTCTCTGAAAATTTCTTCTGTGGTTTTCGTATCAAAATAGTGCAGGGCTAAGTGAGAATAGACAACATCAAATTCCTGATTAAAAAAAGGCAGCTTTTCGGAGATATCAACTTCTTCCACCTTAATTCTTTTTTCCAAATGAGAGGGGATATTTGTTTCGTTCAAACCCAACGCAAAATCTTCAAAATCAGTTGATACCACCTCAAATCCTTTTTCAGCAAAATAACGGCTGTCCTGCCCTTGTCCGGCGCCTAAATCCAGTACTCTCCCTGTATTAGGGAAATACTGAACGGCAAACTCAGCAAAAATGGATGGTTTATTGATCCAGTCTTGTCTTGAATAATGCGCATGAGCTTTTGTCCAATACAGGTTGCTCATATTTGTCATGGTTTATTATCTGATTCTATTCTATCCCTTTTCAGAAAAAATATAAACAGCCAGATAACCCCGGTAAAAAAGATGATCCTTTGCAAAATACCCATCGGCGCATCAAGATAGCCATCCCGGATCAGTATTACAAACAGTGAGCTGATAAAAATAGTAATTAAAAATGCCCCGTGGAAAAGTCTTTCGCCAACACTTCTTGACGTTAAAATGGAAGCAAGAACACTAAGGTTTAAAAACATACCGGTTGAAACCGCGAATGCATAATGCAGTCCGGATTCCACCTCTGAATAGGGGACGTCTTCGGCAAATGGTCTGGAAGAAAATATCCCGCAGAGTAAAACAGAAAGGCCATAAAAAAGTACAAGCATGTCTACGATTCGCACCTTCCTGCTATTTTTGATTTTCAATATTACACCCGCTGTAAATAATATGCCAAAAATAAAAAATCCCAGTTGCATGATCCAGCCGAGGGAATAGTTCTGCGCAGCCAGTTGGCTGAGTGAATGATTTTGCCAGTTATACTGTGCGGATGAAAAAATGTGCGCGAAAACGGTGCAAAAAAAGAAAATAATGATAGCTGAATATATTAGCCGGGTATCTAGTTTTAAGGTATTGATTTTCATTAAGCATTATTATTCAGCATTTCTCACTAAAAAATCCACAATTGGCTGTATTGCTTCCTTATTAACATTCTCCGGCTGGTTTTTGTGTTTTTTTACTAATGATTTTTGCAGAAGGTTTAGTTTTCTTGGATCGGTCATCCCGGGCAGTTTTGCATATCCCGCCAAGGAATTGCGGATGTCTTCCGGTATCATTTCAAACGACTGTTTACTTTCTTTTTTATCCGGATGAATCAAGCCGACTGAAAATAGATATACATTTTTATCTTTTAGTACGTTCCAATTTCCGACCAGAAACTTGCCGATTTGGATCCTGCCGATATAAGTCCTGCCGCCGATTACGATTGTTTCGTAGTTATCCAGTTTTTTGGAATCAAAATCATCAATACTAAAAATATCTGATTCCGGATATGCAGAATGAATCCATTCAGCATACTGTTTGGTGGTGCCCCATTTTGATTTGTATAGGATTAGGGTATTCATATTTTTATCTTTACGCAGGTGTTATTATACACCTTGTCAGGGATGTTGTGTAATAATGCAAATTGAAATATTGATGTTAAGACTTAGTCGGTAATAGTGACTTCAATATATGATCCAATATCCGGTTTCCCATTGGCGTCTAAGATGACATTGATTGGCTCTCCGAGAATCTGCCTCCGGTTGCTGTCGGTATAACCGCGTACGCCGACCTGTACTGCCCCGGCGTTTTTTAATTCTTCATAACTGAAGCCGGTGCGGTAATCACAGCCTGAACGGGCCAGACGCATTGTAGATCCGATTGCACTGTAATAGAAACCCGCTTCGTACGAAGTGTCTTTAACTACGCCGTCGGCAAAATTTATTTTGATGATAATGTCTGACTCATCAATCCAATCGCAAAGTTTGTTTTCAGTTTTTGCGGTGTTGGTATTTATGTTTTGGTTCTGCGTGGATACAGTATTGGTATTGATATCTTGATTTTGCGTTTGTTCCGTTTTTTTTGTACACCCGAGCGCAAAAAATGCCATTAGTATGATGCTGATGATGGAAAAATATTTTTTTATCATATATTTATTTAGTTAATATTTTTTTATTTAAGCGTTGTTTCCTGCGATCCAGCCGGTTGTCCAACATAGTTGCAATGAAAATCCGCCCGATGGCCGTGAGATATGTAAAAGATCCCCTGTAATATACAGATTGCTGTGCTTTCTAGATCTCATTGTTCTGGCATCAACTTCTTCAATGGACAGGCCGCCGTCAACTACGACTGCGCGTTCATATCCCATTAAACCGGTAATAGTAACCGAAAGACTTTTCAGTAGATTCACCAATTGTTTTCGTTCCTGTTTACTGATGCTGTGTATTTTCTTCTCCGGATTGATTTGCGGTAATAATGATAATATGGCCGAATTCGTTCCTGACGGAGTAAAAAGTTTAGTTACACTTTTGAAACTCCTGTTTTTATTACTGTCAAAAATTTTTGTAATATATTTATCTAATTTGCCGAGGTCCATTTGAGGGAATAAATCAATATTGGCGGTAACTTTGCCTTTGTGCAACAGATCAGCAACTTTTGCCGATGAATTGAGAATAATTGGTCCGGAAATACCGAAGTGGGTGCAGAGAATCCTGCCTTTTATTGCAAAGCTTTTTCTTCCTGCCGCAAAAAATGTAATTTTCACGTCATCCAATGATGTACCGGCTAGTTTTTTAATCCATTGATCCTGTGTGGCTAGCGGAACAATGGTCGGGGTAGGCTCGGCAACTTGATGCCCCAGTTCAGTAAGCCAATGAAACCCGTCGCCGGTTGATCCGGTTTCGGGGTGTGATTTACCACCGGTTGCTAGTATATACGATTCAGCAAAAACTGTTTTGCCGTTAATCATCACGCCGGTGATTTGCTTCTCTTTTACTGTAAAACCCCGTACCTCGGTGTTTATTTGTACGGTTACGTTATTTTGCCGCATATAGCGTTCTAAAACGCGGATGACATCCGTGGCTTTTTCTGTTTTAGGAAAAGCACGTTGATTTGTTTCAATTATTAAAGGTAAACTGTGCGATGCGAAAAAATTGAATGTATCATCTACACCGAACTGTGAAAAAGGGGAATAGAGGAATTTTTCCGCTTTGCCGTAATTTTTCAAGAGTAGTTTTTTATTCTCTTCAGCATTACATATATTACATCGGCCGCCGCCGGTCAGCGCCAGTTTGTTGCCCAGATGATTATTTTTTTCCAATAACAAAACCCAGCGCCCCCGTTCAGCCGCCCGCCCGGCGGCCATCATTCCAGATGCGCCTCCCCCGATAACAATAACATCGTATTTTGAGTTCATACCAAGTTGGGTAATCGGGGTAAGATGTTTTAGATAATTGAAACCCTGGTTCCGCCGTCATCCACGCCCAATACTTCTGGTGAAGTGATGATCGCATCGCGACCGGTATGTTTCACAAAATGTATAGCTGCGCGGATTTTGGGTGCCATGGAACCTTCGGCAAAATGACCTTCTTCAAGGTACTGTTTGGCCTGTTTCACGCTCATCCGGTCAATGGCCTTCTCTTTTGGAGTATTATAATTGATGCAGACTTTTGGTACATCCGTGAGAATAAATAACTTATCGGCATTAATGTTTCCTGCCAAAAGAGCGGATGCCAGGTCTTTATCAATTACCGCATCAATTCCCTCTAACTTGTCTTCTGCCACATAATGCGTCGGTATTCCTCCTCCGCCGACAGCGATCACAATCTGCCCGTCCCGCGCGAGATTGGCTATGGAACGCTGGTTACTGATGACGAGCGGCTTGGGAGATGCCACTACTTTACGGAAACCGCGTCCGCGCGGATCCTCTTTATATATTGCGCCGGTTTCAGCGGCCAATTTGTCGGCATCTGTTTTGGAATAATACGGCCCGACCGGCTTGGTGGGGTTTTGGAATGCCTGGTCGTCTTTATCAACCAGCACCTGAGTAATAATAGTAATGATGTCACGATCCAATTCATGAGCACGAAGCACATTACGCAGTTGCTGTTCCAGAACATAGCCGATAAATCCTTGTGAATAGGCAACACAAATATCCAGGGGCATTTCAGGTAAATTGTGAATTTGCTTTCCCGCTGAATTTGCCAGTAGAATATTACCGACCTGCGGGCCGTTACCATGTGTGAGTACTACATTGTATCCGTGATTGATTAATAATAACAAACGTTCGCAGGTATCCAGCGCGTTTTTTTCCTGCTCTTCAATGGTCCCCGCCTGGTCACTCCTTAAAAGGGCATTGCCGCCAAATGCCACCACCGCTAACTTTTTCATACGTGATAGTAGTTAATTATTGATTATCTTTTGGTACTATTTGAAGTCTTTTATTTTTTGTCCTAGTTTTTGTGCAAGTAACAATACATCAGCTTCACTTAATGCATTAGCAGAACTGCGATTTATGCTGATAAATTTATTGGGATTAAGCACTAGATATATCTCATTAATCAGACCATTTTCCTGTTTTATTACGTAATTGTCAACAGGAATAGACGGGTCAGAATTAGCAGTGCGGTCCATCAATTCATGCCCTTTGACCTGATTGTCAATTGAAAGATACGAAAGACTCAGAAGTATGTTTGTTGTCACGCCGTGTGAATCCGGAGCACTTAGATCATATTGGCAGTTCGTAGTTTCTGAATTAGTTGGCGCGGCTTTAATAATATCTTTTCCAAGTAAGCTTTCCATAAAACTTTTTGTGAACTGTTCGCATATTTCACCAGTAATATAATATGCATCATCGCCACGACTGGGTTCGCCCGGCATTCGGACAAAACCATCAGCATCCTTCCCGTTAGAGGTATTATCAACCTGTGTCACTGTTTGATTGTTGGTTTGAGTATTTGTGTTTGCTTTTTGGTTTGTATTCTGGTTGGACGTATTCCCACAGCCAGATAAAAACAGGGCAATAAATAGTACGCCAGCTATATTAATCACATGTTTCTTCATATTTTTTTAGCTGTTAATAATAACTAAGCTTATTATCTATCCAATTAATTGCAATTACTTTCGCATTCAAACAACCCTATATTATCATCAGCAAAAGTATCAATGCAGTTTTGAACGCATGACGCGCACTGTGTAAATTGAGAATTTTGAATCGGTTGGCATTCACCGTTTTGGATGCCACATTCGGCATATTGTAAACATTTATCACCGATTGCGTACATCATTGTACAGGCCTCTGGGGGGTTAGCACCGCACTTTATATTTAATCCGTGGCATGTTTCCAGCGCACAGTTACTATTCACATTTCCATCATCAGTATTTGTGATTAACATGCATTCCTTTGCGGAAAATTTTCCGGTGACTGTGTTGTTTTGCGGAACATAGTTTATGCGCGAAAAAGTTTTATCATTTTTAATTAAAAAACACTGCGCGTCAATAACCGGTACGCCGGATCCTTCCTGAACAAAGGCT
This sequence comes from Patescibacteria group bacterium, assembly GCA_041666485.1. Classification (GTDB taxonomy): domain Bacteria; phylum Patescibacteriota; class Patescibacteriia; order UM-FILTER-42-10; family UM-FILTER-42-10; genus JAHJEX01. Next base: position 14,023 of record JBAYGW010000006.1, on the reverse strand, counting down.
ATATACCAACCGTCGTCGGCTTTTTCCGTCGCGACGGATTTTGACGGCAGGTTGTCGCTTGGGTATGACTTTAATTCCGGGAAGCGGGTTTTTAGCGTATCAACGGCTTCGGTTTCAGAGATCGCTCCTGTGGCAGGTGCTCCCGATTTGCTGAAATACCAATTCCCGACCACTAAACAAAAAAGAGCAATTACAATTGCACCCAAGATTAGCGCGAGTTTTTTCATAGAATTACACTCATTAATATAATGTTCGTCTATATTAATTGTATTATTTGATCAACGTAACGTCAACTACTTATTGGAGTTACAAATGACGATCATACATCCGGTAGGTTTTATACACCTTTGCTCCCAACCATTCCAGCACACGGCGCATGGGAATATTGGATTCATTAATCATGGACATTTCCGCCCAGCGATATCCTTTTTTCTTCGCCTGTTCCCAAGTTTTCTTGTAGAATACGGCGTCAAAACCGTGGTGGCGGTGTTCTTTTAAAACGCCCATTACCAAAACACGAAAAGTTTTTATTTTACGCTTCTTCCAGAGAATCTTCAGAAGGCCCAGCGGGAACAGCCGCCCGTTAGCGCTACGCAGCGCTTCGTTAGCGTTCGGGATGGACAGGGAAAATCCGATTGGCTGCCCATGGTACTCCATAATGAATGCAATATCCGGGTCAAGGATATGTTTAAGGTCATCGGCCAGCTTCAGTATTTCTCCCTCGCTCATCGGTGCTGCGCCCCAGTTCTCATCCCAAGCTTGGGCATATATCTGGTGTACAATCTTGATTTCATTTTCCAGATCTGACAGATCGGCTTTTCTGATAACCAAGTCGGGATATTTCTGCTCAACCTCGTTTGCCATAGTCAGGACGTTTTCGGGGAGCGGATCCGTACAACTTTTGCTGAAGGCATACATACTTTGAGCTGAGGTAAAGCCGTATTGTTCCAATAGTTTTAAATAATACGGCGGATTGTAGGTCATCATAACCATCGGCGGTTGACTGAACCCATCAACCAATAATGCATATTCCCCATTGATCGTAAAATTAGCGGGGCCGCGCATTATGGAGTAATTTTTTTCTTTCAGCCATTTTTTGGCGTAGTCAAACATTGCTTTGGCTACCGCATAATCATTTATGCATTCAAAAAACCCAAAAAATCCTACAGGCTCCCCATGCCTTTTTACGTGGAGCGTGTTTTCGTGCACACTAAGCCTTCCGACCGGTTTTCCGTTTTCATAGGCCATAATCAGTTGTACCCGTGAATGGTGATAGAACGGATTTTTTTTCGGATTGAAAAAATTCATCTGGTCCTGGATCAAGGGCGCAACCCAGTTAGCATCGTCTTGATAAATACTCCAGGGGAATTTTACAAATTTCTTGATCTCGGAGACACTACTTATTTCTTTTATCAAAATCATTTCTGGGCCTTCAATTTATTAAGCTAGATCCGCAGCCGGCTATCTTGAAATTCGGATGGAATACCCGCGATATCCAGGCAATTCAGGACTTTTTGTTAAAAATTTTCAGTATTATTTTGCAATTTTTATCAGCTTCTTCTACACAGTCAATCAGAGTTATCAGGCTCTTTTTTTGTTCCATTTTGATTATTACTTTACCGACCGCTTCTTCATAAGATACTTGTCGTCGCCCTAATTCATGCAACAAAATTAAAGCTCCTTCGGTAGTTACAAATTTAAAACATTCCGCATTTTTTACAACTTCTGCAATTTTTGATTGAGTGGGGACTTTATTATGGTGAGCTTTAATAGAGTTCAGTATGATTTTTTGATCATCGTCATTAATACCCCATTTGTCTAAATATTTTTTGGCAAATTTAGCACTTAGTTCCGGATGCTTTTTTTGGATAGCACCATTCCAAACGGGGCTGAAAATTGTGTGGGCAAGATATAACGAGGTCAACACAAGTTTTCCATCAACATGATATTTTTTTGAAAGTACCTCGCCTTTTTTAATTGCAATTTCAGTCAAAAGCCAAGCAGGCGCCTGATTTTTCTCAGTCTGCTTATACATTAATTCTTTTGATAGTTTTACTATATCTACAGCCATTATGTTATTTAATAACCTGTAAACTGTTTTTTAATTTGGAAATCTGTTCAATCAGCAGGGTATTGGCGGTTAGAATTATTATAAAGATTAAAATCAGTGAATTACTGCCCAGAAAGATACCACCCATGATCGCCACAATCGCCGCGCCTAAGGTCGTGACAATATTATCCATAGCCACACCGACGATGGCATCGCCGATACGGCCTTTCGGATTGACGGAAAAATTATGGACCACTAACATCTCGCCAAAACAGCCGATTAATCCGGCCATAATGCCGGTGACGACGAAGGGGATGTGAGTTAATTGCGAAAAAATTTCCATCGCCTTAATCATGCTCTCTGCTGCAAATAAAATAGCAATGCCGGACAGTATTAGATCAAATATAATTCTTGCCGTACGCTGATGATCATAGTATCTTTTTTCTTCAATGATAATTTTATCGGGAGAATCAGGAAGTTCACTTTTGCGGAAGTAATAAAGAATTCCGGCACAAAAGATAAATAAAGCTATACCGACAGGTAAGATAAGCTGGTATAAGTCTCCGGGGATTTGTTCTGTTTTATTCTCAACCTGTCCGAATAAGACCATGCTAACAGCGACAAATGCGGTCAACATAGTCAAAGCTGTCAGAACGCGGATTGCGCCGTCCATCTCATTTATTGATGGCTTCACATTATGTTCACTAAGCGGTCTGACAAGCCCCCCTGCTTTTATTTTTGGAAACATTAATACAGCCTTACTTTTCAAATTTGCCAAATTCTGCCGGTAAACGCACCAGGTTGCGTGCACAATATTATAAATATTAGAACCAAAGGTGGTGGAGGCGGCAATAATCGCCAAATTGATCGCCCGCACATAATCCGTATCTCTAACTTGCAGGGAAATAAATGCGGCAACCACGCCGATTACCATGTCCGGAAAAGCGGTTCCGAATGCCTGCAGAAACCCGCCGGCCAATTTTGTCCGGTCTTTTAATACTTCAGTAGTTTCTTCAATCACTTTTGCCGTACCGCGGAAAACATAACCGATTCCAATTCCAAAGATGATTATTATCGAAACAGCTTGTATCCACCATGTCTCAGTGGCTTCCAAAACTTGGTTCACGATTATAAAACGTAACACTAAAGCCGCGGCGATGTAGAAAATAATTCGTAAAAATTTTTTTTTGCTTGGCATTAAATGTTTACTATCATAACAATTAAAGATATGAAGAAAATACTATTTCCTCTTGAGAGTTAATTATAACAAATCTAAATAATTAAAAATACTACCAAATGATAAGTTGATTGTTAGAAAGGAGACAATAATCTGGAAATCAGACTGTTAAATTCAATACTTAATCAAATTTGCTGTTAATAAGGCTAATTTATCAAAATCTTTGCTAAATATTGGTTAGGAGAGTACGCTTAATACATAAGCTCCAAATTTAATGGGGCGCACTGCTAGATCGGTGCCAATCTAACCCAAAAAAATATGGACCCAAATTTAAGCACATCGCGCAGTGAGGAGGAATTGACAAAGGTTTCAGATGCCAATTCTGAACAAACAATAAGAAAGTCTACTTCTGTTGGTCCGACTCAAACTGCCCAAACAGTATCGACTTCAACATCAACACCAACAAGTGAGTCAACAAAGACAGAGCAAACTGTTGGCGTTACACCTAGCGCAGCAAAAGATTACCAACAAAAGAAGACACTATTTCATGCTTATCAAGTCGTTTGGTACCTGTTAGGATTTATAGAGATAGTTCTTGCATTCCGTTTTGTAATGAGAATCCTTGGTGCAAATCCTGATGCAGGGTTTACTAAGTTGATTTACGGTGTAAGTATGCCTTTTGCCGGGCCATTTCTAAATGTCTTTGGCGCTTCTACTGCTGAAGGGGTTGAAACAACTTCTTATTTTGAATGGTCAACCTTGGTGGCAGCCTTTGTTTATCTGCTGATCAGTTGGGGTATAATTAAAATCTTCAAAATAGGTAAGCCAATTGATTCAACAGAAGTTAATGATTCTGTTGATAGTCAATAATTTGAGAATATAATATTTCTCACAAAGATATAAAAAATACTTGCTTTCTTGCAGGTATTTTTTCATTATTAAATTACTGGGTTGTTCAGGTCAACATCCAGAGATATTTGGAAATTAGTTGAATTATTTACAGGTACAGATTTTATATGGACCGCCGGCTGTTATATTATCCATCTGGGCAAAATCAGTGTCACTCGGACAGCTGCATGAGGCAGGTACAATTACTCCCATTACAGCTATGCCGTTTTCCGATGAACCACAAGGTGGGTTTGATGTTGTGGGGCAGGTAGTATTATTGGAAGTATTAGCAGGATTTACTCTTAAAGAGTATGTTCTGCATGTAGAATTTCCACCAACATCTTTGACACAAACTTGAAACTTGCTGAGGCCCTCTGCTGTGGGCGTGCCTTTTAATACACCATCAATACCAAGGATAAGCCCCATTGGAGGAAACCCAACGCCTGAACCGAGATAAAATGTATATATATCTGTGTTGCCATTATTCCTTGTATCTAAAAAAGAAATTAATTCGGAAAATTCATAACTACACGGAACTCCGACTGTTGCATCAGGTGTAATTTCGTAGACATCTGAAAGAAAATTTATTTTAGGTAATGTAATATATCCTTTGCCAGCTAATATAGCGACAATAAAAAGCCCCAAGGTGATTATTAAAGGAATGAATTTTAATTTTGGTTTTTGTTTCGGTATCTGTTGCTGAGGTATTATTTTTTCTTGTTGACTTATCATATTATTGTACTTTAATAATGATCAAGAATGTCTTTAAAATGCGATTTTCAATTTTGGCGGAGAGGGAGGTCCCGCACCACTAAAGGGTGCGGGGTAAAGATACGAACTTATTAATAACTATTTTTGCAATTTATTTTGTGGTGATTTAGAAAAACTCTGAAAAGTAGGTAGATCAACAAGTTCACCAAATTCTTCTTCCCAATATATAAGCTCATCTTCACCAGTCAGACCACTATCAACTCCTTTAAATCTTGGAGCTTTGAATACAAAATCATAAAGGTCTGCTTTAAGGTAGTCTGCCGCTAATTCAGGTGTATTGATATCTGAGGGTAATTGCCCATTATCAATAAGCTCTTGTATATAATTATAAGCTGTATCTTGGCTTTGTCCCATGGCGCGGTCCAAATGTAATGCCATATGGAAGCTATCTATACCAATCCATCCCACAGCGTCTCTGTCTGCAAATTCCATTACTTGGCCTCTGGAAGTTTCTTGTGCTAATAACCGTAAAGCTTTGGCGAGTATTTTAGGATTGACCCAGTAATCCCCCTCATCGTAAATACGATCTTTCTTTTCAAATTCAGTAACACGTAAAATTCTGCGAATTGTATCTAAGATACATTGTTGTGTTGCTATTATATTATGTCTGTCTCCGACGTACACTTCATTTATCGTAAAATCACGTGTGTCAAAATAATCAGAATCCAAACTTTCAACTCCGTAACCATTCTCATAATCTTCAGGCATATATTCACGAGCGAGCATGTCTGTCACTTCTTTGTTTTCTGTTTTACCTAAAAATACTATATCCAAATCTCTAACAGATGATTGCTTGATACCTAAAGTAGACTCTAAATGAGCCCTAGCAGCACCCCCCTTGTAACCATATCCTTCCGGCAATTCCGGAATTTGGTTTGGTGAATTTTCAAAAGATATTTCAAATATGCCTTTGCTCACTTCTCTAATAGCTACTTCCTTGCCAGTATATCTTTTTAAGTATCTAAACAAAACTTCTGCATTTCTGGTTCGCTCTTTTAATTTAGAATCATTTTGCGAAAAATTATCACGTTGTTTTCTAGCTTCCGGTCCTTGTAAATATTCTACATTAGAAAAAACTTTCTCTACTTCGTTTTCCCATTGCTGGGATTCTGTCTCTTGCGGGGTTAAATTATCGTCTACTTTTCCAATCATTATTTATTACCAGATTATAGATTTTTTATTCCTGCTTTTTATAATATTCACAACACTAATAATTACTGTTATGAGTCCAAGCCCCTGCAATCCAGGACTATCGTCAAATTCGCCAAAAACTATCATAAATGCGCCAAATAATATTGCGAAAATGGAGAGCATTATTTTGATATTTAATTTCTTCATTTTTGTTTCCAATTTTGAATTTTGGCGGAGAGGGAGGGACTTTTGCCTCCCCTTCGATTCGCTCCGCTCACTCAGGGTCGTTGTCCGGGGTGCCAATCAATCCTGCGTATACTCGGATTGATTGTCGCTCGGCTGCGTGCCTCGCTCGCACCCGTTTGAATACTTTTAATTGTATGCCTCTCGATTTCTCTCGAGGCATCCGACTCAGCTGTTAGTTATTAGGTTACTATAATTGATTGGCCGATAGGCCATGAGCGACTCCGTGCGATAGCATGGGGGAGTCGAATGGCGGAGAGGGAGGGATTCGAACCCCCGGTACCCGTAAGGGTACTTCAGTTTTCGAAACTGACCCATTCGACCACTCTGGCACCTCTCCGTATGTAAATAGAAATATTTTTAAAATGCTTTCTTATGTAGAACAACCCATTCGTCCGGGGCTGTCTGGCGCTGATAGCGCATCAGCCAGCCCGCCTCAGCTCCTCTCAGAGCAAAGCAGTTTGCTCTGCTCGTGGCTTCGGCCCACTCTGACCCGCTTCGCTTCGCTTCAGCGAGGCGAGTACCTCTCCGTAATAATTTATGCTTCTATTCAAAAAAGAAAGCAACTAGTCCATTCGTCTAGGATATGTCATTCACCTATCCGAATTGACCAAGTTACTATATTATAACACATTCGTCAAATATTTTAGGGTGTAATTGCCCTTACTGATGCTCTTCTGCCGCCGTTTGTGGTTACGGTATAAATTAGGTCATTATCAATTGCAATATTGTAACCCCCTCGCCACCAACGTTCATAAGCGGTGAGATACGAACGCAAATTTCCGTGCATGTCAAAAATCCGAAAGTCAGGTCCGCCACGACTAGCTGGTGCAGTAACTATTTCCGGTCCAGATAATCCAGAAGTATATTCATTCGCATCAACGCGTATGCCCCCACGGAATTGTTTATCATAAACAAAGAACTGACCCAGAACATCTCCCCATGGTTTAAAAATACGCACCTGCGGTCCGCCGCCAGGGCCAGGGCCGGTAATAATCATTGATCTGTTTTCAGATGTGGCAGCTACGGCTGCAACGTCCACGCCCCCGCGGAAATTTTCGGCATAAGCAAAAAACTGATACAGCAGGGAGCCATCCGGTCTGAAAACTCTTACCTGCGGTCCGCCTCCTGCCAATGTTCCGGTTACAATTTCCGCCCTTCCGTCACTATTCAGATCAGCTGCGCTGACATTGCCTCCCATTTTCGCAAATTCAGGATAGGCCATAAATTCATTTAATAATTCTCCGCTTGGTGTATATATACGGACATTTGCCGACATGCCCGGGCCTGGAATTGTAATAATCTCATCATTACCATCACCATCAATATCACCGGTAGTGACATCTAGACCGCCTTTAAAATCTTCGGCATACGCAAAAAACTGATTTAGTACATCCCCGTTTTCTGAAAAGACGCGCAGATGTGGACCGCCACCCGGTCCGGCACCGGTTACTAATTCAATTCCTTCATAAGAATTATCCAAATTGCCCGTGGTAATAGATGCGCCGCCTTTGAACTGAGCATAGGGTAATAATTCATTATGAAGTGTCGGTCCGTCAACTGCTGAAAATATTTTTGGTGCAGCTAATAATGTTTCGTAGGGATTAATAACATTGCCATCTGGCCGGTGGATTTCAAAATGCAGATGGTCAACTGTGTATTCGGCGTTACCACTGTCGCCCATATAGCCGATCAGTTGACCCTGCTTAACCGGAAGCCGCGGTGCAATATCAGGGGCGTAAATATCCGGTCCGCTGGCTCGGCCGTCATCCGTGCCCGGGTTGTCATTATTCATGTGGAGATACCAGTACTCGTAACCGTCTGTTCCTTCTAAAATAACAGCATAGCCCCAGTAGGGTTCGGGATAATTAACAAGCCTGATCGTGCCATCCATGACAGCCACTAATGCCTGGTGTTTTCTGCCGATAATATCATTTCCAGCATGTGTTCTTCCGCCACTGCGTGGTGCACCGAAATCATTTGAGTAGTGTGTTGGTCCCAATACAGGAAAAATAATCGTGCGAATATCTGCTGCATTTGCCGTTGCAATAAAAAAAGCGCTAATTCCAAGGGTAATAATAGCGCCAATAAAATTTATCTTTATTTTATTAATAGGCATATAGCAAGCGATTGATTTGTTATTGTACTGAAAAGGTATAATATCATTTTTTTCACTAATTGTCAATTCCAAGTAGAATAAAAAAACGCCACAATTAGAGTGACGTAGAAAAAGAACCACTGGTGCCAAACTCAATGCCGCCACGCGTGGCTTCAACGAGTTTCTCAACTTCATCCCAGGCCGGTACACTAGATCCACCAATTCTGGTGCATGCCATGCGGGCATGAGCCGCACCGAACAGCGCGGCAGCGCGGACGGATTTGCATCCTCTGAGGAACGAGATCAACATCCCGGAGATCAGCGCATCACCGGCACCGGTTGTGTCAATGCACCGTACGGCGAAGGGGACTTCGGGAATGTGGAAGGCGTCTTCCGGCGTGGCGATCCAGAGACCATGTTTGCCGTTTGAAACACTGACCAGCTCCAGCTCATGCTTCCGGGCAAATTCCTGCAGTTGCTGCAGGGACATTTTATTGCCCAGCAGCGCTTTGCTTTCAATGGCTGAAAGGTACAAGTAGTCCGCCTCCGGCAGGACTTCTAGCATCTTGCCGGAATTGATCAGTGAGACATGGGGAGCGAAAACTACTTTCCCGTCTTTGTGTTCGGTGAAGGTCCTGGCCAGCGGAAGTTCGTCTTCCATGATTCCGGTCAAGACCAGATACTCCGGTGCTTGGTTGCGCAGATGTCCGCGGATTTTCTCCACGGCATCAGGAACACGATCCGCGAGAATTGGCGGCTTGTAGGCGAGGATTCTTCCGCCCGGACCTTTGCTCGGGCACAGAATAGTCGCCCGCGATGAATGCCGATCCCGCAACGGGAGCCGTACAGCACTCATGCCCGCGAGCATTTCATCCATCTGTCCCCGATTGAAGTCCAGTTTACCGTCCGGACTGTAACCGACCGGCACGAAAAGCATGGAAGCGATACCGGCGCCGGCAACCGCTTTGTGGATGTTGAAGGAACTCCCGCCCCCGTGGACTGCGTAGTAATCGTGGTTGACTCTGGCCGTTACTCCTTCCGGCAGACCTCCTTCAAAAACCAGGTGTTCTTCCGGGTTCACCGAGAACCCCACTGCAATCCCTGCCATGATCTTCCTCCCTGGCGCTGAGCGCAGAAATTGGCCAAGTTTTCTGGCCTGTTAACGAGCGTGATTGGTTTAATGACTTTAACGGCTTATTTTACTGCTGTCAACTTGAAAAATATTGAAAAAAATTCTATGATATATTCGCAATGTTTAGCAAAAAAAAGACCATAATTACTTTTACGGGCGGTGGATTAGCCGCCGCTTTAAATGCCACATTATATGGCGTTATTTCCGCTGGTCAAAAAAAGGGATATAAAGTACTTGGCGGGATTGAGGGATGGAAGAGTCTGCTGGTCGGCGGCAAGACAATTGATTTAACTGATATTGATTTATCAGTATTACAGACACACGGGGGAACTTTTCTCCGGTCTTCCAGGACTAATCCGCTAAAAGAGGATAATGGTATTGATCAGCTGAAAAGCAGAATAAAAGAATTGGGGATTGACGCGATTGTCGCTATCGGTGGGGATGATACAATGAGCGCGGCATACGAAGTTTCTAAACAATTGGCGATACCGGTAATCGGTTTGCCGAAAACGGTTGATAATGATCTGCCGGGGACTTATTGGTCTCCCGGTTTTCCGACCGCTGCCAGCAAAATAATTAATATTACCAAACAAGTAAAAGAGGACGCTGCCTATGCCCTGAAACGCGTTTTTTTAGTTGAGACAATAGGTATGAAGGCCGGATGGATTCCTGCCGCTTCTTGTCTCGCTGACCCGGATTTAATTGTTGTTCCGGAAAGGGAGGTATCACTGGATTCGCTGATGCAGGCGATTGAAAAGAAATACAAATCAAACGGGGAATATGCAACCGTAGTAATTGCTGAGGAAGTGCGTTTTGACCGGTCTGTTTCCGGCATATCGGATAACCAAAAAGACAAATTCAGAAAAGAATCCCGGCAGAATTTTATTTCCATCGGCTTGAGGGAAAAAATTAAAGAAGAGCTTGGTATATATGCTCAATGCATAATTCCTAGGAACTATCTGCAGACCGGTAAACCAATTGATATTGACCGGGAATATGCGATTAAGCTTGGTGAGTATGCAGTTGAATTATTGGAAAAGGGGGAGTCGGGTAAAATGTGCTGTATCGTCAGGCCGGATAATTCAAACAAAGAATTTTATCTAGACTCAATCTCACTGCAAGATGTCGTAGGTGGTGTTCACCAGCATAAACTGGATGACTCATTATTTGATTTTGCATCATTTCAAGTGAAGGAAAAAATGAGAGAATATGTTAGTTCATTCACCGAAACAGATGATTTGAGCGAAGAATACAAAAATTTGCAGGATAAAATTTTAAAGGTATAAATTTTGTTTGGTAATAAAAAAAGGACGGAGACACACGTGTGTTTCACGTCCTGGTTAGGGTGAAGTGCGGATGGAGTGCTTGGCCAGAAATTCCTGGACCTCGAACAGCTTGGGAGTATTGGAACCCCCGACCCTGCCGACCGTGATGGCCGCTGCGGCCGAAGCCGTCTCAAGCGCCAGATGAACGGGCGCGTTCTGCACCAGCATGGCGATGAAGTAGCCGAGGAAACAGTCCCCGGCACCGACGGGATCAACCACTTCTACGTGGTTGAAAGCGTCCACCGGAATTTCTTCCGGATCGCCGTTGTACAGGATCGCCCCGTCGCTGGATCTGGTTACCAGGACCTTCATGGAACCTTCGGCTCCGAGACTCTGCAGTTGCCGGATGCTCCCCAGATTCATGTTGGCAAGCAGGGCTTGCAACTCTCTCTGGTTCACAACCAGGATGTTGGTCCGCAGCAGAAGGTTACGCAGCGATTCCAGCCGACGGAAGTCGGTTTCCGGATCGCTGTGCGCTTCCAGCAGGGAAATCCCCGGGTTCAGCACGTTGGTGCTGCTGATGAGGCTACCCTCATCATCCCGGATCGCTCCGAACATGGTGTGAATCACCGGTGCGTCCGCAATCTGGACCCCAGTTCCTACCCGGAACCTGGGTCGGATCTGACGGACCTGACCTTCAATCACATCATGCTCTTCAAGCTTGCCGGGGAGGTATTCACCCTTGAAGCAGAGCAGTTGGGACTTACCATCCCGGTTCAGCGAGTAGCTGACGTTGGTGGTCTTCCTCCAGGGGAGGAGGAATGTGTCCAGCTCGCGACGAGCCATTTCGCTGCTGATTCTGCCGCGATTCTCATCGTCACCGGCGGTGACAAGGAGCTTCACCGACGAAATGCCGGCGTTCTGGAGGGTAATCGCGACGTTGCAGGAGGACCCCGCGACGCAACAAGTTCTTCCGCTGGGCGGAAGGTTGAGCTTGTCGGCATCGCAAGCCGGATAGCAGAGCGTGTACTCCACGTTCGCGGAAACACCCACGAGCACTGTCATGATAATCACCCCCTTAAGGGCGGTTGATGTGAAAAGAGCGTGAAGGGCGAACCCTTCTACTTCAGAAACACACCTTCCAGGATTGAAAGATGTGCCTCTAAATAGAAAGTCTAATTTTTAGGCCATTCTTTAATTACGTTTTCGTAAATTTCAGGAGTAGCAACATCAAACCAGAGGCCCGAGAACGGATAGCCGAATAATTTTTCCCTTTTTGCCAGGTCGGGGAACACGTCTTGTTCCAAACTGACATATCCTTTTGGCGGAATATATTTAAAGATATTGGATTCCAGAATGTACATGCCGGCATTGATCAAATGAGACAGCCCGGCTTTCTTTTCGGGCTTTTCTTCAAACTTCACAATCTTTGATCCTTGTAAATTTACAACCCCGTATTCAGTCGGATGATCCTGAGAGGTGAGTGCCATACTGGCAATCTGATTATGTGATTTATGAAAGTCAATAAAATCCAGATAATTTATTTCTGACAATACATCGCCGTAAATCAGCAGGAAGGCATCGTTTAATTTATTTTTTAATTCGCGTAATGATCCGCCGGTTCCGTACTGGTGTTTTTCTTTTACATAATCAATACTTACCCCAAACTTAGACCCGTCTTTGAAATAATCCTGAATCATTTCACCCAAGTGACCGATCAAGACAGTAATATCCTTGATTCTCTGGTCGCGCAGCGATTCAATAATATGCTGCAGGATCGGTTTACCATGTACCGGGATCATCGTTTTAGGCATCTCATAAGTCAAAGGACGCATCTGGATTCCTTTACCACCTGCCAAAATTACAGCTTTGCCGATTTTTGGTCCCTGCAAATATTTACCTAAAATATATTCAATCGCGTGTGACCGGTTTCTAATCTTTGTTCCGTCAATTGTTTGATCAAGAAAGGGGAGTAAATCCTGCCTTAATGTAATTGTAAGTCTGCTTCGTCCTTTATTAGCCATTTTATAGTTATATATTAGCAATTATCATACATTATCATACAAAGATTATAAATGATGGGATGCTAATTCGTCAAGCTAATTTGAGGGGTATTTTAGTATAATAATGCTAACTTTAGCTTAAATTTTATTCACAATATTTCTATTTTGGCTGATATTAGCCAAAAAAAATAGGACATTGATTTATTGTCCTATAGTGAATGATCCCGGTTGAATATGTCTGCCGGGACATGTAATCCGAAAGTCGGAGGAATCTCCAACCGTACGATGATCAGATCGGAATTGTCACGATCCGGATAGACGGAAACCATGTCGGGGTACCGCATAGAAAGCAGGATTAATGCTTCATTTTTCCGGCTGAGCGGATCAAAGGCGATATTTACGGCGTGCCCGGCCACTTTCTCAATCCGGTGTCCGACCAGATTGCAGGCGTCTGCGAACTGATAGAGCTCCACAGACCCTTCAATATTACCGGGCGATATCCTGCCCAGAATTTCCGCCATCTGACATAGGTCGTCAAGCGTAAATCTATGGAGAGCATGCCGGATAAGGTAGATGAGTTTGTGCAGTAGCTCGGGATGGTGCGGAGTAGTTGGGTTGCGATCTTGAAATCGTTCAGCAAGGCGCAGAAAGTCACCGCGATGGAGTTGGTTGGTTTGTTTGCCAAAGAGCTTGGGGGCGGGATCGGGGATGTTTTTCCCTTTCCACTTTGTCTTTGCCATGTGGGCCCTCCTTCGGTGTATGAGTACATATGGCGTGAGCGAAGCTTAACACATTATTCTGTCCGGTCAAGTATTTCCAAAATATTCACCAAAATAAAAAATCGCTCCCATATTGGATCGATTTTCGTGTAATTATCCAGGAAATTACGTGCGTAATTATAATATTTTACACAAATAGAAAACCCCTGTCCCGCACTTGTCGCTTCGCTCCAATGCGGGATTTCGCACTGTTTTATTGAGCTCAATTTTCCCAAAATGAAAAACACCCCATGGTTAGAGGTGTTTATTCATAAAACTGGCAATGTTTGATCCCTCACTATAGAAGTTCGGGATAGGTCATACACTGATTTTTATATTTTAGCAAATAGAAAACCTCTGTTTTAGACAGAGGTTCTTCTATATAACTGGCAATGACCTACTTTCCCCAATAAAGAGTATCATCGGCGCTAGAGAGCTTAACTACTGTGTTCGAGATGGGAACAGGTGTTGCCTCTCCGCTAGAATCACCAGAGGAAGTTAATAAGC
>JBAYGW010000005.1:0-68306 GCA_041666485.1 Patescibacteria group bacterium | reverse complement strand
AATCAATTATTGAAATTCCGGTGACAGTCGGCGTAGTCGGCGCATTGATCGCACCTGTACTGGCTGCTATCGGGGCCGCCGCCGCTCTACTGACCAAATGTACAATAGTTGTAATCAAAAAATAACTCATGTCCGAAAGTATTATAAGTGTAAAGAATTTTTCTAAATCGTTTGGTGACAATAAAGTTGTGACTGACCTTTCTTTTGATGTACAAAAAGGAGAAGTTTTTGCACTACTTGGTGCTAACGGTTCGGGAAAGACAACCACTATCCGATGTCTTTTGAATATTTTACAACCGGACAGTGGAGCACTATTAATAGACGGAAAAAAGTACGATCAGTCTATGGCTAGCCATGTCGGTTATTTGCCGGAAGAAAGGGGATTATATACATCCGAAAAAGTGATTGATACCATGGTCTATTTTGGTGAACTGAAAGGAATGTCGGCAAATGATGCAAAAAAGTGGTCACTAGAATATTTAAATAAAGTCGGACTGCATGATAAAGCAAAATTAAAGGTAAAAAAGCTTTCTTCCGGACAACAGCAAAAAATTCAGCTGGGAATTACAATTATCAATCAGCCGGATTTATTAATTCTGGACGAGCCGACCAAAGGACTTGATCCGGTCAACCGGACATTACTGATGGATATGCTTTTGGAAATGAAGGAAAAGGGCAGCACGATCATATTTATTACTCATCAGATGGAAGAAGTGGAAAAAATTGCCAACCGCCTGATTATGATCCAGGATGGCAAACGTATTTTATACGGAGCGGTGGATGAAGTAAAAGCGCAGTTCGGCGAAGACCGGATTCACGTGCAGTTTCGGGGCGTACTGCCGGAGAATGACCGGCTTTATTCAGTCGCCAATGATACGACTAATTCCGCCTCTCTAATTTTAAAAGAAGGAATCACGCCAAAGGAAACGCTATCGTATTTAGCAGGTACAGAATTGAAAATCACAAAGTTTGAAGTAGCAGCACCTTCTTTGGAAGAAATATTTGTAATGGTATCAAAATAACTATGAACACAATCCTAAAGGTTGCAAAAAAAGAATATTTAAAGATAGTACAAAAACCGTCTTTTTGGATTATGATTGTAATTGTTCCGGTTATTTATCTGGGCTTAGCCGCTGTTTCAGGTACATCGGCGACACAGGTTGAGAAAAAGATAGCGGAGGAAGTGAAGAATATTGATAACATTCTGATCGTTGACCGGTCCGGAATAATTTCTAAAAATATGATTGTACCTCCATATTTTATTGCTGACGATATTGAGATTGCTAAGGAGCAGGTTAGGGGAGGAAGCGCAGATGCGGCATTTTATTATCCGGAAAATATACTGACTGAAAAGGTAATTCAGATTTACGCCCCGGATACCAGCCTAATTTCGCGTGACCGGTTCAACGCGGTGGCTGTAGAAATGCTGAAGCAAAATATTTTGATGGAAATTAAAGATCCGGCTAGGATTGCTTTATTTTCCAGTGATATAAAGTTGGAAAAGACTCTGTACAAAAATGGAGTGGCGGTAGACCAGCGGTTTGAAGTATTTATTATCCCGATAGTTTCTATATTGGTTTATTTTGTAATGGTTATGTTTTCATCCGGATTTATGTTATCCAGTGTTTCGGAAGAAAAAGAGAATCGGATGATTGAAACAATATTATCCATTGTTAAACCGCGCCAGCTGATCTGGGGAAAACTAGTTGGACTTACCGGCGTATCTCTGACTTCACTGTTTGCATTGGGGGTTTTGATGACCGGGATTGTGGTTGCTTCTACGAATATTTTTCCTATTACAATAGATTGGTCGGCCGTTGATGTAACATTCGGGCAGATCCTGCTATCCGTATTCTATACGATCGGCGGTTTTCTGTTTCTTTCCAGCATCATGGTGGGGGTTGGCGCGGCAATGCCAAAATATCGTGATGCCCAGCAGTTTTCTTCAGTCTTTATCATTCTTTCAATTATCCCGATTTATTTCGCATCATTTTTATTGGCGGAACCATCAGGAGTATTATCCAGGATAGTGAGCTTTACTCCATTTACCGCTCCGCTGATTTTGATTTTCCGTAGCTCTATTGGCGCATTAACCATGTGGGAGTCAATATTGGGGGTTGTTGTTGTAACATTATATGTGATGGCCGGTTTCTATTTTGCCTTTAAATTATTTGAAGTTGGATCGCTGGAGGTAAACCGGAAAATATCTTTTAAATACCTGATACAGAAACAGAAAGATAAATAATAAATATTTGATGAAAGGCTTGCTAAATTCGCAGGCCTTTTTTGTATATCCGCCTTCACCCCGTTATAAATCTAATTTCTAGCGGGGTTGACATAAAATTATATTCTGGTAGTATTGGCATTTCTACCGCAGGTGGACGTCAGTTCGCCACATGGATGTGAACCGAAGCCTTGAAGGGGAATGGTACATGAGTAAGCAGGCAAGTGCCTCCGTCGATCGCGTTGAGAATCTCCGCCTCTGGGTGGAGCGTTGTGATGACATGGGGAACGTCTTCATGTCAATTCGGCAGAATGCATCAGTTCCCGAAGGCGGCGTATATATCTGCTGCCAGGACGGGACGAAATTCTTCTTCGCCGGAAACGCAATCGATTTCAGGACGCTGAATGCCGTCATCGCGGAGAACGTCCGCGATGAATTTGAGATGGTTGTGACCGGCAAACTCTGCCAGGTCACTCCCGAAGCGTTTGAGTTGCTTACTGAGGAACATCTGGCCGACACGGTGGACTGCGGCAAGGCGGTGGCACCGGACTGGTCCGAAAAGGAGCTGGCGCGCATGCGCCGGGACTTCGGTCCGATCCACTTTATTCAGGCGGAAACGCTTGTCGTCAACCTGTAACCAGCTCTTTTGGCTTTAACCGGCTACCCGCAATACCCTCTTGGTATTTGCGGGATTTTTTATTATAATATTTGATTATTTTTTCTTCAAACAAAGGTAATTGCTTGGGGGGGATTGACAAAGTAGCGGATTTGGTATAAGGTTGCATGTTTTATTAGTAGTAATAAAACAAAGTATTTGAAAGCAAAAAAATGTGCTTACCTTAGCAAAATCTTTTTGGTAAAAAAATGATAGCGACAAAACAAGTAACCGATGCCCTAAGAAAAGAGGGTATATTATCCAAAGAAACATCCAATAAGCTCAAAGAGTATGAAAAACTCCAAATGGGTAATGTTTTGGATTTTTGTATTGAGCAAGGAATTGTCCCGTCATCCAAGTTGATTTCACTGCTCCAGGATTCCCATTCACTGCAGGTGGTTGATTTGAATCAGGTTAAAATATACCAGGAAGTGGTTAAAAAACTCCCATCTTCCATTTGTTTGGAACATTTGGTTTTGCCTTTTCAGGAGGATGAAGCATATGTCTACGTGGCAATGGCCAGACCGGAGAATACGGAATTAATTGCATATGTTAAAAGGTCACTGAATAAAGATGTGGCGGTGTATCTGGCTAATCAGAGAGATATTAAACAATATTTGGAAGAAGCATTTAATAATTCCGCAGAATCCAGCAAAAAAGCAATTGATGAACTGATTATCAGAGCTTGTAGAGTCAATAATACTCCGGAAACAATGGGGCAGGAAGCCCCGATTATTTCACTGCTGAACCAGTTAATAATTTTTGGCATTAAAAGCGAGGCAAGTGATATGCATATTGAACCGCGCGAGAATTCGGTTTCAGTTCGTTTTCGGATGGATGGGATGCTTCATGAATTTTTCACTTTGCCGAAAGAACTACTCGCTCCGATAATTGCACGTACTAAAATATTATCTCAACTTCGCATTGACGAGCACATGCGCCCGCAGGACGGACGGTTCAGTTTCAATGAATCCGGGTATAAAGTCGCGGTGCGTTTATCAATTATCCCGACATTGCACGGCCAAAAAGCCTCGTTAAGATTTCTGGATACGGATAATGAAAACCTTTCGCTGGATACACTGGGTTTGGAAAAAAGCAACCGCGAAGATTTAAAAAAGATACTGGGGTTTTCCAACGGGATGATTTTAATTACCGGACCGACCGGTTCAGGTAAGACGACAACTTTATACTCTCTTGTGAAAGAAATAAATAACCAGCAAGTAAATATTTCCACAATTGAAGATCCGATTGAATATCATTTGACCGGTGCGAATCAGATACAGGTAAATCCGCATGTGGATTTAAATTTTGCTAATGGCCTGCGTTCAATATTGCGTCAGGATCCGGATATTATTATGATCGGAGAAATCCGGGACAAAGAAACGGCAACGATCGCAATTAATGCGGCAATGACCGGCCACCTAGTATTAACTTCTCTACACACTAACAGCGCCGCCGCCGCAATCCCGAGGTTACTTGATATGGGTGTGGAGCCATATTTGATCGCGTCTACTTTAAAGGCGATTATTGGTCAGCGTTTAGTCCGAAATATTTGTGATTCCTGCAAAACTGAATATGTTGTTGATTCAATTCCGAAAGGGCTGGTAGCAAAGTATTCCAATAAAGAACAACCAACCGTTGCAAAAGGCAAAGGATGTCCCGCGTGTCTGAATACCGGATATTCTGGAAGAACCGGAATTTTTGAAGTTCTGAAAGTTGATGAAGATATTCATGATTTGATAATCAACCGGGCACATTCATCTTCAATAGAAGATACAGCAAGGGCAAAGAATATGAAAACGATGTATGAAGATGGAATAATTAAAGTACTAAATAAACAAACTACCCTAGAAGAGGTAATACGGGTTACTAAATAATCAAAAATATGAAAAATTTTGAATACACATTTATTGATCTAGAAAATACCATTCACCGTGGATTAGCTCGGGGTTGGACAAAGAAGAGAGTGTCAAAGCAGCTTTCCAGTGAAGGAAATTCAGTTGTTACCTTGGTGAAAATAAAAAGTGGAAATGCATTTTGGCAGAGCATGTTCCGGTATATTTCCAGAATTGACCGCATCCTTTTTTTGCGCAGTCTGATGACAATGATGAGAGCCGGATTAAATCTTCCTGAAGCATTAGCTTCTTCCAGAGAACAGAACTCCAATCCAAATATGAAGATAATTATTTCGGATTTGGAAAAAGCAGTGAATTCAGGAAAAACACTTTCATCTGCTTTGGAAAAGTACAAAAATGTTTTTTCTCCGGTGGCAATTGCCATGATCAGAATCGGCGAACACGGAGGAAAACTGGTTGATGTGCTGGAATTTCTGACAACCCAGCAAGAGAGCGATTATAAATTATTAAGAAAGATCAGAAATTCATTAATCTACCCGGCACTTATTTTTGTAACGATGATTGCAATTGTTGCCGTGATGATGGTGGTGGTGATTCCAAGAATCGCGGCCATCTACGATGATGTTTCCGCACAATTGCCCGTATTTACCCGTATCTTAATTGCAATCAGCAATTTTATCGTCAACTATGGTTTGTTACTGGCAGTTGGAATTGCGTTATGTATTATTTCATTTCGTTTGAGTATTAGATATTCGGAGAAATTCAAAAAATCAATCCATCGTTTAACACTTCGTCTGCCGATGATCGGAATGGTTATCAGAAAATTAAATTTAGCAATGATTTCCAGATCGCTACACATGCTAACCAAGTCCGGTGTCTCAATTGATCAAAGTTTGACATTAGCCAGCAACGCCGCGAGTAATGTTGTTTATCGTGACGCTATCCGAGCGGGTGAAGTTTTTGTAAGACGTGGGGTTTCGCTTTCCGATATTTTCAAAGGCGACCCAGATCTGTTTTTACCGCTGTTCCAGAAAATGATATCAACCGGAGAAAAGACCGGCTATTTGGATGATATGCTTCATCATTCGGCAAAATATTATGATGACGACATTCAGAACTGGAGCGACAATCTGTCAACATTAATTGAACCGGTAATGTTATTGATCACCGGTGTGTTGGTCGGCGGATTAGCCCTAGCAGTGATGTATCCCCTCTGGAATTTTGCAAATATATTATGAAAAACCTGAAAAAACAATTTGGCTTCACTGTAATTGAGGTACTGATCGTCATAACCGCAGTCAGTCTGATTGCCGGTGTGGCGGTGATTTCTTTATCAAAAGGTAAAACAGGTGCACAAGCTGTAACTGAAGCAGATAAGGTCGCGCAGATAGTTCGTGAAGCACAAAGCAGAGCGCAGTCAGCGGAATCAGGTCGTGCATGGGCGGTGCGTTGCAGCGGCAATGCAATAGATTTATTATCAGTGAATCCGGAATTAGTATCAGAAACATACAACTTTCCGCAAGAATTCACGTGTTCGGCAAGTGACGACATAGTTTTTAATAAGCTAACAGGCATCCCGGATCAGGATTTGGATTTATTTATCCTTTATGCGGGGGTAAATAGTTCCCGTATTGAAATCAGGAAACCGGGAACAGTTAAAATATTATCTTTATGAACTGGCATAATCAAAAAGGAAGTCTGTTGATTGAAGTACTGCTAAGTATCAGTCTGGCAGCGGTTTTTTCTTTGGCGATCGGTAATCTGATCGGAGTCAATCACCAGTTAGTGATTGCTTCAAAACAAGAAGTGGAAGCGACAGCTTATGCTAAAGAATCAATGGAACAGCTTTTTGCTATAAAACAGTCAGACTGGAATTTGATTAGCGTTTTATCCGAAGGTTTTTATCAGATTCAAGAAAACGGTAATACATTTGAAATATTGCCAAGTGATCCGGCAAACCCGGCACAGGAACTTAACGGCAAGTATTATCGGACGATACATATTAGCAAAGCTTATAGAGACGCGGCCGGTAATTTGAGTGCATCGGGGACGGAAGATAATCAAGCAAGGCGGCTTGACGTAAAAGTGGAATGGCAGGAGAGAGATAATATGAGAGATATCTCATTTGCCAGCTATATTACTAACTGGTTAGGACAATGAAATTAAGACTGATCAAATTTAATCAGCGAGGTACGACCCTGATGGAGTTGATGGTGTATTTGGGTATTTCCAGTATCGTTACCCTGATGCTGACTATGTTTCTGGTAAACAGTACCGAACAGCGAGTACTGACCAACAATCAGCAGACAGCGCAGTACAATGCCAGACAAATTATTGAAAAAATGACTTATTCCTTGCGTAATGCCTATGATGTGGACATCCAGGCAAGCGGAACAAAAGCGATAGTCTATTCTCATTTTTATACTAACCCTGTTGCCCCCGACAACATTATTACAGTATATGAATTAAATGGCGGGAAAATGTATTATGGACAGGATATGAATTTGATTCCCGCTCCGTCTAGTATGAAGCTTTTAACTGATGAAGATGTAAATGTTTCGCTAGTTTCGTTTAAGAAAGTCTCTTCATCTCTTAGGATTAATTTGATTGTTGAAAAAGGAACAGGAGAGTCTGATATAAATTCTACGATATCATTCAGACAACAGTAACATGAATAATTTTAGAAAAAGAAATCAGGAAGGCAGTATCACCATTTTAATGGTTTTCTTTACGATGATTGTTATGTTTTTATTTGTCTTTTCCAACAATGTTACGGCCACTAGAGAAAAAATTATCGCCAGAAATTCTATTTCCACGGAAAAAGCATTTTACTCAGCTCAAACCTGCATTGAAGAAGGATATCTGCAATTACGCACAGACGAAAACTATACTGGAACAACAATCAATATTGACGGGGTAGAGTGTGAAGTTGTGGCACAGCATAATGCCGGTGTCGCTTCCGGCAAATTAGTTGGAACCGGAACGTTTGCCAATAGCGTTCGTACTGTTGCCAGTTATTATGCCGATGCGGGTGCTTCTGCCACAAGAAACGACACTACCATTTATCACATAATAGACCGTTCTGGTAGCATGGATGATGATGGTGATGGTTGCACGAATCCCGCGTATCTCAACTCCATAGAATGTATAAATAATGGCGGGTTGTGGGGTCCACGACCGATGATTTTTGCCAAAGAAGCGGCGAAATCGTTTATTGATGAAATGGATCCACTTTATGATAAGATCGGAGTTGTTTCTTATAATCAATCAGCGCAACTAAATTTTTCTTCCTCAAATGATTTTGCCGCCGCGCAGGCAGCGGTAAATATAATACCGACGCCGACCGGCAATACCAATATTGGCGATGCAATTGGATTGGCTACAACTAATATACAGACAAATGTGCCGTCCGGGGATATCAAAGTTGAAATTCTGTTAACCGATGGTGTAGCAAATGTGCCGTCACCAATCAGCGCCGCGGAACTTTATGCCAGAACAAAGGCGGATGAAGCGGACAACGTCGGGATTTTGATTTTTGCGATCGGGTTAGGGAGTAGCGTGAATGAAGACTTTTTACGTAACGATATTGCCACAGATCCTAACATGTATTTCTACGCACCATCCGCTTCCGACCTGGAGGGTATTTATAACCAAATTGCCAATATAATTCTTTCCTACAACATCAGTCAAGACGGCTGGATAGAGGAATAGTTTAATATTTATTTTAGTGTGCAGGCGCGACATTGATGTCGCGCCTGTTTTGATTGAGTCTTAACACCGTCAGAAGGTGCGATTGCGCAATCGTACCTTCTGACGTGGCTTGACAATCCGGTTGAGATGTGCTAGTATACTCGGTCACGCGTGGATCAGGTTCTTCTCTGAAACGCCTTTGCGCGTGAGGGTGTTTCCACACACGGAAGTGAAAGGTGTAGATCATGCCTAACTTGCAGCTCGCCAAGCGGTACCACTGGTACACCGCCACCCGTTTCTGGGTTGTCCTCGCCTTCTTCGCCATCTTCCTCGGGATCGGGAGCAGTCTCGTCTACCGCCAGCAGATCAAGAATCTGCGTGCGTACAGCATCCCGGTGATCGGGCTGTCCCAGCTCACCGAGGGGGAGTACCGGCTGGAATCCTTCCTGACGGTCAATCTCCTCAAGAACAAGTACGCGAATACCGCGTACATGGTCTCTATCAGCTCCGACAACCTGTCGAGCTACAACGGCAGGGCCATACTCGTGGTGGCCAAACAGTTGGTGGAGATTTGCCCCGCCGACTCAACTCGGCCGGCAACGGCTGTGGTCACCACCGTGGTCAGCGAAGGAAGCAGGACCCGTGTTCTGAAAATCCACCCCCGGCACCTCCGCCCGGAAAACGAACCCCGGGCCCTGCTCGCTGCGCTCCCCGTCGGCAACTAACACGCTATCTGGGAATCAGCTCGGATAGCAACACGGTCGACGAATTAGGAGAGTGTGAGTCATGGCATACGATTCTCATGAGGCGGAGCTTCGCTATCGGTTCCAGAAGGGCCTTCTAATTGTCCTGTTGGCCATCGCCCTGATCCTCCTGGTCGCGGGGATCTTCGACAACAAGATCGTCGTGGAGCACTCCGCATCACAGGCGATCTCGGGGCAGGTCGTGTTCCACGGCCTATTCACTCAGAACCTGGGAGTTGCCACGGCGGCCACTAACGGACGCAAGTTCGTAACAACGGTTGCCACGTGCGACCAGGTGGTCATGGTCATCGACACGCCGGTGGGCTTGGTCTGCGTACCCGCAGACCACATCACCCAAAGGCAGCCGGGCGAGCTGGTGATCCTGGTCTATCAGGAGAAGTACCATACGACCACGACCTTCAGAGGCAAGTTCATCAAGCGCGAATACGTCGGATTCGAAGTCCAGCGTATCGCGTAGCATCGCACCTTTGTCGAGCTATGCTCGACCCCTCGTTTCCCGAAAGGTTCCCATTCACTCCCATGAATGTTCGGAGCCTTTTTTCTTTGGAAAAATGACCTTTTTTGCCCCAAAAAATCGTTTGCTGAAATCACGAAAATCTGTTACAATCTAGGTGGAAATCTCTTCAAAAAACTACGATGAGATAAGATTCTTTAGTGTTATATGCCGTTAAGAAGATACCTGTTAATTATGGGATTTGGGACCCTCATTTCGTGGGGGGCTTTTGTATTGGTTATTCTGAATATTGACCCTTTTAACTCAGGTTTTGTCGGGCTTTTTTCTTTCTATATCATGCTTTTTTTGTCGCTAATGGGAACATTTGCCTTATTTGGCTTTTTTGTACGTGCTATTTTTGTGAAAAGATCGGTACTATTCCGTCACATCGGGGTTTCATTGCGCCAGTCGGTCTTATTTTCTTCCCTAATTGTGATTTCTTTAATGCTCCAAGCTAACAATCTGTTTACCTGGTGGAACGCGGTCTTGCTGATTATGGGTTTAGGACTGCTGGAATTCTTTTTACTGGGCAGAGAAAATCCGGTTACGCAACATGAGCAACATCAAGAATAATATTATATGAAAAAAACCCTGGAACAACTGAAGCAAAAAGCACTGGAAGAGATCCAGAAAGTTAATGACTCCGAAAGTTTGAAAAATCTGGAGATTGAGTATTTGGGCAGAAAAGGCAAAATTACTAAGGTGCTACGGGAAATCAAGGATATTTCGGATGAAATGAAGCCGGTAATCGGTAAATTGGCAAATGAAATCAAAAATGAGCTGACTAATGCGCTGAAAACAGCGGAATTAAAATTTTCAAGTTACCCTGAAGAAGGAACAGAGTTTTTTGATCCGACACTGCCGGGTGTCAGAACGCAAGCAGGACATTTGCATCCGATTACCCAGATGCTGGAAAAAATCTGGGATGTGTTCCGTTCCATGAATTTTGATATTGTTGACGGACCGGAAATTGAAAATGATTATTACAACTTTCAGGCATTGAATGTGCCGGCAGATCACCCGGCGCGCGATATGCAGGATACTTTTTACATTAAAAAAGGAAAAAATGCGTCTGTCGGTAAATACGGCGAATTATTGTTGAGAACGCATACCTCCTCCGCATCACAAGTCAGAACGATGGAAAAGAGAAAGCCGCCACTGCGTGTGATTGCCACCGGTAAATGCTACCGCCGTGATGAAGATATTTCCCATACACCAATGTTTCATCAATTTGACGGTGTAGCTGTTGACACTGATATAACTTTTTCTGATTTGAAGGGAACACTGCATTATGCAATGAGAGAAATCCTGGAGAAGGACATTAAGGTCCGTTTTCGCATTTCTTATTTCCCGTTCGTGGAGCCGGGAGCGGAATTTGACGTCTCCTGTACCATTTGCGACGGAAAAGGATGCCCGACCTGTAAAAACACCGGCTGGCTGGAGATGGGTGGCTGCGGTATGATCCATCCGAATGTCCTGAAAGCAGCGAACTATGACCCGAAAAAGTATCAGGGTTTTGCCTTTGGTTTCGGCATTGAACGGCCCTTGATGATCAAACATAAGATCGCCGACATCCGCGCTTTGTTTGAGAACGACATAAGGTTTTTAAAACAATTCTAACCCTAATCCCTTCTCCCTAAACCCTATACCCTAACAATTCACCATGAAAGTATCACTTAATTGGTTAAAAGAATATGTCGCGATTCGGACAACTCCAGAAAAACTGGCTGATGATTTGACGATCTGTTCGGTTGAAGTGAATACGATTGAAAAAACTAGCGGTAATATTTCAAATGTAGTGGTAGCGGAGATTTTAGGTATCAAAAAACATCCTAACGCCGATAAGTTAAATCTGGTATCAGTTAACAACGGTAAAGAAAAATTTGAAGTAGTCTGCGGTGGAGTTAATATCAAACCGGAATCTGTTGGTAAGAAAGTGCCGTTTGCCATGGTGGGCGCGAAATTGCCGAACGGCATGGAACTGAAAAAGGCAAATATCAGAGGTGTGGAATCCTGCGGGATGATTTGCTCCTCAGAAGAACTGGGATTGCCGAAAAAAGGTGATCATGAAATTTTATTTTTAGATGATAAGGCAAAAATAGGTAATGATGTTGTTAAAGAATTAGGATTAGATGACGTGGTGCTTGATTTGGATGTACTTGCCAACCGACCGGATCTGATGGGGCACTTCGGCGTCGCCCGGGAGATCGCGGCGATTACGGGATCAAAATTGAAAAGGGAATTATATGATATTTCAGAGGAACCGAAAAAAAATCAGATTGTTAAAGTAGAAGTAAAGGATGTAAAATTGTGCCCGCGTTATTCGGCGTTGGTGATTAGCGGAATAAAAGTCGGGCCTTCCCCAGAATGGGTGCGCAAGCGTTTAGAATCAGTCGGAGTGCGGTCAATTAATAACATTGTGGACTTAACAAACTACATCATGTTGGACCGCGGTCAGCCGTTACACGCTTTTGACTATGATAAAATTAAGGGGAAAACAATGACGGTCCGTCCGGCAAAGAACGGCGAGAAAGTAACAACACTGGATAGTAAAACCTGGAATTTGGAAGCCGGGATGCTGATTATTGAAGACGGGGAAAGGATAATTGATCTGGCCGGAATTATGGGCGGAGCGAACAGTGAGATTAATGAAAAAACCAAAACCATTGTTTTGCAGGCGGCGGCTTTTGATCCGATAACTATCCGACGGACATCGCGCAAACTCGGGGCTAGAACAGACGCGGTCGGCCGTTACGAAAAGACAGTTGACCCAAACCAGACTTTGGCGCATTTAACTTATACATTTTCCCTGTTGAAGGAAATGATGCCGACTGCCATATTAGAACAGGTGGTTGATATCGGAACATGGCAACTGGAACCGGTTAAAATTACGGTTAATACTGATAAAATTGAAAATATTCTTGGAATAAAAATTCCGGCAAAAGAAATTATTTCCATATTAAATTCACTGGGTGCGGAAGTCACCAAGCGAGGTAAAAATACACTGGAAGTTCTGGCCCCGACTTATCGTCCTGATCTGAAAATCCCGGAAGATATTATTGAAGAAATTTCCCGAATTTATGGTTACAATAAGCTGGGCGAATCCGTACCAACCGGCAATTTAGAGCCACCCGTGGAGCCGAAATATTTGTCCAGAATCAGACAGGTGAAAGCCTATTTTAAAGGAAAAGGGTTTACTGAGGTTTATAATTATTCCTTTACCAGTAAAGAAAATATACAAAGAATGGGTTTAAAAATATCAGACCATATTGAGGTCGCCAACCCGCTTGCCTCAAATCAACAGTATCTGCGGACTGAACTGCTGTCGGGTCTGTTAAATAATGTCCACGAAAATCTGAAGCATACAGAAAATTTGAAATTATTTGAGCTTTCCAATGTGTATTTTCCAAAGACCGGCGGCAAAACTCACGAGGCGCCGCTGTTAAGCGCGGTTATCACTGGAGAGTCAAAAGACGGCGGGGAATTTTTTGAGCTGAAAGGCACATTAGAACAGCTTTTTGAGGAACAGAACGTGAAGTACGAAAGCGAACTGCTGGAAAAATCCGGTGCGACTGATTGCCCGTATTGGGATGCGTATAATACACGCAAGTCATTGAAATTTACTCATAACGGTAAAGTGATCGCAACACTTTCACAGCTTTCCGGAACAGTAGCCAAAAATTTTGACCTGGATCGGCCGATATATTTTCTAGTTGTGTTTCTGGATTATCTTACAACTTTAAAAATATTTAATGTATTGCCAAAATATCCCAGTGTAATGTTGGATGTGGCGTTTGTTATTGACCGGAAGATTTTATACAAACAGATTGAACATGCTGTCTGGCAGGCCGGTGGTGAGTTGCTTGCCCGAGTGGAGCTGTTTGATGTCTATATCGGAAAACAGATTGGCGATGGTAAAAAAAGTATGGCGCTGCACTTGGATTACCGTGCCGATGACCGGACGCTTTCGCTTGCTGAAGCGCAAAAATTTCATAATCAGATAATTAAATCATTAGAACAAAAGTTTAACGCTCAAATTCGAGCACAATAATACTTGAAGAAAGGTAGAACAAATTTATGCCAAAAAAGAAAGTAGCTAAACCGGTAAAAAAGGCGAAAGTGACAAAACCGGCCAAAAAACCCGCTGAAAAAATTTCAGACGGAAAGCCGGAATATACCGCCAAACAGATTACAGTTCTGGAAGGACTGGCGCCGGTCAGGAAAAGGCCGGGTATGTATATCGGGAATACCGCTGAAGCCGGTCTGCACCATCTGATCTGGGAAGTGGTGGATAACGGTATTGACGAAGCAATGGGCGGTAATGCCGATCTGATTGAAGTAAAACTTTTGCCGGACGGTATGGTGTCGGTTTATGACAACGGTCGTGGTATCCCGGTGGAAAGACACAGTGTCACAAAAAAATCCGCGCTGGAAACAGTCATGACCACGCTGCATGCCGGCGGTAAATTCGGCGAAGGCGGATACAAAGTATCCGGCGGTTTGCACGGCGTTGGTGTTTCAGTTGTCAATGCGCTGTCCGAATACATGCGGGCGGAAATTAAACGCGACGGCAAGACATGGATGCAGGAATATAAAAGAGGAAAGGCTGTCGCCAAAGTAAAACCGATCGGCAAAGCGGTCGGAACAGGCACCACACAAATTTTTAAACCGGATCCGGAAATATTTACTGTCTTGGAATTCAACTGGAAAACTGTTCTGGATCATTTAAGACAACAGGCATATTTAACCAAAAAAGTAAAAATCAGCGTTGAAGATCTGCGGGAAAAGGATAATAAAAAAAGCCATACCTTTTATTTTGAAGGAGGAATCGCGTCTTATGTTAAACAGCTGAATACAAATAAAGCTGCCAAACAGGAAAATATCTTTTACGTGGAAAAAGAGGAAGACGGTATTAATGTAGAAATTGCATTCCAGTATAATGACGATTTTACCGAAAATGTTTTTTCCTTCGCGAATAATATTCACACAGTTGAAGGCGGAATGCATTTAATCGGTTTCCGCACGGCATTGACCAGGGCGCTGAATAACTACGCACGGAAGCAGGGCTTCATAAAAGAAAACGACGACAATCTTTCCGGCGATGATGTACGGGAAGGATTGACGGCAGTAATCAGCGTTAAAGTACCGAACCCTCAGTTTGAAGGCCAGACCAAGGCGAAGCTGGGAAATGCCGAAGTACGGCCGGCTGTAGAAACTGTTTTTTCCGAAACACTGCAGAACTTTTTGGAAGAGAATCCCCGTGATGCACGAGAGATAATCGGCAAGACCCTGCTGGCTGCGCAAGCCAGAGTGGCGGCCAGAGCTGCCCGCGATTCCGTAATCCGAAAAGGGGCGTTGGACGGAATTACTCTGCCAGGGAAACTGTCTGATTGTGCGTCGCGCAATCCGGCCGATTCTGAAGTGTTTATTGTTGAGGGAGATTCCGCCGGTGGTTCCGCGAAGCAGGGAAGGGACCGTAACATCCAGGCCATTCTTCCATTGCGCGGAAAGATTTTGAACGTAGAAAGAGCGCGCCTAGATAAAATGCTGGCCAACAATGAAATTAAATCCTTGATTCTGGCGCTGGGTACCAATATCGGTGAACAGTTTGATATTGCCAAGATCCGTTACCACAAAGTTGTGATCATGACTGATGCTGACGTGGACGGCGCGCATATCCGGACTTTGCTTCTGACAATCTTCTACCGCTATCTGCCGAATATCATAGAGCAGGGGTTTCTGTATATCGCACAGCCTCCGTTATATCGTCTGCAAAAAGGAAAGGACGTCCGCTTTGTTTATACGGATGCGGAAAAAGAAAAAGCAATCACTGCTATGCAGTCCGTAATTAAAGCCAAAGCGGATGAGAAAAAGAAACCGGCAAAAGAGGAAGTGACGGAAACAGCTGAAGAACTCGCGGAAGTGGGTGTGGGAGAGAATATTTCCGGTATTACGATCCAGCGGTATAAGGGTTTGGGAGAAATGAGTCCCCAGATGCTTTGGGATACGACCATGAATCCGGCGACCAGAATGCTGATGCAAGTTAAAATTGATGACGCGGAAGCGGCAAATGAGATATTTGACGTTCTGATGGGTGCGGATGTGGCGCCACGGAAGCGGTTTATCCATACGCACGCAAAAGCGGTCAAAAATCTGGATATTTAGCGAAATTTCACAATTTTTAACCCAAGCACTTGCAAATTATTTTGATTTCGGGTATGATTTGATTGATAAAAATCAGAGCCCGACGAGGGCTTTTTAAAGACCAAAAAATGCCAATAACCAACAACAAAATATTTCGATATTTCAAAGAATCGAAAGATGAATTAAGAAAAGTTACATGGCCCAGCCGCAAGGAGGCGATTAAGCACACTTTGATTGTGATCGGGGTTAGTATATCGGTGGCTGTGTTCCTAGGACTGGCCGATTATTTATTGAATTTAGGGCTTGAGCAATTAATAAAATAAGCTATGCCAAAACAAACTGCAAAACATGGAAAACGTTGGTATGTACTACATACTTATTCGGGATATGAAGAAAATGTCTCCCGAAACCTTCGACAGAGAATTGAATCAATGGATATGGAGGATAAAATTTTCAACGTTTTAATTCCTACCGAAAAAAAGATTAAGATAAAAAATGGAAAACGTAAAATTGTAACCGAAAAAATTTTTCCAGGATATGTGCTGGTGGAAATGATCGTTACTGATGAATCGTGGTATGTCGTGCGAAACACTCCGAATGTAACCGGATTTGTGGGAACCGGCACAACGCCGACTCCTATTTCCGAGGATGAAGTAAAGAACCTGCAGAAGCGGATGGGGATTGAAGAGCCGAAATACAAGATTGATGTCGCGGTTGGCGATCCCGTCCGGATTACCGACGGTCCTTTCAAGGAAATGGAAGGAAAAGTTTCGGAAGTTGATGATGCCCGCGGCAAAGTTAAAGTACTGGTATCCATGTTCGGCCGAGAAACGCCTACCGAGCTTGATTCACTGCAGATTAAGAAACTCTAACAGATATTAATGTGAAAGATGTAGAATATAACAAGCTGGTGCGCGACCGAATCCCGGAAGTCATTGAAGCATCCGGGGATGAATGTCAGTATGAACAGTTGGAAGAGGATGAATATCGCACAATGCTCAGAGAAAAGTTTGTTGAAGAAGCAAAAGAACTGCTATCGGCTGATGGAAAAGACGAAATTATCAACGAACTCGCCGACTTGCTGGAATTGATTGAAGCTGTACAGGATTTAGAACAGATTTCTCCGGATGATGTGAAAAGAAAAAAAGATACCAAGCATGAAGAAAGAGGTGGATTTGAAAACAGAATCAAATTAATAAGTGTTAAAGAGCTTTAAAAATATTTGTAAGATCAAGGTTGATAGTTGGTACATTGCTTCTAGATGTGCCGGAAACTTAAATCTTCAAGCGTAAATCTCATAACTTAAACTATCAAAAAAATGGCAAAGAAAATTAAGACAGTTATAAAATTACAGATTCCGGCAGGCAAAGCAAATCCTGCGCCTCCAGTCGGACCGGCTTTAGGTCAACACGGCTTGAATATCCAGGAATTTTGCACCAAGTTCAATAATGAGACCAAGGATCTCGGCGGTGATATAACACCTGTTGAGATAACCGTTTATGAAGATCGGACTTATTCTTTTATTCTCAAAACTCCTCCGGCAGCAGAACTTCTAAAAAAAGCGGCCGGAATCCAGAAAGGATCCGGTAATCCTTTAATCACCAAAGTCGGCAAAGTAACCAAGGCTCAGATCAGGGAAATTGCGGAAAAGAAAATGCCAGATCTGAACGCCAATGATATTGAGGGCGCGATGAAAATTATTGAAGGCACTGCCCGCCAGATGGGCATAACTATTGAATAATTAATTATTCATGAATTATTCCATGGAAGAACAGCAACCAAGCAAGCAGAAAAAAGCGAATATTATAAGACATATCTATTTTTATTTGGCTTCTTTCATTACCCTGGCTTTGGTTGTTGGCTCCCTAATTGCGTTAATCAACCTGGGTTTGAAAACATGGGTTTTAACTGATGCAAATAATGATCCGTATCGTGCCGGTCCGCCACCGTCTTTGTATTTTAACGTGGCAGATCAAAAAGTCGGAGAACCGACAACCAGTATTGATTGCACGGGGGAATGCCAGATTACGGACGACAACAAAACTTTAATTACCACTTGGCAAGAAAGTTACGCAGCGTGGCAGGAAACAAGTAATAATCCAAATTATCAAAATTCACAGGCAGCAGTGGCAGCGCTCTCTTTCTTAATTATCGCATTACCGATATTTATCATTCATTTCCGGTCTGTACAGAAGGATGCTAAGAAAGAAGGTGGTTCTACCGTAATCCGCCCGATCTATTACTATCTGGTTTCACTGGGGGCATTGTTGATGTTTGTAATTGCCGGCGGGATTATGATCAATCTTATCCTCAAAACCTGGGTTTTCCCCACGGCATCTGAGGCTGACAAATTGAATCAGAAAGTCATCAGTCAGCAAACAGCTATGTCAATGGAAAAAAACTCTGTACAGAGCATTATTGATTGTGCGGAAAAATGTCAGTTTGATGCAGCAACTGTAACAACGGCTGAAGGATGGATTGTTGATTATGATAACTGGCAGACATTATCTCAAACTTCATTTGATAACACTCAAACCGAAGCCGCACGCAATCTGCCGTTTATTCTGTTAGGTATTCCTTTATTCTGGTACCATTGGCGAACAGTGCGTAAGGAGCAGGAAACTCATAAAAAATTAGAAGATAAATAATAATTAACTTGTGGGACCTTGGTAAAACCGGGGGTTTGCACCACGAAGGAAAATACAATGACCAAAAAAAGCAAGCGTTACATTGAAGCAAGCAAAAAAATCGACAGAACTAAGGTATATCCGATAGCTGAAGCGATTAAAATTATCAGAGAAACATCTACCACCAAGTTTGATTCTTCGGTGGAAGTGCATATCAGTCTGGGTATTGATACCAAGAAAGCGGATCAAATGATCAGAGGTACATTTTTGATTCCTCATGGTTTAGGAAAAAAACTCCGGATCGCGGCATTTGTTTCCCCGGAAAAGGAAAAAGAGGCGAAAGAGGCGGGTGCGGATATTATCGGCGACGAGTCGGTGATAAAAGAGATTAAATCCACCAAGAAATGTGATTTTGATATTGCCATCGCTGAGCCGCAGATCATGAAAAATCTGGGCAGTATCGCCAAGATTCTGGGGCAAAAAGGATTAATGCCGAACCCGAAAACTGATACTATCACTAAGGATGTGAAAAAAACTATATCAGAATTAGTGTCGGGTAAGGCTATGTATCGTTCTGATGATTCAGGCAATATTCACCAGATGATCGGGAAAGTGTCATTTGATGACGAAAAATTGAAAGAGAACTATGCGGTATTGATGGATGCGATAAAAAAAGCAAAACCAGAATCGCTTAAAGGAACTTATATCAAGCAGGTTCATCTAGCGAGTTCTATGGGACCAAGTGTGAAGGTTGTTGCCTAAACCATAAACTTTAGGGAGAAGAATATGGAAAAAGAAACCAATAAACATGTCCGCCCATCGTGGGATGATTATTTCATGGCGATTGCAAAAATTATCGGAACCCGCAGTACTTGCGATCGTCTGCGCGCAGGCGCTGTTTTGGTTAAAGACCGTAGGATTATTTCCACTGGCTATAACGGTTCGCCACCAGGTCTCCCGCACTGTGATGAAGTGGGTCATCTGATGGAAGAAGGGCACTGTGTCAGAACTATCCACGGCGAGCACAATGCTATTCTTCAGGCTGCAACGGTTTCAGGGACTAATACTCAAGGGTCAACTATGTACACGAAATATAGCCCCTGTATCCATTGTACAAAATACATCATTGCGGCCGGCATAAAGAAAGTTGTAATGGGAAAAGTGTACCGCAATTCAAAAGTTGTGGATTTTCTGAAAGAAGCGGGGATTGAAGTGGAAGTTTATCAGGAAAATAAAGAATGGCAGAAGCAGTTACAGGAAATATTCTCAAGTGATATAGAAGTGATGAAACCGGATGAGGGTGATGTGGAAATGAAAACAAAAAAATAATTATTCATTTCATGAACAAGAAAGTTCTTGGATTTACAGGACTGATCGCAAGCGGGAAAGGTACCGCCTGCAAATATCTGAGCGAAAAATACGGAGCCGAAAGTTTCCGTTTTTCAACTATTCTGCGTGACGTAGCGGATCGGGTTTACTTACCACAGACCCGGGAAAATCTGCAGAATATTTCACAGGTTTTAAGGGAAAATTTTTCTCAGGATATTTTGTCAAAAGCAATTGCGGAGGACGTGAAAAAAGCTGATTGCGAAATAATTGTAATTGACGGTGTCAGGCGCTGGACTGATATTGAACACCTGAAAGCGATCCCGGGATTTAAGCTGGTCAGTTTGCAGGTTGATGCTAAAACGCGCTACGAAAGATTAATCAATAGAAATGAGAATCCTGGTGATTCCGAAAAAAACTGGGAAGAATTTCAAAAAGACAGCGATGCGGAAGCGGAGGTTCATATTCAGGACATGATTGAAAAAGCGGATGTGATTATTGATAATAATGGAACCATAGAAGATTTCTATAAGCAATTAGATAAATTAGTGGAATGAAGATAAAAATTAAAAGACTGCACCCGGATCTGCAGATCCCAAAATATGCGCATATCGGCGATGCCGGAATGGATATTTTTTCTCTGGAAGATGTTATATTAAAACCCGGAACAAGACACCATTTTAAAACCGGATTTGCCCTGGAATTGCCCGAAGGATATGTTTCGCTGATTTGGGATAAAAGCGGATTGGCATCAAAATACGGTATCACTAGTTTTGGCGGTGTGATTGAATATACTTATCGTGGAGAGTACGGGGTAGTTTTATACAATGCGGGTGATGAGGATTTCACTATCAGCAAGGGGGATAAAATAGCACAGCTTCTGATTCAGAAAATTGAAACAGCGGAAATTGAGGAAGTGGACGAGCTTTCTGAATCACCCAGGGGTGAAGGCGGGTTCGGTAGTACCGGTAAGTAGTTTGTTAGGGATTAGGGTGTAGGGAATAGGGATTAGGGAGTAGGTGGTGAGCCGTCGGCGTGAGCTTCAGTCGAACGCTCGCATGCCTTATGATCAATACTATTTAGCAGTAGCAATAATATAATGCAGACAGAAGTTGAAATTAAAGCAAGAATCGCTTCTCTTTTGAAAATACGGAAAGAGCTGGTAAAGATTGGTGCAAGAAGAAAAGGAAGTAAAAGAATTGTAGATATTTACTATACACCGGCAAAGGGAGAAAAGTATTACGGTAAAAACAGCAGACTAAAATTTCGTATACGATATGACGGTGGATCAAATAAAGGTTCACTAGAAGTTCATAAAATATCCAGTGTTTATGAAGCGGCAGAGTATGAGCTACCGATAACAGATGTAAGGCTAGTACAGCAAATGTTGAGTGAATTAAGGTTTATCAAGTGTGTGGTTGTAGACAAGGTTAGGGAAGACTATAAATATGGTAGACTGAATATAGTTCTGGACAAGGTAAAAGGGTTAGGGGAGTATATGGAAGTTGAAATGATGAATACTGAGTCAAAGAAAGCCCTGATTGCAATCAAGGAATTTTATAAAAAAATTGGTGTTTCAGAAAAGGATCTTATTATCGGCAGTTCTTATGTTGAAATGATGATGAAATTTAATAGAAGGAAGAAATGAAACAATATCAGGATTTATTACAAACGATATTGGATAAAGGAACAAACAAATCTGACCGTACCGGTACAGGTACGCGCAGTTATTTCGGATATCAGATGCGCGTAAACCTGCAGGACGGTTTTCCCCTGCTCACCACCAAAAAAATGTTTGTGAAAGGTATAATTCACGAACTGCTTTGGTTTCTGACCGGCGATACAAATATTAAATACCTTGTTGATAACGGCGTGCGGATCTGGAATGAATGGCCGTACGAAACATATAAGGCCAGTCCGGAATATCAGAATGAATCTCTGGATGAATTTGTTGAGAAAATAAAATCGGAAAATGGTTTCGCGGAAAAATGGGGAGATCTGGGACCGGTTTACGGCAAGCAGTGGATCCGTTGGGAAGCGCCGGACGGAACAAAGATCAACCAGATCCAGAATGCAGTGGATATGATTAAAACCACTCCGGATTCCAGAAGGATTCTGGTCAGCGGGTGGAATGTGGCGGATATTCAGTCTTTAATTAAAGGTAAAACATCCGCGCCACCACTCTGTCATACCGTATTCCAGTTTTACGTGGTAAACGGCAAATTATCCTGCCAGCTTTATCAGCGCAGTGCCGATGTATTCTTGGGTGTGCCTTTTAATATTGCTTCATATTCGCTATTAACCATGATGATGGCACAGGTAACGGGACTTGAACCGGGTGAATTTATCCATACATTTGGCGATGTGCATATTTATAATAATCACATGGATCAGGTTAAACTGCAGTTATCACGGGAGCCCAAGACATTGCCGGTCATGAAAATAAATCCGGATGTTAAGGATATTTTCAAATTTAAATTTGAGGATTTTAATTTAGAAGGTTACGATCCGCATCCGAGGATTGTCGCCCAAATAGCGGTTTAGAACTGTCATTCCGGGCTTGTTTCGAATGACGGAAAATAAAATAATCTGAGCCTTGATATAAAAACCATGATCAAATCAAAAATTAATATCATCTGCGCATTATCTGAAAACCACGCCATTGGTAAAAATGGCAAGTTATTATGGAATATACCGGAAGATTTACAAAGATTTAAAATGATCACAACCGGTCACCCGGTAATTATGGGTCGGAAAACACATGAATCGATCGGACGGCCCTTACCAAACAGAACGAATATCATTGTCTCGCACAATCTAAAAGCCACAAAGGGTGGATTTGTATCATCTTCCTTAGAGAATGCGATTGAGTTTGCAGCCAAGCAGGAGGGCGGGGATGAGATATTCATCATCGGTGGCGGAGAAATATATAAACAGGCGATTCCCTTAGCGGACAAACTTTATCTGACAATTGTCAAAGGCGATTTTGACGGTGATACTTTCTTTCCTGATTATTCTGCATTTGAAAAAGTAACGGTCAAAGGGAACGGCCGGCACGAGAATCTTCAATTTACATTTTTAGAACTGGAAAAATAATGCTAAAAGGCAAGCTGATTGTTTTAGACGGGACGGACGGGTCCGGAAAAAAGACCCAGACGGATTTATTGTTGGCGCGTTTAGAGAAAGAAGGGTTTGCCAAAGAGTACGCTGATTTCCCGAGATACGGGAAACGATCCGCTGTAATGGTGGAGGACTATCTGAACGGCGAGTTTGGCAAAGCGGATGAAGTAAATCCATATACCGCCTCGCTTTTTTATGCGATGGACCGCTATTCTGCCAGCAAGGATTTACGCAGAAGTCTGAATGAAGGAAAAATTGTGATTGCCAACCGTTATGTTTCCTCTAACATGGGACATCAGGGAGGAAAAATTAAAGATGTAAAAGACCGAGAAAAATATTTTGCCTGGCTAGATAATATGGAATACAACCAGCTCGGAATACCGCGTCCGGATGCAACAATTATCTTGTATGTGCCGGCTAAAATCGCACAGGGGTTGGTCGGAAAAAAAGAAGCCAGGGAATATTTGAAAGGCAAAACGCATGATATCCACGAAGAGGATCTGAACCATCTGGAAAACGCGGAAAAAACATACATGGAAGCAGCAGAAAAATATGGTTTTCATATTGTGAATTGCGTGGAAAATGACGAACTGCTTTCCCGCGAAGTGATTCATGAGAAGGTGTGGGAGGTTGTTTCATCAATAATTAAGGCGTGATACAATTACCCCATGAAACTGGAAACAATTATCGGTCTGGAAATACACGTACAGCTCAATACCAAGAGCAAGATGTTTTGTGCATGTTCCAATGACAGTGATCAAGTCAAGCCGAATACTAATGTTTGCCCGATCTGCATGGGGCACCCCGGAGTACTGCCGGTAACCAACCAACAGGCGGTAGATCACGCGCTGCTCACCGCGCTGGCTTTGCATTGCAAGATTAATGAGCATTCCAAATTTGACCGGAAAAACTATTTTTATCCCGATTTGCCGAAAGGCTACCAGATTTCCCAGTTGGACCAGCCGGTCGGTGAAGACGGGCGTTTGATTATCACCATCGGCGAAGAACGGAAACGCATCGGGATTACCCGCCTGCATATGGAAGAGGACGCGGCAAAATTGACGCACCCGCAGGGTGCGGATTACAGTCTGGTGGATTTTAACCGCGCGGGCTCGCCTCTGATTGAAATTGTAACGGAGCCGGATATCAGGACGCCGGCGGAGGCCAGAATATTTCTGACAGACCTGAAACTGCTTTTGGAATACTTGGATATCTCCGATGCCGATATGGAAAAAGGTAATCTGCGTTGTGATGCGAATATTTCCCTGCGGCCGGAAGGAGACAGAAAGTTTTACACCAAAACGGAAATTAAAAATATGAATTCATTCCGTGGTGTAGAACGTGCACTCACTTTTGAGATAGAAAGACAAACCAAACTGTGGGAGGCGGGAACACCGCCCGACAAGCTGATAACCATGCGCTGGCTGGATGACCGGGGAATTACCAAGGAAGAACGCAGTAAAGAAGAGCAACAGGATTACCGCTATTTCCCCGAACCGGACTTGGCGCCACTCCATTTTACTGAAGAGTACATCAGTAGTGTAGAAGCGAAACTGCCCGAACTGCCGGATGAAAAAAGAAAAAGATTCCATCAGGAGCTTGGCACAACTTGTTCTCAGGCGGTTACTTTAACCTATTCCCAATCAATTGCCGATTTTTTTGAAAATACAATCACTGAACTGAGTGCCTGGGTTGCAAGTCAGGAGGATAAATCAGCGTTGGATGATAAAACGGAAAAGAAATTGTTGCAAATGACAGTGAACTGGATTACAACCGAACTTTTTATGTTGTTAAAAGAAAGTCAGACCGCACCGGAAAAGATAAAAATCAGCCCGGAGAATATGGCAGAGCTTGTGAAGATGGTATATTTGGAAGAAATTAACAGCAGTGCGGCACAACAAGTGCTGAGGGTTATGTTTGAAAAAGGCTCCGATCCCTCACAGGTGGTTCAGGAAAAGAATCTGAAACAGATGAATGATTCATCGGAAATTGAATCAATCGTGGAAAAAATTGTGAAAGAAAATGAACAGGCGGTGGCGGATTATCAGTCCGGGAATGAAAATGTTCTGCAGTTTTTGGTCGGCCAGGTGATGAAGGAAACTAAGGGTAAGGTCAATCCGAAAGTAGCCACTGAAATGCTGAAAAAAATGATCGGTTAAGCAAGTATCTGTGGAAAACTAGGTATAATGAGGGGGTTTACAGGCGATTTGATAACTGCTACACTAGCGATTGAAATGATTAACAACATTACCGACAATTTGTTCCGAAAATATATTGTACGGTGATTTATTCCCTGAAAAGGGATTTTTTTTATCCTAAGGACAAAATATGAACAATATCAACTTCAAAAACAGGGACATTATCTCAATCAGGGACTTTTCCAAGCAGGAGATTTTACATGTACTAAAAAAAGCAAAGGATTTTAAAAATACCCCAAAACCGGATTTGCTTAAGGGTAAGATTATGGCGAGCCTCTTTTTTGAGCCGTCCACCAGAACCCGTTTCTCTTTTGAATCGGCTATGCAACGTTTAGGCGGATCCGTTATCACTTTGGCGGATGCCAAAACCAGTTCTTCGGCAAAAGGTGAGTCTTTGTCGGATTCCATCCGGATTGTGGAAAAATACTGCGACGTGATTGTGATGCGGCATTCACTGGAAGGAGCGGCGCGCCTGGCGGCGGATGTTTCCAATAACCCGATTTTAAACGGCGGTGACGGTGCCAATCAGCATCCGACCCAGACTTTTCTGGACCTGTTTTCCATACTGGAAACGCAGAAAAAACTGAACGGTCTGAATGTGGCGATGGTCGGGGATCTGAAATATGGCCGGACCGTACACTCTCTGGCGTATGCTCTATCGCTGTTTAACTGCCGGCTGTACTTTATCTCACCGGAAGAATTAAAAATGCCGAAACATGTACTGAATGAAATTAAAGCGAATAAAGTAAAGTATTCCGAACACACCCGCCCGGAGTCATTAATGTCAAAGATGGATATTTTTTATGCGACCCGCATTCAGAAGGAAAGATTTGCGGACGCGGTGGAATATGAAAAAGTGAAAGATGTTTACATTATCAATAACGAACTGCTGAAACACGTTAAGAAGAATTTTAGGATTTTGCATCCGCTGCCCAGAGTGAACGAAATTAATTACGAAGTGGATGACACTCCATACGCTTATTACTTTCAGCAAGCTTCCAACGGCCTCTGGGTACGCGAAGCGCTTTTAGCCTTAACCTTAGGAAAATAAACTATGCGCGCTTACAAAGTTTACGCAATCAAAGACGGTACGGTAATTGACCATATTCCTTCCGGCAAGGGAATGGATGTGATCAATCTTTTGGGAGTCGCCAATGACCAGAATATTGTCACTTTAGGAATGCATTTCAAAAGCAAACGCAGCGGGAAGAAAGATGTTGTCAAAATTGAAAATCGGGAACTGACACCGGAAGAGGTCAACAGGCTCGCGATTGTCGCAACCAATGCCACGATCAACATCATCAGGGATTTCAAAGTAGCCAAAAAAATTCCGATCAAGATCCCGGAACAGATAGACGGAATAATCAAATGCGGAAACCCGAACTGTGTAACTAACCACGAGCCGGTAGTAACGAAATTCACACTGGCCAAAGAAAAACCGATTGAATTATACTGTTTCTTTTGCGAAAGAACTTTCGGGATTGATGAAATAACCCTTGCCTGATTTATGCCAGATGTTTCCATAAAATTAGCGGGAATTGATTTTGCTAATCCGACGATCCTGGCGTCCGGAATTCTTGGGGTAATCCGGGATTCTTTGAAATACGTTATCCAAAACGGTGCCGGCGGTTGTGTGATAAAATCCATCAGCCGGGAAGAACGCAAAGGTCATGATGCGCCGAACATGCACGCGATTGAGGGCGGTTTTATGAATGCGGTCGGTTACTCCAACCCCGGTCTG
Source organism: Patescibacteria group bacterium (assembly GCA_041666485.1). Lineage (GTDB taxonomy): Bacteria > Patescibacteriota > Patescibacteriia > UM-FILTER-42-10 > UM-FILTER-42-10 > JAHJEX01. The sequence continues at coordinate 41,468 of JBAYGW010000005.1, read as the reverse complement.
GAAAAAGCCAAAGCGGAGTTTATTAATCTGAAAGAATTAAAAGCGCCGGTGATTGCCAGTATTATCGGTAAAGATGCGGATGAGTTCGCCTATATGGCGGAGAATTTTCTGACCGACGAATTTTCAGCAGTGGAAGCGGTTTTATCCTGCCCGCATACTCCGGGTTACGGAACGATGGCGGGACAGGGAACGCCGAAGGCCACCGAGGAAATTACCAGAAGAATCAGAGAGAAAACTAAGTTACCTTTATTTATCAAAGTATCGCCGGAAAGCCAGCCGATCGGTGAAGTAGCCAAGGCGGCGGAAGCGGGTGGTGCGGACGCAATCTCCGCGGTTAATTCCATGGGACCCGGGATTCACCTGGATATCTATGCCAAAAAACCGATTCTGCATTTTGGCATGGGGGGTGTTACCGGTCCGGCGCTCCGGCCGATTGCGGTGCGGTGCGTTTCTGACATATACCAGTCGGTAAAAATTCCGGTGATCGGTATCGGCGGGGTCACGACCGGCAGAGACGCGATTGAAATGATGATGCTGGGAGCAACAGCGGTTCAGGTAGGAACGGCAGTATATTACCGCGGTGCGGAAGTGTTCAGGCTGATTTGTGATGAGATTAAAGAATATATGGAGGCGGAAGGATTTGATTCTATTAGTGAGATAATCGGGTTGGCGCATAATAAGTAATTGGGAATTTGTAATTAGTAACTGGTAATATGTAATTGGTAATTGAATGCTAATTAAAATAGTTACAAATTCTGACTTTGTTTATGTCACTCTGAACTTGTTTCAGAGTCTCCGCCATTAACAAGTATAGATCCTGAAACGAGTTCAGGATGACCTGAGAAAATGTGAATTTGTTTAGACTTTAAAGAAATTAGGGAATTATTTATGGAAAAATGGATCAATAAACTGGATAAACCGCTGATGTTGCCGATCGTCCGGCGCCAGAAGGAAAATGTAAATGTGGATACATTTTATTTTCAGCATGCTTTAAATTCACAGCCCGGGCAGTTTGCGATGCTCTGGATACCAGGATTGGACGAAAAGCCCTTCAGTATTGCCTACGATACCGGAAATGAGATGGGTTTAGCTATTGCGAAAGTCGGTCCTTTTACTGAGGAACTTTTTAAACTGAAAGTGGGCGACCGGGTAGGAATCCGCGGGCCGTATGGACATGGATTCTGGAAAGAGAAAGGAGCGAAAAAAGTGGTGATGGTCGGGGGTGGGTACGGTGTTGCTCCATTATTAAACATGGCGGAAGAGCTGGCCAAAGACAATGTTGAAATTCATTTTATCAACGGAGCGCGTTCAAAAGAATATTTGCTATTCCTGGACCGTTTAAATAATTTAAAAGCGAAGGTTTATACCACGACCAATGACGGGTCATTCGGAATTAAAGGGATGGTTACAGGTCCCTTGAAAGAAATATTAAGTAAAGAAAAAATTGATTTGGTTTATACCTGCGGTCCGGAGCTGATGGAAAAAGCGGTGTTTGATATTTGCGAACCGCTCAATATTAATTGCCAGATCAGCATTGAACGCTACATGAAATGCGGTATGGGAGTCTGCGGAGCCTGTTCCGTGGACGGTACCGGCGAGCCGATGTGTATCAAAGGGCCGGTCGTCGATTCAGAACGCGCCAGAACAATCACTGAATTCGGTAAATTCCACAGGTCAGGGTCCGGAGTAAAGAAGGAATTTTAAATATGGAATATACACTGAAGAATTGCCGTCTGGGATCGGAGGAGGCGGATGTGCATATTAAAGACGGAATAATCAGTAAAATCGGCAAAGGCATAGAAAAGGAAACAATTGACTGCGCCGGTCTTTTATTATTACCCGGTTTAATCGACGGCCATGTACATTTCCGAGAGCCGGGCGGAGAACAAAAAGAGGACTGGCTGACCGGATCGCGTTCCGCGGTAAAAGGAGGGGTCACCACAGTCCTGGATATGCCGAACAACAACCCGCCGATCATTGATAATGCATCTTTAAATTTGAAACGGGAAAAAGCAAAAAAGAGTGTGATCAATTACGGTTTTCATATCGGTGCCACAACAGACAATCTGGAATTTCTAAATTCCGCTAAAAATATTTCGGCAGTAAAAATATATTTCGGGTCATCCACCGGGGATCTTTTGGTAGATAAAATGGAAGATGTAAAGAAAATATTTAATGAGTGCAACAAACTTTTTTTGATCCATGCCGAGGACGAAGAATTTATTAAGCAAAAAAGCGTTGAATTTAAAGATTCGGATGATCCGATGATTCATACCAAAGTACGGGCGCCGGAGGCGGCAATAATTGCCGTAAAAAATATTCTTGAAATTGTGGAACAAACCAAAGCCCGCGTCCATTTTTGTCATGTCAGCTCCGCAGGGGAACTGAAACTGATCAAATCCGCAAAGAGCAAAGGCCTTCCGGTAACCTGCGAGGTTGCTCCGCATCATTTATTTTTAAACAGCAGTGAATACGGCAAACAGGGGAATTGGGTCAAGATGAATCCACCACTCAGACCTGAAGCGGACCGCTTAGCGCTATGGCGCGGGATAATGGACGGCACGGTTGATACGATAGCAACGGATCACGCACCGCACACCAAGGAAGAAAAGATGCAGTCGTATTGGCAAGCACCAGCCGGTGTGCCGGGGGTGGAAACTATGTTACCATTACTCTTGAACGAGGTGAGTAAAGGAAGGATTGATTTGAAGAAAATTGTTGAGTTAGTCTGCGAAAACCCCGCCAGAATATTTAAAATCAAAAACAAGGGAAAGATAGCGGAGGGCTACGATGCGGATCTGGTACTCGTTGATATGTCACTGGAAAAAGAAGTGATCAATGAAGAAATGGAATCTAAATGCGGATGGACGCCCTTTGTCGGGAAGAATCTGACCGGCTGGCCCGTATCAACAATCGTCGGCGGAAATATTGTTTACAATTCTTTGGAAATTAACGAACAATTTAAAGGTAAGGAGATAAATTATGAGTTATAAGAAAGATTTTATAGAATTCTTGGTTAGATCGGAAGCATTGAAATTCGGCGAGTTCACGTTAAAAAGCGGACGCATTTCCCCGTATTTTTTCACAACCGGTAATTTCAATACCGGATCTTCAATCTATAAACTGGGTTATTTTTACGCCGCGCTGATCCGCGAGGAAGTGGTGGATTTTGATGTGATCTTCGGGCCGGCCTACAAAGGAATCCCGCTGGCAGTTGCCACGTCCATGGCGCTGGCGAAAGATTTCGGCATGGACAAAGGATATCTTTTTGACCGGAAAGAGGTAAAAGATTACGGCGACAAAAGCGCGTTTGTCGGCTATGAACCTACACCTGGCCAAAAGATTATTCTGATTGACGATGTAATGACTACCGGCAAGACCAAAGAAGACGCTGTGAATATGATCAAAGCAAAATTTGAAAATGTCATCTTCTCCGGGTTGGTGATAGCATTCAACCGGCAGGAAATGGATAATGACGGCAATGATGCACTTTTGGAATTTGAAAAATCATTCGGCATCCCGGTAAAAGCAATTGTGACAGTACGAGAGGTGATCGACGTGCTACACAACCAGAAAATTGACGGGAAAATATATCTGGATGATGCAACGAAGGACAGGGTGGAAGCCTATCTTGCCAAGTACGGAGTTTCTCAGTAAAATTGTACTGATAATTTGTTAAATATATGATTGATAAACCATTTATTCCGGGCGAAAATTCCGGTGAACAACAGGAACTGCCCAGAGAGATCGAAGCGAAGATTGTTAATCTTGGCGATCCGCAACAGTTTTTAGAACGTCTTAATGCACTGGGGGCGGAACCGATCGGAGAAAGGCGATTACTGTCTGATCGCAGTTTCCGTAAATCGGATATGCTGGAAAACAATTCGGAGGTGCCGTTTAGTCTGGAGGAGATCAATAATAGAGATAAGCTGAAAGAAATGTTCAGATTTCTTGGCATTGAAATAGTATCCGAAACAGAGGATGGTGAACTGATTGTGCGTACATCGAAAGGAGCGAAGACGCGGATGGTCAGATTGCGTCAGGATACCGGCAAGATGCTTTTTACAGTCAAGGAAACAAGAAAAAATAAAGAAGGAATTGATAACCGGGTGGAACTGGAAACGGAGTTGCCGGAGGATAGCTCGATCATTGAACTTTTAAACTCGGTCGGTTATATTGTTAAATCGCAGAAAGAGAAATACCGGACGACATTTGCACTGGACGGATGCAAAGTTGAGCTGAATGAAGGTCCGGCCGGTACGCCCTGGGCTGAGATAGAAGCGGACAGTGAAGAGAAGGTCCTGGAAATCGCACAGCGCCTCGGATATGACCAGACTGATCTAAAAGGGATGTCGGATACTGATTATTACAAACTCAAAAATCCGGAACTGACGCAGGAGGAACTTGATTATATGACTTTTGCCAGAATGCAAAGTAAAAGAGAAGCGGAACCAAGTGAATAATTAATTTTACCTATGAATCAATCTAAAACATATCTCAAGCGTTCACAATTAGCCAAAAACCCGGTGGCTAAAAGATTGTATCAACTGATGGATGAAAAACAGACTAACCTCGCACTGGCGGTGGATGAACCGGAGGCGGATTTAGTACTAAAACTGGCGGACCAGATTGGTCCGGAACTATGCATCCTAAAAACACATATAGATATTATAGAAGGCTTTAATGAAGGATTTATCGCAGAGTTATCTAACCTCGCTAAAAAGCACAATTTTTTGATCTTTGAGGACCGAAAATTTGCGGATATCGGCAATACAGTGAAAATGCAGTACGGGAAAGGGATTTATAAAATTGTTGAATGGTCGGATATGGTCAATGCGCATATTGTCCCCGGTCCCGGAATTATTGAAGGTCTAAAGGCTGTGGCCGAAGAGAACGGACAAGAGAGAGCATTAATTTTGCTGGCACAGATGAGTTCCACAGGAAACCTGGCAACCGATGAATACACCAAAAAAGCGGTGGATATGGCACGGACTTATTCTGATTTTGTGATCGGTTTTATCGGAAACGGCGGGGATGTACAGGAACTGGCTAAACTCTCTGGACTAAACAGTGAAGAGTTTATTATAATGACTCCGGGAGTAAAGCTCGCAGGCGGCACAGATGCGCTGAAACAGCAATATACCACTCCGGCGGATGTGATAAGTGCCGGTTCTGATATAATAATCGTCGGGCGGGGGATTTACGGCGCGGATGACCCGGTTGCTTCCGCAAAAGAATATAAAAAAGTGGCATGGGACGCGTATTTGAAAAGAACTCAGTAAGGCTCGTCCTTCGACTTCGCTCAGGACATACAATGGTTACATCATATTACCAATTATAATTTACCAATTACGAATTACTTCTTACCAATTACCAATAACTAATTACTAATTACGAAAACAATGAAACACTGTCTTACACTAAAAGACTATTCCAAAGAGGATATTCTGGAGATTATCCGCAAAGCGCAGGAGATCAAAGCTAATCCGGAAAGATACGGAGATGTTTTGAAAAACAAAACATTAATCATGCTTTTCCAGAAGACATCCACCCGCACCAGGCTTTCTTTTGAAGCCGGCATGACTCAGCTGGGCGGACATGCAATATTTCTGGACAGTCGGACATCGCAATTTGCCCTGACTGATTACAAAGACGAGATTCAGGCCGTAATGCGTTTCGGCGACGTATTAATGTTCCGGGCAAAATCTTTTAATGATGTCAATATTGCCGCATCCCTCAATAAAATTCCGGTAATCGACGCCTGCTCCGAAAAATACCATCCATGCCAGTCACTCGGGGATCTTTTGACGATGGTGGAACACAGCGGGGGAATTGAAAATATTAAAAAAGTAACCTGGCTCGGAATCGAAAACAACGTCAGCAATACTTTGAAGCTGGTCTGCACCAAACTGGGAATAGATATCTATCTGGCAGCACCGAAAGTACACGAAATCAGTGTTGATGAAGAGCTGAACCAAATGGCAGAAGCAACAGGGAAGGTGCATAAAACAGTGGATATTGAAGAGGCAATGAAAGATACGGATTACGTGCATACGGACACCTGGATGGATATGGAATTTTTCGAAGACGGCAAGGTCAAACCGGAGTTTAAAGCGGAATATGACAAGAGAATTGAAGAATTCAAGCCGTTCCAGCTCAATGCCGGAATCGTGGATAAATACAGCCCCAAGGCCGGAATTATGCACTGTATGCCCTGCCACGTGGGTTATGAGATATCCCGTGACGCTATTGATCATCCAAACTCCATAATATTCGATCAGGCGGAAAACAGGATGCATATTCAAAAAGCCATCATTCTGTGGCTGATGGGGAAATAGGATAATAATCATATAACAAAACAGGCTCTGAATATTTCAGGGCTTGTTTTTTTGTATATTAATCATAGTATTTAGGTTGGAGTGCCTATTTGATTTAATAAGTTTGTTGCATTACGAAGATCTAATTTTGTGTATTTACCATGTTTATTATGGTGGATGCAATGTCTAATATGTGTTATAAACGTCTCTTTTTTACCTCGACAAGTCACGGTTTTGATTCTCGGTTTTTTACTTACCAGCCAATCATCTACTCGCTGCGAGTTTCCGAGACGATCTTCCACGTTCCCATATAAATTACTAAATTTTTCAATTGGAGAAAGTTGTGGATGCATAATTCGATAGAAAAAAGGATCGTAACTATAAAGTTTATTCAATAATATTTCTCTCCTAAGTTTGATAGACTTTTGATCATCAGCACCCTGAATAATCGCTGACTGATAGTTTATAAATTGTGCGTCCTTTGCCCCAACACCTTTTTCAATTTCATTTCGTAATTCTTTTGTAAATGTTGCAAAGAACCGTCTTAATTTATTTTCCTTCCCTTTAATATTTCCCTTATCTATCAAATCAGATACAAGTAGATAAATAGATACTACACTTGCTCTATTGCGAAGGTCAGGTGATTCTGCGGCGAACATTTTGTTGAGATAATCTAGCACTTCTTTAATTTTTTGTATCTTTGTTTTAAGTTCAAAACCACTGCTACGAAAATCCTCGTGGCTCGAAAAAAACAATTCTAATTTGCGAAGTGGGATATCTGTAATCCCAACAGTCTCTAAGCAACAAACCTGAGCACATACAGTAAAATGAGCATATCTAGTATTCGGTAATGCCACTTTCTTTTTAAAAAATGGATGGACGGAATATTTCTTTACAAGATTGTGCATATCTCCAACTATAGCCATTAGCTTCTCTCCCGAGTTGAGTGGTGAGCCAAGCTGCAACCGCTTAAAAAGCTCGCTCATTTCCTTTTCTTCCGGATCAGTTACTTCCTCGATATGAAGTTTATAGTCATCAAATTTATTCTGAATTTTATCTGGTAAATCAAGATAATATTTGCCACCAAATTCACCTGAGTATTTTTTACTAAGAGGTATACGATTTTCTAAAAAAGAAAAAACTGATGTAAGGCGTTGCTTCCCATCAATACAGATGTAGTTTCTTTTACCCGATGGGCTTTCATCTAGTTGAAGGTATAATTTTGGCACTCCCCAACCTTTTAGAAGTGTGTCTAGGAAGTGTTGTTGCTTGTCACTGGACCAAACTTTCTCACGCTGAAAAGACGGTTCTAAATCGATTCTTTCACGATACTTAAAGAGACGATTTATAGACATTGTTTGAAAACGTGTTTTCATAGTATCTATGGTTATTTGTGAATATTGTTTTGGTTGAATGATAATGAAACTTTATTCATTATTTCTGAATTCTACAAGTTACGTGGGAAATTAACAAAATTATATAAAAATTATGTCTGATAACTTGCTGTTATTTGAACATATTGCTTATTTTGAAATATTCCACAATTTTTTGTATTTTTGTCATGAGTGGTATTGTAATGGGTATTTATCCGCATCTGTTCGGCCTAATCTAAAAATACATTTGTTGATTTAATTAATTGACCTTAACGATCCTGAATGATGAAATAGACCGAATACATTTTCTCTGTGATGTTTAAGATACTCTTTGTTTGGTTTAAAGAAATCTTCTATTGGTAAGTTAATTTTCTTTCCGTCTATTTCTTTAAGCATTGTTTCTTTCACGTCCTTGTGTACTAAAACTGTATAATCGTCGTTTATGGAGATAAATCCTTTATCAAATGCCCAGTGCATATCTCTTGACAAGGCTATTCCATTACATGGCAGAAAACTTCCTCTGTGTGATTTCGGTTTAATGTGTGCAGCCTCTAAATTATTAAGATTTTTCCATGTGATTGATTTATTTGTGATTGCACATTTATAACCATAACTATTTAAGACAAAATCCCTAAAACTTATTGAATTAAATAAGTGTGCACCCATTTCTTCTTCGTTTTCAGTAAGTTTATCTTTTACTTCTTTTTCAACTTCTTCAGGAATTATTACTCGATTATCTGCAGAAAATTTAGTTGTTTGTGTTGAAACAGAAAGCTCACCATCATATAGTGCATGTCCACCTCTGATTTCAGATTTTTCAATTATATTGTTTAAGATATTGTATTCTGGTGCACTCGCTAAAAATCTGTTTAAAAAATATGTTGGAATAATTTCTTGATCAATTTTTTCTTCTTGTTTTTCAAAAACAACAATGTCGTCAATGCTAAAATATTCACCATTAGGATCAATCTGTTTATTAAGATAGAGTCTATATTCATCCCTCGTACCGTTTTCAATTGCATGTTTATCATTATGATAAACAAAATTACTATATACTTTATTATTCGAGAATGGAGGAATTATAGGTATTAAAACTGAATCATTGAGTATGTTTTCAGATAAAGGGGGGAAAAATTCTAAACAATCCTTTGAAACATAAAAATATCTACCGCCACCTTTTGGTCTACCTGAACGATATCCAAGTTCTTGGGGGGTTAATTTTTTTATGTAAAATTTTGGCATAAAATATAAATTATTGCTTAATATTTTTCAATTAAATTATACAATGCTTCAGAAATAGCATATGCTAATTTTGGGGGGACGGCATTTCCAATCATTTTATATTGATCTCCCATGGTTCCTAAAAATTCAAAATTATCTTCAAAGCTTTGTAATCTAGCTGCCTCCCTTACTGTTATACTTCTTGCTTGTTTTGGGTCAGGGTGAATATGTCTTAAACCGTCTTTATATAAGTGAGCAGGTATAGTGTTACTTGGTTCATCTTCTTTTAAAACATGATATTTGTGGATATTAGAATTTTTTCCAGTAAATTTGAAGTACAATTTTTTTAGCTCTGCAATAGAAGTATACTTATTTTCTCTTTTTTTAATATCATTAGTAAGTATTTTAAATATTTCAATATCTCTTTTACTATGAAATCTAGGTATGTGATTATATATATTTGATTTTTTGGAAATTGAGTGGGATTGATTATTATGTTTATTTTCATTCAATGGAAAGAATTTAGGTAAGTCATTCAAGGCATCTTTAACAGTCATCTTATTTTTAAATTTCAAGGAAGGTAAAATATTGAAGTAGAAATCCCTTATAATTTCGTTGGCATTATTACGATAAACGTTTTTGTTTACACCTAAAATAATGACTCTTTTTCTAATTTGAGGAACACCAAAATCAGAGCTGTCAACAATAGCTATTTTTCTTAAGTCATCAGCAATGGTGTATCCTATTTTACCAAATGATTCTCTTATTCTGTCAATAATTGAGATTCCACCAGGTTTTGCACTCAATATTCCAGGCACGTTTTCAAAAATAAAGAATTTAGGTTTAAATTCTTTAACTAAAGCAATGTAACTTTCAAAAAGAAAATTCCTATAGTCTGTGTGCATCCCATTTTTATCTCTAATTCTTCCGGCCACAGAGTATGCCTGACATGGTGGTCCGCCTACTATTACATCAACTTTATTTTTCCCTATTAGTTTTTTAAGGCCGACATTATTTCCGTATTTTACATCATTTTTCCAACCAGTTAGTAATTCTTTTATTCTTTGAATATCAAAGTTTAATACCAAATCTGCCGCATTTTTATAACCCCATTTTTTAGATAATCTATTTTGCAACGTATTGCAGCATTGTTTATCCCATTCAACAGTAGCTAAGATATTGTAATTATTTTTATACTCAAAACCATCAGTTAATCCACCGCAACCTGCAAATAAGTCTATTACATTAACTTTTCTTTTTCTAGACATAGAGTTAAATATACTTCAATAATTCTTTTGCAATAGAATATGCTAATAGTGGAGGTACAGCGTTACCAACCTGCCTATATTGTTGAGTTTTGCTTCCAGTGAATATAAAATGATCAGGAAAAGACTGTAAACGTGCGTTTTCTCTAACAGTAGGCACACGATTATATTTGTAATGAAAATGATTTCTATGACCCGTATCTATTGTTTTTGATGGTTTTTTACTATGATAACGTGTCCATGCCTCGTTGAATTTTCTTGTTTCTCCAACACCTTTCGGTAAGTTTTTGTAGTTGCCACCTTCCGGTACTTGGGAGATAACATCAATAACATGGGGTGAATGTTTTGTGCTTACGTGATTAAATAACTTTATTGTTTTTCCCCTCATCTCTTTTTGGTATTTAGTTTTTGGTGCCTTTATATACTTATCAACTTCATTCCCAAACTCTTTTTCTCGTTTTGGCAAGTCACCAATTGCCTCTTCACAATTTACATAATTGTCTTTATTAAGCAATGGTTTTGAAAAAATGAATTTTTTACCAATTTTTTTTAATATTCCTACAAAAACAATTCTTTTTCTAATCTGTGGTACACCAAAATCTGGTGCAAAAAGTACATGGCTAGTTACTTCATAACCTAACTCATCATATCTTTCTAAAATCCTTTTTTTTGCTACACCTCCATAAAGTGTTTCGAGGCCTGGAACGTTTTCTATTATGATTGCTTTTGGTTTTAAATGTTCTGCTAAATCAAAAACGGTATTAAATAATTTATTCCTTTTATCATCTTTTAGTCTGGTTCCAGTTAAAGAGAAACCCTGGCATGGAGGACCAGCAATTATAATATCAACCTTCGTTCCATTAGTAACTTTAATAATTTTATCGATTGCATTATTTCGTGATAAATCTAAATTCATGACTACTGAATTTTGATGATTTTTTTTAAATGTATCTAAAGATGGTTGATCATTATCGACTCCTAAAAAAATATTAAATCCCGCTTTTTCAAAACCACAAGAAAAACCACCGCAACCTGAAAAAAGCTCTACTACATTATTCTTATGCTTACCATTTTTCATGTGAAAATATAATTAGATTAATTCATAAACACTTATTTTCTTTATATCCTGTATTTTACCACCATTTTGTTTTATTAAGAAGAACAACGAGAAAACCCCAAAATCTGGGACCGGGGCCACACATAAGGATGAAAGCAAAAGACAGGAGAAGACCCCCGGAATGGATACACTTAAGTCAAAAGGAACGGGATTGCCACACCTTGTTGCACAAGGTTCGCAATGGGTGCTGATATATCGGGGTTGCTTCACCCTTCGTTCGCCAGCTGGCGAATCAGGATTCGCAATGGGTACTGATGCCTTCCCGTAGCTACACATATGCTTTGACACTAGGGGAATTACCCCAAAAAACCAGCAACCAGCTCTTCCGCTTCTTGCACCGATTTAACAGCCGCTAAATCACATTCCGCATAAATGCATGGTGACGGCCGCTTTCATAGCTCTTTGCCGATCTTCCGGTAGTTCGGGGAAAACCGCCTTGATTTTTTGTTCAAAAGTATGCCAGGATCCGTCCGCATCGCGTTTTAAATCGTCTTCGGAAAATTGTTCTATGCGTTGCTCAAACATGGCCAGTTCCACTATTTTAACCGCTTCTTCAACGCTTGAAGCTCGGCCATGCTCAATTTCGTGCATGATATCCATCTGATATTTGCTGAATCCTTCTGGTTTTGGCGGCTCGTCAAATTTCATAATGGCAGTATTATATTGATTAAGTAGTTAGTAACTAGTAACTGGTAATTGGGGAATGAGGGTAAGCATTGTAGGATAAGGTGTGTCTGTACGCAAACTTGTTATTATGCGAACATATCGCATATCTTGTATCTTATCACCGTTTTGTTATATGAAGAAGATTAGGCAATTACCCCAGAAAATCAGCAACCAGCTCTTCCGCTTCATCCACGGATGTTATCCATTTGATCCGATGGTCGCGCTTAAACCAGGTCATCTGCCTTTTGGCATAATGATGTGAGTCGTTCTTGATTTGGGCCACCGCTTCAGCTAATGAAATTTCCTTTTTAAAATACGCGGACAGTTGTTGGTAGCCGATGGCGGACATGGAGGGGATATCAAAGCCGAACTTTTCACCAAGCGTTTTTACTTCATCCAAAAGGCCTGCTTGGATCATTTCATCCACCCGCCGGTCAATGCGCCGGTACATTTCTTCTCTGGATAATTTAATGCCGATTTGCAGTGCCTGCACTAGGGGACTGTTTTTTCCTTTTTTTTCCGAATACTTTTCGCCGGAAACTTTGAAAACTTCTATCGCCCGGATCAGCCTTCTTTTATTATTAATATCTATTTCCTGGGCGGATTTATAGTCCAGCTGAATCAGCATTTTGAAAAGTTCCTCAGGTGTTTTTGCATCCAATTCCTTGCGCAAAACTTTATCCATTCCTCCTTTGGGAATATCCAGATTATCCACGATCGACTGAATATAAAGTCCGGTTCCGCCGACCATGATCGGCAATAAGTTTTGCTCTTCATTAATAATGGCAAATACTGTTTTTTGAAACTGCGCCAGACTGTATTCCTGATCGGGATCAATAATATCAATCATGCGGTGGGTGATTCCTTGCCATTTATCCCTGGTCAATTTTCCGGTGCCGATATCCATTCCGCGGTAAATCTGACGCGAGTCTGCGGAGATAACGAAGCCTTTAAATTTTTTTGCCAATGCTAAAGACATGCCGGTTTTTCCGGATGCGGTTGGACCTAGGATTACGATTAGTTTTTTCATTTGTTTGTTATCGATACGATTGTTTAGACAAGAGCGGGATGCCCCCCCCGAGTGCTATCAATTGTCATTCTGAACTCGTTTCAGAATCCCTCATCGCTATGGAACCGGAGATGCTGAAACTAGTTCAGCATGACAGATTACTAACGGGACTCCTCGCAATGGTTACTGTTTTTAAACGTTGACCTACAAATAAGTTTATGTTAAATTATGATACTTCGTTCCTGCCTTTGGATTCACCCTGACAGGAGGTCAACACGTGGTTTTCTTGTTGGACGAGCTATTCTTCGTTTGGTCGGCCATCTGGCAGGAAGAGGTGACGGCGTTTGCTGTCTTTCTGGCCGGGTATGGCTTCTGGAAGGGGTTCCTCACACTGCTCATCGGCTCGAGCATCGGGATGTCGCTGATGTTCTACTTCCCCGAGATGCTGCTGTGGCTGGGCGAGCAGACGATTGCGCTCACCAGACGCGTCCTCCGGCAGAACGGCGCCAATGGCCGTTCACACCAGATGGAGCTGCGGCTTTTCGCAATCAACGCCGGTCTGCAACGTTTCCGCGACATGCTCACAAGCTACATCGTGAACAGCCGGTACCCGAGCGTCGTGATCTTCATCCTGGTCGCCATCCCGCTTCTGCCGTACGCGGTCACGGCATCCGTCATCACAGCGCGGCTTCTGAAACTGCCGCGCGCGTATCTGCTCATTTTCACTGGGAACATGGTCGGTGTTCTGACCACAGCTCTCGCGGCATACCGCCTGTTCTCACTTTTCAATCATTAAGCTTTGCTCCCGCTTGGACAAGGCTTATTTTTTTAAACTGCCTTCCAAACTCCACGGATTAACTTTGGTGACTTTGACGGAAATAAATTTTCCAATCAGATCCTTGGTTCCGCGTTGTATTTGGATTGGTTTATTATTATCAGTCTTCCCGAACAACAAACCCTTTCTCATGTTCTCCGGCAGGACTGTAACTGTTTTATTCAGTAGTTTCTGATTATTCAGAAGCGCATATTTCTTTACCACTTCATTCAAAGCCACTTCCCGTTGCTTTTTCACTTTCTGCGGAATATTGTCTTTAAAAAGTTTTGTCGCTTGTGTGCCGGGTCTTTTGGAATACTGCGCTAAGTATGCCATATCAAATTTAACTTTTTCGTACAAGTCCAATGTGTCTGCAAAATTCTCTTCTGTTTCATCGCAGAACCCGACGATGATATCCGTAGTTATTGCCACATCCGGCATTTTGTTACGGATCCTTTTGATCAGGTCCAAATATTCTTCCCTCGTGTATTTCCGGAGCATTTTTTTCAGCATGTCGTTACTGCCTGCTTGAACCGGTATGTGCAGATGCGGGCATATTTTTTTATCACTGACTATAACGTCGATCAATTCATCAGAAAAATCAGTCGGGTATGGAGAAATAAAACGAATCCAGAAATCGCCTTTGATTTGCCCCAATACTTTAAGCAAATCAGCAAATGATTTAACTGTTCCTTTTTCCGGATTGATATAGGAATTTACAGTTTGGCCGAGCAGGGTAATTTCTTTATATCCATTTTCAACCAGGTCTTTAACCTCTGCAATAATCTGGTCGGCGGGTCTCGAAATTTCTCTGCCCCTGGTGTAGGGGACGGCGCAATACCGGCAAAATTTATTACACCCGTTTTGGATTGTTACAAATGCCTGAAAAGGAGATTTGTGTTTGGTCGGCAGTTTGAAATAGTCGCTGTCAGGGAAAATGTCCTCAATATCCTGCATGCGCTTTTTCAAAAGCTGGGGGAGTGTGTGCAATTGCGACATGTCCAGTAAAATGTCAAACTGCTTGCCGATTCCTTTTTTGTCTTTAGGCAGTACACATCCGGTCAGAAGGGTGGTTAGCGGTTTTTCTTTCCGCAGTTTATTCCAAACTTTCAATTTGCCGTCGATCCGGTTGATAGCGGACTGTCTGACTGAACACGCCAAAACATTGATCAGATCCGCTTCTGATTCCTTAGTGGTTGATGTGAAACCCATCGCATCTAGTAGGGCATCCATCTTTTCCGCGTCCAGCTTGTTCATCTGGCAGCCCAGGATGTGGTTGTAATATTTCGGCATTAATTATTGGCGGACTTCCGCAAAATGGTTTACTGCTCTTTGTAGATAATTTTCTGCTCTAACAAAATCAGGCACTACTTTTCCTGCGTAATACATTGAATTTCGCCATGCTTGCCAAGCTTGATAGAATTTGACCTCCTGATCATCCAGCTTAATGCCATCGCCATAACCGGCGATGAAAGCTTCTTGATATTGACTAATCCGTTCGTCTGTTTCTAAATCTTCCTGGTCTCTGATTATTGCATATGTCTGTTCCAAAAACCCGCCGATATCACGCCCGCGTGCAGTAACAGATACGTCGGTAAAATCAACAATGCCGATACTTTCTTCATCGGTAACTATAAGATTTTTAGGATGAAAATCGCCATGCGCAACTACTAATTCAGAATCAGCTATTAGTCTTGTTTCATATGCAACAAGTTTTTCGTATAATTCTTTCAGTCTGGCAGTGAATTCCGGATCTCGTGCTTCAAGCTCAATAAATGTATCAGAGTTAATTGATGACATTATGTTTTCCAGACTGGCGTTGGATGTATTTGCGCTGGAATCAACAGACTCAGGATTTACTTGGTGCATTTGATTTAATACTTTGCCGGCTTTTCGAAATAGTTCTAACTTATTTTCATATGAAGAACTTTGCATATGCTCAACAAAATTCTCTCCCGCCAGTTCTTCATAAATGACAGCATTAACCTCTTCAATAAAACCGACTGGTTTCGGTACTGTTTGATCCGGCATTTGCGTGTGGAGGGCCAGATGGTTATTATATGCCGGTTTCATCTGGTAGTTTGTATTAGATGTTGCATAATAAACACTGCATTCCGCATAATATCTGACCAAGAATTTTTCAAGATCCCCACTATTCTTTCTTGCTGAATTTACGACTTCTATGCGTTCAATCGGTTTACCGGTTATCTTTGATATATTTCCCAAATCAAACAGCGCCGGCATTTCTAATTGCAGATCAACCGGTTTTTTCCATTTTGGTTCAGTATCAATTATTTCATCTTCAACCCGGTCATTATCAGGTGGCGGGGTTGTGTTTGGTCGGAATTCTGCTGACATATGTTATTTCCTTTCCTTAATTTCTTTCTGGATCTTTTCCACAAATTCTTCCTGTTTCATCTGCTTGGTATCTTTGGATCCTCTGGCGCGGACAGTCAGATCTTTATCTTTTACTTCCTTGTCGCCGATTACCAGCATGTAGGATACTTTCAGTTTTTCCGCTTTACGGATTTTATAGCCGACCGTTTCCCGGTTCAGATCAACTTCCGTACGGATACCCTGTGCTTTCAGCGATTTGCCCAATTCCTCTGAGAATTTGAAATGGTCTTTGCCGACCGGAATGACATAAACTTGCGTAGGGGAGAGCCAGGTCGGGAAAGCTCCGCCGAAATGTTCAATCATGATTCCGACAAACCGCTCCATGGAACCGAAAGGCGCGCGGTGGATCATCACCGGACGGTGGTCTTTATCGTCCGCACCTTTGTATACCAGTTTAAACCGCTCAGGCAGGTTATAATCCACCTGGATCGTTCCCAGTTGCCATTCACGATTGATCACGTCTCTGACTACGAAATCCAGCTTCGGTCCGTAGAAAGCGGCTTCACCCTCCTGTTTGATGTATTTAACTTTCTTTGATTTAACCACTTCTTCAATCTCTTTTTCAGCGCGTTCCCACAGCTCATCCGATCCGACATATTTGCTGGATTTCGGATCCCGGAGTCCGATGCGTGCTTCAAAGTCTTTGAATTTCAGGGTGGAGAAAACTGTTTTGATCAGTTCAATCACATTGGAAAATTCTTCTTTAATCTGATCAGTTCGGCAGAAGATATGAGCATCATCAATCGTAAACCCGCGCGCCCGGACCAGGCCGGTCAGTTCGCCGGATTGTTCATAGCGGTAAACAGTGCCGAATTCGGAAAGACGAATCGGCAGATCCCGATAACTGCGCATTTGAGAGGAATAGATATGAATGTGGTGCGGGCAGTTCATCGGCTTCAGCACAAATTCTTCCCCGTCAATATTCATCGGGGAATAGATGTTTTCACGGTAATTCTGCCAGTGGCCGGATGTTTTATATAGATCAATTTTGCCGATATGCGGAGTAATCACCTGGTCATAGCCGTCCTTTTCCTGCAGTTCAGTCAGGAATTTTTCCAGCTCCCTACGGATGGTTGTGCCCTTCGGGGTCCAAAGCGGTAATCCCGCGCCTACTTCCGGTGAAATATGGAAAAGCCCCAGCTCTTTGCCGATTTTTCGGTGGTCTCTTTCTTTGGCCAGTTCCAGATTGTGTTTATACTCCGACAGTTCTTTTTTGCTGTTGAATGCCAAACCGTAAATTCTGGTCAGTTGTTTATTCTTCTCATCACCGCGCCAATAGGCTCCGGCGATTCTATCCAAAGAAAATGCGCAATTCTGCAGTTGCTCTGTAGTATCAACATGCGGGCCGCGGCATAAATCAGTGAAATCGCCGGTTTTATAAATTGTTACTTTGTCTTTCTGCTTCGGATCCAGATCCTGTGCTTCTTCCTCTGAAATCCGGGTGGTGCCTTTCTGTTGCAGATCATTAAGTAGCTCAATTTTATAATCCTGTTTCTGTTTGGTAAAAAATTCAATCGCTTTTTTGATCGGAAGCTCTTCCAGCTCAAAAGCGAGTTTCTGATTAATCAGCCGGATCATTTCTTTTTCAATTTTTTTCAGATCATCAGGCGAAAGCTGTTCTGGGAGATCAATATCATAATAAAACCCGTTATCAATTATCGGACCGACGCCGAATTTAGCTCCGGGGTACAGATTGGCAACGGCCGCCGCCATGACATGCGCGAGCGAATGGCGTTTAAGCTCAATTGGTGTTTCTTTTTTCATATTATTTAAGTTAATGGTGTAATCATTATTTTTTTTAAATTATATTTATCATCATATTCAATTTTTACAAATTGGAAGGCCTCTGGATTTGCGAACATCTTTGGTAACCAGTTATTCAAATCGGGGACAAGTTGATAGTCAAGTAATTTATTCTTTGGTATCCACTCCAATGTCCCTTCGTCAACTTCCTTAATAATTATATTTTTCTTGTAGACATTGCCGTAAAAAATATATATCTGCCAAAATCCGAATTTATCTTTTACAGACAGATTCGCTCTGTACTGTAAATTTTCCATTGAAATAACTCCGGCTTCTTCCTTTGCTTCTCTTTGGATTGCCTGAAGTGGTGTTTCACCATTATCAATCTTACCTCCCAGGCCATTGTATAAATTTGGCAAGATCTTTTTCTTTTTACTGCGTTTCAACATCAGAACTTCCTCAAATTCATTTTCGAGAAAAACGTCAGTTACGCAGAAATGTGATAATTCTTTCATAAGATTTAAAAATTAAAAAACCAAACAACTAATTGTGTTTGGGGTCCCGGATTTTGCGGGACGGTTCCACCCATATTCCTAAGTGTAATAATACAAGAATTAGGCGCTTTTATATAGATTTGCTTGCAAGCTTAGCGGTTTTATCCACCTCTCCAGATTAGAGAGAAGAAAGTTGGTCGGCTTTCTCAATCGCTTGAAAGTAGATTAAAGATATGCCAAAACAGGCTGATTGTCAAATATGTGACAGAGCTATTTGGTAATTACGATTTCAATATGATCTTTCAAGGAAGGGGAGCGGAACACCCAAAACGGAGAAAATTTCACATCCACATTTTGAATTTCCGGAAAATCCAGAAAATATGTTTTGATTTCCTGCTTATCACGGTTTAAAAGATTATCGCGGTCAAAAATCGGACTGGTCAATTTAACATAGGTAGTTCCGTTTAGCGATACATCCAAAACAGCAGTTTGATTTTCCAGGTCGTAAGATTTTATTTCGTATTGTAAAAGGCTAATTTCCGTGCCGGCCAGTTCTTTGTTTGCCGGTACTCTCTCAGAGAGCAGTTGTTTGGTGTGGTTGAATAATTCGGTTTCATCAAATACCGCGGCGATGACATTTATTTTACTGGTTATATCAAATGAATTCACTTCGGTATCTGGTTCAACATCGGCATCTTCCTCTAAGATTTGGTAAGTAACTGCCTGTGGCAGAATTTTTTCCGATGAATTATTAATTGCCACTTCCCGGGATAATTCTTCCGTCGCTTTTTCCTTCAATTCAATCGCAAATTGTTCCTTGGCGTCATTGATATTTTCCAGCGTTGCGACTGTTACGTCACGGAGGCCGTTAGACATTGCGTCCGAGCTTTCGGCATAAATTTTGTCCTGCAGTCCTTTCCAAAGCGCGACGATCGTAAATCGGGAAGGACCGATATTGCCCGCCTCGCTAGCCTGATCCGCTTCCACAGCAACCTCAACCTGTCCTCCTGCCGGGACCGTCACTGTTTCTTTGGTTCGGAACAGAACATTGTCTTCCGAAAGCAGACGGGTGGTTGCGGTTAACGGCTGGTTGCTTCCATAATTATTGTAGATTGTAACCACGCCTTCTGCTTTGCCCTGCACTTTGCTTTGACTGGTTACATTGGTAAATGTCTTGGTTTCCTTGATCTGTTTTTCCACTAACCGCCCTGTTAGGGAATATGACGTGCTTTCAGACTGATTTGTTCCGGCGGTTAAAGGTAAATCAAAGGAAATACTGACCGCTTCCGGACTGGGCGTAATCGTGATTACTGTTTTGGCGAGCGATACATATACAATAGCGACGACCGCAACCAAAGCCACGCCGAGAAACAGCACAGCCATTTTTGAATAGCGTTTTCCTATTTTTGCTTTTTTAATTGCCGGCATATACTTAAAAAGGATGGTTATTTTCCACCCTTATCATACCAAAATTCCGATTTTATCGGAAGAGTACCGCTAGTCTGATATTTTTACCGCACCGCTACCGACGATAGTTTCAATTTCAGCCACTGTTTCATCACTGATACTGATTGCGGTTTTGGTTGAAATAATTTTAGGGCTGCCGCCATTTTTCCATGCCAGAAAAACTTTGTATTCACCCGGATTATTTTCAAAAATTATTTTCAATTTGTCCAGCGTCTCTTTTTCCAAATTAGCAATTTCAACATGAATTTTCTTTTCCGCTACTTCCGGTTTACCGTAATTTGCTTGTCCGTCAAACTCTTTTACTTTTTCGCAGATTAATTTCGGAATGCCTTCTTTGGTATTTACTTTTCCCGTAACCAGCAGCATTTTATCTTCTGCCCAGATTTCATGATTATCCTTCAGCGTGGAAGGGAATACAATAATTTCTACCGCTCCGGTCAGATCTTCCAGGGTGACAAAAAGCATCTGTTCGTTAGTTTTTGTAATTATTTTTTTGATTGAAGTTATTATTCCGCCGACGGTGATATTTCTTTTCAGTCCTTTACTTAGTGTATTGATCGGGCTGGTCAATTTTTCCAGCTGTTCCCGGTAATCATCCAGCGGGTGCTCTGAAATGTACATTCCCAGCAGCTGTTTTTCCCAACCCAGTCTTGTTTTTTTATCCACCGGTTCTGATTCGGTTAATCGCAGCTTCGGGCTGTGTTCAGCGGGCAGCATACCGAAGAGGTTGGTCTGGCCGTTCAGTCTTTCCCGCTGGCTGTTTTTGGCGTAGATTAATATTGATTCCAAATTATCCAGGAGTGTCTGGCGGTTACCGAAATCATCCATGGCTCCGCACTTAATCAGACTCTCCAGCGACTTTTTGTTTAAATCCTTTGTTTGCACGCGTCTCAGAAAATCCTCCAGGTTTTGATATTTACCGTCTTTTTTTCTTTCATCAATGATGGTGCGGACAATATTGGTGCCGATATTCTTTATAGCCATCAGTCCGAAACGAATGCGCGGCTGTTCGGTGTCCAGGCTTTCTTTAACTACGGTAAAAGTGGAAAAACTTTCATTAACATCCGGCGGTACAACTTCAATACCGTGTTTTTTTGTTTCCGCAACTTCCACGGCAATCCGGTCGGTGTTGCCGTAGTCAGCGGTCAAAAGTGCGGCCAGAAATTGAGCCGGCCAGTTGGCTTTCAGGTATGCTGTCTGGTAGGCGATCATTGCGTAACAGGCGGCATGGGACCGGTTAAACCCGTATTCGGCGAATGGCTCAACGAAATCAAACAGCTTTTCCGCGATGCGCTTCTGGATGCCGTTATTGATTGCTCCCTGGACAAATTTTTCCCGCTGTTCCATCAGCAGAGAACGGATTTTTTTACCGATTGCCTTACGCAGAATGTCGGCTTCTCCCAATGTGAAACCGCACAAATCGCGGGCAATCTGCAGAATCTGTTCCTGATAAACGGCAATGCCGTACGTTTTATTTAAAATTGGTTCCAGTTTCGGATGGAGATAGGAAATTTTTTTCTTTCCGCGCTTGCCGGCAATATAATCCGGAATCAGTTCCATCGGTCCCGGCCGGTACAGTGAAACCATTGCGATGATGTCTTCAAGATCAGTCGGTTTCAGTTCCTTCAGGTAACGGGTCATACCGGAACTTTCCAGCTGGAATACACCGATTGTATCGCCCTTCTGGAACAGCTTAAAAGCATTTTTGTCATCCAGCGGAATTTTATCAATGTCTATTTCTTCACCGGTTGTTTTAAAAATAATATCCAAGGCATTCTCCAGAATCGTCAGGTTCTTCAGTCCGAGGAAGTCCATTTTCAAAAGACCCAGATCCTCAATCGGGTTCAGCGAATACTGGGTGATGATCGTTTTGTCATCCTGACTGGCATATTGAGTCGGTACATGCATCTCCAGCGGATCCGGAGCAATCACAATTCCGCAGGCATGGGTGGAGGTATGTCGGGCGACACCTTCCAGTTTTTTGGCCGTATCAATCAGCTTCTTTGCTTCCGGATCAGTGCTGTACAAGCTTTTCAGTTCCGGTACGGCTTTCAGTGCATCATCCAGCGTCATGAACATCGGAATCATTTTTGCCACTTGGTCGCAAAAATTGTAGGGCAGTCCCTGTACTCTGCCGACATCGCGGATGGCAGCTCTCGCGGCCATAGTTCCGAAAGTGATGATCTGTGCCACATGATCCTTGCCGTACTTTTCTTCCACGTAAGTAATAACTTCGTTCCGGCGGGAATCGGCAAAATCAATATCAATATCAGGCATTGAAATTCTTTCGGGATTTAGAAATCTTTCAAACATCAGCTCGTAGTGCAGGGGATCAAGGTTTGTTATATTTAATACATAGGAAACAATACTGCCGGCGGCGGAGCCTCTGCCCGGACCAACCACGATTTTGTTGCTTTTTGCCCAGTTAACAAAATCCTGCACAATCAAAAAATACGAGGCGAATCCAGTTTTGTGAATTACCGTTAATTCATATTCCAGGCGGTCAATTATCTTTTTTGTTTCGTCATCATTAATATTCTGTTTTGCCGGGTCGGACGGAATATTTATACCGAATCTTTTGCTAATCCCTTGGTAGCAGAGCTCCCGTAAATATTCGTCGGCATTTTTCTCCTTCGGCGTTTCAAAATGCGGGAGCATTATTTTACCGAACTCAATGTCCAAATTGCACTTCTCGGCAATTTTAACTGTATTTTCTATCGCTTCCGGGACGTGGCTGAAATCCCTGGCCATTTGTTCTAGTGTCTTTAAGGAAAAATCTTCCCCGACATAGGAAATCCGGTCCGTTTCTTCCTGCTTTCTTTTCATTTGGATGCACAAAAGCACATCCTGCGGATAGGCATCCGCCGGTTCCAGATAATGCACGTCATTGGTTGCGACCAGCGGGACGTTCAATTTTTTACCCAGACCAATCAGTGCATCATTCACACGCTGTTGCTGTTCAATACTGGGATGATGCTGCAGCTCCAGATAAAAATTTCCTTCACCGAACAAATAAGCATAGTTTTTAATCAATTCCTCGGCGTGTTTCAAATCGCTGTTTCTGATCGCGGACGGTATCTCTCCCTGCAAACAGGCGGTCATGGCAATCAAGCCTTTGGAGTGTTTTTGCAGTAACTCCCAGTCAATGCGCGGTTTGTAATAAAATCCTTCCAGATGAGCTTTGGTAACAAGCGACAGCAGATTCTGATAACCGGTCTGGTTTTTGGCCAGCAGGATCAGATGGTACGGCCGGTCATCAACCCGGGATCTTTTGTTGTACATTCCGTTTTTTGCCACATAGGCTTCCACGCCGATTATCGGTTTGATTCCGGCCTCCGTCGCTTTTTGAAAAAATTCAATCGCACCATACAAAACTCCATGGTCGGTCAAAGCCAGGGCGTTCATATTCAGCTTTTTTGCCTTAGCAACCAAATCGCCGATTTTCGGCAGTCCGTCGAGCAGACTGTAATGGCTGTGCGTGTGGAGATGGACGAAACTCATGCTGGATGTTTTGTTAATTCAGTTGTAAATTATAACACTTTTCCCCCGACCTGATCAATGCAACAAAAAGCCCTCTGTATTTGTGAGGGCTTATAATTTCCGATTGAGAGTTATTTCTTTTTGCGGCGTGGTTTTTCTGAAACTTCCTCTTCTTCGTATGCTTCTTCATCATTATCCTTTTTTCTGAAACTTCTGCCTTTGAACATATTCAATAAATCAGTTACCCCTTTTACCACCGTTGTCAGCATGGTGGTTGAATGGGTGATTTTATCTTTAAGCAAATTCAGTATGTTGCCGAACTCTTCCACTTTATTCTTTATCTCTTCCACCATCTCTTTTGAAGATTTCAATATTTGTGCAATGTAATATAAAATCCAGACGGAAAATACTGTAACAACAAACACACAGAGTGCAATGACGAGAAATAATATATCCTTACTGGTGTCAAACATATTTTTAAATTGAAGTATTAGATTGATAACGTATGTAGTATATCATATCTTGCACAGTACATGAATAAGCTTCATCTTTTTGCCCTTTTATGGTATTTTTATATCAACGAATAATCTATGCCGGAATACAGCGATAAACAACTTAAAATAAGCATTTGGTGGGTTACCCACCGTTACCAGCTGAAAAAGTGGTGGGTCATTTTGCTAGCCGTGGCGGATTTACTGGTTTTTTTGTACATCCTGTTTACCTCTGTCATCCTGCTTTATACGTGGAGTAGATATGTTGCGATACCTAGTCAAATTAGTCAGACATATATAGATTTTAAGGCATACCAACAGGCGAATGCACCGCAGAATATTCAGGTGGTCAATACAGAGTTAGTACCGGTTCCCGGCCAGACGCAAACCTACCATTTGGTGGCCGATGTGAAAAATCCAAACGCAAAATGGATGGCAAGTAATTTGCAGTATCATTTTGTTTTGGACGGAGTTGACCTGGATTCCGGCGATACCTTTTTATTGCCGCAGGAGGAGCGGTTTATTTTTAAGTATTCGGTAAAGAGCTCGGCGCAAAAGCCGGCTGCTAAGTTGGTTATAGATAATCCGGGGTGGCAGAGGATTGAGTTCCCGCAAGAAAAGCCCGCGCTTAATTTTGAAATAAATAATGCAAAAGTAGATTATCTCCCGATTCAGGGCGAGCGCGGCACTTATACCTCGTTTTCCACCAGAGCCAGTGCAAATATTAAAAATAATACAGTCTATAATTTCTGGCAGGTAAATTTTCAGGTAGTACTGTACAGCGGTGACCGGCCGGTTGCAATCAATGAAATAAAATTTGACCGGTTCGGCGCGCTTGCTTCAAAAGAGCTGGGGATCTCCTGGAGTGACGAATACCGGTCAATTACCAATGTTAAGATTGTGCCGGAAGTAAACGCCTATGACCCGGGTATGTTGTATTCACCGGATGAATTCTAGAGTTTGATTTATTTCTTTTGATCGGTATGATATTTGATAAATACTTATCTCAATTTAAAAAGTTTGACTGGATCCTGTTTATTATTGTAACCATTCTGGTGCTGTTCGGGTTGCTGGCTATTTACAGCATTTCAGTCAATCAGGAAGGCGGATCGTTCAGTTTGTTGATCACGCAGTCAGTGGCTTTTGGCCTGGGAATAATTTTCTTATTCAGCCTGGCCTTTTTTGATTACCGGTTTTTGAGGGGGTATGCCAATATTATTTATTGGGTGGGGGTGTCACTTTTATTGGGGGTGCTATTTTTCGGTATTACGGTGCGCGGTACCAAAGGCTGGTATTCTTTTTTTGGACAGGTTTTTCAGCCGGTAGAAATTGTAAAAATACTGATGATTATTTTTCTGGCCCGATACCTGGCGCATAAGGCATCCGAGCCGTTTACTTTCAAAAACGTTTTGATCAGCGCATCATTCATCGCCCTGCCGGTATTGCTGGTACTGATGCAGCCGGATTTAGGATCCGCAATTATTTTTATTTCAATCTGGGCGGGGATGACCTGGCTGACCAGGATCAAAAAGTCGCACATCCTGATTATCCTGGGTACAATGCTTTTGGTGATGTTTGTCAGCTGGTTTTTCCTGGCTGATTACCAGAAAGAACGTGTGCTCAATTTTGTTCAACCGACGCGCGACCCGCTGAAGCAGGGCTATAATGTCAGTCAGTCCATTATTTCCATCGGTTCCGGCCAGTTTTGGGGTAGGGGTCTTTCGCTCGGCCCGCAGAGCCGTTTAAATTTCTTGCCGGCAAAAGAAACGGATTTTGTTTTTGCCGTGATTGCAGAAGAGCTGGGATTTATTGGCGTTTTTTTCGTAATTTCCATATTTGGGCTTTTATTTTGGCGGATTATCAGAATTATCCGGGTTGCGCAGGATGATTTCGGCATTTACGCGGCCTGGGGGATTATGGTAATGATTGTGGTACAGATGTTCATTAATATCGGGATGAATCTGGGTTTGGCACCGGTCGCCGGATTGCCTCTGCCATTCATCAGCGCCGGAGGAAGTTCGCTGATGATGAGCTTACTTTCAATTGGTATCGTTGAGAGTGTCTATATCCGCAGAAAATCTTTAAAACTGTAAATATGAAAATACGACTTAATTCCTGGTTTGTCAGACCGATATATTTTTTTACTAATTTGCTTACCAAAAAGCCCGAGGGTTGTGAAAACATTCCGCAGAGCGGTGCTTTTATAATTGCCGCAAATCATGTCAGTTATTTTGACCAATATATTCTGCTGGCGCCGGTAATAAAAACAATCAACCGGCATATCAATTTTATTGCGAAGACGGGGAATTACCGGATTTTTGACGCGGTACCGATTGATCCGGAAAATCGCGCAGGCGCCCTGGAAAAACTAGACGGGGTATTGAAAAGAGGCGAAGTTGTTGGTATATTTCCTGAAGGCAAAGCTAATCCTGATAGAGAATTAGCAAAAGGTAAAACCGGCGTGGCCAGACTAGCCATCATTAACAGGGTACCGGTTGTGCCGGTCGGGATTGACGGCCCGCGCGGCTCTACTGTTAAGGCGTCTTTTAAAGATTTTTTCAAAGGGATCGGCAGAGCGAAGATTAAAGTCGGCAAGCCGATTACGTTAGACAAATATTATAATCAAGAAATTACCAAAGAGCTTTTATACAAGGCCACCGGGGAAGTTATGCAGGAAATAGCCAAATTATCCGGGAAACCTTATTCACATTAAAGAATGATCAAAAGAAAAAAAATTCTGTTTCTTCCGCACTCCGACGGGTTGGCGCATATCACCCGTTGTTTGGCGATTGCTGATCTGTTGCCGAAGTCTAAATATCATATCCGCTTTGCCGTCAGTATGGATAAGCGGAATTTTGTGCGTAAAGCCGGTTACGGAACTTATACACTGGCGCCATCAACCAGTTTTGACGTGGCGGAGGAGTATAAATTTGCCCAGAAAAATGAATATTTGGATTTGCTTTCCAATTACGTGCAGGAAGATTTATCAATTATTGATAAATATAAACCGGATGTTGTAATTTCTGACAAGCGGACTACCGCCTGTATCTCCACCCGAATAAAAAAAGTGCCGTGGATTACGATCGCCAATTCAATTTACCTCAAAGAATTCTGGAAGGGAAACGGTCTGGATCTTTCCGAAAAGAAACTTTTAAACCAGTTTTACTATTTTATCGGCTGGATTTTTGTAAATTTTATTTCGCGCCAGGCGATGAAGGTTCCTTTTCATAAAGTATCCGACCAGTATGCTAAAGCTTCGGTTTATGCCCAGTACGACGCGGATCTCAAACTGGTTGCGGATGTTCCGGAATATAATTCGCTTTCTCCGCTGCCGAGTGATGCTTATTTTGTCGGCCCGTTGCTCTGGAAGGGTTTTGAAAAAAAAGAGCCGGCTTGGTTTAAGGACTTGAATAAAAACAAGCCGATCATTTATCTTTCCCTTGGCGGAACAATCTATAATCAGGATATGTTCAATAATACGGTTGAAGCAATCACGGATTCTGACTACCAGTTGATTGTCAGTCTCGGACCGAATTTCAATAAAAGGAAAATCGGCAAACTACCGAAAAATGTGTGGGTGGAAACCTATTTACCCGGCCAGAGAGCATGTGAGATCAGTGATATTGTCATTCATCACGGCGGGCATGGCACGGTTATGCAGGCTTTGAAATACGGTAAGCCATGCATTGTAATTCCGCATAACTACGGACAGTGGTATAACGCCAAAAGAATTGAACGCCTGAAATGCGGTATTAACCTGAATCCGATCAAACCAACCTGGGTCAATCCGAATTCCCTGCTGAAAGACGCTCTGGATGTTAAACCGTCGGAAATCCGGTTTGCGATTGAAAAAATATTAAAACACAATAAATACCGTAAGAACGCGCAAAAATTCAAAAAAGCAATCCGTTCATACCGTAACGGCAACCGGGCAGTTGATATCATAGAGCATTTCATGGAATCCTTGGATAATAAGAAAAGGAAAAAGTAAGGAAAATACCGCTTTCCGATTGAATTAATTTATAGTTAAACGAGGGAAAGCAGGGGACTTGACCCCTTTTTTTGGTATGCTATACTGAATTAGCACTCTACCATTAAGAGTGCTAATGGATACAAATATGGAGCTAAACGATCGTAAAAAAGCCCTGCTTGCGGCAATCATCAAACAGCATATTAAAACCGCCATACCGGTTGGTTCTAACCTATTGGTGGGTAAAGGCGGTTTTGACTTGTCTACAGCCACCATCCGCAACGAAATGATGGATCTGGAGAAAGACGGCTATCTGACTCAGCCCCATACTTCAGCAGGACGAATTCCAACAGAAAAAGGTTACCGCTTTTTTATTGATAATTTTATGGATGAAAAGGATTTAAGCGAAAAGCACAAAAGTCAGTTGCAGGAAATTCTTAAATCAGACAACGAGGATTCATTGGTGGTGAAACAGGTGGCAAAGGAAGTCGCGGCGCTTTCCAACGGCGCGGTGGTGGTGGGGTTTTCGCCCAGAGATATTTACTATACCGGTCTGACCAATGTTTTCCGACAACCGGAATTTGCCGAGCTGAATCTAATTTACAATTTGAGCGAAGTGATTGATCATCTGGACGAAGCGGTAGCGGGAATTTACAACGATATCAGCAGAGACGTGCATATTCTACTGGGGAAAAATAATCCGTTCGGCAAGCAATGCAGTACAATTTTAACTAAATTTCAAAGTGACCATAAAGAGGGTTTGATCGCAATCCTCGGTCCGATGCGGATGAATTACTCCCACAACCGGGCGCTGATCAAATACACTCAGGAGCTTATAACTAATTTGTAATCAATATTTATGACTCATCACGATAAACACGATAAGCACGAGAAACAGGTACAGGAACCGCATCAGAACATTCAAAAAGAATTAGAAACCGCGAAAAACCAGGCGGAAGAGTATCTCAACGGTTGGAAGCGCGCTAAGGCGGATTATATCAATTTCAAAAGGGAACAGGAGCAAAGACAGACAGAATTGATTGAATTTGCTAACGCGGGGATGCTTTTGGACATATTTCCGCTTGTGGACCAGTTTAAACAGGCGATGAAACATGTGCCGAAGGAAATTGAGGGTTCCAACTGGCTGGTCGGAATCACGCACATTCAGAATAATTTAAGTAATATATTAAAAGGTTTGGGAATTGAAGAAATCAAAACAGTCGGTGAACAGTTTAATCCGGAGATGCACGAGGCGATTGAAGAAGTGGAGTCAGATTTAGAAAAAGGAATGATAACAGAAGAATTAACAACTGGCTTTCGTTTAAACGGCAGGGTAATCCAGCCGGCGAAAGTCAAAGTAGCAAAATAATTATTAACAAACAAGGAGATAAATATATGCATATTATGAAATATCGCCCGATGATCCAGCCTTGGGATGACATGGACAAATTTATGGAAGAATATATGTCCGGCATGTCCAGCGGATTCGTTCCGGCGATTGACGTCTATCAGACAAAGGACTCGGTAATTGTGGAAACACCATTAGCCGGCGTTGATCCGGAAAAGGTAAATATTTCCATTGAAAATGATGTATTAACCATTGAAGGTTCTATGGAAAAGAAGTCGGAAGTAGATGAAAAGGAATATTACCGCAAAGAGGTAAGAACCGGCGGATTCCACCGCGCAGTAGCATTGCCGATTGCCGTAGACGGTGATAAGGCCAATGCCGATTTTGAAAACGGAATTCTAAAAATTACTATTCCCAAAGCGGAACAGGTAATGCCAAAAACAATCAAAGTAAACGTATTAAAAAAAGGTTCCAAATAGGAATCATCCGGAGCTTCTGGCTCCGGGCGGATGAGCGATTCATTCGTTCGTCCGCCCGGGTTCAAAAGACCAACTTATTAAACATTATCAATCATTAAAGAAAGGAATTAAGTAAAATGGCAAAGATATTAGGTATTGATCTCGGTACCACCAACTCAGCGATGGCGATCGTTGAAGGGGGCGAGCCGAAAGTGCTGGAAAATAAAGAAGGAAACCGCACCACTCCTTCCGTGGTCGCAATTTCCAAAAGCGGAGAACGCTTAGTCGGCCAGCTGGCCAAAAGACAGGCGGTAACCAATCCGGAAAATACGGTATTTTCCGTGAAGCGTCTGATCGGTCGCAGATGGGAAGATGATGAGGTCCAGAATGATGCGAAGACTCTTCCGTACAAAATTGAAAAAAACAATGACGGTGTGACGGTAAAAATGGGTGATAAACAGCACACCCCGCAGGAAGTATCCGCGATGATTCTGCAGAAACTGAAGGCGGATGCCGAAGACAAACTGGGTGAGAAAATAACCGAAGCGGTAATTACCGTACCGGCCTATTTTGACGACTCACAGAGGCAGGCGACCAAAGACGCGGGCAAGATTGCCGGGTTTGACGTAAAAAGAATTATCAACGAACCGACCGCCGCAGCGCTGGCTTACGGGTTCAACAAGAAGAAAGACGAAAAGATCGCGGTCTATGACTTGGGCGGCGGAACATTTGATATTTCCATTTTGGAAATCGGCGATGACACTGTGGAAGTGAAAGCCACCAACGGCGACACGCACCTCGGCGGAGATGACTTTGACCAGCGCATCATGCATTGGATTCTGGATGAATTCAAAAAGGATCAGGGAATTGACCTGTCCAAGGACAATCTGGCTCTGCAGAGAATCAAGGAAGCCGCGGAAAAAGCCAAAATAGAACTGTCATCCACGCAGGAAACGGAAATCAACCAGCCGTTCATCACAACGGATGAATCCGGCCCGAAACATTTGGTATTAAAACTGACCCGCGCCAAACTGGAAGATATTGTCGGTGATTTCGTGGAAAAGACTCTGGAACCTTGCAAAAAGGCATTGAAAGATGCCGGCCTGGAAGCCAAAGACATGAATGAAATCGTATTAGTCGGCGGACAAACCAGAATGCCTTTGGTACAGAAGAAGGTAGAAGAATTCTTCGGCAAAAAACCGAACTCAACCGTAAACCCGGATGAAGTAGTAGCAATCGGCGCTGCTGTACAAGCCGGCGTTTTGCAGGGAGAAGTAAAAGACGTGCTGTTATTGGACGTTACACCGTTAACACTAGGTATCGAAACTTTAGGCGGAGTACGCACACCGCTAATTGAAAAGAACACCACAATCCCAGCATCCAAGAGTCAGGTATTTTCTACCGCAGCAGACAATCAGACATCGGTGGAGATTCACGTCCTGCAGGGTGAAAGAGAAATGGCCAGCGATAACAAATCACTGGGCAGATTCATCCTGGATGGCATTCCTCCGTCACCGCGCGGAATCCCGCAGGTGGAAGTCGGCTTTGATATTGATGCCAACGGAATTCTGAGCGTGAAAGCAAAGGATAAAGCAACCAATAAAGAACAAAGCATCCGTATTGAAGCTTCTTCCGGACTGTCCGATGAGGAAGTGGAAAAGATGAAGAAAGACGCGGAAATCCACGCTGAAGAAGATAAGAAAAAGAAAAATCTGATTGAAGCCCGCAACATGGCGGAAACCATGGTGATCACTTCTGAAAAAGCGATCAAAGAAGGCGGAGATAAGATTAAGGAAGAAGATAAAAAAGCTGTGGAAGAAAAGGTAAAAGCGGTTAATGATGTGAAAGACAAAGACGACGTGGAAGCGATCAAAAAAGCGACCGAAGAACTCTCCACCGCCGCCCAGAAGATCGGGCAGGCGATGTATGAAGCACAACAGAAAGAAGAAGCGGCTAAAAAAGCCGACGCTGATAAATCCGGTGAGAAAAAAGAAGGAGACAAAGAACCGGTAGAAGGCGAGTTTACTGAGGAAAAGAAAGAAGAAAAAAAGGATAAGTAAACAGTAGCTGAAGGTGGGAATGCGCATTCCCACCTTCAGTTTAATGGAATATTTATTAAAATTAAAAATACCATCCACATATGACATTAATTATCACTCACAACGGCAAAAGAGCGGAGAAAGTAGACCCTACATCATTCCCCCAAGAAGACTCTCTGCAAGAATACATTTTCAACAACCCAGAAAGCGTTCCGATCTATGACATTAGAGACGATATTAAACTGCTTATTCTCGCCCGGGAATTTTCCACTGACAGCGGACCCATTGATGCGGTCGGTATAGACAACACCGGAGACATTTATTTGATCGAAACGAAGCTGTATAAAAATCCGGACAAGCGCAAAGTAGTCGCCCAGGTCTTGGATTACGGCGCGTCCTTGTGGCACAACACACGTGACGCGAATACTTTCCTTGAGCAATTGAATACATATTTAGTAAAACAAAATCTACCGGAACTGCCCACCAGAATGCAAGAATTCTTTGGGCTTACTGACGAAGGCCGTGACCAATTGCTCCAGCAAGTACGGCGAAGCTTCCAGGATGGCAGTTTCAAATTCGTGGTACTCATGGATTCGCTCCACGAACAGCTAAAAAACCTCATCATTTACATCAACCAAAACAGCGAATTTGATATCTTCGCCGTGGAACTTAAATACTACAAGCATGGGTCATACGAAATAGTCATCCCGAGGTTATTCGGCAGTGAAGTGAAAAAAGACCTGACCTCCAAAACAAAGCCGGGATTACCCTCTGATCAAGACTTTATTTCTGCCTATACCGAAGTCAAACAAGAAAAACCCGCGCAAGAATATTTGGATATATTTCATGATATTAACGAGGGCAGATTCGTGCTACCTGGTGTGTCAGCCCACAAAACGCCAAAGACGGCTACTATCACCGTAGAACATGATCACGGCAAGACCACGTTTTCACTTTGGATTGATCCGGCATATGAAGGAGGAGGAATAGATACTTGGACGTACGGAAACGACGCTTGGAAAAAATCACAACAACTCATTGCTGAAATCATCCCTAACCCGAACAGACCAAGTGACTTGGCAAATAGATTGTATGCGAGACTTGGCAAGTGGCAGATGAATACATTTACCAAAGAGAAGCTTACCAAATTAATTAACCAACTATAATAATACCCATGCCACAACAACAAAGCCAACAGCCCCCGCAAGGGCAACAGCGACAAATGCAAATTAAGATCCCGGAAAGCGTATTAGCCGGATCCAATTACGCGAACAGCATGCGCGTCATGCATACCAAAGACGAGTTTACGATTGATTTTATCAATATTCACCAGGCGGAAGGCGTGGGCGTGGTTACCAACCGCGTAAAAACCTCACCGGGCCACATGAAACGTGTTCTTTTGGCACTGCAGGACAACGTCAAGCGCTATGAGGCAAATTTTGGTACAATAGATGTTACGGATGCTCCGGCGGACGAAGTCGGCTTCAAAGCATAATTAAATAAAACAAAACCATGACCAAGAATACCAAAATAGCTGTTTTAGGGGTGCTGACTGTTTTAGCCAGCGTGCTGGCTTGGTATGCTTTGTCTACGGTTTTCAATCTGGAATGGTCCGGCCAAAACCTATCCATCTGGCAGATGCTGCTCCGGTTAATCTTCCCGGTCATTGCTTTTTGTTTTTATCTGGCTTTGGTAAGCACAACCGCGATCGTAGTGAAGAAAGAAGTAATCCAATTGCCAATCTGGGCGCTCTCCAGTTTGCCGATGCTTCTCTTTTTCTCTTTCTCACCCTGGCTTTTAATTATCTCTCTTTTACAGATATTAATCTTCGTGTACTATGCGCACCGGACGCATAACGAGGTGAAAGGAAGAATCAAGTTTTCCTTGTACAAGATCATGCACTGGGGAATCGGCGGAGTGGTGGTGGCAATGGCGCTCTCTATTTCCATGCTATTCTATATCGTTACTTCGGAACAGGACAGAGATAGCGGGCGTCAGGCAATTGACTCTTTGATTATAAGTAGCACCAATATTGCCAATGAAATCATCCCAACTCAGATCAAAGGATATGATCCGGACAAAACGCTTGACCAGTTTATTTTTGAAACGAGCGCCGGCGTAGTGGAAAGTATCAGTGGTCAGCTGAATCAAGAGTTGGAAGATTCAATAAACAGCCCGAAGGTGAAAGAAGGTCAGGCGCTGATTGATGACTTGCGGAACAAGGTGCTGAGCGGGGAAGTGGATATTAATGCCCTGCCGCCCGAAATTCGGGATAGTCTGTACAGCGAAGATCTATCCGCGCAAACTCTGGTATCATCTGCTTTCGTACAAAATATTTTTCAGGAGCAGATTAACGATGCCCGTGATGAATTTATCAAAAGTGTCGGTATTGACGCCAAGGGGTCGGATAAACTTTCGGAAGTGATTGCAAAAATTATTCGCAAATACGCATTTCAGTTCCTGGGACCGTACGAGGATTTCATCACACCGCTTTTGGCTTTAAGTTTATTCTTTGCGTTAAATTTGTTCGGATTTATATTTTTGACCTTAATCAATTCGTTTACATCCTTAATTTTCATGATTTTATTTGCAACTAAATTCGTGCGTATCACTCAGGAAAAGAAAGATGTTGATGTATTAATATTGGGAGAATAGGAAGAAACGATATGGCAACAGATTATTATGAAATTTTAGGCGTAGCAAAAGACGCTTCGCAGGAAGAAATCAAAAAAGCGTTCCGGAAAAAAGCGCATCAATATCACCCGGATAAAAATACCGGTGATGAAGCCAAGTTTAAGGAATTAAATCAGGCTTATCAGGTGCTTTCTAAGGAAGACAAGCGTAAACAATACGACCAGTTCGGCTCAGCTTTTGACCAGCAGGGTGGCTTTTCAGGCGGTGCCGGATTTGACCCCAGGCAAGCAGGGTTCGGCGGAGCGGACGGGATAAATTTTGATTTTGGCGATCTGGGCGATATCTTCGGCGACTTCTTCGGCGGAGGCAGAGCAAGAGCCAGCGCGCGCCAGCAAAGAGGTATGGATATTGAAACAGAAATGCAGGTTACTTTTGAAGAGGCGGCGTTCGGCGCGGAAAAAACAGTGGAACTTTATAAAACAGTTACTTGCGAAAAATGCAGCGGTTCCGGAGCGGAAAGCTCCAGCGGGATTGTGGAATGTCCGATGTGCAAAGGTTCCGGCCAGGTGGATCAGCTGCAAAGAACTATTTTAGGACAGATCCGAACCCGTGGAATATGCCCGGAATGCAAAGGCGAAGGAAAGACTATTAAAGATAAATGTACAAACTGCCGTGGCACCGGTGTGGAGCGTGCCAGCAAGCGGATTAAGATAAAAATTCCGGCCGGTATCAATAACGGACAGTCCATCCGTCTTTCCGGCGAAGGGGAAGCGGGTCAGCGCGGAAGTCAGGCGGGAGATTTGTATGTTTCCATCCGAGTTATACCGCACGCGGAATTTCAGCGGGACGGGGACAATGTTTTTACAGTTGCGGAAATCAGTTTTGCCCAGGCGGCATTGGGAGATAAAATCAATGTAAATACTTTGGACGGCGAAGGGCAGTTAAGGGTTCCGGCCGGCACTCAATCCGGTAAAGTTTTCAAAATCAAAGGCAAGGGGGTTATGCACCTGAATGCCCGGGGTAGGGGCGATCAGTTGGTAGAAATCATCGTAAAAACACCCGAAAAATTATCGCGGAAACAGCGCGAATTATTGGAAAATCTGCAAAAACTGGATTAAATCAGTTTATCCACAGTAATTTAGGCATCGCAATTGCCTATTTATTGTTTTTGTGTTATACTTACAAAGTAATCAGCTAAAATAAAACAAAAGGGGGAGAAACACAATGTTTTTCACAACAGTTGTAGCAGACACCGGTTCGTGGGTAGCTAATTTCGACTGGTCAGAACCAACTTGGGACCTCTTTATTATCCTGTTTTTTGTCATCGCTGCGCTGCTTTACGGCATGTCACTGGGTCGTGACCGGATTATCGTAATCCTGATCAGCATCTATATGGCCATGGCCGTGATCAATACCGCGCCGTTTTTGGGGGATACTACCGGAGAGATCGGAGTAAATCAATTCTTTGTAGTTAAAATAACAGCTTTTGTAGCTGTTTTTGTTGCGTTATTTTTTATGCTTTCCCGATCCGCTTTAATCTCCACAGTCGCCAGTTCTGACGAACGGGGAAAATGGTGGCAGGTGATTATTTTCAGTATTTTGCACGTCGGACTTTTGATCAGCATTACCTTATCATTCCTGCCGAAGTCAGCCATTGAAGGGCTTGCCCCGCTGACCAAGACACTATTTACTTTAGAAATCAGCCAGTTTATCTGGGTACTCGCGCCGATCTTGCTGATGATTATGATCAAAGGCGGAGCGGCAGCGAAGAAAAGATATAAATACGATATTTAGAATATAAAAAAATCCAGCGAGATTAATGCGGGATTTTTTGTTTACCAATTTACATCTGTTTGTGAAATAGAGCCTTGTAAAAGCGCGGAAGAAATTTGGACGCCAGCCAGCCGAGCAGCGTTCCGATTATGGCCCCTGTGATAACGTCGCCGGGGAAATGCACTCCCAGATAGATACGGGAAAGGCAAACCAATACGGCAAAAACAATCAGTAAATTGTGCAGCCATTTTTGTTTTGTATTCAGAATTATTACGGCTGCAAAACTGAACGCGACCAGTGCGTGGCTTGATGGGAAAGAATATCCGGTGGCAGTGTGGTCAATGGTGGTTACCCAGTCGTAAAATTCAAAAGGCCTTAAACGTGCGAAAATATTTTTAATCATATATTCATTGACTACCACGCCGATGCCGATGGCAATCGCGGATTCAAAAAACACCCAGCCTTTATGCTGCTTATAAAAAATTAAAAATAAAATGATTAAAGGAAACCAAATTATTTTCGGATGGGCAATTGTTGAAACAGTCAGAAAAAACCAATCAAAAAACAGGTTATGAGGAATAACCTGATAAATTTTTTCAAAAATTAACTGATCCAGATTCAATAATAACATTATTTCTTTTTAGAAATTTTTGGCCCCTCTGATGTATCAGTGACAATATATCCCTCAGCTTCAATTTCCGCCCGCAATTTATCAGCCTCCTTAAAATCCTTGGCTAAACGCGCATGCTCCCTCTTTGTTGCCAATGTCTTAACGTGCTTTGGTGTTTCTTCTGTAAGGTCAGACTTATCCAGACCCAGTCCAAGCACTTTATCAAATTCCAGCAGGGTTCCTTTTTTAGCGGTTGCCGGAAGATTAGATTTGAGTACTTTCCAGACCAAGGCCAATGCTTTTGGCATATTCAAATCGTCATTAATTGCATCCTCAAATTGTTGTTTAAAATCCTCATTAACTACCGGATTAGAACTGTCCAGCTCTTCCATCTGCCGGTAAATGGAATTAAGCGCGGTGTTAGCGCCTTCCAGGTTTGTCCAGTTGAAAGTCAGTTTGGAACGGTAATGGGTAGTAAGCAGTAAATAGCGATAGGCGAGGGGATTAATCCCTTTTTCTTTCAGTGTTTCTAAAGTAATGAAATTACCGGCAGATTTAGCCATTTTTTCGTCTTTGAGAATCAGGAACTCTCCATGTAGCCAATAGTTTGCCATTTTCCTGTCATTTGCCGCTTCGCTCTGTGCAATTTCATTGGTATGGTGAACAGGAATATGATCCACACCACCGCAATGAATATCAAAAGGCTGGCCTAAATATTTTACCGCCATTGCGGAACATTCTATCGCCCATCCAGGGAAACCGGTTCCCCAAGGGGATTCCCATTCCATTTGGCGTTTTGGTTCACCCTTCAAAGGGTCTGGTGAAAATTTCCACAAAGCAAAATCATTTGGACTCTTCTTTCCTTCCACGACCGCTACCCTGGCGCCGGCCTTTTGTGCCTTTATATCAAGTCGGGCCATCTGCCCATAACTTTCAAATTTACTTGTGTCAAAATATACTCCATCACCAATGGTATAGGTATAACCTTTTTCCTCAAGCTTTTTTACCAGTTCAATCTGCTCTTTGATGTGGTCTGTGGCTTTGCACCAGATCACGGGTTCTGCAATATTCAGCTCTGCAATGTCATGCTTAAAAGCTTTGGTGTAATATTCAGCGATTTCCCAAACAGTTTTCTTTTCTATTTTTGCTCTTTTCTCCATTTTATCCTCACCGGTATCCGCGTCCGAGACCAAGTGACCGACGTCGGTAATGTTCATTACATGCTTTATTCTAAATCCGTTATATGCAAGCGTCCTGCGTAGAATATCTTCAAAGACGTAGGTCCTTAAATTTCCGATATGCGCGTAATTATAAACGGTCGGACCGCAGGTATATAAACCGACCTCTGAAACATTCAGAGGTTTAAAGGTCTCTTTTTTTCTGGAGAGCGTGTTAAAAAGCCTGAGTTTCATTTTTTTGTCTGATCAGAATTATTTCCGTTTGATTTGTAAGTAATCAGCTCATTGGTCCATTCGTTGATTACTTCCTTAACATCTTCCGCGGTCACTTCCGGCAGTTTTTCTCCTTCCACGGGATTTGTTATAGCCGACAAACGGACTTTAGCGGAAGCTTCATCCATAATATCAATCGCTTTATCAGGAAAGAATCGGTCCTTCAAGTATTGGTCTGCCAGATCTACTGCCGCTTCAACAGCCTCGTCTGTTATTTTCACCATATGGTGCGTTTCATATTTACTTCTGATTCCTTTCAATATCATCAATGTATCGTTGATGCTCGGCTCTTTGACCATAACCGGTTGAAACCTGCGTTCCAGTGTCGGATCAGTCTTGATGTATTTAATATATTCTTCCTCGGTGGTTGCACCTACAGCCTGCAGCTCACCCCGTGCCAATGCCGGTTTCAGAATATCAGATGCGTCAATTGCACCGGTTGCTTCGCCCGCCTCGGCCAGAGTCTGCAGCTCGTCTATAAACAGAATAATATTGCGCTGCGCGTCTTTAATCTCATCCACAATTCCCTTTAACCGCTGTTCAAATTCGCCTCTATATTTAGTTCCGGCGACCAGGCCGGATAGATCCAAAGCCAAAACCCGCTTATTTTTCAGCGAGCTCGGTACGTTATTATTTCTTATTTCATTGGCCAGTTCTTCCACAATCGCGGTCTTACCAACACCGGACGGTCCGATCAATACCGGATTATTTTTTGTGCGTCTGGATAATATTTGAATCACGCGCTTTAATTCATGGTAGCGGCCGACAACTGGATCAAGCTTACCGTTTTCGGCAAGAGCAGTGAGGTCACGGGAATATTTTGCCAAAATTGAACCCTTCTTTTCCTGGCTTTTTTGTCTGCCATACCACAAAAAAAGACCGATGGAAACGATTATTATAATTGCAATGAAAAAATATATTGGATCCGAAGCCATATTAAAAATTCTGATAATTACTTAGCTAGATTATAGGAAGTTAAGATGATTGCTGCGGCGAAAAATGACGCGGCAATGGCGGTAAAAGTCAGCAAAGTAATCACCTGATCAACTTTCATTGAAAGCTGTTCGGATGTTTTTTGCTTAGTTATGGTTTGTGTTTGATTAGTATTTACCATAGTGTTCTATTAATAATTTGAATTAATAAAAAATTTAAAGCCATTTCTTTTTTTTAACGTAAAGGGCGACTGAAGCCATTACGCCGATACTGATTGCCACCATGATCCAGAATCCATATGGATTATGATCAAATGGAATATTCTTCATGTTCATACCGAAAAAACCTGCTATTATACCAACAGGAAAAATCGTCAGAGAAATAATGGTCAGTGTTTTCATGATATCATTAATCCGGTGTGAAATAAGCGATTCATTTGTATCCTGCAATGTTTCAACCGCTTCTTTATATCCGCCCAGTGCATCCCAAAATTCCTTAGTGTGATCAATCAGATTACTGTAATGCATGTCATCATTCTTTGTGATAGCATAACTATCATTGACTTGAAGCCAGGTGGTCAGCTTTTGCAGGGT
Organism: Patescibacteria group bacterium; assembly: GCA_041666485.1. GTDB lineage: Bacteria > Patescibacteriota > Patescibacteriia > UM-FILTER-42-10 > UM-FILTER-42-10 > JAHJEX01. The sequence continues at coordinate 1,805 of JBAYGW010000005.1, read as the reverse complement.
ATTTTTGTGTACCTGCATGATTTTTCTGAAATCAGTGATACTGCGCCGGATAATCAATATCTCCTCAACCATCTTTTTCTCATTGCCGGAAAATATCTCTTTTTCACTGTTATCAATATCCAGGCTGATATGATCAAGCATCGGGTGTATGGACAGCAGTAATTTCTCCAAAATATAGTAAAGTAACATTTCTACTGACTGGTCAAAATGCTTTTTTCTGGTTTCCTGGTTAGTCTGGCAAACCCTGAATGATTCCACCAGAGGAGGAAGTTCATTGTTGTGAATTGTTACAATATAGTCATTGCTGATAAAGAAATGGACTTCCGCCGGTGTGATTTGGCGGGTTTTTTTGTCGTATAACGGAAAAAGAAGCACCATAAAGTAGTACTTCTCATAATCGTCAATCTTTGACCGGTGAGTCGGAGTAATGCAGTCTTCCAATGCCAACGGGTGAAAACCGAACTGGTCGCGCAGGTAATCAATCTCTTCCTGTGCGGGATTAACAACATTAATCCAACGGAGGTTCTTTGTTTTTATCTCGTGGATATTCATCCCGTTAGAAATCAATTTTTATATTTGTTAAACTAACTCTATACCACTTCCCGTTTTGTACTCAATTTCTAACGGGATTCATAGTAATTGTATTTTTGTTTTAATATGATTATATTGTAGCACACTTTTGTTATTTTGGCAAGATAAAAATAAAAAAGGATGAGGCTGTTAGGGATCATCCGCTAAAAGAATGTGCCATGTGAAATGTTGTCTTCGCTAATTTCGCGAAGGACGGTTTGTTGATCTTCCGGCGATAACCTGCTGAAGTGTTGCCAGAAAATCCGGGCGGGGATCGCGGCGATTACCAGGATTAGGACAATCAGTAGTAACATGATTCCCCCCCATCTGAGGATTCATCACTAATTTAATACTTATCCATATTTTGATTATAGTCAAATTAGGATACAAAAAAACTGACATTCATTTTAAGTCAGTAATATTTAAGTGATGGGGTGGGGGAGTTTGCAACGGATGTTACAAACTCCCCCCGATGTTAACGACCGCTTCTCAGCGATCAGCGAATGTGCCACGGATCAAACTCGATCCAGCCTTCCACGTATTCCACGAAGTCCTCGCACGCGGGTCCTTCGTAGAACGGGCCCCTCGTGTGCTGCCAGGCGATCCTGACAGTGAGCATGTGATAGCCCGGGGTCAGACCATTGAAGCGCGCCCAGAGGCCGGTTACTCGCGAATCGCGGGTGCTGACGGTGAAGTAGAACTTCCCGTCGGAATGGCCGTTGGCCCGAATTGGCCCGATGTCGTCCAGCCAGACTTCCACGGAGATCACGGTACCGACGAACTTCTTCGGATGTCCGACCTCCACCATGAACTCGGTGTCGGTTTTCCGGAGAATGTACGGCTTTTTGTTGTCCGTACTGCCATTCTTGGCGATGTTGTGCCAGATCTCCCCGTCATAATGCACGAGGAGCTTGGCGTTGCGCGACTGGCGGTAGGTTCCCATGTCGGCGTGGTAGGTCCCGTTGGGGGCCGTCCACGTGTTGATGTAGGGAGCACCGCAGCCGGAGAGCATGGACAGGGCCAGAATGGCCATGATGGAAATGAGCAGTGTGCGTTTCATCGGATTCTCCTCCGGTTGCAGTTACCACTCGTTGCCGAGTGAGGATTGGGCAGATTCTTGCAGAATCAGCCATTGTGAAACATGCTAGTATATACCTAAAACAGCATTTTGTCAATGCCCTTTTGAGTAATTTGTTGCAAAAATAGCCAAAAAATGATATACTATACTCGTTATT
>JBAYGW010000004.1:0-75672 GCA_041666485.1 Patescibacteria group bacterium | reverse complement strand
TATCCATCGGAGCACCCTGAGAAGGTCTTTGCTCCGGCCCAATAGTAGGGGTTATCCAATATGAGCGTCCGAATAATGTGCTTGGTGGCCGCCATTATTCTATGGCTGGCTATACCGATTTGTTTACTGCTCAGTTAATATTTTAACCGCCCGATTCAACTGGGTATCAATACCAGACTCCACATCCGCCTGAGAATTTTCTACAATTACATCCGGCGTAATCCCTTCTTTGTTGATTGAACGCCCGTTTGGCGTAAGCCACTGGGCCACAGTAATTTTAAGCGATGAACCATCGGTAAATTCCTTCAGCTCCTGAACAGTTCCCTTACCAAAGCTTTGTTCACCGAGAACAGTGGCAACTTTATGATCCTGAATAGCTCCAGCCACAATTTCCGATGCCGATGCCGTACCGCCATTAACCAGTACAACCATCGGGTAGTCAACAAAATTATCGCCATTCTCAACGGTATATTCATGTTTGTTACCGTTACCGAAATCCTCAATCAAAACCACTTCGTCTTTCGGGATAAAGTATCCGGCAACATTCACGGCGGTTGTTAGGAATCCTCCCGGATTATTTCTTAAATCAAATATAATTCCCTTGGGTTCTGCAAGCGTAATCTCACGAATTGCCTTTTCAAAACCGGCATCGGTATTTTCGTTAAAGTCGGAAAGTATCAGGTGCGCGATATTCCCTTCCAGCATCTCCCAGTGTACTGATTCAACTACTATCGTGTCCCGAACTATAGATAAATTAACAACTTCTTCACTTCCCTCTTTAATTATGCCCAAATCAACACTTGTACCCTTTTCACCCCGGATCATAGTTACCGCCGCATCCAAAGTCATTCCGGTTGTATCGTTACCATTAATACTTGCAATATGGTCTCCGGCTATAATACCCGCTTTAGCCGCCGGAGTTTCCGGCAATGGTGCGATCACCACCAGTTTTTCATCCTTTATGCCAATCTCAATCCCGATACCGTCAAATGTTCCGTTGATTTGAGCGGTAAAATCTTTACTGATTTCCGGATCAAAGAAAACAGTGTACGGATCACCAACACTTGCAGACATTCCAGCTAAGGCACCATAAAAAAGGTCGCTCTCACTTACCGGCCGTGCGTAATACTTATTCTGTAATGTTTTCCATGTCTCCCAAAAGATACCGAAATCAATCTGTTTAGTTTCAGGGTCGTTAGTAAACTTGTTGACAACCACGTCACCGACCTGTGATACAGCAACTCCGTTAATCTTCCAGGCTCCGACAACCATCCCGCCCATAAAGGCGATCACAATTAAAAGCACTCCGACATAAAATCTGAAATACTTTTGCAGGTGTGAATGTTTATGAATCTTATTTTCCATTATTCGTTTGTTCTCTTAATATTTACGCCAATATCTTTCAGCCGGTCTTCAATTTTTTCGTAACCCCGGTCAATCTGATAAATATTATCAATTTCAGTTTTACCCTCAGCAATCGCCGCTGCTATCACAATCGCAATACCGGCGCGTAAATCCGGACTGGTCAGCTTCCTACCATACAGTTTTGTCGGACCGCTGATTACTACGCGGTGCGGATCGCACATAATAATATCAGCCCCCATCTGCACAAGCATATCGGTAAATAACAGGCGCCGATCATAAATCACCTCATGGATTGTTGATCTGCCGGACGCTTGAGTCATCAGCACAGTGTATGGTGACTGCAAGTCCGTCGGAAACCCGGGATATTCATGTGTTTTTATGTCGTACGGATTTATTTTTTTAGCCGCTTTGATTTTGAGCCAATCATTACCCTTTTCAAATGATACGCCGGTTTTAGTAAGTACACTCAGCAATGATTCAATATGATCCGGATTACATTTGGTGATCATCAGTTCCGATTTAGCTGCCGCCGCCAGAATCGCAAAAGTTCCCGTCTCAATTCGGTCGGGAATTATTGTATACTCTCCTGCGGATAATTCCCGGACACCCTCAATCGTAATAGTCGGTGAACCAGCCCCTTTAATCTTCGCTCCATTTTGATTCAAATATTCACTTAACGCCACAATTTCCGGCTCCATTGCACAATTCTTCAGTGTCGTGACGCCCTCCGCCAAAACTGCGGTTAAAATCATACCCTCTGTTCCAGTGACGCTTACCGTTGTAAAGAAATAATTACAACCTTTAAGTTTTTTTGCTTTTATGACATACATATCATCTTTTTCCTGTACTTCAGCCCCCAATGCTCTGAAACCCTCAAGGAACAAATCTATCGGTCTTTTACCCGCGCCGATTACGCAACCGCCCGGGTGCGGAAACCGAACTTCCCCGGTTCTGGCCAGCATTGGCCCGACAAACATAATAGACGCACGGAACTTATTGACAAATACAGGCTCTAGAGTGTTTTTCTTTATTTCCGGTATGCTTACCGTGCAATTTCTGCCATTCAGATCAACCGTAGCACCCAGATCTTTCAGTAAATCAGAGGCTCTGTGAATATCTTCAATCAGTGGAAAATTACGGATTGTAATAGTTTCACTGGATAGTAAAGCTGCCGGCAGTATTTTAAGTACGGCATTTTTTGCTCCACCAACTTCAATCTCACCAGAAAGTTGATTGCCACCATTGATAATAAATTTCTCCATAAAAAAATTCCTATAATTTCAAAATATGGTAAAATAAGATATCCTACATGATGTATATTACCTACTAATTTCATTCTGGTCAAAATGAAGAAGAAATACCGCAGAATATACGCATTAAGCCTGGTTTTTGTGTTTATAATCGTAGCTCCATTGCTGATATTATATGCAACCGGATTTCGTTATGATTTCAATGAATATAAAGTAATTAAGACAGGTGTTTTGGCAGTTGATTCCGATCCGCGCAATGCACAAATAGAAATTAATGGCGAAGCTACCGGGGCAAAAACCCCCAAAGTTGTAAAAAATCTGTTTCCCGGTGAATATTCCGTTTTAATAGAAAAACAGGGGTATTTTCCATGGGAAAAAATTCTGCCAGTTTTTGCCAATCAAGCAACCACGACTGAAAGAGTCAGTTTGCTGAAAACAGACGGTCCAACATTGGTTACTGAAGAAAAAGTTACGGATCTCGTTTTTTCAACAGCCAACTCTTATTTTGCCTATATCACAAATCCGGATGGCGTTAATCCAGCATTGATTGTTAAACAACAAAATACTTTGCGCACCGTTTTGTCCATCAGTACAATAGGCCGTGATCAGCAACCGGTATTTTCAGAAGGTGAACGGTTTATTTTCTTAAAAGACATTAAAACAAATTACATTACCAGAGTGCTCTCACTATCAGGGCAGTATGATATCCTACTAAAAGATATTACCGATTTTCCGGTATTAAACCTTATTGAGAGTGGTTCGGACTCCGTATTGTACGCAGTCACAGAAAATGGGTTGAGCCAGCTTAATCTTACAGAAAATTCAATCCAACTTTTAATTGCGGGTCGGATTCAGGACGCGCTGACAATCAACGAATCAGTTTATTACATACAAGATAAGGAGAATTATCCCGTACTATATAAATCAAACGCAGTAAATTTTAAAAGTGCCGAAGAAATATCAACATTTTCAAGCAATGATCAATACCGTTTGTCTCATTCGGTTCAGGACTACATAACCGTTCATGATTTAATAAATAAGGAATTATCATTAATAAAAATCCAAAACCAATTTTCAATTACGTTGGACAAACTCAACCCGGATGTAATCGGTTTTAGTTGGTCGCCGGATATTAATAATTTATTACTATATAATGATTTTGAAATTTGGGTATACAATCCTGAGCTGAAACAGCAGGACCTGCTGATCAGATCCAGTGGTAAAATAAAATATGCCGTCTGGTCTCCCGATGGTCAATGGATAATTTACAGTCAGGAAGGATATATTAAGGCAGTAGAGCTGGACGGGCGTGGCAAGCGGAATATGCTGAATTTGGCACAGACTGACTCAACACCATTCGGCGTTAATACAAATACAAGAGTCATGTTTTATTATGACTCTTCTCAGAACTTATTCCAAAAACAACTACAATAAGTTATTTTACGGACAGATATTCTGCCAGCGCGCTTTCCCAGCTCCTGAGAGGTTTAATTTTTGTGTTAATTAAAGAAGAATAATTCGGTCTTTTGGCAGGTCGCAGGAATTCGTCGGAATTAACAGGTAGGACTGACGTTTTTATTCCGGAAAGTTTAAATATTTTTTCCGCAAATTCAAACCAGCTAGCCTGTTTTTCGTTGGTAACATGATAAATTCCATATGGCCTTTCTTCCTCAATTAGTTTTCTGGTCTGCTTAGCCAAATCAAAAGTATAGGTCGGTTTGCCGAACTGATCATTTACTACCTTTACTTCATTATGCTCTTTACCTAGCTTGATCATTGTATCAACAAAATTCTTTCCACCCCTACCATAAAGCCAGGATGTACGGATTATATAAAAACTTTTACACTCATTCAAAATTGCGTTTTCTCCAAGAAGTTTAGATCGTCCGTACGCATTGACCGGATCCGGTTTGTCGGATTCTTTATAGCCGTATTTATTTTTGCCATTAAACACATAATCGGTAGAATAATGGATCAGTTTCGCTCCGATCAGTTCCGCGGTTTTCGCCAAATGCCCGACGGCTGTTCCGTTGATTCGGTTGGCCAATTCTTCATTATCTTCCGCACCATCCACATTCGTGTAGGCCGAAGCATTAATAATAACGGATGGCGACATTTCCCTGATTCTTTTTTGCACAATCTCCTCTTTGGTAATATCCAGATCATCAATATCCCAACAGATCGGTTTCAGGTCGGCAAAAACAAGAGAAAGCTCGGATCCGAGCATTCCCTTCGCTCCCAGAATTAAAACTAATTTATCGCTTCTCATACTGTGCTTTGTAATATTTCAAATAATCGCCGGATTTGATGCGCTTCCACCAACCTTCATTTTTCTGATACCAATCAATCGTTTTTTCCAGATAAGTATCTAAATCATATAAGGGTTTATAGCCTAAATCATTCTTCGCTTTAGTCCAATCCACAGCGTAGCGACGGTCATGCCCCGGTCTGTCCTTTACGTATTCCAACATATCATCCGATTTTCCCATGATTGATAATACTTTTTTGATCAGCTCCAGATTGTTTACATCCTCAGTCAGTCCGCCGATCAGGTATGTTTCACCGATTTTTGCTTTTTCCAGCACTAGTTCCACCGCCCGGCAGTGGTCTTCCACATAGAGCCAGTCACGGACATATTTGCCGTCTCCATAGATCGGCACTTTTTTATTTTCAATCAAGTTAGTAATAGCCAGTGGCAACAGCTTTTCCGGATACTGTAACGGACCGTAATTGTTTGAAGTGTTGGTAATTGTCACCGGAAGGCCGTAGGTCGTGTAATATGCGTTTACAAGATGATCAGAAGCGGCTTTAGAAGCGGAATAGGGACTCCGGGGGTCATACTTAGTGCTTTCGGTGAACTTTGATTTGTCCTCCAAAGGCAGCGCGCCAAAAACCTCATCGGTTGAAATATGGTGGAACCTTTTAATGTTATTCTTAACGGCTGCCTCAAGAAGAACGTGCGTTCCCCAGACATTGTTAAGAATAAAATCATCAGGTAAAGATTTATCGAATAACTCTGATATACTTTTTATACTTTTCCGACTCTCTTCATAAATAAATGCGATTGATTTATCCACATGAGACTGTGCGGCGAAATGTATTATTGTATCTATTGAATTATCAACCAGTATTTCAGTAACAAGGCGCAAATCACAAACATCCCCTTTTACAAATTTGTAATTGGGGCTGGTTTCAATGCTTTTTAAATTCTCCAGATTTCCGCAGTACGTTAATTTGTCCAGATTCACAATGTGGTCTTCCGGATGATTTTTCAGCCAGTAGTGGATGAAGTTGGAGCCGATAAATCCCGCTCCTCCAGTAATTAGTAAATTCATAATTTAAAATGTAATATGTATAATTAATTGATTAAATTATACATTATTAATTATGCATTATGCATTATTTATGTTCCTTCGGTCCAGGACTCCAGATACTTCTTTTGTTTTGGTGTCAGAACGTCAATTTTAACTCCCATTGATTTCAGTTTTAATCTGGCAATTTCTTTGTCAATTTCTTCCGGAACCGTATACACTTTATTTTCCAGCTGATCATGGTTTTTGGCGATATATTCCGCAGCCAATGCCTGATTGGCAAAACTCATATCCATTACCGATGCCGGATGTCCTTCAGCGGCGGCCAAATTAACTAAACGACCTTCGGCTAGAATATTTATTACTTTGCCGGTCTTGAGCCGATATCCCTGTACGAATTCCCGTGTTTCAATAATTTCGGTACTCATCTTATTCAGCTGTTGAATGTCAATTTCCACATCAAAATGTCCGGAGTTGGAAACAATCGCACCGTCCTTCATATTGGTAAAATGTTCCTTTCGGATCACGCTGGTATTACCGGTCACTGTGATAAATATATCACCATAACGGCAGGCGCGCTCCATTGGCATCACCTGATAGCCGTCCATTTGGGCCTGTAGCGCGCATAACGGATCAACTTCAGTAACTATGACGTGTGCCCCCATGCCCTTCGCACGGATGGCCAATCCTCTACCACAGGAACCGTAACCGGCGACTACGACTGTTCTACCGGCATAAAGAATATTGGTCGCCCGGAGGATTCCGTCCAAAGTGCTCTGTCCGGTACCATAATAATTATCAAAAAGATGCTTGGTCTTCGCATCATTAACGGCAATTACCGGAAATCGCAGCACATTTTTTTTCTCCATACTGCGCAAACGGATAACTCCGGTTGTAGTTTCTTCTGATGAACCCAATATTTCTTTAGTCTGGCTTTTCCTTTTTGACAGCAATTCGGAAACTAGATCCGCGCCATCATCCATCGTGATATGCGGTCGGTGATCCAGTGCGGCTTTCAGATGCTGAAAATAAACTTTGCGATCCTCTCCGCAAATTGCATAAGTCGGGATACCAAAATCCTTCACAATTGATGCCGCTGTATCATCCTGTGTGGATAGCGGGTTGGATGCGCATAAAACCACGTCCGCACCGCCGGCTTTCAGTGTATTCATCAAATTAGCCGTTTCTGTTGTCACATGCAGACAGGCGGATATTTTTATACCCTCCAGCGGTTTTTCTTTTTCAAAACGGGTTTTAATCAGACGCAGTACATCCATTTGCTTCTCCGCCCAGTCAATTCTTTTCTTACCAACACCTGCCAAACGAATATTTTTAATATCGTAATTAGCAATCTTCTTGTTGCTTTTTTTCATGAAAATAAATTAATTAATGATTTTAAGACACAAAAGCAGAGGAGCAGCCCCCTACTTTTTGCATTTGATTTAGCGAATTTATTTACCCAGAACTACTGTGATGACTCCGAAAACCAGGAATGCAAGCAATGCTAGACCAAGTACTATGACCAGTACTTTCGTTGTCGGGCTTTGTTTGGAAAATGAGAGATTCATAGAGCTCATTTATTTATTAATTAGTTAATTTTGCTTTAAAATTATGCGCAAATCGGCTTGAAATCTCTTTTTTTGTAAACCGATGTTCTTGGGTACCATGATGCTCAATCGGGTAGGTTGCCACTAATGTGGCCAGCTGAACAGCTTTCTTTAATGGGTACTTTTTTATTATACCATGAATCAGCCCGGAACGAAATGCGTCTCCTGCACCGGTCGGGTCAACCACGTTTCTCGGTGTAACTGCCTTTATGGAAAAATTGCTATTTTGGGTGGTAACCTGTGATCCTTTTTCACCTTTGGTAACAATCGCCGTGTTGGTCATTTTCATCAATTTTGCATGACTAAGCTTTAATCTTTTTGTAACCAATGCATATTCATAATCATTCACAATAAACATATTTGAACCGTTCAGTAGGAAAAAAAGATCTTTTGTGTTCAACGCCGGTATTTGCTGACCCGGGTCAAAAATATAAGGTATTTTACCTTTTTTACATGCTCTGACCGTTTTCACCATATCTGAAGCATTGCCTGGGGAAATAATAACTAAACTGTCTTTACTTGGCATGCCCAGTTTCCCTACGGAATGTGACATGGCGCCAAAATGAAACGCCGTAATCTGATTATTGGATCGGTCAGTAATAATATATGCCCCGGCCGTCAGTTCGGACGGTATAATTTTAATCCCAGCCATGCTTATTTTATTTCTTTTCAACCACTCCGCATACGGCCTGAAATCTCTACCGGCTGTGCCAACAATCGTCGGATCACTACCAAGCAATCTTAAGGAATATGCAATATTACCCGCCGTTCCGCCGAAATTTTCCTTTAATACATTTATCCCGAAACTGACATTAATCATATGCACTTTTTCCGGCAAAATGTGATCCTTAAAATGTCCGGGGAAATCCATTATTCGGTCATATGCAAGCGATCCTGAAATGTGTATTTTCATAATCTATTTTAATTAGTACTGTAGGTGGCGAATAAATAATGCATAATTCATAATGTAAGATTGAAATTGAATCAATTATACATAATACATTTTCAATTATGAATTACGACTCCAGTCAAAACCCACTTTCGGGTCATTGTACGGCATGCGCTTCTCATCAGGATTGTTAGCATTGTAACTCTCCGTCGTGTGGTAAAAAAGCAATACCGGCTCATCCGACAGCACTTTATAGCCATGCGCAACACCGATCGGGATAACAACCAGCTTATAATCATCTGTCCCGGCGCTGATTACCTGCGTCTCCCCGAATGTCGGCGAGCTTTCTCTCAAATCATACAGCACAATCATTGCTTTGCCGGTCGCGACAAACCATAAATCATCCTGTTTTTCATGATAATGAAAAGCTTTTATCGTCCCTTTATAAGCGACTGTGAATGTCGTCTGCCCGTATTTTTTCAACAGACTTTCGTCATCCCTTAATACTTCCATAAGAAAACCCGGTTTTTCCGTGGCTTCATCCGTATCAGGAATATCCTGGCGCACAATTAACTCTTTAATTTTTACTCCGTCAATCATATGATTATTGTTTATTTCTTTCCGCTACAATTTTATTAGCGCGATAAAGGGAATCAAAAGTACCCGCGTCGGTCCATAGTCCGCTCAGCACTTCATAAGTCATTGTCCCCTGATTAATATAATAATTATTCACATCCGTAATTTCCAGCTCTCCCCTGCCCGACGGCTTCAGATTTTCAATCACCTTCCACACTTGATTGTCATACATATACAGTCCAACTACTGCCATGGAACTTTTTGGACTTTTTGGCTTTTCTTCAATGCCCAGTATTTTATCGCCGCTGATTTCCGCCACGCCAAAACGCTCCGGGTCCGGAACCTCTTTTAGAAATATTTTAGCGCCCTTCTCCTGCTGTTCAAAATCTTGAGCGGCTTTTTTCGCCACATTGTCTTCAAATATATTATCACCAAGAATCACCGCTATCTTGTCTTCATCCGCAAAATCCCGACACAAAGCCAGCGCCTGCGCAATCCCGCCGGCCTCCTCCTGCACGCCATAGGAAAGTCTAACACCGAATTCCTCGCCGGAGCGCAACAGTTCTAAAAAGTGGCCGGCGTGTCCCTTACCGGAAATAATCATGATATCCTTGATACCGGCATTTGCCAGAGTCAACAGAGGATAATAAATCATCGGTTTGTCGTACACCGGCAAAAGATGTTTATTGGTCACCAGAGTCAAAGGGCGCAGTCTGGTCGCCTGTCCGCCCGCTAATATAATTCCTTTCATAGTTTTTTCATTATTTTGCTTAATAATGCTTCGAAATGGCCTGCAATTTTCTTTAAATATATACTAACAACAACCTACATTTTACTAATTTTTGTTCTCTTAGTCAAAATCATCCATTTATAAAATATTGTATATAGTTATACACTACTAAAACATCCGGGATATTGATATAATACTTCATATATTTGCGGTAATCATTGCAACGCATTTATACTTTCAGTTTCCATGAAAGAGTTTTGGTTTAATTAATTCAATAATAGTAAATATATGGATCGTACTACAAAAGCCGGCTTTATTGCTGAAGTGCAGTCAATTAAAGATAATAATCTTTATAAAAATGAACGCGTGCTGGAAACACCGCAGGGCGCTAAGATAATTGCCAACGGCAAAGAACTTTTGAATTTCTGCGCCAATAATTATCTCGGCCTTTCCAACAATCCGGAGGTTATTTCAGCCACAAAAAATGCCTTGGACCAGTGGGGCTATGGTTTATCGTCCGTCCGATTTATCTGTGGTACACAAACTATTCATAAAAAGTTGGAAAATAAACTTTCAGAATTTCTCGGCACAGAAGATACGATATTGTATTCCTCCTGTTTTGACGCCAACACCGGCCTGTTTGAAACCATCACCAGCAAAGAAGATGTTATTATCTCTGACGAACTGAACCATGCCAGTATCATTGACGGCGTACGACTCAGTAAAGCAGAACGAAAAATATTCCGGCATATGGATATGAATGATCTGGAAGCGAAACTGATTGAAAGTAAAGATTCCCGCAGAAAAGTAATTGCAACGGACGGCGTGTTCAGCATGGACGGCCATATTGCGGATATTAAATCTATCTGTGAACTGGCGGAAAAATACGAAGCGCTGGTAGTTGTGGATGATTCACATGCCAGCGGGTTTATCGGCGAAAACGGCAAGGGTACACCGGAGTATTACGGAGTCTCCGACAAAGTAGATTTAGTGACCGGCACGCTCGGCAAAGCTCTGGGCGGTTCGTCCGGCGGTTTTATTTCCGGCAGAAAAGAAATTATTGATCTTCTGAGGCAACGTTCCAGAACATATCTCTTTTCCAATTCCCTGTCTCCGCTGGTTACCGCAACATCAATTGCAATTTTGGGAATCATTCAAAAGAATTCGTCTTTCCGTGAAACAGTAATAGATAATGCCAAATATTTCCGTGACAAGATGACCAAATTAGGATTTGATATCAAGGAAGGAATTCACCCGATCGTTCCTATCATGCTGTATGAAGCGGAGCTAGCTCAAAAAATGGCTGAAGATTTATTGGCTGAAGGAATTTATGTTATTGGATTCTACTATCCGGTTGTTCCGCAGGGCAAAGCCAGAATCAGAGTACAAATATCCGCTGCGCACTCAAAAAGTGATCTTGATCAGGCAATTTCCGCGTTTGAAAAAGTTGGGAAAAAATACAAAATAATTTAGCTGATAAATCAGGTATTTGCTAGACATTAATTCCCTGTTTTGTGCTAAGCAATAATAAGTTGCCAAAAACTGATAAAATTTGTATAATCTCAGAGTAAAATAACTAATTTCGATACCGAATGACAACGACACTCGTAACCGGTGGTGCAGGGTTTATTGGTTCGCATACAATCAAAAGGTTGATTGAAAACGGTGAAAACATTATCTGTGTTGATGATTTCAACGATTATTACGATCCACAACTAAAAGAAGACCGGATAAATAAACTCCTGGGCAAATTTGAGTTTCCAATATATCGGACAGATATCAGAGATTATGACCGATTAAAACAAATATTTAAGGAGCACAAAATTGACCGAATTTGCCATCTTGCGGCTCGTGCAGGCGTTAGAGCATCTATTGAAGATCCGTTTATTTACCAAGATGTAAATATCCGAGGTACTTTAAATCTATTGGAGCTGGCAAAAGACTACAAAATAAGTAATTTTGTATTTGCTTCATCATCGTCTGTATATGGAGGCAATAAAAAAATACCATTCTCAGAAAGTGATCTTGTAGATTCTCCTATTTCTGTTTATGCTGCAACCAAAAAATCCTGTGAGCTATTAGCGCATGTATATCACAAACTTTACGGTTTAAATGTTACCGGCTTGCGCTTTTTCACTGCCTATGGGCCATACGGCCGTCCGGACATGGCATATTTTAAATTCACAAAAAAAATCATCGCAGGAGAAAAAATTGACGTATATAACTTCGGCAAGCATCACCGCGATTTTACTTATATTGATGATGTAATTGACGGCGTGATAAGTGCGCTGAAGCTTCCGCATAAATATGAGATTTTTAATTTAGGCAATTCTCATACTGTTGATTTAAAATATTTTATCGGAATAATGGAAAAAGAGCTTGGTTTGAAAGCGAAAATAAATATGCTTCCAATGCAAGCCGGTGATGTAGAAAAAACGCATGCTGATATCAGTAAGGCGAAAAAAATGCTCAGGTTTACACCTAAAATAAATATTGAAGAAGGTATTCATCATTTTATTCAGTGGTATAAAGAATATTATAAATAAATACTATGAGTAATGCAGAAAAAAAATATAAATATTCCATAATTGTCCCTGTTTATAATGAACAGGACGCTGTACAACCATTATTCACTGAAATCAAATCAGTAATGGAAAGTATAAATGAACCATACGAAATAGTATTTGTTGATGACGGTTCAATTGATCATACTTTAGAAAAACTAAAGACACTTTCCCCTATCAAAATCATCCATTTCAGGAAAAATTTCGGTCAGACGGCCGCGATGGATGCCGGATTCAAAAATGCTGAAGGCGAGATATTTATTACCATGGATGGTGACGGTCAGAACGATCCAAAAGATATTCCCACCCTACTTGCCAAAATGACTGAGGGGTATGATGTTGTTTCCGGATGGAGATTTGACCGTAAAGATGATTTCTCCAAAAGATTTGTCTCACGCGGAGCGGATTACTTAAGAAAATTCTTTATCAATGACCAGATCCATGATTCCGGTTGCACGCTTAAAGCATTCAGAAGTGAGTGTTTTGAAAATATAACCCTATACGGTGAGATACACAGATTCATCCCGGGAATGTTGAAATGGCAGGGTTTCAGAATTGGTGAAGTAAAAGTAAACCACCGACCCAGAACTACCGGCAAAACAAAATACAACTGGAAGCGTGTAATAAAAGGACTGATAGATATGATTTCCGTCTGGTTCTGGCGCAAGTATTCCGGCCGTCCTTTGCATCTTTTCGGCACAATGGGAGCATTTTTAGGTACAGCCGGTGTACTGCTCGGGATTTATCTGGCCATAGCCAGGATTATGGGCAAGATAGCACTCCAAAACAGTATCTGGCCCTTGATTGCCGTATTTCTGATGCTAACCGGTATACAGCTTTTCGTATCGGGACTGCTTGCCGATATTGCAGTCAAAACATTTTACGATCGCAAGCGCACAATCTATTCAATCAAAGAAGTAATTGTGAATAAGGATAGAAATGAGAATTCTGATACTTAACTACGAATTCCCGCCATTGGGCGGTGGCGGTGGCGTTGCCGCCCACAAACTTGCTAAAGGATTTATCGCTAACGGACATCATGTTGATTATGTGACATCTAGATTTTCTGGATTAAAAAAGTATGATCAAATTGACGACATTAATCTTTACAGAGTTAAAACTTTTGGCAGAAAATATTTATCAACCGCATCATTTATCTCAATGTTTTCTTTTGTTGTGTTTGGATTTTTAAAAGGCTTTACACTTTGCAGGAAAAACAAATACGATTTTATCAATACCCATTTTGTAGTCCCTACCGGACCGGTTGGATATCTGCTTTCAAAATTATTTAGCATAAAAAACATCTTATCAGTTCATGGCGGAGACATTTACGATCCTTCAAAAAACAACTCCCCCCATAGACGCTGGTACTACAGATCCATAATACGATTCATATTAAATCGAGCCGATGCGGTGGTTGCTCAGTCCAATAATACTAGTTCAAATACACTTAAACTATATAAACCAAAATGCACAGTTAAAGTAATACCGCTTGCTTATGAAATAACTGAATATATACCTCTTAACAGAGATGATTTGAAATTAGATACCGATAAAAAATATTTGATTTCAGTCGGTCGGTTAGTTAAAAGAAAGGGATTTGATTATTTAATCAAGTCATTGAAATATCTTGATAATAATATTGAATTATTACTAATCGGAGACGGTCCTGAATCAGATAATTTAAGGTCACTATCAGATGATGAAAATGTGGCGGAACGGGTTCATTTTCTTGGCGCACTTGATGATATAAATAAATTTCAATATTTGCACATTGCCGATGTTTACGTGCTGAGCTCCATCCATGAGGGTCTTGGTATTGTAATTTTAGAAGCGATGCAGGCAGGATTGCCCATTGTTGCAACAAATTATGGTGGGCAGACCGACATTATTGAGAACATGAAAAATGGTTTGCTTGTTGATCCGGAAAATGAGACTTTGCTCGCAAATGCAATAAATACAATCATTCACAATAAAAAATTAATCAGTTCATTTATTGAATATAACAATAAATTATTGGAAAATTATTCCCCTACGATAATCGCAAAAGAACATTTAGCTTTAATATAAAAAAATGAAAAAATATTTTGAATACACATTCAACTCTGAAGTGGAAAGTAAACTGATAAATTTTTACAATAATTCATCTATTAGGCAACACAGCACGGATCAGGAAAAAAAAATGGACATTAAAATAAAAAGAGTTGAAACTCTTTATAATTTTTCTTCAAAAAATAAAGTCCTTGATATTGGTTGTTCAAAAGGATTATTTTTAAAAAAGATTATACACAAAATTAATAATGGCGTAGGTATTGATATTTCTAAGACTGTAATAGACGAGAATAACAAATCAAACAATAATAATAAATTAAGTTTTCTACTCTTTGATGGAAAAAATATTCCTGATGTCGGCGAAATTGATACAATAGTTATGTTAGATGTGTTGGAACATGCCTTTAATCCTGATAAGTTAATTAAGAGTGTTCATCAAGCATCAAGTGATAATACAAAAATAATTATAGAAGTCCCCTTCTCTGGTTGGTTTTCTGAGCTGATTACAAAAAAATACCATGAAGGACATTTGAGATACTACGATCCAAAATATCTCAGTAATAAATTAAGGGATAATGGTTTTCAAATTGAAAATATCAAAACATACAATTCAATTATATTTTCAGGTTTCTTTTCAAAATTCAACATATTATGGAAGATAATGGATTTTTTAGTTAATTTAATACCGGCTAAACTCTATCCATACTTTGGTGAGATAATTGTAATAGCTCGAAAAAATGATAGATAAAGTTGCTATAATTATAGTTAACTGGAATGGTTATTCTTATTTGAAAGATTGTTTCACTGCTATTCAGAATCAAACTTTTAGAAATTTTGATGTGTATTTTGTTGATAATGGTTCAGAAGATGATTCGGTAGCATTCATTAAATCCAGTTTTCCCGATACAAAAATTATTCAATTGAATAAAAATGTCGGTTTTGCTGAAGGTAATAACATAGCATTACGCGAAATATTTAAAGACGCTGAAATTAAATATGTAGTAACTCTAAACAATGACACAAAGGCAGATAATAAATTTTTGGCCAATCTTGTCCGGCTTGCAGAATCAAATAAACAAATCGGGTCAATTGCACCTAAGATGATTTATTATCATCAAAATAATCTAATTGATAGTATTGGTGTTACAGTGGGAATTGACGGCGGTGGTTTAGGAAGAGGTTCTAAAGAAATTGACAATCATCAATATGATGAAGAAGAAGAAATTTTTGGAGTATGCGCCGGTGCTGCTCTTTTTAGAAAAGAAGCGTTAGAAGATGCAATGATTGAAGACGAGGTTTTTGATAAAATATTTTTTGCTTACTATGAAGATTTTGATTTAGACTGGCGATTAAGGCTAAAAGGTTGGATTTCGTTTGCTTGTCCAAATGCTATTGTCCATCATATTCATTCGGCAACGTCAAAATCATTTTCTCCATTTAAATCATACTATATAAACAGAAACAGATTTTTTATTATTATTAAGGATTTGCCGGCAAAATATTTTTGGAGAGCTGTCCTACTCACACCATACCGATATCTACTACTATTTAACAGTATTAGAATCAAGAAAGGTCCTTCTCATGAATTATCAAAAAACACCAGCCCACTTTTGCCAATAAAAATAACTTTGCAAGGATGGGGCAGCGTTATTAGATATATGCACAATATGCTTAAAAAAAGATCACTCATTCAAAAAAACAAAACAACGGATTTAAAAACAGTAGCAACATGGTTCAAGCGTTTTCCAGTATCGATGAAAGATATGATATATAAATAGATATGCTAAAAAGTATTTTTAAAAATGCCAGCTGGCTGGTTGTCGCGGAATTGCTGAATAAAGGTGTCTTTTTTCTGGTTACAATAATTATTGCAAGATCATTCGGCACAGATTTATTCGGGCAATTCAACTACGCGATATCATTCGTAATAATTTTTTCGGTGATTGCTGATTTTGGCATAAATAACTTGATAATTCGTGAAGTTGCCCGAGATAAAGACAGTGCGGATAAACTGATCGGCAACAGCTTTATTTTAAAAATTTTTCTGAGCATTCTGACTATCATACTCATCTTTATTTCAACAATCTTTACTAACAAACCGGCTGAAGTAAATTTGCTAGTTTATGTCTTGTCATTATATGTCGTTTTTAATTCCTATAACACATTTTCTAAATCAATCTACCGCGCATTTGAAAAAATGAAGTTTGAAACACTGCTGAAGCTGATAGAAAGTATCATTCTGGTTTTATACGTAATATTTGCAAGTATCTACATCAAGGATATGACCGTGTTGATTTTTGGTTTTGTTTTTGCTTCAGCGGTAACATTCCTAATGTCAATCCGCTGGATCAAGAAATTTTTTACTAAATTTAATTTCAAATTTGATAAGCAAACTTTTTTGTTTTTAGTTAAGGAAGGATGGCCCTTTGCACTATCCGGAATTTTTGTCACCGCATATTTTAATATTGATACAGTTATGGTTTCCTGGATAAAAGGAGATGTGGAAACCGGATGGTATAGCGCAGCATATAATTTCCTCTTTATTTCAATGCTATTTCCTAGTTTAGCTAATGCCTCAATTTACCCAGTACTATCTAGACAACATAAAGAATTGCATCTTCTAAAACGGAAAATAAATATCTGGCTACTTATTCAATTTGCTACTGGTATTGCAATGGCTATCGGGATTTATTTTAGCGCGGAATGGCTTATTTCAATTGTATACGGTAAAGAATATTTACCGGGATCTTCATCGTTGCAAGTTCTTGGTTTTGTTCTTCCATTTGCATTTTTAACAAATTTCTTAGGAGTGCTCCTTTCGTCCACCAATAGACAAAGAACCGCCTTGTATGTAACATGCTTTAATGTAGTAATAAACATTGGCAGCAATTTGTGGCTAATCCCGCGATATGGTTCAATAGGTGCTGCATATAGTGCACTCACAAGCATGTTTTTATCAGCAATAATTTTACTAATAATATTTAAACTAAAACCAACAAATTATGAAACAAGTAGACCAGAAGGAATACGATAAACAATATTTTACAACCGATGAAGGATGCGGAAGTGCGGGAATATGGGAAACATATAAAGGAAAAAAGGTTGATAAACGTCTGCAAAAGTCCGTGAAACTGGCTGAAATCAAACCTGGAGAAAAGATATTGGACTATGGCTGCGGTCGGGGAGAAATGCTGGTTCAATCAGCTCAACACGGAGCATATATTTGGGGGATCGACTATGCTTCAGATGCAATTTCACTAGCCGAAGAAGCACGCTCAGCGTGCAATATAGAAATCCAAAATAGGATCAAAATTGCACATCAAACGTCTAAAATACTCCCCTTCTCTGATAACACCTTTGATATGGTATATTTCCTTGATGTTATTGAACATTTGTACCAGGAAGAAGTTGATCAGGCTTTGAACGAAATCTTCCGCGTATTAAAGCCGGGTGGCAGAATAGTTGTACACACATATCCTAATAAAAAATATTTTGAAATCGGCTACAAGTATTACACAAAACACATTTATCATATTTTGAGTAAAGTATTATTTGAACCATTCTTAAAAAGAAAAATTAGGTATGATGATGATCCGCGCATACCTTATGACAAAATCATGCATGTAAACGAGCAAACGTTAGCATCAGTAAAATCTAACTTAGTTCGTGCTAATTTTGTCATTAAAAAAGCATATCTCAGTGACCTTTTCTTACTCAAAAGCCCCATTGGGATATTTCGATATTTACTTCTTACCCCATCGTTATTTCCCTTTTTGAGAGAAATATTCGCTAATAACATTTGGGCTGTAGCAATTAAAAAATAATATCTTCCTTATATATGTTAAACCAGCTAGTCAGATACATTCCTATAATCAAATATATAACCGACAATAAACTGGATTCAGTGTGTGAAATAGGCAGCGGTAGTTATGGTATCGGACGGTTTTTGGATATTGATTTTATCGGTATTGATACAACTTTTGATGATTATAGTAAAAAAATAAAAGAAAACAGAAATACCAAAATGCGTCAAATAGTGGCAAGCGCCGACCGGATCCCGCTGGAATCATCTAGTATTGATTTGGTATTTTCACTTGATACATTTGAACATATCAGCCAGTCGGCACGGGAACAATCAGTGAATGAAATATTAAGAGTCGCCGGCAAATATGCCGTGATCGGTTTCCCTTGTGGCGAACCGGCAAAAAAAATGGATAAGCGTATCAATAAATATTACCGGCTATTCGGCAGAAAGGCGCCGTTATGGCTGACCGAACATTTATCCAATGAATATCCGTCCGAGTACTTTATTGATGAAATTCTGAAACAAAGGAGCTATAAATACTCTGTAGTAAAAAACGAAAATGTCATATTCCATTTTCTTCTGGTTATATTTGAGAGCCTCCCCCTGCTGAATAAAATTTCAAGCAAAATTTCTAGATCAAAATCAGATTTTGTTAGAAAACTTGCCTCTTCAGTTAATTCCGGCAAATGTTACAGAAAGATATATTTTATTGAAAAATAATTTAATGTCCAAATATACTTTTTCCATAATAATCCCCACATTTAACCGTTTTGAAAAACTTGTAAAAGTTTTGAAGTCGTTGGAAAATCAGTCATTCTCCAAACAAGAATTTGAAGTAATTATAATCAATGACGGATCCACTCAACCAGAATATAAAAACATCGCTTCATTGAAAAATAATTACTCATTTGAATTATTATATTTGATCCAAAACAACAAAGGTGCCGCAGCCGCACGTAATATGGGGATAGATAATGCCATTGGTCAGTATATAATATTCCTGGGCGATGATACATATGCAGATGCTGATTTGCTGTCCGAACATCTGCGAAGTCATAAAAATGCCGGCGCAGAGATAAGTGTCCTGGGCTTTGTTGACTGGTACAAGAATTTAAAACTGAACAGCCTGATGAGATTTATTTCTCCGACCGGACCCCAGTTTGATTTCAGAATAAAAAATATCACAGATGTCGGATATCGGAGATTTTACACATCAAACATCTCTGTTCCAGCGGATATTTTAAAGCAGGAGAAATTTCACGAGGGCTTTCCCGGCTGTAATCTGGAGGATATTGAGCTTGGTTACCGGCTGGAAAAATTAGGCTACAAAATACACTACAATCAAAAAGCAGTAGTATACCATGACCATTTTTATGCTGATATTGATAGCTATATTAAAAGGCAGGAGTCGGCGGGAAGAAACAAAAATATATTACTTAATCTCCATCCAGAACTGAATAATCTGTGGAGCAACCCAGACTTCCTCAAACTGATTATTCTAAAAGACATTATTGCCATGTTTTTCGGAAAACTGTTCAGGCTGAACAACATTTATCTGAACGCTACATTTGAGAAAGCTCAAATCATATCTTTTTTAAAAAACAAGAAAACATAATTTGTCATATCATTTGATATTTTTTTTCCAGGCGGAAATTTCATATTCCGGCCAGCTTTTATCTATGTGATATCCGTCCAAAATATCTGCGAAATCAGAATTAGTTTTGAATATTACCTTTGTCCGACTGTCCATGAGAATAATATTTACGTTATTCTTCACATAGGTAGCCAATTCACCGGAAGGAACCAGATTCTTTGCCGTACCGATATAATCCGGCATATCAACCGGACTGATTGCGTATAGTGAAATTCGTGATAGATCCATTACTGACCTGCGATTGTTGGGAACAACATATACCAGTGCATTCGTAAATACCTCTTCGTTTTCACTTGTGTTCTCCCGAATATATTCTCCTATTTCAATGTACGATTTTTGACTCCAAAGTGATCGCTGGCGGATTGGACTATTTACATAAATTGATACGGAGAAATACCACGTGCCTAATATGATAATAATAAGAAATAATTTTGCAATTAAATTCAGAAATTTATAAATTCTGGATAAAATAATTATGCCAATAATTGCGATAATGCTGCCTACAACAGTAAATGGTAAAAAGTAGCCGGCAAACCACTGGGCACTGACAATAAAGAAAGGTATCGGCGCAAAGAAAATTAGTAACAAAGTTCCCATTTCGTTGGGGAATTTTATTTTATTGAAATTGAATTTTGATAGTAAGAATAGCAGCGCTGAAAGAGAACATATTATCAATATAAAAAATAAATATTTGAAATCAAATGTCAATATACTGACACCCCAAAGTTGAAGCCCCTCCGGAGAAACATACCCAAGATATGCAATCAAAACCATAATAAAGACAGACAGAGCTATTAGGATTTTATACAAATATAACTTATTTGAAAACATATTCTTAATGTATACCATTATGGCAAACAGAATTAAAAATATGTAATGATAATTTTTTATAAGTGAATCAAATAAAATTTTAATCTTATTCTCAAATCCTGCTCCAAATTTATACATAGAAACAATATATAATCCAACTATAGCTAGAGGTGTAATAGCGGCCAAGAATATGTTGGATTTTTTGCTTGAAAACCATTTAACCTTTATTACTCCTACCAAGTATCCAATAAATATAAATACATAACCTATCAGAAGCTCGTTTGTTCCATATATAATTTCAAAGTTTTTGTACCCGGCATAGTAGGAAAAAAATATTATTGGAAAGAAAAATGGAATTGATAGAAAAATATAGTATTTAAGCAATTTTTTTAAACCAAAATCACTTGCATATCTTAGTCCAAACATAAATCCAACAATCGGAAAATAGAAAATAGTTATCCGATAAAAATGCGCGGCCAGACCGGCAATAATTCCGGCCAACACTATATTTGAATTGCCTTTATTTTTCAGAATATTTAGTGTAGATAAAACTAGTATGGATAACACAAACGGATACACTCCATATAGATTCCCCAAATAAGTGTTATAGATTACAAAAGGTGAAACTGCAAAAAAACTAGCAGAAAGCAACCCAACCTTTCTGGAGGAAATACTTTTCCCGATGGTATAAATAACAAAAATCGTGAGACTGGAAAAAATAACAGATAATAAACGAGATGTCAGTAAATTTGCACCAAATATTTTAACAAAAATCGCTAGTAAATATATATAATATGGTTCCCTGGTAAAATAATCCCGGAACGGTAACAGTCCATCAAAAACCATTTTTGCATCATAAATATGAATCCCCTCATCAAAATCAATTCCTCCCTTTACTGCAAGTATTAGCCGAATCAATAATCCTAAAATGAAAATAGATATCAATCCAATACTGTAAACTTTGCCCTGCTTATAAAACCATTTTACTAATTTATTCACTAATGGAACCGAATTTAGTACTTTATGTTTTTTACTGAATTGTTCAATTCTTTTCCCCTCTGACTTTTCTTCATCTTCCTTTGCTTTATTAAAATCAATACCAATACTGATTGGCTCATTATATACATTCCTAATATAATTCTTCACCGGCTCCAAAAAAAGCAATCCAGCAAACAAAATCAAATAATTCTGCCAAATATTAAACTGATAAACACCTTCATATGTCCGCCCTGCAATTTCCCAAATTGAATTTAACAATATAAGAAAAAGAAACAAACAAATCCAGGAATTGTTCCGAACGAACTTTCTATTTGATAATGTACCAAACACAATTATAAAATCCAGCAAAATAAACAAAAACATAAATACATCCGCATTTAGCGACCATGCAAACTTCTGCATTATAGGAAGCTGTAAAAAAAGAATTATGGCAGTACCAACAATTCCTAAAAAAGACATGAGATATGCAAATCTATGCAACCTGTGATATTTGCGCCGAATCAAAACTTTATTTTGTAGTTTAAGAAAATTTACGTTCACAAATGCATTTTCACTGATTAAGACAGCCTACTTTCCACCCAAATATATCATATTACGAACGTATGTACAAAACTTGAATTACTGATGTTTTACTGCTAATATTCAGTTACGTTTAATTAGCATATTATATTGTGAACAAAGACCGAAAACCCGAGAGAAATAAATCAATATATATACAAAATATCTTTATTGTTTTTTTGTATTCCATATTTTCTTTACTTCTGACATTCCCTCTTATACTGAATTTCAAGAATAGAATTATCGGTGATGGCGGTGACGTATTCCAGAGTTTAGCTGAAATAATAAAAAATTTTGGCAGGTTAAAAGAACTGGGGTATTTAAATGGAATTTGGGACACAATTAGCAATATCAATTTGGATCCTGTAACGATTCACACATACTTCATGTTTTTATTTGGCGAACCTTTAGGATATAATCTATTTTGGTTTTTTTCTTTTGTTGCATCAGGATTCGGGGTATATTTGCTGACAAAGTATATTTTATCTCAACTGAAGCTCACTGGAGTACAGTCACAAATTTCCGCATTCATCGCAGGTTTTATTTATACTTTCAGCCCGGCTCATTTTGCTTGGAGCGGTTTCAGAGGAGCGATACATATTGAATGGATCCCCTTCACCGTTTTATATATCATGAAGTTTATAAAAAAACCTTCTTTGAAATATCTTCTGCTATCAGGATTGTTTTTTATTTTGCTGATTAAGGGAGAACCACATTTTGCTGTATTCTTTTTCATATTCTTAACACCCTTTCTGATTTTTTATCTTAATGCCAACCGCAAAGTGGTAAAAAATATGTTATTCCGAAGATATACTATGCTTGGAATAATTATCGGAATATCTGTTCTACTTTGGTATTATATTCCGCTGATCAATATTTCAACCTCAAACGAAAACTATTTGAATCCCGGCATTGAACAGACAATCAGATACTCATCAGACGCGCTTTCAATTATTACTCCACCTATATTTAGCACTGTTTTTTCCGATTTTTTTAAACCCTTAAGAGATCTGTTTACCGGAAATCCGGCGGAAAATTCAAACTACATAGGCTTCACGGCTATAGCTCTATTTATCTTTGCTTTAATCCTTTATAAAAGAAATAAGGTTAAAGAAATTCTTTTTTGGTCAGTGTCTGCTATTGGTTTTTTTATCCTTTCCCTTGGACCATTTCTTCATTTTGCGGGAACTATTGAACCAAAAATTCCCCTCCCCTATTTGCTGATTTATAAGTACGTTCCATTCTTTGAAAACATCCGGTCCGTCGGAAGGTTTTGGGTAATCGCCCTGCTTTGCTTTTCAATTGCCATAGCGTTCGGGATGCAATATTTATTCAGCAATAAAATAGTCCAAAAGTATAAACTACAGTTTGCGCTTGCCACCCTTGTAATCTTGATGCTTTCGGTAGA
The DNA here is from genome assembly GCA_041666485.1 of Patescibacteria group bacterium. GTDB lineage: Bacteria > Patescibacteriota > Patescibacteriia > UM-FILTER-42-10 > UM-FILTER-42-10 > JAHJEX01. Next base: position 52,094 of record JBAYGW010000004.1, on the reverse strand, counting down.
ATTTTTGGCTATCCCGATACCAACCTCCTCTCTTAACTATTCTCCTTTCTATGACCAACTTAAGGCTGAAAACGGCGATTTTGGCGTTGTAGACTTACCCGCTTCTACGAATTATCTGGCGGACGCTAAAACACGATACTATTCATCAATATATCAGAAAGAACGTATATCAGGCCTGGATCCTGCAAGAAAAATAGAAGGAAACTGGGATTTTCAAGCCAATACACCCGTGCTATCGGAAATACTATATAACCTTCCAAGTGGCAATGAAATTCCAAGGGATATTATCAACCATGATTATAAACAGCTGGCCAATAGCATATTTACTTATTACCATATCCCCTATTTAGTAATTCAAAAAGAATTTATCGGAACAGGCTTGGATTATATTGAGCCGGAAAATTTTAACAGTCTTCAGGCATTTATTGAAAACAACTTTTTAATTGAAGAAAGATATCAAGATAGTTATATTTACGCATACAAAATAAAACAGGAAATAAAGCCAGATTCCGCATATATTGCCATTGGTAACGGATGGGAAGATTTTAACACTAAAGATCGCAACAGAAAAATTACTAATGAAGCTGAGTTAAAGATATTTAATTTAAATGCTTATGATGCAAATCTACTGATTGATCTGGAAATTAATTCCTATAATGACGAGTACAACGTAGTGGAATTTTATTATAACAACCAAATAATCGGGAAGCATTTTGCTTATGAAAATAGCACCACAACCAATATTAAACTACAAAACATTCCTTCAGGCGAAAGTACTATATACATCAAAGTATTAAATATCAACAAACCAGGTAAAGATCCACGGGTGTATTTCAAAAATATACATTACAAAACCATCACTGAAAAGGTAGAAATGCATTCTGATTTCAACTATCTTGACAATAGTGACACTCAAGCTGTTTTAATGCTGAATCCCCCTATCCAGTCAGACTCCATAAATGAAGATGGCAGTAATATACAAAAAATAAATAACCATCCAGTAATTTCACTGCGGGACTTCATTGAGCTAGATCGTAGTGGCAATCAGAAATTGCTTGATACCCTACCACTGATCAATGAGCTGTTTCATTTACCCTACGGTGATAAAAAATTATTGTCCTTCCGCGACATTCGTGAAATCAATTACTATAAAGACAATGTTGCCAAAATACTAAAAGACAAAGAGATCGGATACATCTATCTTGATAAGAACATCATTAATACCGATGTGGGGGAAGAGCTGTCAAATTATCTTGAAGAAATAATTCCATCAGTACAAAAAATAGATGGACATGATTACATTATTTATAAAATAAATGAAATTGGCAGTAATGACAGCGTGCCATTTGTCATCAGCAGTGGTTGGGATATTCTGGAAAATAAACTTGGCACAAATAAAAGAAGGAAAATTAATGATGAAGCGAATATATATCTTTATGCTTCTGAAGAGATGTATATTGATCTGTCTTTTGACGCCAGAACATGCACGGAAGAAGGCAATTCGGGCACGATAATGATAAACGGCGAGTTAAATAACTCATTCACTATTGGAGGTTCGGATTTTAAACAAATTACCACAACATCCAAAGATCTGCTACAAAAAGGTATTAACCAACTGACAATCGGAATCTTGCACACAGAAAACAATGAACAAAATTGCCCTATCTGGATAAGCAATATGAAAATATATGCAAACCAATAATAGATGTTGTTAATATTCAAAAACACAAAAACACCTTAAATGGTGTTTTATGATTACAAAATCAGTTATTCCCTGGACAAAACACAAAGTAACCCTGAGACAACAACAACTACCATTATACTTTTGATGTCAAAAAATGCGTTAAGGAAGTTGTTGGCTATAGAATTAAAAGTAAACAAAATAATATAATCAATCAAGGATACTACAAACACAAACCAGCTTGCTTTACCGATGAATATTTTGGTTTCTTTAATCCATTGCAGATTCATCTAATTCCTGGTGAATAATTCATTTAAATATGATTTAATTTTATTTGGTAGATTCTGTAAGGTTAAGGGAGGTTTCTCATAGCTGATTCTTATCTCGCTTATTTTTACTACTCCGCCCGTACCGCTTAACAAAGGCGCGCTGATCCTTAACCTGATATTATCGTTTTTGTCCTTATACAATTTATTTAAATCAAACGTTGCTGAATTGACAAGCCAATCCCCCGCACTCCTGGGCGTCAGATATTTCGTAATTACATAATCCAAAGATTCAACATCCGTATTACTATTAATACCTACAATGTTTTCAGGGAAAGGGTTAAAATACTGACTTGACGCAAATGCCACGAATCCGCTGAAGTTTAAAGTTAAATCGTTACTGGGTATGCTGATTTGCATTAATCCGGAATTATTTTGAAATTTAAAATCCCTATTCACCACATCAATATTAACAGACTGATTGTCGGCTATAACCTTCTGCAATCCGGCAGGATGAGAAGTCTTAAAGGCTACAGTGGAAGAAGCTGTAAAAAGTTTAGTGGGTCTACTGCCCGGAGTTATGTTTTTATAATATTCTTCATTATCAATCAGGAAAATTGATCTGGCAAAAACGATCAAACTTTGTCTTGTAGATATTTTGTTAACAACTGTATCTTCGTTTGCACCTATTTCAATACGATAAACACCCTCTTCTAAATTCGGAATTTTGACAGACAGATTCTGAACAGGCTGATAAATACCGGTAATCCCGACATCCCCGTCATCCTCCAAGCTTGCGCTATAAATTTTTTCCCCGTTATTTTGCCTGTACACTTCAATTTTAAGATCATCCGGTCCGGCATACCAATTCAAATCAAACTTATCAAAACTAAAATTCAATTCCTCATCTTTCAGATACGTATACAGCGTATGCTTTCCCCGAAGGCTTCTGTCTATAATTGTTTCCTTCTGGGATTTTTTATAACCGGAAATTATTTTGTCTAACTTAAGGTCATAAAAATATTCTCCGATAATCTCCTTATTCGGTGGTTGCTGCACGAAGCTTGTTACATCCGAGTATTTATTGTTTCTTTGATAGAGAGTTGTCTCACTAAGCAAACTCTTACTCCATTCCAATGAATCAATCAATTTATTCTGCAACGGCGCTGAAAGATAATTACCCGCCAAATCGGCTCGCGCCCCGATTTCCAAAATCGGTACGGCATTGTTTTGAAATGTTATCTCAGCCGAAACAGACTGAAACCACCGGGGAATTTTAACATCAAAATACACCAGATCATCTTTCATGGCCTGTGACCAATCCCCATTTGATTCTTCGGGGGGTAATAGTCTCTGCCAAGGTTCCAATTTGGAAATGTAATCCGAACCTTCTGTAAAATCATAAGCAACTTCCAACTTACCAAGTGGTACAAAATATCGGTTAAAAACCATTACAAAAAGCATCACGGATGCACCTAAAGCAGCTATTTTAATCACCCAAAGCAAAATAGTTAGACATTTCTTATAGATCATAAATTACTCTAATTATATGAGCAATTTACTCATTGGTCAAACATAATTTTTTATATTTTACTAAATAATTATATATGCCTATTTTGGGTTTATTACCAATTAATTATATCTTTTCATGAGGTCAATTTTCTGATATACTTGCATCTGAATTAAACTGTCATTTTACCAACATAGTCTGAAATCATGACAATTAGAAAGGCATTTTCATCAACTTTATTTATGCTTTTTTCGCGTATTTTCTTCCGGGTAATGAGTGCCCTGATCGGAATACTCCTGGCAAGATACCTAGGTCTAGAACAATTCGGTCAATACGCTACCGTAATCGCTTTTGTTAATTTATTTATGGTATTCAACGACCTTGGTGTTTCCAGATTAAGCCTACTGGAAGGATCAAGGGATAAGGAAAAATTAGGAACTTTATTGGGGAACGGATTAATCATTGAGCTCGTGCTTTCGTTGGTCTTATTCGGCCTGATGACCATAATTGTGAAATTAATCGGTTACTCGGGAGTAATTGTTGAGCTTTTTATCATATTAGCTATCGCAGAACTGCTGTTTGAAAGCAGAAAAATTTATCAGTCAACTTTGCAGGCGTTAACAAAATTCAGCCTGATCAGCTGGCAACAGATTATTTATTCCATATTATTTTTTCTGCTTGTACTGGCGGCCATATTCTATAAGCCCGAAGTTAAATTAGTTGCGTACATTCAGCTCTTTGTTTCCGCGCTGTTATTTTTATTCTATCTGATATTTGTGTTTAAATATGTGCGTCCAATTGTTAGGTTACGCGAGATTCCTTCCCTATTAAAACGCTCATGGATCTTTTGTATTTCTTCTGTTTTTTTTATTGTATATTTTCAGATTGATGCCGTAATGCTTTCAATTATGAAATCTGAAGTTGAGGTCGGACTATATTCCGCCGCGTATAGACTAGTCGTGGCATTTTACATGATACCGCAGATTATATTCCAAGTTGCCCTACCGCAAATATATAAGTTCAGTTTGAACAATAAAGAAAAACTGATCAGAATCACCCACACGATACAAAAATTTCTGCTGGCAATCGCTGTTCCTATTACTGTTATACTGTGGCTGGGTGCAGAACAAATTATTAAAATTGTTTATGGCGCGGAATATCTTCCGGCCACAATCGTGATGCAAATAATGGGCGTCATCATTATTATCCGTTTCTTTACCTACGGTTCATCAGAATCAATTACAGCAATCAATAAACAAAAGGTGCGAGCCGGAATAGAAGGAATTACAGCCGGGCTGAATATTGTGCTTAACCTGTTTCTAATTCCGTTATACAGTTACACGGGATCCGCTATCGCCACGCTAATATCCGAATTAGTGCTCGGGATACTGTTTTATGTTTATATTGAAAGATATTTTCAGCATGGTATCCTCAAGAGTTTAAAATACCTGCTACCGACCCTTATTTGCGGATCATTAATGGCAATAATATTTTTTGAGCTTTCCGATAAAGTGAACGTGGTCTTTAATTCAATTATTAGTACATCAGCATATTTATTGGCACTATATTTTATCCGATTTTTAGAGCCTTATGATATTAAACTAATTAAAGAAATACTTCCGTTTCTGGATAAATCTTCAAATAAACAAACTACCTCTAATGAGTAATGACACTAAAAAAATAAAGATTGCGATTTACGGCTTGGGAAACTTCGGCTATGCGTTTTTAAAACATTTTGACAGAAAGAGAACTGACTTATTAATTTATGGGTTTGACCGAAACAAAAAATTAATTGAAAATTTAAAAAGAGAGCGCACGCATCTTACGCTATATCAGGAATATAAAGTTTCAAAGGATGTAATTTTTGCAAACAGCATCAAAGAATTATTGAGCGATTGTGACATACTTATTCTTGCCGCCCCGTCTTATGCCACCAGAGAAGTAATTAAAAAAATTAGGCTATTTCTGCCAGACAATATCATTATTGTAAACACATCAAAAGCACTTGATTATCAAACAGGCAGCAGGCTCTCGGAAATCATTAAGCAAGAATTAAAGGGTAAAAATTATAAATACGCCCTGTTTGCCGGCGGAACCATTGCGGCGGATTTATTCCGCCACGAACCGCTTGGCGCCACGATGGCCTCCAGTGATCAAAAGACATTAAACAAGCTGGTAAAAATATTTGAATCAACAAACCTCCGCGTATACCCCAGTACCGATCTTTCAGGCGTTGAATATGCTTCGGCCTTTAAAAATGTAGTTTCAATCCTAGCCGGAATAATCAAAGGAATGGGCTTCTCTTACGGTTCGGAAACGCATATTATTACAGTTATCGCAGATGAGCTGGAAAACATCGTTACGGGCCATTTAGGGGGCAAAAAAGCCACATTTAGCATGAAAAGTCAGGCTTGGAGCAACGATCTTTGGATGAGTTGTACGGGGTCTACTAGAAACAGGGAATTTGGTATACTATTAGGCAAAGGGATAACGCCCGACAAAGCAATCCTACGCATGAAAAAAATGGGGAAAACTGTTGAAGGAATTAACACAATTTCAATTCTGAATAAGATTGTTCCCCTAAATGACTACCCACTGCTGAAATTTCTTCACGCATTGATTGTGAAAAAGAATATCAAAGTTGAAGCAATAAGGGATATAATATTTAAATAATAAATATAAAATAATGAAAGCGGTAATTTTGGCGGCAGGAATGGGAACCAGATTTGGCACGTTAATACCGAAGCCACTGACGAGTTTAAAAAACGAAAAAACGATTTTAGATTCCCAGATAGCCAAACTGTCTAAAGTTGAAGGGTTGGATAATATTTTTATCGTGGTGGGATACAAAAAAGAAATAATCATGGAAGCGCATCCAGAAGGGATATTTGTTTATAATGATGCATATGCCCATACCAACACCGCTAAAAGTTTGCTGACCGCCCTTGAAAAAATAAATGATGACGTCATCTGGTTGAACGGTGATGTGTATTTTGATTCGGCAATTTTAGATCTGCTGGTAAATTCAGATACATCTGCCTGCTTAGTGGATACTAAGAAATGTGGTGATGAAGAAATTAAATATAAACAAAATGATCAAGGATTTATTAAAGAGCTGTCAAAGGAAGTAACGGATGGAATTGGTGAAGCAGTTGGAATAAATTTAATCAAACAAAAAGATCTGCATAATTTTGTCAGTGAACTGCGCAACGTCGGACAAAAGGATTATTTTGAAAAGGCTTTGGAGAATCTTACCTTATCTGGAAAATTAGACCTTAAGGCTGTCAATATCGGCAATTATTACTGCAAAGAAATTGATTTTGAACAGGATCTACTTGAAGTCCAGAAATATATTAATGAATCCAATACTAATAATGGAGAAATTTAGCATGGAGAAACTACCATCAATTAAGGAATTAAAGGCAACTATACAACCCGATCCCAAAAAAGAAACAGTTTGGTATGCAAAATACATCATCAGAAAGATTTCTATTTATTTTACCTGGATATTATTACACACTCCCCTGACCGCTAATCAGGCAACATTGATCCAGATGGTGCTGGGAATTGCCGGCGCGGTACTGCTTGCTTTTGGCGGATATCAATGGTCACTTTTGGCACTGCTTTTGATTCAATTGGGTTATGTATTTGATTGTGTGGATGGGGAAATCGCGCGGTACCGGAAGAAATCATCGGTAAACGGTATATTCCTGGACTCTCTTAACCACTCAATTGTCATACCATTTATTTTTCTCGGTTTGGTAATATTCTCATATAATCTAGTGAATGAAATTTGGATACTTTACGTCGGACTTGTTTTGGTAATTGTCTCAGGTGATCCGGTAAAAAAAGGAATGCTTTCCACATTATTTTATATGTTGGAAAGACGGGACAATCCTAAATATCAATTTGAGAACATGGCACAGGATGAGGAATTGCATATTGGAGAACAGAATACCCAATCATTACCGGACATGCCGGCTAGGAAAAAATCACTTTCAAATATTATTGAAGCAATAGCAAAGGATATCTCAGAGTATCCGACATCAATGAATATCATTACGCTGACGGTAATTGCCGATTTGCTGATTTTTAGCTACACAACATGGGAAATGTATCCCCTATCAATATTGCTGGTAATTTTTTATACAATATTTCTTATACTAAAAGAAATGTACTTTTTCGGAAAAGTATATAAAAACCGTGATATTGAAAAAAAATATATCCGATTTATCCGTTAGCCAGTCCTAAATTAATCCAGTCCAAGTCCTATATTTCTTACAACGCTTTGTAGTTCTTTTTTGTATGCCGCGAGATCTGCTGGTTTTAATACAATATAATTATATCCTTTATCTAAACCATCAGTTATCTCAAAAACGTATTGTAGTGGGATGTATGACTTAATATCCTTAACCTTGTATACGTATAACTCAGTTTCTATGGAATTTATTGTATTTGGAGGAATATTGTTTTGCATGCTGCGCACTTTTTTTATATCAATTATTTCTGTCTGCTGAATATACCCGGTCAAATTTGATTCCATATTTAGTTCATCATATTTGAATGTATATGTATCCACATATTCCAGATTATCATCCCTGAACCCTTTAAAAAAGTTTGAATTTGGTTCATCTGTTACAATATACACCTCTTTATAATTACCAAGTAGCTGGATAAATTCCTGCTCCGCCCGGTCATCGTCCCAGTTCATTATTGAAATCAAATCTGCATCACTCTGCTCCCAATTCGGGTATTGTGATAGCAATTCAGGTAAATCCTTTTTGAATTCTTCAACCCGATATAAATCAATATTCGGCAAAGCATCAATATCATAAAAATAGTGCTGGATCACTGCTATTTTTTGCCAATCCCATCCGGGATTCATTACCACCAGTGATTCTTTTGGAAATATTTTATTAAAAGATTCTACCTGACTTAAAATTCCGTCATTTTCCACAAAGAAGAAAATTGATCTGGTCGTAACTATACCGATAAGCACCAAAGAAAAAACAACGTATTTCAATTTTCTGCCAGTGAGACTTAATCGTGATAATGCAACTGCTGACAGTATGATAAAAAGAGGTATTAATGTCGGAAAAAATCTTCTCATAAACCACGGCTGGTCCAGTGCGATATTCGGTTCAATTATGAAGAAAAAGGCGGGAAGCAAAATCACGGTCATTAAAAACTCATTTTGTGTAAATACTTTCTTTTTTAGTCCAAGTAATATTATAAAAATATAAAGAAAATAAAAATAAAACACAAAATTTTCTAGGACGTATTGCGTACGATAAACTATCCACTTCAAATCCCCGACGCTGACCGAATATAAAAAGACTGCTTCAAAAATTACAATCAGGACGATTGTAGTCCAAAATATCAACCGCTGAAAATCAATTTTCTTTCTGAGCTTAATTGCCGATGCTATCAATACTACTAACATCAGTATAAACAATAATAGGATACTAATGTTTTTATATACAAAATCAAATCCCTCAAAAACATCAATGGCCTGAGTTAGTATGTAGTTAGCTTCATATCTGGAAATATAAAAATAGAAGATTATCAGATTAAAAATAGTGCTGAATAATCCAGCAATGTTTGTTAACCTATCCCTAAATATCATATTGTTATACTTGCTAAATATCAGGAATAAGGTAACAGTGCAGTAAACTGCAAAAAATATCACCCCCTCCGGTCTGGTTAAAAGCAGTAGAGAATATGGAATCAGGCCAAGCAAAAGGTATCCGGTTTTTTTGTTCTTTAATGCCAAGATCATTAGCCATATACCAAGCCAGATTAGAAACATAGAAATGTTTTCGGAGTTAGTCCGTTTGGGAAACCAGAAAAATACATAGGACGATAACATCAGTATTATTCCGATTAAAGATGCTTTTCTGCCCGCCAGATTTTTTATCAAAAAATAAAATACTCCCAACGTTAGCAGAAACAATAAAACGTTTGCCCACATTAATGCTTCCAATCCGCCGAACAAATTGTACACTGCAAGGTAAGTTGTATAAGACGGTAAAAATTGTGAAGTGAATGTATCCCCTCCCAAATTTCTTACCCCATGAACCGGGCGCGTGAAATAATCATTCCATTCCAGTGAACCTGATACCGATAATCGATCAGCCGCATATATATAACTAAAATCATCCCTCCCTGTCGGCAAATCATGGTGAAAATATCCGATAACAAAACAAAATACGGCAATAATGACAAATGAAACAATGGCGATTGAATTAATTCTTCCCTTCTCAGCTCGCTTAATAATATCAATCGCAAAATAAAGGCAAACAACTAAAAAGAGTACTGTTAACACGACTACGGGAAGTTTGGCAAAATAGCCAAAAACAGCCAGAAATAAGATGGAGGATAAATATACAGTAAATAGGATACTGACTTTAAGAAATAATTTTTCTAACCGCATATATTAATTGAAAAAAAGGCGTATACACAAGCTTAATTATATAATAGCACTTTTCTTTAAAACCATAATAGCGATAAACAATCGTCCATCTGGCTTTGATCATATAGATTGCTTTTTTGACTAAACGGGAATTTATTATTAATTTCTTATTCAATTCTTCTTTATGGATGATTTTGGTATTACTTACAATACCTAGATCATAGCCCGCCCTGACAGCACGAAGACTAAAGTCTACATCTTCACCATACATAAAAAATTTTTCATCAATGAAACCTATTTTACTGAATACTTCTTTTTTGATAAAAAGCGCGCAGCCGGAAAGCCAATCAGCAGTGTACTTATCTGTTTTTCCATCCAGTAACATTTTCTTATTAATATGCTCGCCTATTTTAGTTGTCGGATGAGTCAATATTTCCCTGCCTCTGAAAATTCTGGATCCGGCAAACCATATTCTATTATCTTTTGGATATAAAACTATTGGTGACGCCAGACCAATATTGCTATTCGCTTGTAAATATGCAACGCAATTGCTTACAAAAATATTGGGTACTTCAGTATCCTGATTCAATAAAGCTACATATTCAGCACCAAGAGAAAGCGCTTTTCTGATCCCGATGTTATTTCCGCCTGCAAAACCGAGATTCGTTCCGTTTTCAATCAATATAACATCTTTAAACTGTTCTTTAATAATCTCCCTGGTCCGGTCATTTGAGCCGTTATCCACCACAATCACGCCAAAATCAGCTTCAGATTGATTGTAAACTGAATTCAAGCAATCATAAATGTATTGCTCTCCATTCCAGGTGACAATTATAATATACAGTTTATGATGCATTAACTATTTTCAATATTAAATATTTACACAGATACAAATAATTACTGCTACGCGTTGGGATCCTTCTGAATCCGCATAAATTCCTTCAAATACAGATCACTGACATGTTCCCAACTGTAATTCTGCTTGGTATATTCTGAAACCTGTTCAGAAAGTTCATTAAGATTTACGTTATCTAGAATATCCCTTATTTTATCTTCAAACGCCTGGGCATTACCCGATTCCACAAGAAAACCGTTATGACCTTCAATAATCGCGTCATTAATCCCTTCAATATTGGATGCTACAACCGGCAGGCCCTGGATTGCAGCCTCTATCGCCACAATCCCGAATCCCTCAACATCGCCCTCTACCCGAATATTAGGCATGACAAATATATCCGCTGTTTGAAATAACATTTCACGTTCCCTGTCGCCAACCCTGCCGACGATAAACACGCGGTTGCCCAAACCCCGTTCATGGACGGAATGTTCTATCTCCTCCCTGTTTGCCCCTTCACCGACTACAATGTAAATAACTTCCGAAGGCAGTTTTTCAAAAACTTCACTAATAAACCATTCCACGCCTTTTCTCGGAATCAACCTGCCCAGTGATAATAATACTTTTCTGTTATCCAGCGACAGGTCAATGAATTTTTCCAAATCATTTCTTTGAAATTCATTTTCATTGGCCGGGACAGCTACTCCATTCGGCACAAATTTGCATTTCTTTCTTTTTACTCCGCGTTTCACACATTCCTCTACCGTATTCTGACTGACCGCAAATACCCGGTCCATTTTTTTCAGAAATGGTGCCACTAATTTTTGATATCTGAATCTGCTATATGTCACATCAAGCCCGTGTGCTGTGACAAAAACCGGCTTTCTTGTTATTAGCTTCAAGAGATACCCCAAAGGTACAAGTAATGCATCACACAGATAAATCACATCCACGCGCCAAAAAAGCACCAAACTTTTTAAAAACGCATAGGGCAAGAACCAAACCAGGTGCGCCTGTTTGTGTTTCAGTGCAATTATGTATTTCTGACAATTAATATTATTAATCAGGCCGTAGCTGTAATTCTCCATCCCGCCGACTTGCGGAGGATACTTTCTGGTTATAAACAGTACTTTCATTTTTGCAGGTTATCTTTTTTACTGCGGTATAAAATCTCTTCCAGCGTTTTTCTGTTCCAGCCGATCGCTGATGCTATCAAGCCTAATACAAATACCTGAAATCCTACCAGTATAAATATTGCGGCTATTATTAATGATTGAATGTGGCCGTCTCCACCTCTAATATCAAGAATATAATAATACAAAAACCGGATTACAAGGACTAACCCAGGAATTATAATCAATGACCCGATAAATGATAACACCCTCAATGGTTTATATACTGTGAATACCCGTAATATTACAAGAATGGATCGGGCCAGGTGTTTTGGTATGCTTGTGATTAACCTGGACTTTCTTGTTACCTTGCGGGCTTTTATCGGAACGGATGTTACAATTAAATTGTGATCCAATGCCTGGATTAGTGTTTCATGGGTATAGGTGTGTCTGGAAAGAATGGAAATTCTCATTACCGCCTCTTTGGTGTACGCACGGAATCCGGATGAGACATCCAGCGTTTTTTTCACGCCAATCAGACGGGAAACGCAGTAACTGCCGATTAGGTTCAGATATTTATTAGCGGACGGCATGTATTCCAGTTTTCTTATTTCCCGGTCACCAATCACAATATCCGCCTTTTGTTCAAGAATCGGACGGATTAAATCCGGTATGCGGGACTGATTATAGTGATTGTCACCGTCAGTGTTTACAACCACATCCGCACCTCTTTCCAAAGCAGCCGCCATAGCATCCTGAAAGGTTGCGGCCAGCCCCTTATTCTGTTTATGCGATATGACATAGTCCGCACCGGCTGTTTTTGCCAGTTCAACCGTCCGGTCCTTTGAACCATCATCTAAAACTAAAACCTTCACGTCAGTTATCCCATTAATCACGCGTGGTATTTCCTTGATGACCGCTTCAATGTTTTCCTCCTCGTTATAAGCCGGAATTGTAACTATTAACCGCATTTTTTTATCTGCCAATGCTTAGATAGTGAAATCCTTTTTCTTCCATTTCTTCCAGCGTGAAGATATTTCTGGCGTCCATAATATATGGCTTATCCATTATTTTCTTCAGTTTGAATAAATCTATTTCTTTAAATTCCGGCCATTCGGTCAGAATAATCAGCGCATCCACATTTTTCACTGCATCCCAGACATCTTCACAATAAGTAATTTTATTCTTGAATATTTTTTGTGCTTCTTCCTGTGCCACCGGATCAAAAGCTTTTACTTTCACGCCTTCCTGTAATAATTTGTCAATTACTACAATAGAAATTGACTCCCGCATATCATCCGTATGTGGTTTAAAGGCCAAACCCCAAATACCGATCTTTTTTCCTTTCAAATTTCCAATCAATGCTTTTGTTTTCGTAACAACATGTCTTTTCTGAGCATCATTTACATCTTCAACGGCTTTCAGAATTGAAAAATCATAACCGTATTTATCCGAAGCCTTGATCAAGGCTTTTACGTCCTTCGGGAAACAGCTGCCTCCATACCCGCCACCCGCAGATAAAAAGGAATGTTTACCAATTCGCTTATCAAGTTTCATACCTTCCGCTACAAAATCAACATCCGCCCCCACTTTTTCGCAGATATTCGCCAGACTGTTGATAAAAGAAATCTGGGTTGCCAACATGGAATTGGAGGCATATTTGATCAGTTCCGCGCTTTTTACATCCGTAAACACAATCGGAGCTTTGAACGGGCGGTACAATTCCTCCATAATTTTTCTGGCTTTATCATCACCATTGCCAATTACTACCCTGTCCGGATTCATCGTATCATAAATTGCTGATCCTTCTCTTAAAAACTCCGGATTGGAAACAACTGTAAAGTTTCCTTTATACTTTTTCTGAACTATTCCTCTTACAATATCACCTGTTCCCACCGGTACAGTACTTTTATTCACAATAATCCGATAACCATCCATATTCAAAGCGATTTCTTTGGCGACCTGCTTTACGTATTTTAAATCTGCCTGGCCGTCTTTATCTGAAGGGGTTCCCACAGCAATAAAGATCACTTTTCCGTTTTGTACCGCCAGTTTAGTGCTGGTGGTAAAGATAATCCTTTTCTGCTTGATATTTTTCTTTACCAGCTCGGAAAGACCCGGCTCATAAATAGGGATAATTCCCTTTTTAAGGTTTTCAATTCTCTTTTTATCAATATCCACGCAGGTTACGGTATTACCTAACTCCGCAAAACAGGTGGCGGTAACCAGACCGACGTATCCTATCCCAATGACTGATATTTTCATATTCTCTTCGTATTAATTATTTCTCACTATTTATTAATTCTTTTTTAAACCAATCTATCGTTGTATTTAAACCCTCATCAATCCCAATTTCCGGATTCCATTTCAATCTACGTTTGGCTAATGAAATATCCGGTTTCCGGCGCACAGGATCATCCTGCGGTAAATCTTTGAACACAATTTTAGATTTGGATCCGGTTAGCTTGATAATTTTTTCCGCCAGTTCCAGAATTGTGTTTTCCACCGGATTGCCAAGATTTACCGGACCGTCAAAATTCTCCGTATTCATCATAGTGACAATCCCCTTCACCATGTCTGACACGAAACAGAAACTCCTAGTCTGATCCCCCTTACCGTAGATTGTAATATCCTCCCCGCGCAAAGCCTGCAAAATAAAGTTTGATACAACCCTACCGTCGTTGAAAGCCATCTTCGGTCCGTATGTGTTAAAAATCCTCACAATGCGGATATCCGCTTTATTTTGCAGTTTATAGGCGTACATGAGTGATTCTGATACCCTCTTACCCTCGTCGTAACAGCTCCTCGGGCCGATCGGATTGACATTGCCCCAGTATTCCTCTTTTTGCGGATGTTCTTTGGGGTCACCATATACTTCAGAAGTAGAAGCTTGCAGAATACGCGCATTGCATCTTCTGGCCATCCCCAGCATATTCACCATTCCTACTGTAGAAAGTTTGATGGTTTTGACCGGGTTCTTCTGATAGTGAATCGGGGAAGCGGGACAGGCCAGGTTATAAATTTGGTCCACTTCCAAAAAAATCGGAAAGGTAATATCGTGCCTGATCAGTTCAAAATTCTTGTTACTAAGCAGAGGCTGAATATTCTTCTTCTGGCCGGTAAAAAAGTTATCAATACAAATAACCTCATCACCTTTATCCAACAAGTATTCACATAGATGTGAGCCAATAAATCCGGCACCACCTGTAACCAGAATTTTTGCCATTTTACTTTATTTTTTTAATGCTTTTTTTAGTACGGCAACTTTATCCGTTTTTTCCCAGGTAAAGTCCTTGTCACTTCTGCCAAAATGGCCGTAGGCTGCGGTCTTTTTATAGATCGGCCTGAGAAGTTTCAGATGATTGATAATACCGGCCGGGGTCATTGGGAAGTTCTTCTTTACCAGCTCCACAATTTTTTCTTCCGATATTTTTCCAGTGCCCATAGTATCCACTAAAACACTGATCGGTTTTGCGTAGCCGATGACATAAGCGAGCTGTACTTCACATTTCTCCGCCAGTCCGGACGCGACAATGTTTTTTGCAATGTAGCGTGCCATGTAAGAAGCTGAACGGTCAACTTTTGAAGGATCTTTGCCGGAGAATGCTCCACCGCCGTGACTGCCGTGCCCGCCGTAGGTATCAACAATAATTTTTCTTCCCGTAAGTCCTGCGTCCGCCGTAGGTCCGCATTTTACAAAACGACCGGTGGCATTTACAAAAAATCTGGTTTTAGCATCAATATATTTACCACAAACCGGCTTGATAACTTTATTAATTACATCTCTTTCAATTTTGGCTGATGAAACATTTTCATTGTGACTTGTTGCCACGATCACCGTATCAATTCTTTTCGGTTTGCCGTTCTGATATTCCACAGCCACCGCTGATTTACCGTCGGGTCTCAGGTATGGCAGTGTCTTGTTTTTCCTAACCTGCGCCAGACGATGAGTTATCTTATGCGCCAGTGCAATTGGCAGCGGCATAAAGTCCTTAGTTTCATTGGTCGCGAAACCAAACATTAACCCCTGGTCACCCGCACCCTGTTCTTTAAACTTTCCCTTGCCGGCATCTACGCCCTGGGCAATATCCGGACTTTGTTCGTTAATTGTCACCATGACTCCGCAATCTTCCCAGTGAAACCCGATTTCGTGATCATCGTAGCCTATTTCTTTGATGGTTTTTCTTACAACCCCCGCCACATCTACATATCCTTTGGTTCGAATTTCACCGCCCACGATCACTAGTCCGGTCGTGGCAAAGGTTTCAATTCCCGCATGTGAAAATTTATCCTTTTTTAATAGTTCATCCAGAATAGCGTCGGAGATTTGATCACAGACCTTGTCCGGATGACCTTCGGTTACTGATTCTGATGTGAAAATATAATTCCTATTATTTTTTGCTGTTTTTGACATTATTTGTTTTGTTAAAGTTTATTAGGATTAAAATTTAAAATATGACTGCTCCCACGCATATATTCAATAGTTTCCTTCAGTCCACTAGATAATGGTACAACCGGAAACCAGCCTAGTTTTGCTTTTGCTAATGTTATATCGGGTACCCCCTGCTTGGAAGTAAACGGTAATGCTTCTTTATATACGACTTTTGAACTTGACCCGGTTATTTTAATAATTTCGCTCGCGATATCAACAATCCGATGTTCCTCCGGGTTTCCGATATTCAGTATTCCGGTAAAGCTTGCTTTCATTGCCCGGGTGATTGCTTCAATTAAATCATTGATATAACAAAAAGTGCTGTTCGCGTTCTCATCACCGTATATTTCAATATCCCTGTTTTCAATCGCCGATACCACAAAATCAGGAATCATTCTGCCGTCATCCATGCGCATCCGGGGGCCGAAAGTATTAAACACTCTTAAAATTTTAGTTTCTAGTTCATATGCCCGTTTGTAATTTGTAACCATGCTTTCAGCGAATCTTTTCCCCTCGTTATAACAGCTTCGGGGTCCTACGGGATTGATAAAACCCCAGTAGTCTTCCTGAAAAGGGGCATTTTCTAGCGGCTCGCCGTAAACTGACGAACTGGAAACATGCAGGAATTTAGCTTTATATTTAACCGCCAACTCCAGCATATTGCGGGTTCCGTGTGAATTGGTCAAAAGCGTTTCAATCGGGATTCTGTTATATTCTTTTGGTGAAGTAGGACAGGCCAGGTTAAATATCTGCTGCACACCCTGAAATTCCACTTTGAATTTTTTCAGACCCGGGTATTTGGCAAGATCAACCGGTTCATTAATATCGTGCCGGACAAATTCAAAATTCGGATGATCCAATAAATGGTCAATATTGCGTTCCTGTCCGGTAATAAAATTATCAATACAAATGACTTTGTATTTTTTCACCAATTCATCACACAAATGAGATCCAATAAACCCGGCTCCGCCGGAGACTAGGACATTTTCTTGGTCAAAAATTGGTGTCTCAGTCATTTTTTTTGAATATTATATTTATTAGTCATGGCGTTCCATCTTATCTTCATGAGTTCCATGAAGGTACTGACGTAATTTGAAAATCCGGAAACTTTCGTTGCAAAATCATTAATCCAATGCACCGGCACCTCTTTGATTTTAAAACCCATTTGCTTGGCTAGCCACAAAACTTCAAAATCAAACCCCCATCGGTCAATAGTTTGATTCTCAAATACTGCGATAGTTCTTTTGTTGAAAAGTTTAAATCCGCACTGCGTATCCTGAATTCCGGGAAGCAATACCAGCTGAACAAACTTGTTTCCCACCCTGCCTAGAAACTCCTTGAACTTCGGCTGATGAATTTCAATATTTGAACCCTGCATTGCCCGCGAACCGATAATCACATCATAATCTTTCGTGTATTCTACAAATTTTTCCAGTTCTTCAATCGGCGTTGAAAGATCTGCATCAGAAAAAAGAATATGTTCATTTTTGGCTGCTAACATTCCCTGTTTTACCGCGTATCCTTTTCCCCTGTTCCGTTCCAATCTGATTATCCGAAAACGATCCGTACTCAGTTCATTTATCACATCTAAAGTCCGATCCTGACTTCCGTCATCAACAATGATAATCTCGTATTCCTGACATACCTGATCAAGATATTTAATGATAATTGCCAGTGATTTCGCAATCCTTTTTTCCTCGTTATATACCGGGATTACAAGGGAAAGTGCTTCAAATATGGGTGCTTTATTCATTTCTGATCATCGTGATTATAACTTAAACTTCAATATTTTACAACTCTGCATCTTGGTTTGTTGTTTCGGGTCTGAAAGTCCATATTTTGTTAATCGTAAAATTCCAGAACAACACCACGCTAATTGCCATTGCTTTTGATATTAAGTCGTGCAGCCCAGCATGCGTGACTAAAAAGTAAAGAATCGTCTCATTTAGTGAAAGTCCGATCGCGCTTACCAGTATGAATTTTGAATATTGAATCCGTATTTTTCTATTTTTGTCTTTAAAGGTCCAGTTTTTGTTAAATATATAACTTGAAGAAGCAGCAACAACAAAAGCGATAAAATTTGCCCACAAGTAATGCGTTTCCCAGAATTGTGAGGAACGGGTCAAACCAAAATATATACCAAAGTCAACAAAGGTGTTGGCGGTACCGATAATCGCAAATTTAACAAATTGCGCAATGTACGGGCGGCTTTTGATCTGTTCGTGATTTTTTATTGCGTGAAATATTTTCTTCATATTTATTCTTCAGTCAGCGTCACATCCGGTAATGTTAATTTCTCGCCCGAGCGGATGTATTGAATATCAACTTTATCACCTGCTTTATAATTTTGTATAATTTCCGACAAGCTGTCGTTATTTGATATTTCCCTACCGTCAACCGCTGTAATAATATCGTCTTTCATTAACCCGGCCTTTTCCGCGGGACTGCCGCTCTCAACAGCTGTGATTGATAATGAATCATTTCCATATAACAGCGCTCCGACTTTGTTTTCACCAACAGTACTGACATCCAACTGGGTTGTGCGGCTTAAATCAATATAATTTGTGCCAAAATATACTCTGCCTGGTGTACCATCTGTCAGAATGCCTGGGATTATTTTTTGAATATATTCGCCCGGCAAAATTTGATTTATTACATTATTTCTATCAGCCGTTGCAATCCCGACCACCTTTCCGTCATTGGTAACTAGCGGACCGCCCAGAAAAACCTCCGGCAGAGAATCTGTTATTTTTATCTGATCATTAAGTTTTTCCGATGAATAAATAATATCAATAAGTTCGTTATCCGGATAATAAAGCAGGTCTCTGATTGTGGATGCCTCACTTTCATAATTACCGTTTACTTTATTGGACAGAGCCAATACCTGCTGACCAATATGCAAATCCTGGGGATTAATGAATTCTACTATAGATAAGTTCGTGGCACTTATTCTGAAAAACACCAGATTTGTCGCGGAATCCCGTATTACTTTTTCAGCTAAATATATTTTCCGGTCAGACGTCACTGCCACATATTCTTTCTCCGCATCAGTTACTATTTGATTGGTCGTCACTAACAATCCGTCATTAGTTAAAATTAACGCGTTGCCCAACGCATTACCGAATTGGTAATTATCATCCAATAAATCCGCGCCACCCGGATTTACACTTTTCTTTTCAAATACTGTAACTACCGCGGGCTGTATTTGGCTCAATGTATTGAGCACCTGCAGTTCCTGAGCTTCAATTGTTTTTTCATTTTTTACAATCAGGACATTACCTTCGTTCGGATATGTCCTGACGTATAACGAGCTGATTACCGGCAAGTTAGGATATGCTACCGCCAAGGCATTCACAATGGTTTCTCCGAAAATACCCGCAAAAAAACCGGACAAAATCGCCAGCACCAGAATCAATACTCCGTTGCGCTGTTTTATCCGCGGTTTGTCAAATGACTTCTGGCCGCCTGAATTATAGATATCTTCTACAATATCCTTTTTATTTCTGACTTTTGGTGATGTTGGTACTGGTTTTGTTTTCATATATTTATTAATGATTATTTTTATAAATCTAAGTCCAACGTGCGGACAAGGCGACAACGATAAAAACCGAAACGGTAATTATAATATATCGTTTAAACACCTTACGATCAAGACTCTTAAGCAACCAGTAACGGAATACACCGACCAGGAAATAATAGCTGAGCGCGATTATCAACCCGTTTACCAAATAACTGGACGGCAGGAATACTGTTGCCCAGAATATTTCCGTGACAAGCAGAGCCAGCATACCGGCTACGGCGTAATTACCCTTCAGCACAATCTTATTTATCCAAATCATCTGAATTACTAAAACAAACGTAAAGATGAATACGAAGACTGACGATATCGCACCGGATGTTCCAAAAAATACCATATTGCTGTGAAAAGAAGCCCCCATAAAAAATACTGCCACCAGGTTAACGTACGCTGAAATATTTTCTAAAGCGTAAGGCTGGTATTTGACCGGCTGATACAAATATAAAAAAGTATTCTCAATAAAGACACCATACAGGAATACTACAAAAAAAATAAATAGCTGCGTTGAAAGTACTCCTTCAACAAAAAAAATAAAGACATAAGCTGAGGCAACTAAAAATACCGGCGGTATTAAAAACTGCCAGATTTCCTTCAATTCTATTTTTTTCCAGGCTAAACCGATTATTGAAATTACTACTATCGCTTCCAAAATTAATATGATGTATAAAAACCAGTTCGGATTATAAACCAAAATTTCAAACAAAACTAAAACGGATAATACAGAGAAAATGGAGCTGATTCTTCGTAGGATTATCATTCCGTTAAAACCAATTATTATATTTGTCTGTTAACTTAACCGGTTGAGTGTCATAATCATTTTTTAACCAGACCTGATTATTATCAGCCTCGTCTTTCTCCACAAACATAATTTTTCCGTTGTTGTCCCAGTTAATTGCCAAGACTTTGTTATTTATCGGAAGCGCAACTTTATCATCCAGCGAAATGAAAAGAGTCCCGACAAGTTTTTCTTCCGAAAATATTGACAACAGTAATTCGTTCCGCACCGGGTTTTTTGCCAGCCGGTACAGCATTCCATCTTTGGGCTGAATTTTAATCTGAAACTCTTCCGCATATCCTTCTCCGCGCAAACTGGTGGATGCCAGGCTGATATATTCACCACCCGTATCAATAAAATACAGCCTCTCACTTCCCGACACAAACACCGGCGCGACCCCGCCGACAAACATGGTATTCGGATCTTCCAATTTTCCATCTTCTGCGATTGTCCGAATGATTATTTCAGTCTTTAAGATGCTCGGTAAAGAATTTTCCGTATAAACAATTGACGAGCTGTCATCCGACCAGGAAAAATCATATGCCGATGTAGTGACCCGCTCCTTACGACCGCTAACCGTATTAATAATATATAAATTATTTTGGCTATTATCCCGCTCAAAATACGCCAGCAGTAGTCCGTCCGGAGAAAATAATAATCTTTTGGGAACAGCTTTTGTAATTGATAATAATTTTTTTTCATAATTTTCCAAAGAATATGTCCAGATTCCGTAGAAACCTTCTTCTTCAGAAAAAAATGCCAGTTTTCTTCCATCTGAAGACAGGATGGGACTATACTCAGTCACTTTTGTCTCTGTCACCCGCTGAGTTTTTTGATCATCGGTATTTTGAAGATATATTTCCGCGTTGCCGTCACGATCCGATATATAAGTAACTGCATTTTTTGAAGGCCGGATATTATTCACATTGTTTGCTTGCGAGGAAAGCACCTGCGCTCTATCTTGTCCGTTAATCAAAACTAATACTCCCCCGCCCACCAGGGTAATCACTAGTAAAATGAAAATAATATAAAGATATTTCATTCGGACAGTGTTTTTGCTAAAACCAAGCATACTGATTTTTTATAGTTAAAATTTTAGACTGAATATCTGAAATATTCTGTTGATCAGATTCTTGTGTAGCAAACTGTTTGACTGAATGCATAATACCGAATATTTTTAAATGCAAATCCCGATATATTTCAGGAACTTTTGTATTCATTAATTTTTGTTCAATTTCTGTGATTTCTTTTATACGCTCCGAATCAACCAAATATGTCTTTTGCTGATCCAAAATTGATTCCAATTCTGATACCATTAATGCGATATCTTCCTGATAAGTGTTTATCAGCTCTGCCGGTGAAACTAAAACAACAGGCTCATCATCTACTGACACAGTCGCGGAAAGCACCGTGATATTTTCCTTTGTGACCGGATCTGTGATTAATTCCTGATAGCCCATCAGTAAACCGACCACCAAAAAAAACACGGCAAACGGATAACCAAACTGTTTCAAAGACTTAAGCACGATAGATAAATTTAAATTTAAATTAAGCCTCTTTTCCTGAAGTAAATAACCGTTCCGGCAATTAATGAAACCATTATTACAAAAAATCCCCATATCGCCACGGGGCTCTCTGCGTACGGCAGACTTGTGACATTCATACCATAAATACTTGCGATTAGAGTCAATGGCAACAAACACACTGAAATCAAAGTCAGCATTTTCATTGTTTCATTCATCTTGTGGGAAATAAGCGCATCGTTGGTGTCGCTAAGCCCCCTTACAATTTCCCGGTAATTTTCTAGCAACATCCAAATCCGCTCTATATGATCATGAATATCATCAAAATATATATCAGAATCCGTACCTAAAAATCCCCTTTTAAGGTGCACCATGGTGTCAATCAAGAACCTCTGCGGTTCAATTATTCTCCGGAAATTAAGGATATTCCGGCGTTCCATTGCCAATTCCTTTACTACATCAATTGTCTTATCGCTGTAAATATCCTCCTCAATTCCCCTCAAATTTTCTCCGATTTTATCTACCATCGGAAATGCTTTTTTGAAAATCGGGTTGATTAAATTGTATAGCAAGTAGCCAGAACCTTTACCCATAAACTGGTCACGCGGATCGTTATTTTCTTGCACATAATTCATCATCCCTTCCACCGCATCAAACTCGCCTTTATACAAAGTTACTAAGAATCCGTCTCCAATGAATACATTTAACCTCCGATAAATCATTCTTTTTTCTTTCCGATTATAGTCCGGAAAGTGAAAAACAATAAACAGATATTTCTCATAAATATCCAGTTTTGGTGATTCAGTTACGGAAAGACAGTCACGTAAATCAAAATAATGGAAACCATATTTGGTCTTTAAATGGTTTGTATCTTCTTCCGTGGGCTGAATGATATTTGTCCACTCCAAACCATTGTGCTCGATCGTTGTTCGCGGCATATCACTTATTATTAGTCTATTTTGCTTGTGCTATTTTAACACAAAAGCCAAAAAAAATAAAGTGGCAGTAAACAGAAAATTTAATACTCCATAATACAAAAAGACCGGCGTAGGTCAACCGGCCTTTTTGCGTTTTGACGATCAATTAATTTCAATCTTTAGAAATGCATACCGCCTCTATGCATCCCCATACCATCACCCAGTCCCAGACCCAGCATCGTCCCGCTGTTTTCATTGTGTTGTGTGCGGAATTGATCTGCCTGTTCCTGTGTCAGAAAACCTGAGTCAACGCGTGCCTGCAGATTTTCCTCAAACTGTGCATTCATATAGTTTTGAATGTCAGTATAAGTGACTCCTTGCTCTTCAGCTATTTCAATAAAGGTCTTGCCTTCATCTAGCTTCGCTTGGAGTTCATCCGTAGTCAGGTTCAGAATCTCAGCTTTCTGGTCGAGCATTTTCTCAAAGCCTGGACCAGAACCAAGATGTCTTCCCATGCCACAATCAGTTGTAACGTCGGATGGAGTATCTGCGGCACTCACTGCCTCAGATGTCGCAACTTGCGTATCCGATATTGCGACACCTTGAGCCATTGTAAAACCAATGCCTACAGTCGCTAACGCAACTGCAGATACAATGGCTGTTAAAAGCATTTTTTTCATGCCTAACTTGTCCCTTTCTTTAATTTGTAATGTTCGACCTTTCAACTGTTACTACGTATCAGTATAATAATTTATTTCACTTGGATAAAGCCCTGATGCATGCCGCCACCGAAAACCCCGCCAGACGATGGACCAACCTGCCAAGGCAGAATACGCTGAGCCTCAAATATATATTTATCATCCTGCACCTGTCCGATAATTCTTACTAATTCACCATTTTCTATTATAACGGAGGGGAAAATGACTGCATTGTTGGCATTCACTATCCATTCCTCATCGTTCAAATCTATTATTTCAAACTCACTGGTGTTATTTTTTACATTAATTATTTCACCGGCCATAAATCCATTTTCTGGATGGCTCCAAATCTCCTCGCGATCATGCATCAGCATATTTATACCCGGTACCCCCCTGATCAGACGATCCACGCCCGGCGCAAAACCAACTGAGTATAATACTGTGCCGACCAACATGCTTGCGGCAATACTGCCGATTACAATGCCGTACGTACTGTAACGGTAACCTTTGTTGGTATGGCGGGTATTATAATATGCCAGCAGAACAAACAGAGCCAAAACAACCAGCCAAAGGTACGGGATAGTTGCCAGTGTGTGACTAACAGGATTTCTATCCAGCAGTTCCAGCACTTCCCAGTCATTATTCACCATAGCGAAGATAATCAGCGAAAAGGCATTACTGCCGATTAATACAGAAATAATAGCCAGAAACCAAATACCAATCTGCTCTAGCCTGAATTGCCATTTCGGCTTCGGGGTGATTTTTTCCTTTTCAATTTTTGCCAATACTTGTTTTGATGTGTCTTCCATATTAAAATTCGGTTCCTTGTTTTTGAGTAATTGTTTTAAATTGTTCTTTTGCTCTGCTTAAAAGCGTACCGACCGTGCCGACCGGTTTTTTTAAAATATCCGCTATTTCCTGATAATCCTTGTCTTCCAAATATTTCAGAATAATTACTTCCTGATATTTTTTATCCATTTTGGAAAGCACCGACTGAATTTTTTCGTTAGACAATACTTCGTCAATCAAAGCGTGCGGATCACTGTCATCTTTTATTTGATTCAAAATCAATTCTCCGTCATCACCGCCGATTAGTTCCGGACGGCTTTGTACTTTGCGGTAATGACTGATGACATGGTTTCTGCATATACGGTAAATCCAGGAAGAAAATTTCAGATCCAGATCAAAACTGTTCAGGTTACGATACACTTTAATGAATACATCCTGTAAAATGTCTTCCAAATCCTGATCATTAACCCCTGAGATGCGCCGGATAAACCGGGTCAATTTTGCCTCATACCTTTGCATCAAACACAAATACCACCCTTGATCAGAAAGTGTTAAGGCAACCAACTCCTCATCTGATTTTTGACTACAGTCTCTGATGACAGCCATTGTGATTACTACGCATTATTAATTAGTATTATTTCATTGTAGCAGTAAACACTCGCTCTTGACAAAACGATTAAATAAGCATATAGTAGTCAGTCGTAATTATTTACTATCAGGTGGTAATATCAGAAAAAATACTTTATAAATTCAAATAATATTTAGTGGATAATTTCACCTATAAATCCACGCTTTTTGCATGTTAGAAGGGAGGAATCAGGATGTTTGTAAATGTCCTTATTCCCCTCTACTGAGATGTTTCATCTTTAGGAGAGGTGCTATTTGAAAATCTGTCGTTTCACGTGGTTTTTGGTTTTGTTTGGTTCCCGTTCGAGGTTTCACCCGCTGTCATAATGGATATGACAGCACAACTGAAGGAGAGAGTAGTGAGGAAAATCACCGTGTTTCTCATCGCCGTGCTGATGCTGGTCGCAGAATCGAGCATCGCGCAGGCGGACCAGCCCGACCACACCGTGATCCCTCGGGATCGCGGCATCTTCATCCAGCTCGGGAAGGGAAAGCCCGGGCATCTGGTGACCAAGGAAGAGGTTCTTCCGCTGGTCACGCCGGAGTTCCGGACCGAACTGGACAGCGTCCGCGCCGGGAACAAGCGTCTCGTGGTGGTCTGTTGCACGGACCCCACGAAGTACGGAATCCTGGAGATCTTCAAGGACGACCCCAGGTTCAAGGACATTGACTTTGATGCCCAGAATCTGGACTGGGATGGAGGAACGAACGGCGCCCGGGAGGCTTCGGCCAACCAGGTGCTAGAGTACGTCGGTGTGGACCCGTTCAAGGTCCCGATTGACTACTTCCACATCCGCTCCCAGCGCATCGGCGACCGCTACATCCACATCTACGTGGACAAGCTGCCGACGAAGTCGACCGAACGAGTCGTCGTTGAACGCATCGTCACCGAACGCATCGTTGAGCGGCCGGCGCCCTGTGTTCACCCGGTTCACCCGACCAATTCCGACAAGAGCTACATGCTCGGGTTCGGAGCGGAATGGGTTACCGTATCAAGCGGCCAGCCCACGTTGGTCCCATCCGTTTCCTTCGGGATTCGGAGCGGACGCAACTTCATCTCGGGCACTCTCGGCTACGGCAGTTTCGGCTCTGAGCATCTCGGCTCAGTCGAGCAGTCGGTCGAGCAGAAGCTGTTCAGCCTGAACATGGCGCATTTCTACGGGAATAAGCCGTGGTTCGGTCTGACGGCACGGATCCTCTACGCTTCCGAATGCGTGGAGACGTTCGGCGAATACCTCCAAAACGGCTACGGCCTTTACGGAGGGTTCGCGATCACCAAGGGACACGTCCTGGGCTACATCACGCCCGGTCTCATGTTCTTCGATCGCCTCGGCACGGATCGCTCGGTCGAGCCTTCCATCGCCGCCGGCGTCAACTACAACTTCGGTATGTAGGAGGTCAAGATGAAGAGAATCATCGCTTTGCTTGCGATCTGCGCCTTCGGCCTCGTACTCGCTGGTTGCGAGAGCGAGGCTGATCTGGTGGCGCCGCAGGCACCTGTGCTTCCGGAATTCGGCGCGACGTTCAACGCCTCACCGCTCAACCTGTTTCGGCCCTACGTCGATACGGCTACCCTCTGGGGAACCGTGCTTGGCGATCCGGAACACGTCGCAATCTACAAGGATGGGCAGTTCTACGCTACCGGAACGGACACTGTGTTCACGGCGCCCGAACCCGGCTCCTGGAGCTTCGAGCTCAAGGTCGTCTACCCGGACACCACCATCTCCCGCGAGCTGACCGTCACGGCCAGCGAGCAGGAAGTGGAAACCGACAGCCCGCTTCAGGGTATGATGATCGTCACACCGAACGACCTGATGGCGCCTTACGAAGCGTCAATCTCGCTCATCGGCTGGGGTGGGAAACTGCCCTACTCGTTTGACATCATCGTGAACGGTGCGGTGTACACCGAACCGTCCATCCGGTTCCGGGCCGAACAGCCGGGAAACTACGCAGTGGTCGGCACGATCACCGATGCCGACGGCAACGAAGTCACCTTCAACCGTACCATCTGTGCCGGCGCTCCTGGGGAACTCCACGCTCTGACGCTGGATGCCTTCGGCTTCGCGATCGGCGACAAAGCCTATCTGGAAGCGCACGGGTCCGGCGGTGACGGAAACTACCATTACCGGTGGTTCTACGAGGGCGTTATGTTCTCGCAGAGTCTGTTCGCCGCATACCCGAATCTCCCCGACGGCACACATACCTTTACCGTTTTCTTGGACGATGGCACCGGCAACGGCTCCACCTTCCAGGACTTGACGGTGTATGTGGACACGGACGATCCGACTCCGCTCGACATGGATGCGACTGCTTCCACGAGTGGGATCCCGGTTTCGTTTGAGACCACGCTGACCATGCACGAGTTCGGAGGGATCTACCCCTTCGTGCACGTGTGGAGCGAGAACGGCAACGTCTTCGCAACCACACGCAGTGTGCGTCTCAGTATCACCCAGCCCGGCACCCGCTGTTTCCAGGCCACCGTCACCGACGCAACCGGCCAGGTGAGACAGCAAACCGTTACCGTCACCGCTCTGCCCCGCGAGGACGATCCCATCATCCCGATGGGTATCACAACCTTCGTTACCCCGCAGGACGAGACCGAGCCGGTGAACGGCAATATGCTGGTGACCGTGAATAACGGTTCGGGCGACTTCAGCTACGAGTGGACCAACGACAGTAACGTCGTCGTCGGCACCACTCCGGCAGTTGAAGTGATGGGTCTGATGGCCGGCGTACACGTGTTCCACGTGCAGGTGACGGACAACGTCACCGGTCTCGTTCTGAACGAGGACGTCGCCATCCGCGTGAAAGCACTGCAGTACCCGCCGATGACCACCCAGATCTTCGGCAGTCCGCAGGACGAAGTGGAACCTGTGACCGCGAGCCTCCAGGTGATCATCCAGGGTGGCTCCGGCGATAACTCGGTGAAGTGGGGTTACCTGGAGCAGTTTCCGTTCGCGACCACCCCGGTCTGCGAGTATCCTGAGCTGAACGCGGGTAATCACCTGTTCTACGTTGAGGTGACGGACAACGTCACCGGCGAAGTTCAGCAACGCGAAATCAACATCCGCGTCCGGTCCGCTTCGGATCCGGAGACCATCTGCTGGGAAGTTGACATCAACGACTTCAAGGTGGGACCGGGCGATCTCACGGACTGCGCGTTCGTGACGACCGGTCACCCCTACTGGCAGCGGATGTGGGGACTGTTCAAGTTTGATGTCCTCCAGCACGAGGACACGATCATGGAGTTCCGGTACACTAACGGCTCCGTTCGTTACTGGACGATCCCGGATCTGTACCCGCAGCGTCCGGCCTACCTGCTGGTGGACTTCGGTGAAGCCGATCTTGAGAATATCCAGGAGATTCGTATCGTCTGGACCGGCGACGCCAACAAGTGCACCGGCTGGGTGTACATGCAGAAGCTGATGGGATGCTACGAAGTCCCCTCAGCCTACGATGAAATCCCCGTCGTTCGTCTGGAAAGTACCACGTACAATCCGGCCGAATAGCACTAGTCGTTCCTAGATCCCGCTTAGCGGGGTCACCCCGAGGCGGGAGAAACATTGCGCAAGCATTGTTCTCTCCCCCTCGATTTTTTTTATTTTCCTAAAACAAAAACACACATCAATTCAGATGAATATTAGAGATTACGAATTACCAGTTACCAATTACTAATTACACTTTTTAAGTACCGATTACGGATGCACATCCATCCAGTTTGCTTCAATCACAGCACGGTCAAAATTCTCTTTCAATTCTTTTGAATCACGGATATCTTGTTCCACTTTCTGCACCCCCTTTTCAAATGCTTCCAAAAATAGATATGGCTGAATATAGAACTGGATCCGTGCGATACCCAGCTCCGGATCAAATTTTAACAGTTCCGGTGGAGAAACAATCGCGCCAGTGTGACCTGTTTCCACCATCGCAAACGTTACGTTAAAATTGCGCATAGACCTCAGCTGCTCACGGGTCATAATTTTATTATTAATAAAATATCGGGCGAACTCGCGGAACATTGGTGCGCTGTCCGCTTTCAGACGCATATACAACTGGAAATTATTGTGTTCTATTCCATTACGCAGAAGTCTGGCCGCCACATAATCCAGCG
This sequence comes from Patescibacteria group bacterium, assembly GCA_041666485.1. GTDB lineage: Bacteria > Patescibacteriota > Patescibacteriia > UM-FILTER-42-10 > UM-FILTER-42-10 > JAHJEX01. The sequence continues at coordinate 22,829 of JBAYGW010000004.1, read as the reverse complement.
GCTTCATGCCCATGTATTTATCATAAAACAAAATATAATCGCCGTACTTAACGTAGTCCTGACCGCTGGACAGCATAGTCATTTTTTTTACCGCAATGTGTGCCAGGAGAATGGCGGAAAAATACGGAATCTGATGAATGGGCGGGTTGGGAAATGTAATCAGTTTGCCGGTCAACAATAATATCTGCCGGCGTAATAAATACAGCGGCGCGTAGGAAATCTGAATATCGGTGCACTCTTTGAACCGTTTAAAATAGTCCTCCTCCCCTCTCATTGGGTCAAAGAAGTACAACTCCAATTTCTCTGCTAAATTCATAGCTTAATCGTAGCACAATTTATTATTCAGGTGAAATATAATTAACAATTCGATAAAAAAGACTCTAAACTAAAGAGTCTTGAACGAACTAGTCATCGTCGTCATGATCATCAAACCAACACTGATCACACATTGGGCCACCTTCGAGACAAAGACAACGACCACACCCCCTATTGCAATATTGGACACCAACAATATAATGTGTCCAACAAACCTTTTCCCCTCTTGCTATAGCAGCTTCCAGTATTGGTCGCATTTCCCGATCACGTTCTTCATCGCTTACTTGTTTTTGCCTGTACCTTTCCTCATCTGATTGTTCCTCGCGAGCCGACCCCTCTCTGTATTCCTGATTTTTTTTCTCTTTTGCTAATCTCCTTTGTTCTTTGAATTCCTCTTCTTGCCGGGTTTTTGCAGTAGCAGCATCAACTTGTACCCAAATTCCGATTGCTGCTATTACAGCCACTAGTATTATCCCGAACAATGCGCCCGGTTCAATTTGAAAGACTGCTAGCATGGTGGTCACCCCCTTTCAAAGAGCAACGGTTTCGTGTTTTGGTTTTCATGCCCATTTAACACCCATGATTATAGAATGTCAACTATAAATACAAAGCATTATTTTATTTTTTTGCAATAAATAAACTCTCCTCAGTGAGAATAAATTAATTGCGGTTTTCAAAAACCGCATAAAGGATTAGCAGCCGTCTGTAAATCCACAGTTTGAAAGGCATTTTGACATAGACAAAAAGGCGTGATAACATCTGACATGTTCGCTGCTGGCGGATAAGCCGTCGGCAAATTATGGTCCCGTTCCCAAGAAGGAGTGTGTGCGATGTCAAGAACAAAACCCTGCCTCCGTCTCCATCCGCTGTTCGAGGGGGAGGAAGGCACCCCCGTCCTGGAGACCCTCAAGGCGAGAGGGATCCAGTACGACGAGAACCAGCACCTGATCGTGATCCTCGGCCTGTCCGACGAGGGGGAGCCGACGGTGGCCAAAGTCGGTCTCTACGACCTCATCGCCGAAGGCGACCTCATGATCGGCACCCTGCTGATCCCCGAGGACGTGCCCTGGGAGGACGTGCCCGAGGACGAGGACGAGGCTCACGCCGAGCATCAGGCCGCCGCAACCGTCGGCAATCCCCAGCTCGGTGACGAGGATGGGACGGATGCGACCCCGCTCGCTGCCGCCAGCGTGGAGGCTCCCGTCGTGGCCGCCGCTGCGGATGTCAACGCCGCTCCCGAGGTGGACCCGGCCGTTGTCGCGGCCGGCGACCAGGCTGCCGCTGGTGCCGAGACCGGGCAGGCCATGGAGGCGACTGCTCCCGCTGCGGACGATCAGGGCGGTGACGCTCCGACTGAGCGCATCGACCTCTGATCCTGACCCGCGATCCCGCGCGTCCACTGTTGCACCACACCTTCTGCTTTTCATCATCTGATCATTCCTTTAACCCGAGAGTGAGCCCATCCGGACTCACCCTCGATTTTTTTAATTGTCATAATGTTTTAAATAAAAAACTCTTTCAGTCAGGAAAGAGTGGCGCGGTTTCTGGGAACCGCAGATGTACTAGAGAGCCGACTGGGAATGCCCGTTCCAGGGGTATTCAATGATGCCGACCAGGTCTTCCGGCACATGCACATGCCGGTCGGTTTCATCGGAGCCGATCAGATCTTCGCGCTCCATGAAGTCCCGCAGCAGAGTTGTCGCTTCAACCGCTTCCGGCTGGCGCGAAGCATTGGCAGCAACCAATACCTCGTTGAGGCGGGCTGGAGTGAACCGATGACTCATAGCATCCGTCCTTTCTGCAGGCATCAAATAACTCACGACTATCGCAACCCTAGCATAACAGCAGTTTTTTGCAAGATTTATATACATTTTTAATTCGCGAATGATTAATTATCTTTAACCACTCTGGACAAAAATATAATATCATGTTATACAGTGTAGTCAGAATTCCTGTTGAAAGGAGATTTGCAGGTTTCTGACCGAGGATCGTAGTACAGGCACAATTTTCACACAGCAACCAAAGAAAAGACTAGGAAGACCCGAAAGGATGGAACCGCTCATGCGTACGTGGCATAAGGTCGCTTTGTACCTGTCCCTCATTCCCACCCTGTGCGCCTTCGCCTACTGTGTCCCTGCTCAGTCTCAGGAGGAGCCCGTCTCCTCCGCACTGGCTCTACCTGTGCTGACCGAGCCCGAGAACCGGATTCTTGACACGGCGCGGGAAGACCTCGCGGCACTCGCCGAGCAGTCGGCAACCGCCAAGGAGCTCCTGGAGTTCTACGACGCGCATGCCGTGCGTGCGAAGTTCGTTGATTCCCAGCTCTTTGAGGTGGTGGAAACACTGGACAGTCCGCTAGACTTCTTCATCGTGGCGGATCCGAATCCGATTCCGCTCCTTCGGGAGGAAGATGCGATTTTCGCGGAATTCTTCTGCGAATCGCGTTCGGTGAAGCTCACAACCTGCGGTTTCGGACAGCTCGTGCGCGGGCTCTGCCTCGCACATGAAATCGTCCACGCCCGGGACTGCACGGAGAACGACTACGACGAAGAGGGAACGGTTACGGAACCGCTTTCCGACCCGTGGCTCCTTGAGGAGTACGAGGCACACCATGCGGTGTTCATGATCATCAACGAGATGACCGAAGGGAAGTGGCTCGCCGCCACTCGCGAAAGCGCTTTGCAGCGCCAGCAGATCACCGTTGCGGAAGGTCATGAACCCTACGCCTACACGATGGGTCCGTTGACCGATGACGAAGATCGGATACGCAAATGCGTTCCGATTGAATCTCCGCTTGATGTCGGCTTCTACGGAACCGACTTGGTTGTGAGCGCCAACATGCTCACGATTGAGCAGTACGCCGTATCCGACGAGGATTTCGGAGCCGACATGATTGATTTCCTGCTCGCGCTCTACTCGGACTTTGACCCGCTCCAAGAGCGTTTGGAATAGCACCTTCGCCTACTCTGTAGGCAATCCGAAAACCGCCCCTCTCCTCTGAGAGCCCGGCGGTATTTTTTTATTACGCCTCCTAAATCCTCCCCTTAAAAAGGAGAGGAACTAAACACTTCCCTATTCCTTGCGAACCGCACCCCCTCTCCTTCCTAAGGAGGGGGGTTAGGGGGGGGTTGGACGTAATTCATATCACTAAATTATTATTGTCTACTGACAACATCCTGCACCTCTTGTCCAAAAATTACAAGCAATTCAGCTAACTGTTTTTCTAATGCAATAATTTCTCTGATGCGTTCTTTCGCCTTTATCCGATCATTGATCTCTGGATCTTGCTGATAGGCGACGTGAAGTGCTTCACGAATAGCCTGTAATTGTGCTTGGTTTGGTGTGCGAAACTGTTCAAAATCATGACCTAGAAGCATGTCGGCGATTTCTTTTTCCATTGTGTTATTTGCTTCACGCAACCTTCTTGCTTCCACCAGTCCTGTATCAATAGCAAATTTTGATTCAAGATTTGGTCTCTCATGCGGATCCTGCAAATTACCCACATCATCCTTTTCTTTTGCAATTAAATAATCAGATTGCGTTTGCTCTTCTAGCTGTCTGGCTTTTTTGTCATTGTATTTGAGATGAATATCTGCCTTAATATCCAACCATTCCAGCGTATCCTCCATAGGTTCTAATAACCCCAGTTTTCGGGCCTGATCCATTTCCGGGGTTACTCCTTCTTCCGCTGCATGCGGATATTTTATACTTTCATTCATAAATATAATGATTATTAATTATAGTTCTATTATACCAAATTTAAATAAAAGCCTCTAGCCCAGATCAATACTCAACCGCTTTAATTCTTTTCTGATTGCCTTGTGGTCCGAAAAGAATACTCCCACTAAATCCCAGAAATTTTTAGAATGATTCATTTGCTTCAAATGGCACAACTCGTGGACAATAATATAGTCGGCAATCCGCAAAGGTAAATGGATTATTTTATAATTGAAATTCAGATTGCCTTTCCCGGAACAACTCCCCCATCTTGTTTTTTGGTTGCGGATACTTATCCGATTATACGTAAAATTATATGTTGCATTAAAATGCTCCACTCGCTCCAGTGCAAATTTCTTTGCGGCTTCCCGGTATTTCAAATAATCTTTTTTGGTATATACCCGTGATGCGGGTTTTTTGCTTTGTTTGAAATATGCAATCTTCCGAATAATCCAGTCATATTTCTCATGTACAAATTTATCCGCCAGACTGCCGGGAAACCGGAAAGGCATGGTCACCACCACTGTGCCGTCGCTGTGCACCGCGAGGCGCATACTTCTGGCCCGCAGGCTTTTCCGCACGGTGTAGGTCAGTGCCTGATTATCAATAGTAATTATCTTTTGCATGCACGAATTATATCATTGAGAGGATAAAAAAACAGCACCCATTGTGAATCACGCAAAGCGGGACGTGACAATCCCGGACAGAATGATAGTAACCATTGCGAGACTTGCGAACGCAAGACGTGGCAATCCCGTTCCATACCTCTTTTCAAGTATGATTCGACAGGCTCACCAAATATTCTCATGGGATATTGCCTGAGTGCAGCGGAGCGGAATCGAAGGCTTCTCTTAAAAAAACACTGGCTCGCTTTGACTCTAAACAGGGGGCGTGGTAATCCCGTCTATAAAACCCTCATGGTGTAAGTATCGGGATTGCTTCGCCCATATTTATGGGCTCGCAATGGTTACTGTAATTGTTCTGTGATTACTTGGAAAAATATTCTACCAAGTATTGATGTATCACTGGCGGCAGCATTTTAACGTCCTTCATCTTTTCAATTTCAACCCAAGTAAATGAAATATGATCCTCTTGTGCTTTTACTTCTTCCGTGTTTTCTATGCTTAATGAAACTTTATGTACCAAATTTATTTCGTGATGTTTTATTCCATGCACATCATAAATATTTTCAAATTGTTTCAAAAATTCCATTGATTTTATTTCAACACCCATTTCTTCTTTAATCTCCCTTCTTAGGCAATCTTCCAAGGTTTCACCGAATTCCAAATGCCCGCCGGGCAAAAAATGAATCGGTGGTTGATCATGTAAAACGCACATTAAAAGTTTATCATTAAAAACAATAATTGCTCTCAATACTATTTCAATATGTTGCAGTTCTTTCATTCAGTTTCCTTTGTATCAACATAATAAATCATGGCATCATGCATAAATTGGGCCAGTCCAACCGCCACTTTTTCATAATTTTCCTTAAATCTCTCGTCGCTGATATATGTTTCAGCCAGTCCGCGATATAGTCCCAAAGTCGGATCATAGAAGGCATTGAGCGCGTTATAATGACGGTCAATTAATTTTTGCACGGCCTCACTTTGAGCCGTTTTTCCCTTTTTCATCGCACCGGCAATTTTCTGAATTAGCTCCTGACTTTTCCTGATAACCTCCCCCAACCCGTCCTCTCCCAGCGCTTTTACACGCTTTTGGGACTGCTGATAAAACTGCGTATTACCCCACCGCTCGCGGGCTTCATTGTCATAGGGATTTAATTCCGGTTCTTTATTGTCTGTCATAATTTATCCTCCGAAATCTTTAGATCGTATTTCCAGATCTTCCAAAAATTCTATCTGATCCCCATTTATCTGAATCGCCTGCTGATCATTTAATAATTTTACTTCGTATTTTGACTGTTCAACATATGGTTTAACCATTGCAACAATTTCCGGCGTGCAGTGCGCAACAATCAGAAACGGCACCAGATTCATCCCGGTAAAATCAGTAACGCCGTGGCGGTCAAATTTGGCGGGTTTTTTCCAGGTTGCCATTTCCATACTGGGGCACGCAACATATGACCCGGCGCTGGAACCGCAATATACCCCTCCTCTGTCTAGAAATTCTTCCAGTACTGCTTTGAATCCGCTTTCTCTGATGCATTTGATCAGAAAAAAGGAATTGCCGCCCAGCATATTAATTGCATCCTTATCCGCTAAAATTTTCCTTAACTGATCCGGGGTTTTTCCGTCAATATCAATTTCCTCAAAATCCCAGCCGAGCTCGCGCATCCGCTGTTCATGTTTTTTAATATATTCAACTCTCGGCACGCTTTTTCCGGCTGTCGTAATGTAAGCCCATTTTATTTCTTTGCGGGGTTTATCAAAAAGATCGTACTTTCCGTCCGTTACATAAGTACCCCGCGAGGCCAATAGAATTTTACGCATAATTTTATATAGTGGATTATTTATGCCACCGCATCATCGTCCATATCCATTATTGCTGTCGCGATCATGTTTTTCAGCTCCAGGATTAAATCTTGCTTACGAGTGGACTCTAATTCGCTAGCTTCAATCACTTCAATTATCTGATCTATTCTTTCCTGGTCAATTTGCTCCGGTGTAATGGCAATAATCAGATTCTCCATAGTTTCGTACAGTAGATCAATTGTTCTCTGATCCAAACCGCTTTGTTCAATAACCCCGAATATTTCATTAATCCGGCCCATCTCTTCAGTATCTTCAAAATTTTCATCGGGTACAGTTCCCGGTTTATCAAAATTAATCACAGTCGTTCCAGCTTCATTGATAAAATTAGCCATATTAGCGCGCAGAACCGCCAATTCTTTTTGGCGCTTTTCTTCAGCTTTGAGCTGTTGTTCTGCTAGCTCAAATTCATTCATAGACGTCATCTTGGCGGACGGCAGTATATCAGGATCTTCCGGTTCTTCTACCGGAAGAATAGGCTGTATTTCTCCTTGTCGTCTTTCATTTTTGCTGACATCATATATTCTGGCAGCTTCATTTTTTTTCATGTTTTTGAGATTAATAATTGAATAAATTGGTAATTGTTATTATACCATTTGAATAAGAAATAAAAAACCCTACCCATAAATAAGAAGGGGGTGGCACGCCGCCGTGTCACCTTTCTGGATTTCCGCCTGCGCGGGAATGACAAATTAATAAGCAATTGTCATCTTCGGACTTGGTCCGGAGATCCACCGTTGTTTATCCCCGCGCCTCGTTTATAAAATCCTTCTGCATTTTGTGTACCCGCTTTTTACCGAACCCCTTCAGTTGGTCCGAATCCATTTGCGAACGGATGATAAATTCCCTATTCAGCCCCACCACATCTTTGTTCACAGAAAGCGCCATATTATTCAAACCGGTCAGCTTTATGCCGTCCAGAGTCCGCACGCGGGACAAAGCAACATAACCCATCCCGCGTTCAAAAGCCCGGCTCAGGTCAATCTCCGCGGTTTCCAAACTCATCCCCTGGCTTTTATGCACGCTGATCGCCCACGCTAAACGCAGGGGTACCTGGTCCACTTCCGCGATTACTTTTCCCTCTTCTTCAATCCCCCAACTTTCCGGCTCGGCGAGGATTCTTTTTCCCGAGCGGATCTCCACCACCGGCCACCCCTTTTCCGGATCAAAACCTACTACAGTCCCAAGTGTCCCGTTTACGTATCCTTTGTTGAAATTATTTTTTACAAACATCACTACCGCGCCTTGTTTTAATATTATCTCCTCCGGTGCGAGACACCCCTTCTTTAAAATTTTTACAATCTCGGGAGAACCGGTCGCATTCATCTCAAACAGAACTTCTTTGCTCTGAATCTTAGCAAGTTCCCGCTCATTAATGCTGTCCACATCAGCATTGTGGGTATTCAACTTGGTAGGGATCACATCCGGTGCGACCTCAATATTCAGGCGGGTCATCAGAGTGCTGATCGTATCCGCGGTCACGCGGTCATCCCGGATCTCATTTAAAATTTTTGTAAATAACTGATCCGACTGACGAAACTGCTCGTCCAGATAACAAATTTTCAGTTCCATTTCCTGCCAAACAGCAGACTCGGTAGCAAATTTATTCTGCTCCTCATTGGAAGCTCTGTTAATCGGAGGCAGTTGAAAGAAATCGCCCGAAAGGATCACCTGCATCCCGCCGAACGGCAGATCCTGCTCTTTTCCGATCCGGCAGATTTGATCCGCCAGATCCAGTTGCCGGTGGCCAAGCATGGATATTTCATCTATAATCAAAACCCTCGCATTGGCAATCCGCTTCCGCAGATGCGGTTTCTTCAAAATCTTCTTAATCTCCGTCTTCGTCATTTTGTCATTAATCCCCATTCCCGCCCACGAATGAATCGTCCGGCCTTCCATATGGGTGGCCGCAATGCCGGTAGACGCGGTTACGCCTACTTCTACATTGTTACCTTTCAGGTATTCAATATATTTGTTTAACAAAAAAGTTTTGCCGCTGCCGGCAAATCCTGTCAGAAACACATTGTGTCCCATTTTCAATATATCCAGCGCTTCCGATTGCTTCATTACTGTTTTTAATGCTAATTCTCTGTGGAGGCATTATAGCATTGAGTGAATAAAAAAACAGTGCCCATTATGAGGAGTACTATTTGGTGGGACGACGAAGTAATCCCGTTACTCCATATTAAAGTGTATTTATCCAATATTCTTTGTATATTTACATTTCGGATAAATTGAACAACCATAAAAACTGCCAAATTTGCCCGAACGTTCTACCAGTGCATTTCCACAAAGGGGGCAATTTAATTCAGAAGAATGATTATTTTTGCTATCCTTCTTTCGCTTCTTTATTTCATCAACCTTCTTAAATAGTTTTATCTTAAAGTAAGTAATACCGGCTACAATAATACCAATAATGATTATAAATGGTATAAGTATACGTGCGACAGTAGATGTTAAAATTTTTGTAGCATTAACTATTTCCGGGTCTGCAGCCATTGTATATTTAATTAGTAATTATGTCGTTCTCCAGGCTTGGGATATTAATAATCCCACCATCTACATAAACATCTGCCATGTTAAACTTTATACCAAATATTGTTATTCCTGAGACAAAATACCGATCTGCTCCCCGCCATTCTGATTTTTCTGTAATTTGGTAACGTAGCACCAGCAACCGTTCCGCGGGATGATCAAAATGTGTATCAACCGCCAGTAATATCTCATTTCTGACTTTATCAGAAATCACAATGCCGCTTTTTACTTTTGGCATCATAAAAGGTGGTAGAATAGCTGCTAATATTATTACTGCTATGATACTGAGCGTAATGTATAGTTTTTTATGATCCGGCTCTTTTTTCTCATGCGGCGAATCATCTTGGATAGACGGTATAGAATAATTTGGTTTAATCGGAGGAAAATGCACTTCTTCGATCTTTACTTCGATATTCAGTATCTTCCCAATTTTCTGAATCATCTGTGACGGAGTAAAAGATGCTTTAATCATATAATCTTTCATGCCCAGACCTAGCCCCTTATTTACATCAGTATCCTGATTCATATTAGTAAGACCAATAATCGGAATAGTGTTTATTGATCTATCTGCCATTATTAATTTTGTTGCCGTAAAACCATTCATTATCGGCATAATTATATCCATGATAATCAAATCTGGATTTTCTTTCTTAATTAAATCAACAGGATTATCAGTTGGACTTTCATAATTTACATATTCAAATCCAACTTGCTTAAATTTAATCGCAAACATATCAGACAGAACTTTGTCGTCTTCAAAATGAAGAATTTTGGGCATAATAATATTAGTAATTAATATTTTATTAATTCCCAATTATTTAAATACTTTGATAAATTAATAATCTTATTACCTTTATTATTATAATCAAACGCACGATTGTGATTAGAATCAACCCAAACAAAAAAGTGATAAATTCCGCCCTTTCTTAAGGTCTTTTTCTTACATAAAGATATAAATTGGTTACTTGGAACTATTAAATAATTAATGACTATTTCTTTTTTATGTTCATTATCATTAAAGCAATGTAAAACAAAAATATAGTAATCAATCTTATTAGTTGGAATATTAATTGATTCCTTTGTTAATCTAAACCAAGCTACCGATCCTTCTCCATATTTTTCTACTTCCGCACGTTTTGGATCATATGTTCTACTTCCTTTTACCTGGATTGTTGCGACAGAATTATTTTTCAATTTTAATAGCACTAAATCAATATCCTTCATTTGAGAATTTAGTGGAAACAGGACCTCATATTTTGATTTATTGAAAAGACTTTTCAGTCTATCCGCTACAAGTAATTCATCAATATTCAACGACCAAATATTTTTTGTAGGCACATTATTAAAATTACTTATTATACATTCACAATAGCTCTTAAACAAAATATAATCAAGAAAACCGCCTTTTTAGGCGGTTCCCGATTAACTCTATAAACCCCACGCGATACGAAGTTTAATTACCAATGCATTAAGCATCGGGATTGCTTCGTCATTCTGCTAAAACAGAATTCCTCGCAATGGGTGCTGTTATTTACCAATACCCTAATCCCTATATCCTAAACCCTAACCCCTATTAATACCAAATCAAAAAACCCTCATTTAAAGGGTCCCAATTAACTTCCGACGAGTGACGTTTTTTATCCTGATAACCGCTGTATTACTTGGGTTGGATTCAATAACGTTATTAACTCATTCTTAGAAAAACTGATACTGTTTTGGTTTCTGTTTGCCTGATCTTCGCAACAACACGCATTAATTGTGTGTCTGTATTACTTTCTGAAGTGCTACTATAAAACCATTAAATACTTGAGATTGTATGATAGCATGACATGTTAATGGTGTCAATAGCGTTGTCATTCTCGGACGTCTACACTGTAGACGATCCAGGAATCCATTATTCTTGTGGATCTCCGGATCGAGTCCGAAGATGACAGTAATTATAATATCTCCTTCACTCTCCCCACCTCGCCGGATTCCAGGCGTACTTTAATCCCGTGCGGGTGACTGGAAGAACTGGTCAGGATGTCCTGTACTATTCCTTCTGTCAGCTGCCCTGTTTTCTGATCCTCTTTTTTTACTACCGCTACGCGCAGACCTTTGGATATGCTTTCCCGTGTTTGTCCGTTCATATAAATATTTGTTTAAAATAATAATCCTTCTCTATCATAACAGAGAATCACTAATATATAAACTCTTTTAAAAAAAATAACCCCATGCACACGACACAGGGTCTAACCGGAAGACCAATCCGTAGGCTCGGGCTCCCAGTAATCACTGTCATCATCGTCCCAGACAGATGGTTCTGCTTTGTCATCATCTTCTTCGTCCGAAGAAGCTTGCGAAGCGGCCCGGCGTTCTGCCTCCGCCTCGGCCTGTTGCCGGTCAATGACGCGCTGAGCTTTTGCTTCCAGTTTGGGTTTCCAGGCACGCCACCATTCCCGATATGGCGTATCTAGTGAGTGCAGATCCTCCCACTTTTTCAGCGTGGCCAAAGCTTCTTCGCCCGTCATTGACAGGAAAAAAATATCAAGAGTAGCCATTCTAGCTCGTGGGGACGCTTCTGGTGCAAAATCATGGATCAGACCGATAGTCCATATGTTGCCACTTGACAATGCGGTCTCAATCGCAAGATCCTTGTCATGCGGGCTAGCCGGATTCTGCAGAATTTCTCGTATTTGACCTTTGGTAGGATTGTGGGTGAGGATGTAGCGCGCCGTCTTTTTTTCTTCAGCCAGCCATGCTTCGTTAGCCAGCCTATGGGGCCGCTGCCTTTCTTCAAACCTAGCTTTTGCCTCGGTGTGTTTTGTCTGAACCCAATTCTGGAGATAGAGCAGCCCTCCAACAACCAGAATCAACATACCAAACAAAACCAAGGCGGCTAGTTCTAAGGTAGACATGATTCTCACCCCCTTCCGGGATGATTAGTAAAAGGTGCGACGAACCAGGTCGGTAAATTTATTCCTTTTTCTATTCGTTGTCAATCGGCACCCCCACCCCCCTCTGGAATAGGGCTTGCTATAAGTCTGATTATTAAATAAAAAATAATTTTCCGGGGAAGTATAAATTGTCATTCTTGTACACTTTCTTTTACCAAGGCGAGCAAGCTCGCCACCTACATTTACTAATCCCTAACTCCCATATCCTGATCCTAACAAAAAAGACCCCTCTGCAACTGCGGACGGATCTTTATTTTTGTAATCAATTTTTTATCCTACACCCCAAACCCTCGCCCCTACATCCTAATTACCTTCTTCTACCCTGTCCTCTGTTTGAAGAACGCGGACGACTGCGGGAAAAATTGCGTCGCTGGCGGTATGGGCTTTTAGCCGGTGCTTTCGGGAAGGCACTGCCCTCTCCCAAAGTCAGTTGAGTCCGGATTAACTTTTCAATATCGCGGATATCTCTTTGCTGGTCAGGGGTGGCGAAAGAAATTGCCTTGCCTTTTTTGCCAGCTCTCGCTGTTCTGCCGATTCTATGAACGTAATCCTCCGGTGAACCCGGCAGATCAAAGTTGATCACGAGTTCAATATTGTTCACGTCAATTCCGCGGGCAGCAATGTCCGTAGCGACCAGAATCCTAAATGTGCCGTTCTTAAACCCGTTGATGGCGGCTTTCCGTTGGGCCAGGGTTCGGTTGGAATGAATTTCCGACGCGGTATAGTTCATCCGGCGGATATCCACGGCCAGTTTCTTCGCTCCCCATTTGGTGCGGGAGAAAATCAGAATGGAACCGGTGTATTTTTCCAGAGTATTTTTCAGCATGATAATCTTTTTGTCAGCCGGAATGATAATTACCTCCTGGTCAATCTCTTTGACAGTAGTTCCTGGCTGGGCGATTTCTACGCGCAAAGGCAGGTGCATGTGCCGGTTGGCGATCGCTACGATTGACTGTGGCATGGTCGCGGAAAAAAGCATCGTTTGTCTGGTCTTGTTCATGCGCATCAATATCTTTTCAATCTGTGGAGCAAACCCCATATCCAGCATTCTATCCGCTTCGTCTAAAGTTAAAATTCCTACACCGTTCAGGAGATTGAAATTGTGTGACAGATGGTCTATTAATCTGCCCGGTGTTGCTATGATCACGTGCGGATTATTTCTGAGCGCTTTGGTTTGAGGTTGCATAGATGCTCCGCCGATTATTACCGCTGTTCTCAAACCTAAAGGACGACCGAAACGCATCAGCACTTCGTCCACCTGGGCGGCCAGTTCGCGGGTCGGGACTAAAATCAGCCCGCGGGTTTTCAGGCGGGCAATGTTCTGCAACATCGGGAGTCCAAAAGCCAGTGTCTTGCCTGTGCCGGTCTGGGCGATTCCGATCAAATCCTTCCCTTCAATAGCGAGCGGGATGGTTTTCGCCTGAATCGGGGTTGGAACCGTGAATTTATTCTGATCCAGCAATTGCAACAATCTCGGAGCTAATCCCAGCCCGTAAAAATTCAATATGTGTTCGTTTGTCATGAAATAAATTGTATGAATAATTAATTTTCCAGGTTCAGCCGTTCTGAAGATACCACCTCAAACCAGCCCTATCTATTTATACACTAACATGAAACCTCCAAAACAGCTATTTTATTCGTATTAAGGTCTTTTGTCAACCCCCAATCCCTATATCCTAAATCCTCATAAATAAAAAACCCGTGAAGTTCAACGGGTTACAGTGGGAATGAGTATTCCCCGCGCGGTGACATCAAGTAGCTGATGTAGGTAAATCCGGCGTAAATAGTCAAAAGAACGAGCACGCCCAGCAACACGCCGGCGATGATCTTGGCCGAGCGTTTCGTGGGGGCAGTGTGAGTCAGCGGGACCGAAGGAAATTCATCGTGGGAGTGAGTCGGCAACAGGTCATGCTTCGTGGACATTTCCGTACCTCTGGTTGGGTTCGGGGAAGCTGACCGTGGTTGGTCAGGGAGCTACGTCTTCGTAGACAATCTGCCCGTCATCCACGATGCGGGCCAGAATCATCCGCGACTCCTTCAGTCCGGGACACCTTTGCAAGATCAGTGCCATGGCGGCACGCAGCTGCCTGAGCTGCAGGAGCCAGTCCGCCCGTTCGGTGACACCGCAGCGTTCACGCCATCCCATGGCACCGGAGTCCGTGTTCCAGACCAGCACCAATTTGCTGGCATGATGCATGCGCATCGTATCCTGGATCCTGCCGATCGCTTCAAAGGACTTGGCGCATCCGGGCCAGGCGATCAGAGCATGCTCTATCGGAATACCCCGGACATAGAGCGTCCTCGGCAGCGACCGGTTGAGTCGCCAGTCCACGTCGCGGACCACAATCCACTCACAATCACGCTGCATACGATCCCCTCCAATTCATATTAAAGACCGGGGGCATCACAATTTACACCCTAGCACCAACTATGTGGGAGATCAAGACCAAATCAAAAAACCCCAACAGAATATTCACCGTAATGTTATTGATGGCTACTTGCGGGTAAAAAGTATCGCGTTCGGCAGTAGGCGCCCCGGGCCGACAATATAATTATCATTATACAAAAGCGCGGTAGATCCCCCGCCGTCCAGATTCATTGCATAATCAGCGCCAAGCGAATCAAAGATATAGGCCAGATCTTTTACAGTCGCTGAACGCGCAATTACCAGATAGAAATAATTACTGTCATAACCAATTCCTCCGCGTGTGGATTTATTATTCATTGAAGCTTCAATCGGCTCAGATTCCACAATTACCGATCCGGCTTCTACTAATGACGGGTAATTGGAAATCGCCGCTTTCACATTTTTGCCATATCGTGATTCATATTCCGCCACCGAATAACCGAAACTGATTGTACGATGAAAGAAATTCAGAGTTCCGTCCGTATTCTGTACAATCATCGGTCCGGAATGGTATGGCAGTTTACCGGCATTCAGCATTTTATCTAAAGCACTGTTAAAAAACGGCTGTTGATAAGAATATGTTTTCCCTGCGCAGGTTGCGTAATCCGGCGGACAGAAATAAGTGCCGTGAATACCGAAACTCGCGCTGTTTTCATTAGCATATGCTAAGAGGCTTTGCGCC
This sequence comes from Patescibacteria group bacterium, assembly GCA_041666485.1. Lineage (GTDB taxonomy): Bacteria > Patescibacteriota > Patescibacteriia > UM-FILTER-42-10 > UM-FILTER-42-10 > JAHJEX01. The sequence goes on along the minus strand of JBAYGW010000004.1, from coordinate 7,748 downwards.
GGACAATTATTACCGCAGTCGCTGGCATTACCGGTATCTGAAACCAAATCAAAATCATGGCGGTTCAACTTCACCACATCAATGGCAAAAGACCCCCGGCTTAAAGTAATCGTATAACTTTGCCTGGTCGCGAGATTAGTCGTCGGCGCGTTCGGTGTTCCGCCGTTTTCAATTGTCACCAGATCCGCAACGGTTATCCCCAGACCAAACCGGGTCATAATACTGAAAGCATCTGCTGGACGTCCCAGATAAGTGCGCTGTTTGGTTTTCGGATGCACATACCACGCCTCACCGTTTTGCTCCACCTGCAATAATATCCTGCCGGCCAGCCGATCACGCAAAGCCTGATCGCCGCCTTCATTTCCTTCAGTAGGAATTTTTGCCAGATTAGCATCCGAGATTCCAAGGGATAAGTATCTCATAATATTGAAGGCATCATCCGGACGGCCGAGATAATATCGTTTCAGATTTTCCGGCCAGACATACCACGCTTCGCCGTTATGTTCCACATCCAGCAAAATATATCCGCTGGTATGTTCCGCCACGCTGGCTGCACTTACTGGCGTGCTAATTAAACTACCAAGTACTAAGATTAGCAAAAGTATGATTGTAGTCTTTTTCATAGAGTTATTATAACATATAAACCTCTCCTAAATCCTTTTTCCTAACCCCCATAACCTCATCCCTATTCCCTGAAACCCAATCCCTAATAAAATAAAAAACCTCCCAGAACTACAGGGTGTAGATGAGAGGGAGCGAATGCTCATGAACTGAAGGTGCTAGTAGCAACTGCGGAAGGAACCGAACGGTCACCCGCCCACAAAGACGATGCCCGCGCTGTCGTAGTGAGTGATGTCGGACTCCTCCGGATCCTGTTCCGGACACCGCACCGCTTTCCAGCCGGAGCGCAGACCGACGAAGCCTTCGCGGATGCTGAAATGCGTCCGCAACGAGAACCAGAAGAACCGGTTCAGCATGTTGTACTGCTCAATGAGCAGCGTCACCTCGTCCAGATAGCCTTGGCTGGACCAGCCGTCCTGCCTTCCGCACACCTGGTGGTACTCCAGCTGGCGCTCCGAGATCCGCCGGGTAATGACCCGACGCAGACAGAACAGCGACTGCAACTCCCCGGGAACGTCGCCGAGCTCCTCGTCCCGACCGACATTGAATTCCGTTTCAACCGGTCTTCGATCTTCGTCGGTGACCTTGGTCACCAGATCGGTTACCCACTGCGGCATGGGAATCATGGCGGTTCCTTTCTGTTCCGTCGTGAGGGGCTTCTCGTGAGCAAACTTCCTTTTGGGGAAGTTCAATCAAGTCTTAGCAAAGTCATTAGACTTTGTCAACCATCCCGAACATCTCTCGGGCTTGAAATATTATTAAAAATAGTGTATAATGAAAAAGATATTTGTAACTAAATAATAAATAAAATAAAAAATATGGCAGATGCCAAAGATGTTAGGTCAATCCGAATCGAGTGCGGGGAAATTTCCGCCGACTTGCGACAAATCAGGTTTGATGTCGCCGGTGAAACTGATCCGGAAAAGAAGAAAGCAATTTTAGCAAAGATGGGGCCGTTACAGGAAAGACTTGCGGAGCTGATCAAGGAAGTGGAAGACAATAAACTGGACTTCCCGCAAAACGAGCTGGAAAACTTTAAAGACGCAATCCGTTTAAACAAGACAGCATAAATCAAAAGCTAGCCTGCCGGAATCAACCCGGCAGGTTTTTTGTTATATCAACCCTTTCCCCTAATCCCTAATCCCTACTCCCTAGTCCCTAATCCCTATTCCCTAACCTTAAACATAAAAAAACCTCGCCGTGAAATGGAGAGGTTATTGAGGAGCAATGCGGATTCCCTTGATATCCGCAATCTTTTTGCCGGCGCATTCAATCTTGACGTTGCCGACAACGATTGCGGACCGCATGTTGGTGATTTCCGCGGTCAGTACGAGCATGTGCTCGGGCATAGCGGTCTGCCGGAAAGTGGCTTCGCCGAGTCCGCGGAAAAACGGAACGGAAGGTCCGCCTTCATCAGGGGGTCTGAGCCACAGCGTTGAACCGTAGGCTACGACGCCAAGCAACTGGGCGGCCAGTTCAACCAGGATGTGAGCCGGACAGATCGGTTGCGCCGGGAAGTGACCCGAGCAGTGGTTGGTGTTGGGTGTGAAGCAGGTAGTGCCTCCGACCGGAAGCATGTTGTCGCCGAGAGCGACGACCACTTCCTCCTGCAGAAGGAGTGCCCTGCCGGTGTGCGGCATCCTTGACCGGATCTGGTCAAACGATACCGTACAAACAGTATGCGACTTCTCTGCCATGTCAAACCTTCCGTTGGTGTTACTTCTGCTTGGGGCTCTGCAAAGGACGCAGATCTTCGCCGCATTCGGCGCACTTGCGCAGGCCGTCGGCCGCCATCTTGGCATGCCTGTCAAAACAGGTCATCCTGTGAATAGAGCGGGGCTGATTCGCATGAGAATCATCTTCACCCTCGTCGCGAAGACGAGCCCTCTTGGGTTCTCCCATTCCGACACCTCCAATGTGTATGTCTTGGCGAGCACCATGTGCATTTACACACAGTAATTGATTCTATTGCAATAAAGGTAAATTTGTCAATATGAATTAGGACATCAAAAAACCCGGGGGTTCCGGGTTTTGTCTAATAACCGATGTTATACCGTTACAGATTAAATAATCCGCCCCAGCCTTCGTTAGTTCTTCGTGCATTAGCCGGATAGGTTCCTTTCAAATACGAGTTACCGCCTTTTATTTCGTATGATTCCATTTTGAATCCGGGGATAGAATTCATCAGCGAATTTACTTTTTCTTCAAAATAGTCTTCTCCCTTTTGTAAATACATATCCGGTATCGTAATCATACCGAATTTTCCCTCAACAATGTCTAAATCCACCTGGTTGACTCCCGTCTGATTAACTTTAACTTTTATATACACTGGGGCTTTGACGTATTTTTTCATCATTGCAGAAATTTCTATTTCTCCGTCGCCTTTTTTTACCTGTACATCGTCAAAAATCGGATCGGTCCCCTCAAATCTTGCCAACCAGGATGTAGTTTCCTCTGAGGAAAATTCCGCATCTACTTTAATCTCACCGGTAAATATTTCCTTCGGGTCAGCCGTATAACTGATGTAATCCCCGGAAATTTTCATCGGAATTTTTTTTGAGATACTAACAACCGCTTCCGGACTGGTCTTAATCCCGAGGTCTTTCGGTTTATTGGTTCCCATTACGGATGAGATGACAGGTATCTCATAAATTCCGGTTGCAGCCACGCCTAATGACAATACAAATAGAATAATTACCAATACTATAAAAAAATTCCGCACTCTGTGCCTTTTTTTTGGCTGGTCAATTTTATCCGACTTTTTATCCGGCGTAACCGAATCAATCGGATTTGTTTGTTCTTCATTATTTTCTAACTGAATATGGTTTTGTTCTTTCATACAATCTACAATAAATTAATAATATATGTTTATAATATGTCACTATTTATCTTTTTACCATGTTCCTTAGAATGAGCATAAAAATCTATTAATGTTTTTATTATTATTAAAATTACTATCGTTAACTTGGAATAACCCATAGCCAAAATAATAAATCCACTGATTACAATAATAAAATGCAGCGCAATAACCCTTTCAAATGAACTTTTAGACAGATAATTAATTGTATAATATTTATACTCTTCTTGCGCTATAAAATTATTATAATACGAAAATCCGTGACTTATAATCAACATAATAAATGACAATAATATGCCCAATATTGAAATTTCTGGCCAGATAATATCTGAAATTTTAACCGGGCCTAAATTTACTATTGTGGGACTTGTTGCGGTAGACATACCGAACATAGCAATAACAAAAACTCCATGTACTATTGTGTACAATCCATAATTAAAAACAAATGACATGACTTGTCCCCATGTGGCAAGTACCCTGCTAGCAACTGATAAATTTTTTTGTTTTGATATCAGATAATAATATGTCTTCTTTATTTTTAATAAACTATAAATACCAATTACCAAGTTTTCCAACCAATATAGAAACATGATTGAAAATAAATTCCAGTCAAAAAACATTACACCGATAATGGGGATAAAATTTACACTAAGTAATATTTTGGCAGAATTGGATTTTAAACCATTTTTAATTATTTCTCTAACCTGCATTGCCAATATCTTATACTAATTTATATATTATTTACTCTGCTTGTCTAGATTATGTGTATGCTCCTCTGACTTGTATCCAGGAGTGTGCTCGTCCGGTGCCATTGGTTCCGGCGGTGCCAATGATTCTTTTGATTCTTTTTTAAATCCGGAAAACAACACTAAGAGTCCAATAATCATTAACGTTATCCCGCCGAAATATTTTACCGACGGTGCGGTCATGGTGAAATATATCCAGACAGCAATTAGAACTAAAACTGCTCCCATAATTATTCTTTTTGCTTTCATATATTTACCTATTATGATTAAACCTATTTTTAAGCCTTACCATTGATAGTTGGCAAATACCCAGTCAATCAGCTCCGACGTTTCTTGCCAGCGTGCACTGTCCGAATCGGTACCCAACACAACCGTGATTATTTCATCACCATTATTATTCCTGACACGGGAAGCAAAGTTATATTTTGCCTCATCTAAATATCCTGTCTTACACGCTAAGAAATAATATTCCGAATTTAAAAGTTTATTCGTATTTTTAATATTATGAACACTGCCGATATTGATCGTTCTAAATGAGTACACCGACGTGGTCGTCGCCTGCAGTATTTCAAACCGGTCGGAAACAGTCTGCATAAATTTAGCATAATCAGCAACTGTAGATTTATTCCCAAGTCCTAAACCCGAAGGATCCTCAAATGCAGTATGAGTCAATCCCAATTCATCCGCCTTTTGATTCATTGCTGCTACAAATTCTGATCTGGTTATGCCGGTTGACCGGGCGATCGCATTTGCCGCATTATTGGCCGAACCCACCAGCATGGAATAGAAATAATCACGCAGAGTCATCGTTTCCCCGTCCTGCACATACAAATTTCCACCATAAGTATTATCTTCAGATGAATATGCCAGTACCCGGTTAAAATCCGGATTCGTATCCAAAAAGACTAAGGCTGTCATCATTTTCGTCAAACTGGCAATCCACCATTCTTTATCCGCATTCAATTCATATAAAACCGTACCGGTGCGCTCATCAATAGCAATCGCCGTTTCCGCCTGAATACTCGGATTGGCGGCATCGGTAAATTTTACCGGTCCGTCCGGAACACCCGTGGTTTCAAATACCGCCACCATTGACCAGGGAAAATGGATCGCCGCTTTGGCAACATTATTTTCATAATCAATCGTGGTCGGAATCTCCTGCCACTGGCTGGTTACCCTGTTCCAGAAATTAATTCTTTTTCTGTAATTATTTTCTGATTCAAATTTAACTGAAATGAACACCGGCTTATCCAGCACCTGAGGATTCTGCACGCGGATATCATAAGTATAAACCGGGCTGATTAATTCTTTAGTTGAAGGTATCTCATTATTGGAATAATCAGCTTCTTTTATTTTCACCCATGCTCCTTCCGTAAATATTCCTCCGCGGATACCGACCAGAAAATCATAGTGCCGGCTCGGAACGGTATAGCCGACCGCCATCGTATTCTGATCCAGATAACGCGCCCGATTCAGAGTCTCCGCCGCATCTACCGGATGTGAAAATAACAGAAATAATATTCCTGTTACTATAGTAGTCAAACTTATATAATTTTTGTTTTTCATAGTATTTAAAATAATTGCCAAAAAAATAAACCGATCATTAACAGGCCGATAATAAACTTGATCAGAGTTCCGCTTAGAAAACCGATAAATGTTCCCAAGCCCGCCTTCAGTGCCCTGCGATGGTCTTTACCGCTGATTAATTCGCCGATTATTGCGCCGATTATCGGACCGGCAATCAATCCGATCAGTCCGCCGGTGATAATTCCGATCATCATACCCAGGATGGATCCGGTAATCCCCCATCTGCCCGCACCGAATTTCTTTGCTCCGTAAATATTCGCCAGGTAGTCAATAACAAAAGAAAAAATGGTTAATACAGTAAATACGGTCATTACCAGCCAGCCAACCTCCCGGAAATCAGTAAAAAAGGCGTAGATCAATGCCCCCAGCCAGATTAAAGGAATCCCCGGTAACAGCGGAAAAACAATCCCAACCAAACCTACTGCAAAAAACAGTATTGCTATACCCAGAAGAATTATTATTTCCCAACCCATATATTTGTATTATTTATTTAATATTATTATATCAAACAACACTGAAATAAGCACTTTTTGCACAGACTATTGACGTTCGGTTTTTGTTCGGGTATACTGTTTATACCAGTACAGATAGCTGTGGATAACTTGGTTGCAGTAATATAGTAATCAGTAATTCGTAAAGTAAAACAATTACCAGTTACAAATTACCATTTACTATTTACCAAATTACAAGTTACGAATTACCAATTACTAACCTACAACCCCATGACCGAAAACATCACCAAAAAACAAAAAGAAATATTAGACTATATCACCGAATTCATTTCTGTAAACGGATACTCACCCAGTTACCGGGAGATGGCTGATTATTTCGGCTTATCCTCCCCTGCCACTATTTTTGAACATATCAAAGGACTGGAGGATAAAGGATTTATTAAAGCAGAAGAAAGAAAAGCCCGCTCAATTAAAATATTTCAGGAGAAAAAGAAAGAGATACCTGCGCTTGAATTGCCGTTAGTCGGTTTAATCGCCGCCGGTGAACCGATTGAAGCGATTGAGGAAAGAGAAACCATTTCTATACCAGTCGGGCTGGTTGATAGTATCAATTCTTTCGTGCTGAAAGTCAAAGGCGAATCAATGATCGGCGAAGGGATATTTGACGGAGATTACGTCGTATGCGAAAGAAATTATTACCCGAAGAACGGCGACGTGGTTGTAGCGCTTTTAAATAATGAATACGCGACTCTCAAGAAATATTTCCGGGAAAAAACCAGAATCCGCCTGCAACCGGCCAATCCCAACATGAAACCGATCTTCTCCAAAAACCCGGTGATTCAGGGAATCGTCAAGGCCATTTTTAGAAAATACTAATAAGAATATAACTAGAAACAAAAACATGTTCAAAACAATCAATGAAACCATCAAAGTAACCAGCTCTTTCTTTCGGGACAGAGTAATACCGGAAAAATTTGAATGGAACGGCCGGCAACATGTGATTGAAAACTCCAAACTGGTGCACGCCGCAAAGAAAGGAGAAGGGAAAATGTTTTTCTTTGACGTGCAGGATGACCGGGATTTATATAAACTTTCTTTTGACACCAGAAGTCTGGAGTGGGAGCTAAACCAGGTTTTTATCCAAAAATAATTTATGTACGAAACGATCAATGAAACAATTGAAGTTTTGGTTCGTTTTGGCAAACAGACTATTGCCCCCGCTGTTTTCCGCTGGCGGAATAAAATATATAAAATAGAAAAGGTTAACCTGGCGCACAGCGGAAAGGTGGGAGATGAAAAATGGTACTACTTCTCCGTTTCTGACGAAGCCAACTATTATAAACTGGCCTTCAACAGCACGACTTTAAAATGGTATTTGGATGAGCTGTATATAGAAGGATAATCTAAGCGCAGGCGACAATGCGCATTGTCGCCTGCGCTTAGATTATCCTTCTATATACAGCTCATCCAAATACCATTTTAAAG
>JBAYGW010000003.1:0-83647 GCA_041666485.1 Patescibacteria group bacterium | reverse complement strand
TTGCAGAATCAGCCATTGTGAAACATGCTAGTATATACCTAAAACAGCATTTTGTCAATGCCCTTTTGAGTAATTTGTTGCAAAAATAGCCAAAAAATGATATACTATACTCGTTATTATTGGCGATTTTATAATTACGAAGCATATGCCGGAACCATTTGAAAAACCGATTTCACCCGAGATTATTCCTCAGCAACCGCTTGAAAAAGAGCAGTCGGAAGGGGATGTTGAAATTGAAAAAGAATTAGAACAACTGGAAAAAGAAATCAACAAGCAGGAAAAACAGATTCATACGGTCACCGCGTCTCTGCCGATTAAACAGATGACGCCGACAAAGCCTGTGATTGTAAAAACAATAACCCGTAAAAAAATTGAAGGGATACTGTCCGAGGATCTGAAAGAGTTATTTCAGGGTATGGACGCGGTGCACAAAGCAGAATTTAAAAGACAGGCAGCTGAGACCGCTTCCGCGCTGGAAATATTAGTGGCAACAGCAAAAGCAACGGCCAAAAAAGTCGCAAAACTGATCAGTGCTTGGCTGAAATCTATTCCCGGTATTAATTCATTTTTTCTGGAACAGGAGGCAAAACTGAAAACCGACAAAATATTGGCAATGACTAAAGCAAATAAGGAGGAGAATAATGAACCCAACAATTGAGTCTCCTGTAACAGACGCCAGTATTCTTTCCAACCCGGTCGTGATCGGAGTAATTGTTTTTGCGGTGATTGTTTTTATTCTTGTAATAGTACTGCAAATATTAAAGAACTACTTTCATAGCCAGTATCATGTTCCGCCGGAGTACCATAACACAACATTATTAATAACGGTTCCGAAAGATTTTACCAACAAGGAAGATAAGGAAAAAGAAATCAAGCAGCTGGTAGGCATTGCTGAAAATTTTTATGCCAATCTGGGCGGAGTTAAACCGCAAAAAGGTTTTGCGGCTTATTTTTATGGCAGAAGGGATCATCTTGCTTTAGAAATAGTCAGGGAACGTACCGGGCATATCGCTTTTTATATTACTGTCCCGGAATATTCCCGCCGGTTTTTAGAACAGCAGATTCACGCGCAGTATCCGGATGCGCAGATTGATCCGATGGAAGATTATAATATATTTACTCCCCAGGGGGTCGTTCAGGGGGCGTTTTTGCAGTTGAAGAAACAGTATATTTTCCCGATTCAAACTTATCAGAATATGGAGACTGATCCGCTGAATGCAATTACCAATTCATTATCAAAATTCCAGGAAGGTGAAGGCGGAGCGATTCAGATTTTGATCCGGTCCGCTAAAGGATCGTGGCATGCTTGGCCGGCAAAAGTCGCGTCGGAAATGCAACAGGGAAAAAAGCTGAGGGAAGCGTTAAAATCCTCATCGGGCAGTTCCAAAGGCTTTGTGGGCAGTATTTTCAAATCAATGTTTACATCATCAAAGTCAAAAGATGATGAAATCCTGAAGAAAACCCAACCGCATCAGCTCTCTCCGATGGAGGAGGAAACCATTAAGGCACTGGAACATAAAACTTCCAAAGCCGGTTTTGATGTAAATATCCGCATCATTGTTTCCGCCAAGCAAAAACAACAGGCGGAAGCGTATTTGCGGAATATTATTGATTCGTTTGCTCAATACTCTGGGTACGAATTCGGTAACGGCTTTCGTGCGGTTAATGTCGGTAACAATCCAAAGGTGATCAAAGATTTTATTTACCGAAATTTTGTTGCCAAGATGTCGTACATATTAAATACAGAAGAAGTAGCAAGTCTGTTCCATTTACCCCTGCCATATACGGAAACACCAAATATTAAATGGCTAAGCGCCAGAAAAGCACCGCCCCCGGGAAATTTACCTGAGGAAGGAATAATTTTGGGTGAAACGGAATATCGCGGTGAGAAAAAACTGATTCGCATCAAAGAAAAAGACCGGCAGAGACACATGTATATTATCGGGCAGACCGGTTCCGGAAAATCATACACGATGGCGAATATGGCGGTGCAGGATATTCAGCGTGGTGACGGGTGTTGCCTGATTGACCCGCACGGCGGATTGATAGACGAATACGTATTGCCGAATATTCCCAAAGAACGTGCGGAGGATGTGATCTATTTTGACCCTTCTGATATGCAGCGGCCGATGGGTTTGAATCTGCTGGAGTACGATAAAAAATATCCGGAACAGAAGACATTCGTAATCAACGAAATGATCAATATTTTTGATAAGCTGTATAATCTTTCTCAGACCGGCGGTCCGATGTTTGAACAATATATGCGCAATGCGATGCTTCTGGTAATGGATGACCCGACTGATACTGCTACGCTACTTGAGATTCCAAAAGTGATGGCGGACAAACAGTACCGGACGGAAAAACTTTCCAAAGCAACCAATATTGTTGTTAAAAGATTTTGGGAGGAAGAAGCGGAAAAGGCAGGTGGTGAGGCTTCGCTTGCCAATATGGTTCCTTACATTACCAGTAAATTGAGCACATTCATTTCCAATGACTACATGCGGCCGATCATTGCACAGAAGGAAAGCGGGTTTAATTTCCGGAAAGTAATGGATGAGAGAAAAATATTATTAATCAATCTTTCAAAAGGAAGAATCGGTGATCTGAATGCCAAGTTATTGGGATTGGTAATGGTGGGAAAAATATTAATGGCGTCACTAAGCCGTGTTGATATTCCGGAAGAGGAAAGAAAGCCTTTTTATCTGTATATTGATGAGTTTCAAAACTATGTTACTGACAGTATCGCTGTCATATTATCTGAGGCCAGAAAATATAAATTATGTCTGACCATGGCTCACCAATATTTGGGTCAGTTAGTGGAGAATAATGATACAACAATTAAGGATGCAGTATTCGGCAACGTCGGTACAATTGCCGCATATCGGGTGGGTGTGGAGGATGCGGAACTGTTCGCCAAGCAGTTTGAGCCGGTATTCAATGAATACGACGTAATGAATGTTGATAAATATACATTTAACCTGAAATTATTGATTGATAATACACACGCCAGGCCTTTTAATGTTAAGGGCAGAACACTACCTAAAGGTAATCTGCAAATGGTTCAGGCAATCAAAGAACTTTCCAGACTGAAATACGGTAAGGACCGGAATATTATTGAATCGGAAATAGCGCTACGCAGTATAAAGAAGCCAATGCCACCAAAAATTTTTCCTTCATCAATCCCTCCGCTCCGGCCGAGACCGCTTACACCACCACCGGTGTCAACTGTTACACCAACAGCTCCTGTATCAACTCCAAATACATCAGTCCCAAAAAATCCAACATTGCCGGTTCCGCCGACATCATCAACTCCAAAATTTACCGTTTAGTTTCGCATTTGTTAAATATAAATCAATATGTTTGATCCAGGAATGTTTTTTTATTTTATTATTGCAGTTATTGTTTTTGTGGTATTGGGATCAATGGCATATGCCGGATACCGCGGTGCTCCGTGGGTGCCGACAAAAAAGAAGGATCTTGACCGGCTGATTAACCTGGCCGGAATAAAAGACGGTGAATCAGTTTATGAGCTGGGTTCCGGGGATGGGCGTATACTTTTTGAAATAGCCAAACGATTTAAAGTGTCTGCAACGGGTGTTGAAATCTCGCTAATGCCCTATGTGTTCTCAAAAATAAAGTCCTGGTTGATGAACACAATTATTGTTCATAAAATGAAAGGTAAAGTTTTGATCAAATACCGTGATCTTTTCCAGCAAAATTTGAATGACGCCGATTTGGTAATATGTTTTCTGATGCCAAAATCAATAAAGGAACTGGAGGCAAAATTTTCCAAGGAACTGAAAAAAGGCGCCAGAGTAATCTCATATGTGTTTCCGCTTAAAACATTTACTCCAAGTGCAGTAAGTAAGCCAGACAAATCAAGTATTGCCATATATTTATATCAATTCTAGTATTATAGCTAAAACGAAATATACGGGATTTATCCCGTATTTTTATGCCAGAAATCAAATTATGCTTTACATTTGAAAACTCAATATGATACAATGTGATTAGTAAAAACCAAACAAAAACTTAAATCAAAATTAAAATCAAAGATAAAACAATATAAAAAGGGGAGGCAAAAATAAAATGGTTGACGAAAATAAACTGACACAAATCAAACAGCTAATTGCTTCAGCGGAAGATGCGATACGTGTTGCTAAAGCTATGTTGGAAGGAGACTCGCTAGAATCGGATGCTGACGCTGTTTCCAATGAGATTAGTCATTTACAAAAGGCTCGCTCCATCGGTTCTGTGGATCACAACGGGCGTGTTGTGGAAGGAGTATTTGATGGATTAAATATGATCGGTCCGGACGGAAAACAGTACAATGTGCCGGCGAACTATGCTTCTAAATCAAAACTGGTTGAAGGCGATATCTTAAAACTGACCATTTCCAATGATGGTTCTTTTGTTTTTAAACAAATCGGGCCGGTGGAAAGAAAAAGACTGATCGGCATGTTGAATCAGGATGATACAACCGGGGAATACCAGGTGCTGGCAAACGGCAAGAGTTATAAGGTACTTTTGGCCAGTATTACGTATTTTAAAGGTGAAGTCGGTGATGAGGTGGTAATACTTGTTCCAATTGATAAACAAACAGATTGGGCCGCTGTGGAAAATATTGTAAAAGGAGGCGAGTCACAACCAAATATTAATGCTGTGCCGAGTACTGTGAATATCCAACAAGAAAATCCCGGCATGGAGAAGGAAAAGGCAGTTGATGATTTAGAGATATAATTTCAAAGTAAATTTTAATAACTGTTTTAAGACCCTATAAACCTACAGAATAAGGGTCTTTTTATATGAGTTATGCAGATTGCAAATCTTTATCATTCGCGCTAATATAGTAGGTACCCGATTAAGGGGATTTATTTATGTCACAGACACTATATCGTAAATATCGGCCGCAGTCTTTTAAGGATTTGGTTGATCAAAATCATATCAGAATTACGCTGATAAATGAATTGGAAAGCGGTAGAATCGCCCATGCATATTTGTTTACCGGTCCGCGGGGTGTCGGCAAGACAACCATTGCCCGTCTTTTTGCAAAATCTCTTAACTGTAAGAAAAGAAAAAAAGATTCTGCAGAACCCTGTAATGAATGCAGCTCCTGCAAAGATATTATGAAGGGAAGATTATTGGATTTGGTTGAGATTGATGCTGCTTCTCATACGGGAGTGGATAATGTAAGACAAAATATAATTGACAATTCGCGTGTGGCAACGGTATCCAGCACCTACAAAGTATTCATAATAGATGAAGTCCACATGCTTTCAATATCCGCGTTCAATGCTTTGCTGAAAACACTGGAAGAACCGCCGGAAAATGTTGTGTTTATCCTTGCGACAACCGAGGTACATAAGGTGCCGCAGACTATTATATCCCGCTGTCAGCGTTTTGATTTTCAGAAAGTGGGAGTAAAAGATCTGGTGCTCCGGTTGAACACTATTATTAGTCAGGAAAAAGTGCAGGTTGATGAGCCGGTCTTGAAGGCAATTGCTATGGCTTCTGACGGTAGTGTACGGGACGCCGAGAGCATGTTGGGTCAGGTGCTTTCACTCGGAGAGAAAAAAGTTACAATGGATCACATTGATCTGATCGTTCCGCATTCTGATGATACACTAGTGATTCAGTTTTTGAGCCTGATTGCGATGGAAAATACCGCCGCATCTATTGAGCTGGTCAACAGGTTGGTAGAAGAGGGTGGAAATGTCAGGAATTTTGTTAAAAATGTGATTGAAGTGTTAAGAAGAATCATGCTGCTTAATATATCAAGTTCATTGGAGAAGTTTGTTGTGTATGAAATGGATGATGAACTGCAGAAAGAAATGATTAAAATTTCAAATCAATTCAATTCACAGGAACTGATCCGGTGGATCAATATTTTTCTTAAAATTGAACCGATGATCAAAGCGCAAAAGGATATAATCCAACTCCCGCTGGAAATTGCAATTTTGGAAATTATTGAGGGCGGGAATGAAATAACACAGCCGGTTACAAAGAATCAACCGTCTTTTACTCCTAAATTTCAACCACCAAACAGAAGAAATATTCCCGAAGTAAGACCAATTGCTCAAGTACATAAGATAGTAAAAGAGGTAATTAGGCCAGTTCTAGCTGAAAAGAAGGCGGTTGATGAAACAGATGAATTGGTAAAAGAGACGCCGGTTGTTAAGCTGTCAGAGATTGAAAAAAAATGGAAAACTTTTTTAAAAAAGCTAAAAGCACATAATCATTCTTTATCACTTACCTTAAGTGTCGGGGAAGTATTGGAGATTAACGGCAAGGTTATTACAATTGCTTTCGGGTTTAAATTTTATATGGACCGGGTCTGGGAAGCAAAGAACAAACAGATAATTGAAAATGTACTGGATGAAGTATATGAAACGCCCCTGACCTTCACCTGTATTATTGATAATGCGTTGCGAGATAAAAAGATACCGGAACACAATAAAAAAGAGGAAGACAGTAGTGCGCTGAAGGATGCACTTGACACCTTCGGCGGGAAAGTGGTAGAAGGTTAGATAAGAATGTTATCGCCATGCGATATATGGCGAATTATTTTTTTGAAATAAAACATTGGGGAGTAGCCAAGCGGCCCGTCTCGACGAGGCGTCGAGCCGAGGCGGATAAGGCAACGGGTTCTGGTCCCGTCACCGGGGGTTCTGCGCCTGAGGCCCGCTTCGCTCTCGCGAAAGCGAGGCGAGCGCACTCGCCTCCGGCGAGGAATCATAAAAATACAATGTATTCAATTTACGTAATAAAAAGTATAAATTACCAGAATAGGTACGTTGGTAGCACTGATAATGTTGAGAAAAGATTAGAAGAACACAATAGCGGCAAGTGTAGATATACTAAGGGACGATCACCGTGGGTATTGATTTATAAGGAAGATTTTAATAGTAGATCTGAGGCAATGAAAAGAGAAAAGTTTTTAAAATCCGGTCAAGGTAGAAAATTACTTGATGAAAAACTGAAAGACATAGAAGAAATCAAAAATAAAAATTAATCTAAACATTGGGGAGTAGCCAAGCGGTAAGGCAACGGGTTCTGGTCCCGTCACCGGGGGTTCGAATCCCTCCTCCCCAGCCACGGGTCATCAGACCCTTCACCTGTCACAACCAAGCAAGCTTGGTTGTTTTAGGTTGCGGGTCTGTGCCCCTTTCCCCAACCCGCCAAAAGCGGGTCGGGGGCCCCACTTTTTTCTGTCTCGGCGAGGACTAGCTAGACTTGTCAAATCTATGCCTTGTGCGCTCCTGTTGTGCTCAGGATAAATAATGAATTAAGACATTTGTAATTATTGGGATTCGAACGGGCAGTAGTTATACAGGCACCTTGACCTAGAATATATGCGCGTTACAATTACTTTATGAACATACAAAGCCAAGAATTAATCAAACGACTGGGAACGTTTCCGAATTTGTTTACACTTGTACCAGTAATGACCAGTTATGGCTTGATTCCTGTGGATTTTACCAGAGGCGTAGTTGGTGAGCCGACGATATTGAAATTGCTTGCGGAAGAGTTCAAACGACTGATTGATTTTAGTCAGGTAGATATTATTGCCGGTATTGAGTTATCCGGTGTTACCATTGCGACGGCGATTTCAATGGCAACTGGCAAACCAATGGTTATTGTGCGCGGTGAATCAAAACGTGCAGGACGACCGGTTATCGTTGGTGGCATGAATTTTATCAAACCCGGAACACGCGTTTTATTAGTGGATGATTCAATGGCTGCTGCAAAATCCAAGCGTGAAAGCACAAAAAAACTGGCAGAAGTTGGAGCGATTGTAACCGGGGTAGCTGTGTTTATATATGGGGAATATCAGATAGACCGGTTTCATGAAAAATATCAGGATGTTTTTGACAGTCAATCATGGTTTGATCAGAGTGGTATCCGTTTGTATCATCTTATTTTGTGGAAGGAGCTAACGGATTTACAGTTGAAGTACGGAGCTATGGATAAGGAACTAAATGCGATCGCTCGTGAATCGTTGCATTGGGATACATGGGAGGATGATAAAGAGGGATATATTACAAAAATGGTCCAATGCTTTAGGCATCATAAAATACAGATACCCGATTATGTTTTAGAATATTATGAATCAAAAGGGGTAGATTTGACTGTGATGTAAAATTGTTTATCTTCAATTTTGAGCCGGAATAATTTGGTTTTTTCATTTTGGCTCTAATTGATAATCCGTGTAAATCTGCTATAATGTAGACCAATACAAATAATCATTAACATCAATTGATATGGGAAATTTAGCTGGTTCACAAACAGAAAAAAATTTGCTCAAAGCATTTGCCGGTGAGTCACAGGCCCGAATGCGTTATGATTATTTTTCCAAGCAGGCGAAAAAAGAAGGCTTGGAACAAATGTTTGGTATTTTTGAAGAAACCGCTTTGAATGAACGGGAACATGCCAAAATATTTTTCAAATTTTTGGAAGGCAATAAGGTTGAAATAACTGCCACTTATCCTGCCGGAAAAATTGGCACGACCTTGGAAAATTTGAAGGCAGCCGCGGAAGGCGAACATGAAGAGTGGTCAGAACTATATCCTGGCTTTGCTGATGTCGCAGAGGAAGAAGGATTCAAAGAAATTGCCAATGCTTTTCGGAATATTTCAAAAGTTGAAGGAGCACACGAAAAAAGGTACAGAAAGCTGTATCAAAATTTAGAAGAAGGTAAAGTATTTGTCAGCGGTGAAAAGATTATTTGGAAGTGTCGGAATTGCGGTTATCTGCACGAGGGAACAAAGGCGCCGAATGTCTGCCCGGCTTGCCTGCACCCCCAGGCACACTTTGAAATATTTAAAGAAAATTATTAATAACTAGAAAGGATTAAACCCATGAAAATTACCAAGAAACGCGTTCCTGCTTCATCACCAACCGTTGAACATAAAAAGTTTGACAAACTGATTGAGCATACCAATAAAATAAAAGGTAAGTACAGCTCAATGGATGATGAAACAAAAAAGAAAGTAATGTTGGGTTTGGCCGGTGCCTTTGCTATATTAACCAGCATTGCAACGGTAAAGAAAGTTAACAAAACTAGAAAAAAGATAAAGGCTAGAAAGGGTTCCAAGAGAGAAGAATAATGACCAAAAAAAACCGAAAAGTAAGCGTTGCTTTTTTTGAGGTTGAGCAGTGGGAAAAGGAATATCTAGAAAAAAGATTAAAAGGGTTTGAACTTAGTTTTTTCAGTAAAACTATAGATAAGGAAAATCTGAAAAGTATTCAGAATGTCGGTATCTTGTCGCCTTTTATCTATTCCAAAATAAATAAGGATATTCTTTCGGCACTACCAAATCTGAAATTAGTAGCAACCCGTTCAACCGGATTTGATCACATTGATCTTAAGTCGGCGCAAAAAATGAATATCAAGGTAGCAAATGTGCCGACGTACGGAGCAAATACGGTTGCGGAACATACCTTCGCCTTAATTCTCTCGCTTAGCAGGAAAATCCACCAGGCTTATGAACGGACATCACGTGGAAATTTCAGTTTGGAGGGATTGCGTGGTTTTGATCTCAGAGACAAAACGATCGGCGTGGTTGGCAGTGGAAATATCGGACAACATGTCATAAGAATTGCCCAAGGCTTCAATATGAAAGTGATTGTGTATGATGTTCATCGGAATCAGAAGTTAGCAAAGAAAATGGGGTTCCAATATGTAACACTCAACCGGCTGATCAGTGTGTCGGATATTATTACACTGCACGCGCCGTATACCAAGAAAACCCATCACATGATCAACAGGAAAAATATCAAACTGGTTAAAGAAGGGGCAATGATCATCAATACCGCCCGCGGAGGCCTGATTGATACGACAGCTTTGATTGACGGGTTACGTAGTGGCAAACTTGCAGGTATTGGATTAGATGTGTTAGAAGAGGAAAAATATATACTCAAAGAAGAAACGGAACTTTTGTCCCCGCATTTTGTCAGCAAAAATCAGCAGAATATCAAGGAGAATCTGGAAACAATCGTGGAAGGTCATATGCTATTAATGTCTGACAAAGTTGTAGTAACCCCGCATAACGCTTTCAACAGCAAAGAGGCGTTGGAAAGGATATTGGATACGACGATTGAAAATATTACTTCTTACAGCCAGAAAATGAAAATGAAAAACCTAGTGAAATAAATATTAATTCATAAAACCGCTCAATATGCATTATTTGAGCGGTTTTAGATTATAAAAAAAATGGACCTTTGAACTGTTAAGGTCACAGTTCGCGGGTCCGTTTCAAGAGCGAATAGCCGTGCTAGACGGCTTAGTTGACAATGCGCCGGTTGTGCGGTCAGGGATTGAGCGCGTGGAGGCTCTTCGGGATGAAAAGCCCTTTGCTGCGGACCAGCTTGCCGTCGAAGTAGATCTCCCCACCACCGGAAGCCCCGCGCTGATCGCAGACGATGTCCCAGTGGTTGGCCGACTGGTTCCCGTTCGGCGCTTGCTCATAGCACCGGCCGGGCGTCAAGTGGAGGCTTCCACCGACCTTCTCGTCGAACAGCGTTTCGCCGATCACACCCGTGACGAAGTTGTTGATGCCGAGGGCGAATTCGCCGAAGTAGCGGGCACCCTCGTCGGTGTCCAGGAAGGCGTCCAGCGCCGTCTGGTCACCCGTCTCGCAGGTCGCCTCCACGATCTTGCCCGCCTTGACCACGAAGCGGAGATTGGTGAACCGCTGGCCGCGGGAGTTGACCGTGGGGGTGTTGTAGGCGATCACGCCGTTCATGGAATCGCGAACCGGCGCCGTGAACACTTCGCCGTCGGGGATGTTGTGCGATCCGGTACAGGCGATGATCGGAATTCCCTTGATGCTGAAAGTGAGATCGGTGTCGCCCGGCCCTTGGATCTGGACCTGGTCGGTCCGCTCCATCAGGGCGACGAGCGGCTTCACGGCCTTGGCCATGGCGCCGTAGTCGGCGAGGCATGCCTTGAAGAAGAACTCTTCGAACTGCGTCGTGGACATCCCGGCCAACTGGGCGTTGGCCGGCGTCGGCCAGCGGGTCAGCACCCAGCGGGTGCGTTCCACGCGCTGTTCAACCGTCAGCGGAACGAACACCTCGCCGTGGCGCTGCATGTCCGCTGCCGGCACGTCGTTGCCGTCGAGCTGGTTACTGAACGGCCGGAACTCAATGAAGCAGTTGGCGGCAGCCAGTTGGGTAAACTGGCCGGCGCCCCAGGCACGCAGCTGGTGAGCGGTGCCACCCCTGAATGCCTCGAAGTCAATGCGCGGATCGTAGCGCCAGGGGATCACGGAGCCCCCCGCTTCGCGCACGGTCTGGATCACCGCGAAGATCATGTCGGGCGGCACTACCTCCGTGCTCTTGACGATGACGATATCGTCCTTTGAGACCCTTGTGGAATGGCCGACCATGACTCTCGCCAGATCGACAAATCGTTGGTCCATACCAATACCTCCCAAAAACGGGTTTTGGTCATTTGCGCCCTGAAGATGGGCACAGTTTTGTTTTTACCATATTTCATTTACTCTGGCAAGTCAGGGTTGCTACGTGACTGTAATGACAAGTCGCCAGAAACATTGATATTTGGTACAATAAGACGGTATGAAAAGAGAAACAAAGGTAATTATCAAAGCGGCAGAGGCCGGCGGGGAAGTATTAAGGAAATATTTCGGCCACGATCTGCAAGTTGTTCAGAAGACATTTCCGGCTGATGTTTATACGAAAGCTGATATTGAATCAGAGGCGGCTATTTTAAATATTGTCACCAAAGAATTACCCGGTTTTAATATCTTCTCCGAAGAAACGGGAGAGATAAAGAAAAATTCTGAATATACCTTGATCATTGATCCGTTAGACGGCTCAAATAATTTTGTTTTAGGAATACCTAATTTTTCTGCTTCCATCGCATTATTAAGAAATGATGAAATAATTGCGTCAGTAGTGTACGACCCGATCCAAGAAAAAACATATTATGCGGAAAAAGGTAATGGCGCTTTCTGTAATAAAAAAAAGATTGAAGTAAATAAAATATCCGAATTGGAGAAATCAACCGTTGTCTACATAACTCATTACACAGTGAACCGCAAGCCGCATAAGTTAATCATTGATAGAGTTGAAAATAAAAAAGTAAAAAGAATTTTACGCAATTGGTCTCCTTCACTGGATTTCTGCATGCTTGCTTCAGGGAAAGTAGAAATATTAATTAATAACTACAGCGAAATATATGACCATATCGCGGGCAAATTAATTGCCCGAGAGGCAGGGGCACGCATTACGGATTTTTCCGGCAGAATTGAAAAAAATGACATGAACAGCATATTTATTGCCACTAACGGCACCAGACTTCATGATGAAACTGTAAAATTATGCTAATCATTATTTTCTGATATAATATCTTTACAAAATTTTAAATTAATATGAGATTAAAGAATATTGGTTTTATGGGAGCGCTGGCAATCATGTTTGCCGCTTTTTTATGGGCATTTGACGGAGTGGTACTGACACCCTGGGTGGTAGACCTGGGTCTTTCCGACGTACCGACATTTGTTTTCATGTTACATGCTGTTTCATCAGTATTCTTAAGTTATTTCTTGTTTACCAAATCCGCCGAATTGAAAAATCTGGATAAAAAAGACTGGTTGGCATTTGGATTGACCGGCTTGTTCGGTGGTGCGATCGGGACTATGGCGATCATCGCGGCAATCGTGCAGGTTTATAGTGAAGGCCTGAATATTTCCGTGGTACTTTTACTTCAGAAGCTGCAGCCGATCTTCGCCATACTGCTTGCATATTTGTGGCTGAAAGAAAGGCCAAGAAAAGTATTTTACGTCTGGGCGCTAGTTGCTCTGATTGGCAGTTATCTTTTGACATTCGGTTTGAACAGCCCGAATTTCAAAGTCACCGGAATGTTTGTGCCGGCAATGCTGGCTATTCTGGCCGCCTTTTCGTTCGGATCCTCAACTGTGTTTTCAAAAAGAGCGGTTACTAAAATCAGTAACGGTTTGGGAACTGCCCTGAGGTTTTTTATTACAACAGCAATAATGCTAGTAATAATTTCTGTGATTTCGCTGTTAAATTATTCCGGGATTGATACTAATTATGAGGGCTTCGCCGGATTTAGTGCTGTGAATTGGAACCTGATCGGTGCTTTCGTGGTGATTGCGCTGACCACCGGCGGTACGGCAATATTTATATACTACTGGGGGTTAAAAAAAGTTTTGGCAACGCGTTCCATAATGTACGAAATGGTTTTTCCGGTCAGTGCCATAATATTAGAATACTTTATACATAATCAAACGCTATCTTTAGGACAATGGCTGGGCGCCGTAATTGTGTTTGGCGCTATCTGGTCAATATTACGTTTAAAGAAGCTTGATGCGAGCGTTGAATAATAATGATATAATGAAAATAATATGACACAAGTTTGGCTATATACAATTGGGAGCGTCTTCATAGTAAGTTTGGTTTCATTGATTGGAATCGTTGCAATTTCAATTGATATGGAGAAACTAAAAAAGAGCCTTTTGTTCTTAGTTAGTTTTGCCGCGGGCTCATTATTAGGTGACGCATTCATTCATTTGATTCCGGAGGTCTATAAAGATTCAAATAATATTGCAATGATCCCTTTTATGATTATATTGGGTTTCTTACTATTCTTCATTTTGGAAAAAATATTATGTTGGCGACATTGCCATGTGCCAACGTCTGAAAATCATCCGCATCCTGTTGCAGTGAATAATATAGTAGGAGATGGCTTTCATAATCTAATTGACGGCATGATAATAGCCGGAAGTTACTTAGTTAATATCCCGTTAGGTATCGCGACAACTGTCGCAGTAATATTGCATGAAATTCCTCAAGAAATAGGGGACTTTGGAATTCTATTGCATGCCGGATTTAGCAAGAAAAAAGCGCTACTTTTCAATTTTCTGTCTGCATTAACGGCAATAGCGGGCGCTGTCCTGGCCTTATTAGTTGGATCAGTTTTGGAAAATACGCAAGAATTTCTTGTTGCGTTTACGGTCGGCGGTTTTGTCTATATTGCTGCTGCTGATTTAATTCCGGAAATGAAAAAAGAAACCGACTTTAGAAAATCGTGGTTTCAATTACTGTCCTTAATGCTCGGAATTGGAATAATGGCGTTAATGTTACTCATTGAATAAACTATGCATATTCCAGACGGATTTTTAGGACCAAATACGTCCGCTTCATTAATTACTGCAGCAGTTGCTGCGGTCAGCTTTGCTGTTAGCAGGGTAAAAAGAAAGTTTTTTGTAAAGAAGGAAATTCTTGCGCTAGCTACGCCCGAAGGTGCGCAATTTTCAACGGTAAAAAAAACATCCGTACTGTCTGGATATGGAAAGGATAAATTGTTACGCATGGCTACTATCGCATCATTTGTGTTTGCGACACAAATGCTTAATTTTCCGGTGGCGAATGGAACGTCCGGCCATTTATTGGGCGGAGTGTTGGCGGCTGTACTGCTCGGTCCGCTGGAAGCTTTGATTGTGATATCGGCCGTTCTAGTTATACAGTCTATTTTTTTTGCGGACGGGGGGTTGGTTGCTTTGGGTGCAAATATTTTTAATATGGGCATAATTGGTACAATAGCGGGTTTTTATTGCTACAAGGGAATCAGGAAGATTGTTAAGTTTAAACTATTGTCTGTTTTTATTGCTGGTTGGTTAAGTGTTGTCTTAGCATCAATTGCGACATCTCTTGAACTGGCAATTTCAAACACAATTGCACTGAATTTAGTTATTCCCGCAATGGTTAAGACGCATGCTTTGATCGGCATTGGCGAGGGCATAATTACGTTTGCGATAGTTTGGTATATGCAAAAAGAAAAAGGCAATGAACAGAAGATATAAAATACTATTATTAGTATCTATTTTGTCAGCAAGTGTTGTTTCTTTGTTTGCTTCTTCTAGCCCTGATGGCCTGGAAAAAGTCGCGGAAGATAAGGGTTTTATTGTAAAAGCGCTAAATTATCCTTCAAAGGTGCTAATGCCGGATTATGAATTGAACATATTCGGCAATGACTACTTGGCTGTGGCGTTTGCCGGAATGATCGGTACAATCATTGTATTTGCCTTTGTGTATTTTGCACTACGGCCGATAGCAATAAAAAAGTAAAAAGAAATTACAATAAGGTGGACGACATCCGCTTTTTTTAATACAATAGATCCATGCGATTCACAGATAAAATCTATGGAAACATTGAAATCACAGAGCCGGTAGTTTTGGAATTGATTGATACTCCGCAATTGCAGAGGTTAAAAAAAATACATCAATATGGAATTTACCATTATTTTTATCCGGAAGCTGATACAACCCGATTTGAACATTCATTGGGAGTGTACTGGTTATTAAAACAATTCGGTGCGGGACTTGAAGAACAGCTTGCCGGTTTGCTGCATGACATATCGCACGGAACATTTTCCCATGTAATAGATCACTTATATAACCGTTATGAAAAAGAGGATTATCAAGAAAGCGTGAACAAAAAATATTTTCAGACTGACATCAGTGCAGTTTTGAAGAAATATAAAATTGATACGGACGCTGTTGAAGATATAAAAAGATGGCCGCTAGCAGAAAATGAACTGCCGAATATCTGTGCGGATCGCTTGCAGTATACCCTAGGTGATGGTGTTACTGCGAATAGGATAGATCAAAAGAAAGCAAAGATAATCATCAACGATCTGGTTGTTAAAAATGATATGATTGTTTTTCATGATAAAGATATTGCCAAAGAATTCGCTGAATTGTCATTGTGGATGTGCGGAAATTTCTGGCATTCCAATTGGGGTGTCTATTCTTACAATATGTTAAAAAATATTATAGTTATGGCTATAGAAGCAGGGGTATTAATGAAAGAAGATTTAGCAACCGATGATGACGTAGTTATTGAGAAATTAGAAAATTGCAGTAACAATGATATCATTGAAGCGACTAGGAGATTAAAAAATCTTGATCGTAATAAAGTTATTGAAGATGCGGATATTTATGATTACATCCACAAAAAATCTAAAATGCGTGTGATTGATCCACTAGTAATAGTTGAAGATAGGTTAGTTAGAGTTTCCGAAATTTATCCCGAATTTAAATTGGCGTTTGAAAAAGAAAAAGAGCGGGTTAACCGCTCTCGGTATTTAAAACTTATTGATTAACTGTTTGACGCTGATTATAACTCTTAAATGCCGGCTTTAAGTTATCAATAAGTTTAAATTTGATATATTCTTTTGGATCAATCCACTCGTATTTGTCGTGATCATTGCTTAAAATCACTCGGTCAATGTCCGCCTGACATTCAAAAAAGATCCCGACAATCTGCCACTGCTCGCCGTTTTTTTCCGGTCGCCATTCACTCACAAAAAACGGTTCACCGATCGCAATATTCAATCCGGTTTCTTCTTTAATTTCCCTCCTCAAGCTTTCGTCAAACCTTTGCCCGGGCTTCACTCTGCCACCGGGAATATCATAATATCCCATATTAGTTCCGTCTTCATATTTTCCTGATTCACGGAGAATCAGAATTTTACCGTTATATTTGATAAACGCTTTGGTGGCGGTGAATTGTTTTATTTCCATCAAAATTTAAATTTTAAGGATAAAATCAAATAATATTCCCAATATTAGGGCAATTCCGGAGAGAATAAAGATTGCGTAATTGTTCCATTTCTCTTTTGAAGATACTAGGGTACCGAGTATATAACTCAGTGCTTTTTTATCATCGTCGGTCAGATGGTCAAGAGTGTCCATTTTCTCCCGCAGTTTGTGATCTACAATCAATTTAGAGCGTTTTTGCGAAATATCAAACCGGTGTATAAAATAGATTATAAAACCGATTGTGCCGACATACCAAAATATCTTCACGACGACCGCGTCATTGATTACAATAATTGCACGGTAGGCGAATGTAGCGATGATACCGGACCAAAAGTAAAAAAGCCTTAATGGTTTTGGACTTACCTTAGGTTCTTCCATGTTGTTTAGATATCCCTTCTAGTTGTATTAATTATTTACCCCAGATAGCGTTTAATAACTTAATTCTGGTTATCATGAAGGAGGGGATAAGGCTGACCAGAATTGAAACAATAATAATTGATTCCATGCGGAAAATAAAATCTCCAGGCTCAATTGCCAAGGTTGCATCCACAATCGGCAGTACAAAGGGATGTGCAACAAAATACGGCATGAT
The DNA here is from genome assembly GCA_041666485.1 of Patescibacteria group bacterium. Classification (GTDB taxonomy): domain Bacteria; phylum Patescibacteriota; class Patescibacteriia; order UM-FILTER-42-10; family UM-FILTER-42-10; genus JAHJEX01. The sequence continues at coordinate 66,465 of JBAYGW010000003.1, read as the reverse complement.
AATTCCGAAAAACAGTCCGGCACCGACAGCAACGCCAATTACGGAATATATTGAAGAAATAATAACGTATGCGGAACGGATAATATATGGTTTCACTCCTATCGCCCGCAATATTCCGATTTGTTGTCGCTTGTTTGAAATATCAATGTAGACAACTATAAAAATTGTTACCGCTGCGATTAATGTGGCAACAAAGCTGAGTATAAAATCAATTGTCAGAAAACTGCTTGTTACGGAGTTCATTATGCCGGCCGCGTCTTCCCAGGTATAAAATGTTCCATGAATACCCGCATTCTTCAGCTGATTGATGGCCGTCTGTTCTTCACCGGGTTCAATCAAGCGGACAAGCGCGGTATTGGCCTGATTAACCAAAGCCGGAAAAATAGATTCCAAACCCGCGTAAGTGATAAATGCAGTATTGTCTACGGTCATGTATTTGGAATTGAATATTCCTCTTACAACAAATTCTTTTTCCACGCCGTTAAAATTTGCAATGATAGTATCTCCGACATTGGCATGTAGGGAAAAAGCATCCAGTTCCGCCACATCACCACCCGCGATCTGTTTACCAAGGATAATTCCTTCCCGGTCTCCTGATTTTAAATATTCCCCGGAAATCATACTGTCAAAAAGTTTTGTAACTTTTACCTCCTCATCCGGGTTTATGGCATTGATTATCCAATTACCGCTTTTTTCATTCAGTGCAAGATTTCCGCCAATCTCAAATTGCGTAGTTGCTGATTCAATATTTGGGATTTTCTCAATCTCTTCAATTAGATCATCCCGGTTTTCAAACACGTCCTTTCCGCTGTTCGGTTTAATCATGATATGTCCGGAATGCATATTTATCACCTGCTCATTTGATCCTTTAATAATGCCCTTGAAAAGAGAAGAAACAAAAACTAGATTAATAAATGATGCCGCCATTAAAAAAATTATCAAAAAGAAAGTCCACTTACTACCACGGGTAATCTGGCGAAATGCCAGAAAAAACGGAATTTTAAATTCATATTTCATAATAATACCCCGTCTCTTAATTCAATAATCCTGCTTGCGTAGCTTTTTTCATCCTGCTCGTGAGAAATCATTACAATTGTATGGCCCTCAGCATGTAGTCGTTCAAATATTTCCAGAATTCCACCCGCCGCTATTGAATCAAGATTTGCGGTCGGTTCGTCAGCGAAAAGTATTTTTGGGTTATTAATCAGCGCGCGGGCAATGGCTACCTTCTGCTGTTCACCGCCGGACATCTGTTTCGGCTGATGCCTGAGCCGATTTTCCAGCCCGACCTTTTTCAGTAAATCAATTGCTCTCGGTTTGCAGGATTTTGTCGGTTCAATCAGCATGGCGGGGAGCATTACATTTTCAATTGCGTTTAATTCCGGAATCAAAGCGTATTCCTGAAAAATATAACCGATTTTTTTGTGGCGGATTTTTCTGCGGTGTTTTTCCTTCAAATGGGTGACTTCATCTCCGTCCAGAAATATTTGACCGCGGTTCGGCCAGTCTAAAAGGCCGATTTGTCGGAGCAGGGTGGACTTGCCGGATCCGTTTCTGCCGGTAATAATCAAAAATTCTCCTTCTTGAATATCTAAGGAGATTTTTCTCAGTGCTTTAACCTTTATTTCGCCAAGGTTATATGTTTTCTCGATATTTCTAATCGAGATAATCACTTTCTGATCCATAATAATTCCGTAATTATTGTAATTATAGCACAAAAGCGTAAAAATGTTAATGAAAAGCTTGCTATTTATGACTTAAACAGCTAGACTTAACCCGCATTAATTATTATAAAATTTTTATGAAAAACTTTAACAGAAACGGAAAATCATTTGACCGAAAAAACGGTCCTAGTTTTGACCGCAGAGAATCTATGAGCGGCGGTTATAACCGGGGAGGTGACTCGGACCATCATGTAATGCATAAAGCTGTCTGTTCGGAATGCGGGCAAAGCTGTGAAGTTCCGTTTAAACCGACGGGAAACAAGCCGGTTTATTGCAGTAACTGCTTCAAAGCAAAGGATAAATCAAGTTCCGGTCGTTCTTTTGGCAGGGATTTCGGCAAGCCGAATTTTTATGAGAAAAAAATGTTCAGTGCTACCTGTTCCAAGTGCGGGCAGAGCTGTGAAGTTCCTTTTCGTCCTACCGGAGAAAAGCCCGTATTGTGTTCCAGCTGTTTTGGGAAGGATCCGAGAAGTGCTGACCGAAAACCAAGCGATGCCAATAGCGGGCGATTTGACGGCCAGTTAAAAACAATTAATGAAAAATTAGATAAAATATTGCGGCAGTTATCGGCAGCAGAGCCAGAAGTATTACAAGAAAAAGTAAAACCTGTTTCTAAGCCCGAAATAAAGAAGAAGGTTTCTGTAAAAGCAGAAGTTAAGAAGAAGGTAATAAAGGCGGTAAAAGCTAAACCGAAGGCAAAAAAGAAAAAATAGCAAAAAGTATTTTGAGTAGGTTTGCATTCTAGTGATTTGTTTGATATTATTAATATGCCTTGAATGCTAGGGAGTGAAAAAGCAAAAGGTCCTTCCACAAGAGGGCGCTTTGGAACAGTGAACTAGCATTAATTATAACCGGCCGAATGCCGGTTTTTTTATGAGACGATTTAAATAATAAAGCACCAGCTGTTATGGATATACAAGCTAAACTGTTTATTCTCTTCGGGATAATTGTAACTTTGTTTATGATAGTTGATCTTGGATTCTTTAACCGGAGAAGCCATAGAATTGAATTCAAACCGGCATTGTATCAATCAATATTTTGGATATTGATTTCCGTAATGTTCGGCTTTTTGATTCTTCTGTATATGGGTAATGAACTGGCGGCCCAGTTTATGAGCGCATACGTAACGGAAAAAATGTTGTCCGTTGACAATCTGTTTGTGATGATGCTGATTTTCAGTTATTTCAAATTAGAAGAAAAATACCATCACCGGGTTTTGTTCTGGGGCATAATGGGGGCAATTGTTTTCCGCGGAATTTTTATCGGGGTGGGAGCGTATATTATTCACCAATTTTACTGGGTGTTGTATATTTTTGGCGCGGTATTATTATTTACCGGCTTTAAACTTTTGCGTGAGAAAAAAGAGGAGCACGTTGATTTTAATAATAATAGAATAATCAAAATTGCCCGAAAGTATTTGCCATTTACCGTAAACCACCATAGTGGAAAGTTTTTTTACCGTGAAAATGGAAAGTTTGTGTTTACCTCGCTATTTTTAATAATGATATTGATTGAGGCGACGGATATCCTTTTTGCGGTGGATTCAATTCCAGCGGTCTTTGCTATTTCCCAAAATTTCTTTATTGTATTCACTTCAAACATTTTTGCAATTCTGGGGTTGAGAGCATTATTCTTCCTGATTGAAAGCGTACTCCATCGTTTTCATCATCTGCAGAAAGGTTTGGCATTTATTCTGTTGTTTATCGGATTGAAAATGCTTTCTGGGATATTTGGTGTCCATATATCGTCATTAATCTCATTTGGCATCATTATGCTCGCGCTTTTTGCTTCAATTATCCTGTCTATTCTGTTTCCAAAAAAAATATAACAATAGTACAAATCTATTTCGCCAGGAATAAAGATACCCACTGAGGCAGCGAAGACGTAAATATTTCCGGTTTTTCTTTCAGCAACAATTTTAGCTCGGATTTTTTGAACCATTTTACTTCAACCACTTCCTCTGGTTGCAACATGAATTCCTCAGCTTTTTTATTTATGACTAAAGTGTACCATTGGATGAAGAAATTGTGTTTTCCTCGGATTCTGGTTTTTTCATACGGAATAAAAGTTTCGCCAACGATACCAAGTTCCTCTTCAGCTTCTTTGATTACATTTTGTTCGTATGTTTCATCTTCTTCAACTGTTCCGGCAACGGCGGTACTCCATAATCCCGGATGCATTTTTTTTGACAGTGCTCTTCGGGCTAAAAGTATTTCGCCTTTTGAATTGGTAATCCACAAGCCGGTCGCCCGAAAAATATCTGTCTCTGTGATTTGATCCCGGTATTTGTATCCAATTTTTTTGTCATTCTCGTCAGCTATCGTAACTTTTTGCACATAATTCGGGCGGTAGGTATTATTAACTTCAACCCCCAGTTTATGCAGTGATGCTTGCAGGGTGTCATTACCGGTAAATAATATTCCATGAATACCCAGATTATTGGCTACTTCAATTGTTTCCGGGAGATCATCAATATAGGCAGTTTCGTTTGGGGCAACACTCAGTTTATTTAAAGCATCGTGAAATAATTTCGGATCCGGTTTTTTAATTCCTAGCTGATAGGTTAATGTAATTGAATCAAAAATAGACACATCAATTAGCGGTTTGAATCCAAATTCAAAATCCCACTCGCTGGTGCTGGATAAAAGCCCCAGCTTATAATTTGGCTTAAGTGCATTAATCAGCTCAATTGTTTCCGGAATCGGTGTGAATATCTGAGTATAGGCGTCTCTAAATTGTATCTGACTGATTTTCAGATCACATAGTTTTACAACTTGGTTGTAAAATTCATCGGAGTTAATTTTTCCCTGTTCGTATTGGCTTGGCAGTTTTGATTTTTTATAGATTAGTTCATACAACTTGTCAATAGATTTACTGGTATATTTGGAAATTTTTTTCAAAAATAAACCATTGTCAAAACTGGCTATAACGTTCCCGAAATCAAATATGATGGCTTTAATCATTTTATATTATACGTGTAATATCTTGTTTAAGCTATTATATCGCATATTGGAATTAAAAAAAACATCAAGCATTGCGCTTGACGAAATGAGCAGGTAATTAGCATCTGGAAGGTTCGGAAAGTAAGATTGTGTACAGCTTCTGGTCGTACTCCACCGGTTTACCGGTTTCAGCATGTACATGCATGACTGTCCCGGCGAATTCCGCAACGACTTCATTCCGAATTCCGTGGTTTTCAATGTAACCCACGATTTCGCCCTGGGAAACAAAACTGCCCTTGGTAAGCGGCGGATTTTTCTCCAGATCGGCAGCGGCCAGGTACCATCCGACATCCGGAGCGGTGATGAAAAAGGTCGGTCGTGCCAGTACAACTGTTGCTTGTGTCTGACTCTCGGGGATGATCGGAGGAGACCTCCGGATCAGGATTTTTTCAAATCCCATCGTGTTCCTTACTTCCAGCTCGGCAATAGTTGGATGCTCTTGGAGCAGGCTGACTATTTGCCGGACTTTTTTCAAGTCCATGTCTGCTCCTTTCTGGTGTTGAGCCGGTGACAATGAACAAATGGCTTTTCAGGCCATATAGAGTTTAGGCTCAAATTTGACGGGTGTCAATTCAATTGTGCTAATATCCCATTAATTGCTAAAATATTCATATGGAAATTACTCGCAGTATTCATAATGCCGGAAAAAAACTAGGTTTTGATTTGCTTGGAATAATACCGGTACAGCCCAGCAAACAAAAACGTCAACTTGACCAGTGGATAAGCTTAGGAATGGCGGGGGATATGGATTGGATCCGGCGCGGCCAGGAAAAACGCGAAGATCCGAGAAAAATATTTCCCCAAGCAAAATCAATTATTATGGTTGGGGTAAGTTATTTTACGCAGGATATCCCGGCTGAATTACTAAATGATCCTTCAAGAGGAATCATTGCCCGCTATGCGTGGTTTGACGACTATCACAAGATAGTTAAAACGAGACTGGAAAAATATGTTGAAGCCATTTCAGTTGTGATGAAAAAAAATGTCAGCGCAAAGATGTATGTTGATACGGGGCCTTTTTTGGAAAGGGAGTTTGCTGAGCGCGCAGGATTAGGATTTACTGGCAACAACACTAATTTGATAAATTACAGAACCGGTTCATATATATTTCTGGGTGAGATATTAATAGATATAGAATTAGACAGTTATGTAAATAAACTGATTGGATCATGCGGAACCTGCCAGCGATGCAGAAAGAGCTGTCCTACCGGAGCGTTGGTGGCAAACAAGGTGCTTGATGCTAGGCGTTGTATTTCATATCTTACGATAGAATTAAAAAATGAAATACCAGTAGAATTTCGCAAGCTTATGAAAAATAGAATTTACGGCTGTGATATTTGTCAGGAGGTTTGCCCTTGGAACAGCAAATCATTACCAACGTCATTTCAAGAATTTACTGCCCATGAAGATTTAATCGCCCCGTCTCTAGTAGATTTGGCAAAATTATCTGCAGAGGATTTTATGGCTAGATTCAAAAACAGCCCGATAAAGAGAACAAAATATCGCGGATTCATGAGAAATGTAGCGGTTGCCCTGGGGAATTGGGGGAGTGTGGAAGCGCTACCTTCCATTGAGCTATTAATTAAAAATGAGGATGAAATGGTCGCAGCTCACGCAATTTGGGCAAAAAAGCAAATCCTGTTATAATATCAAGCAAATGAGAAACGAGTTTTCCGAACTTAAAAGCGAGATTGAATATCGGCAGAAAGATATTAATTTTGCTGCTGGCCAGAAAGGGAAAAACAGGTATACTTTGTTGCGCGAAGGGAATCCGAGAAAAATTCTAATTCACGGAATTCCCTTTTTAATTACCATCAATGAGAATGAAAAATTAGAGGTTGTATCCGGACGATCAATTCTGATTGAGGATGGAGTGATAGTAAAAGTATTAAAAGCAACTGAATTATCTTTTGTTGATTTAACCGAGATTGACCTAATTTATGATGCCGAGCTCGGCGGTGGAATAGTTGTTACCCCCGGGTTAGTTAATGCACACGCACATCCCCCGATGTATCTACTCAGATCCACATTAACATTTTCCGAAGCGAATTTAGAAAAGACACTGAAAGGTATGGCAAGGTTAGAAGGGAAAATGACTGAGGACGATTTTTTTCTGGGGGCAGTAGGGGATTTTACTGAACAACAAAAGTTCGGCATATCAACAACGCTTAGCCACTATGGAGTGTTTGAACCGATTGACGATGCGGGAAAACTAACCGGTCATGAAGTGATTAATGCTGTCAGTGCGGTGAGCAACTCGCATCCGGAAAATACTCCGGCAATGGTTGAAAGATATCTGAAGAATAAAGCAAAATATCATACGGAGCCCGCAATTGCGATCCATGAACCGCACAAGGCATCGCCGGCAATTTTTAAAAAAGTTAGATTGCTTCAGAAAAAGTATAATGCATTGTTTACGATCCATGTCGCGGAAACTAAGGAGTCATTGGAGAAGTCAATGAAAAAATTTGGAGAACATCCGGTGAAAGTATTGGATCGGTTTGGACTATTAAATCCCAGGACCATGATGTCGCATGTCGTGCATGTGGGCAGGGAAGATGTAGAATTAATTCAGAAAAGAAGGGTCGGGGTTGTGCATCTGCCGACATCCAATCTTCTGCACCGTAGCGGTCAGTTTGATTATCCGTTATTTCATAAGATTAAAGCAACCAAACAGATTGCCTTGGGAACGGACAGCGTGGTCAGTAAAAACAGGCTGGATTTGCTTACGGAAGCGCTACAGACTAAAACGATGCATCAAAACAAAAAAATCGTTCCCTATAGTGATTTATTCAATATGATTACTGCACAAGGTGCGAAACTGTTGGGATTGCCAAAAGTCGGCAAAATACTGCCGGGATATCGGGCGGATATCGCGTTCTGGAAACTGCAGGATCGCGGATTCTTACCGTACAATTCAAATGACCCGAAGACATTGGTCAGTAATATGATTACGTATGGGGGTAGAAATATCAGGGATCTGATGATTAACGGGAATTTTGTTATTTCTAATCGTAAGCATAATTTTATCAACGAAACGAGTCTTTTGACGCAGTTGCAACAGGCGCACATGAAGTTGAGAAAAAGAATTTAATAGAGCGAATTAAAAAGACGGATGTGAAATCCGTCTTTTGTTTATTATTTTTCCGAATGATAATTTGGCGGCTGTTTTGTAATTGTTACATCATGTGGATGACTTTCTCGCAGTCCCGCAGAGCTGATTTTAATAAATCTTGCTTTCCTGTGCAACTCCGAAATTGTTTTAGAGCCGATATAACCCATACCGGATCTAATCCCGCCGATCAACTGATATATGTGTCTTGAAACCAGCCCTTTATAAATAACCCTGGCTGATACACCTTCCGGCACCAGTTTTTCACTGTCTTTTTGCTCTCCCTGTCCGTAACGGTCTTTGGATCCGTGGATCATGGCTTCTTTTGAACCCATCCCGCGGTAGGATTTATACATTTTGCCACCTTCATACTCTATTTCACCTGGTGTTTCTTCACAACCGGCAAAAAGACTGCCGATCATTACGGAATCCGCTTTAGCACCAAGTGCTTTTACTATATCGCCTGAGTATCGGATACCGCCGTCAGCAATAATGGGAATATTGGATTTACCCCGGCCTTTTACCGCCGCCAGAATCGCGCTGATTTGTGGTACACCGATCCCCGCAATTACTCTGGTGGTACAGATTGATCCCGGCCCGACCCCTACCTTTACAGCGTCCGCACCAGCCCTGATCAGATCTCTGGTTCCTTCTTCTGTTGCGACATTCCCGGCGATGATATCAATATTAGAAAACAATTTATTTTTTTTCAGCGCTCTTACCGTATCCAATACGCCCTTAGTATGGCCGTGAGCGGTATCAACGACCAATACATCTACTCCGGCGGCAACCAAATATTTGGCGCGTTCCAGAGCTTCCGGGCCGACGGAAATAGCGGCACCGACCCGCAGTTGTTTTTTATCATCCTTGCAGGCATTGGGGTGCTGCTCGTTTTTTTCCAAATCTTTTCTGGTAACCATACTAACCAGTTTTCCCTGCTTATTAACGATCGGCAATGCGGTGAGCTTTTTCTCCCTAATAATTTTATTTGCTTGTTGGAGGGTGATGCCGTGCTTAGCGACCACAATTTCATTCAAACGTTTCATTTTAAATTTTATCGGCAGTTTCAAATCGTCGGGCACGAAATAATCCTGCTCGGTAATCATTCCCACCAGCTTGTTGTTTTTATCAACAATCGGAATTTTTTTGTATCCTTTTTTGTCTCTAATTTCCGCCGCGTCATCAATCGGATCTTCCGGCTGCAGTGTGGCAGGATTTTCAATAAAGCCGTTTTCAAATCTTTTTACAAAACTTACTTCCTGCGCCTGTTTGTCGGCAGGCATATTTTTATGAATTATCCCGATTCCGCCGTGCAGTGCCAGGGCGATCGCCAGCCGGTGTTCGGTTACAGTGTCCATCGGGGATGAGATTAATGGAATATTTAAATTTATCCTGCGTGTCAGCCTGGTTTTAATCTCGGTTTCATTCGGAAGAATTGATGACTTTTGCGGAACTAACAATACATCATCAAATGTTAATGTTTCTTCAAACTGGGTAAACATATTTTTTTAGGGTTTAGGAACTAGTAATTAGTAATTGGCAATTTGGTAATTCGTAATCTCTACCTGGTAATATGCGAAGTTAGGTAGTAGGGACAAGGGATTAGGGTTAAAATGTTGTTTTAATTGTAAGTATATTTTACAATAAAGACAAGTATGAAACAAAAACACATAACAATTCTGGATTTTGGTTCACAATATACCCACCTGATTGCACGCAGAATCCGGCAACTTGGTGTTTTAGCTAATATTTACAATCCCGAAACGCCACTTGAAGAATTAAGGTCGTCCTGGGGAATAATCCTGTCCGGCGGACCAAACAGCGTTTATGACGGGAAAATAAAATTTGACCGGAGAATACTGAAAAGCGGCGTACCAATCCTAGGTGTTTGCTATGGTCACCAACTGATCACCTATCTAATGGGCGGAAAAGTAGTCAGGGGTGATGTGAGAGAATATGGTTTTGCCAACCTGTCAGTAATTGAACCCGGCAAGCTGTTCAGGAAATTTGGTGCAAACGAACAGGTTTGGATGAGTCATGGTGATCTTGTATTAAATGTGCCGAAGGGATTTAAAGTCATGGCAAAGACTGCTGATTGCCCGGTAGCAGCGATGGGAAACAGCATAATGAAAATATACGGAGTCCAGTTTCACCCCGAAGTATCACATACAGAACGTGGAATGGAATTAATTAATAACTTTGTTTTCAGTATCTGCGGCGCTAAAAAGGAATGGGATATTAAACATTACTTAACTGATATTGAAAAAGAGATAGTTAGGAAAGTAGGAAGTCGCAAGGTATTTTTGCTGGTTTCCGGCGGAGTTGATTCTGCCGTATGTTTCGGGTTACTGAATCGGATCTTGGGCAAAGAAAAGGTGTTTGGTCTGCATATTGATCTGGGGTTCATGAGAAAAAATGAATCAGAGGAAATAAAAAAACGTTTCAATAAACTAGGGTTTACCAATCTGGAAGTAATGGATGCTTCCGTACTATTCTATAAGAGGTTAAAAGGTATTATCAGTCCGGAACGCAAACGCGAGATTATCGGCAGGACGTATCTGGATGTTCAAAGAATTGCGATGAAGAAATTCAAACTGAATCCAAAGGAATGGATTCTGGCGCAGGGGACTATTTATCCGGATACAATTGAATCGGGCGGGACGAAGCACGCCGATAAAATAAAAACACACCATAATCGGGTAAAAGAAGTTTTGGAATTAATAAAACGCGGGTTGGTCATTGAGCCTTTGAAAGACTTGTACAAAGACGAAGTACGGCAGCTCGGCAAGCAGATCGGCTTGCCTGGAGAAATTATCAATCGTCATCCATTTCCCGGTCCGGGGTTGGCAATCCGTATAATTTGTTCCCGGGGAAATAAGGTGCATGTAAATGTAAAGAAAGAAAATGCCGATTTGGATATAATAATCTCGCAGTTCAATTATGAGAACAAATCAGATATTAAAGGCTGGGTACTACCGGTCAGAAGTGTGGGCGTTCAGGGCGATGAACGGACTTACGCCCATCCCGCGGTTTTCTCCGGAGAAATGAATACTATTCAAATGCAAAAGCTCGGTCCGCTCGTGGCAAATCAGATTCAAAATGTAAATCGGGTGTGCTGGGTGATTTTTAGCAGGAAAAAAGATATTAGCGGAGGAAAAAATATTAAACTTCTGCTGACGAAAAAAAACGTGGCTCTACTGCAGAATATTGACGACATAGTACAGTCTGAAATGAAAAAAGCCCGACTGGATTCTAAAATCTGGCAATTTCCCGTAATCCTGGCCCCATATTCCATTGCGGGCGGCTACACAGTAATTTTGCGCCCCGTGCAATCGGAGGAAGCAATGACGGTCAAGTATTTCCCGTTGTCCCGATCTTTTATTGACCAGGTTGTCGGACGCTTAAAAAGAATAAAACAAATAGATTTGATTGTTTTTGATTTCACCAACAAGCCGCCAGGGACGATTGAATGGGAATGATATAAATGGTATACTGTGTTTATGAATAGCGCAGTACAAAAAACAGTAACAAAAATAGCATCTTTAGAAATACAGGGTGCAACGCAGATAACCAAAGTAATTTTGGACGCGTTGCAGTTGGAAAGTAATCAATTGCTAAAAAAAAATAAAAGCCAGTTTCTTTCTGCTATTCGTAAAAGTGGCAAAGCCTTGGCGGAAGCAAGGCCGACCGAACCGCTGTCCCGTAATTCAGTCCAATTCGTTTTACATTATTTAGAGAATAATAAAGAAGGTTTATCCGTGCCTGAGTTGGCGAAGTTGCTAAAAAAAGCTTGCCATCTTTTTTTAGTTTTGCTGAAATATCATGATCAAAAAATTGCCGTAGCCGGCGCAAAACTGATTAAGCAAGATATGAAAGTATTCACGCACTGCCATTCTTCAACTGTGGAGCATATTATTACTGAGGCTAATAAACATTCAAAGATGCCGCATGTTTTTTGTACAGAAACCCGCCCGCTTTTCCAGGGGCGAATAACAGCTAAGAATCTATTAAAGCGAAAGATTGACGTCACAATGGTGGCTGATTCAGCTGCCGCTTTTCTGATCAGCAGAACCAGTGGCCGGGAAGTGATGGTGGATATTGCTTTTTTGGGTGCAGACTCGGTTACATCCGGCGGCTCAGTGATCAACAAAGTCGGTAGCTACGGAATCGCCCAGGTTGCTAACCACGAAAAAATTCCGGTTTATGTCGCCGCTTCACTTTTAAAAACCGATCCGGAAACATTTATCAGCAAATATGTTGGCATTGAATTGCGGGATCGCAAAGAAATCTGGCCGAACGGTCCGAAAGGATTAAAAATAATCAATTTCGCTTTTGACCGCATTCCATCTAAATTCATCAAAGGAATAATTTGTGAATTTGGTATTATTAAGCCACGTGATGTTGCTTATTTAGTTGAAAAGCATTATCCATGGATTTTCAAGAATCTATAATATGAATAAATTTTACCAAAAATTTGTAAAAAAAAGCTATCAGCCGAAGAAAACAGAACTTGTCGCTTCATTCTATATGGATACCAATGTTGATTTTAACGATGCGGCGGGCGGAGTGGCGGCGGAATCTTCTATTGGAACCTGGACGGATCTTGCCACATTATCCAAAGCAACATTCACGAAGCTGAGCGCGAAAGCATATGATATTGATAAAAAAGCCCATACATTCAAAGTTGCCTATCCCTTGGCGCTTTTTGAAAAGGGGAGCATCCCGCAATTTTTATCCGGTGTGGCGGGTAATGTTTTTAGTATGAAGATCATAAGGAATCTCAGATTAGTGGATGTAGACTTTCCGAAAGAATATGTTGAAAGTTTTCAGGGCCCGCGTTTCGGCATAAAAGGGATCAGGCGCATTATGGGAATTTATGACCGGCCCATACTGGGATCAATTCTGAAACCAAAGCTGGGCTTGTCCGCTCTGCAGCATGCCACACTGTCTTACCAGGTCTTTATCGGTGGAATTGATCTGGTCAAAGATGATGAAAATTTAACCGACCTTTCTTTCAGCCGATTTGATCAGCGAGTCCGGCTTACTCTTAAAATGAGGGATAAAGCGGAAAAAGAAACAGGCTGCAAAAAATTGTGCGTGTTTAATGTAACAGCACAACCGGATGAAATGATCAAAAGAGCGCAGCTGGTCAAAAGCCTCGGCGGTGAAGTGGTAATGATTGACATGGTTTCCGTAGGACTTGATAATGTGCAAATGTTACGCAAACGGGATTTAGGTCTTATAATTCACGGTCACAGAGCTGGGCATTCTATGTTCACTAAGAACCAAAAACATGGAATGAGTATGCTAGTGCTGTCAAAATTGGCGCGTCTGGCAGGTATTGATCAGCTGCACACCGGCACGGTTGTGGGGAAAATGGAGGGTGGAAAAAGTGATGTAGTTGAAATAGATGATTTTCTGCGCAGTAAGTGGTTTAATATTAAATCAACATTCCCGATCGCATCAGGCGGGTTGTATCCCAATTTAATACCTTCGCTTTATAAAATATTCGGCAAAGATGTAATTCTGAATTTTGGCGGGGGTATCCATGGTCATCCGGAAGGAACATTTGCCGGAGCGACAGCCGTTAAACAGGCATTAGACGCGACGCTTGCGGGGATTGATCTGGATGAGTATGCCAAAGACCACGGAGAGTTAGCCGTTGCGCTCAGACATTGGAAGGATGGGGATAAGTAATTTTTTTACATCTTAATATCAGACCTGTACATACGGCATTATACAGCGAATTACACGTTGCTAATTACTAATTACCAATTGCTAATTACGAATTACTAATCATGGCATTTTATTTAAGGGCAAAAAAAATTGATATTGAAACCGGCGAGATGCCGAAGGTGCTTTTAAATGAAAAAGAAGCCCTCAATTTTGGTATTCATGCTAATGACCATATCGGTTTGTCCTGGCATAACCGTAAAAGAATATTTGCTACTGTAAACCTGGCGGAAAATGAAATAAAGCCGGGGGAGATCGGTTTTTTTGAAGAGATCTGGGCGAAGTACCCGATGAAGAAAGATCAAATCATTGAGGTTTCAATCGTTGAACGTCCGGAATCAGTAAAAGCAATTAATAAGAAAATTAAGGGCGGTGTTTTAAGTTATGAGGAAATTCATTCAATCATAGCAGATATTGTCAGCCGCAGACTCGGACCGGTGGAAACATCATATTTTGTCGCGTCTAGTTTTGCAAGGCCTTATACTCCACTGGAGCTGTATTATCTTACAAAATCAATTGCGGAAACCGGCGAGCAGTTGAGATTTTCCGGAAATAAAATTGTAGTTGATAAACATTCCGTCGGCGGTTTGGCCGGCAATAGGACAACTATGATTGTTGTTCCGATTGTTGCAGCCTTTGGTTTATATATTCCAAAAACCTCCTCCCGGGCGATCACTTCACCGTCGGGTACGGCGGATACTATGGAAGTATTGGCTCCGGTCGGATTTTCCATGACCAGAATCAAACAAATGGTGATGAAAAACAAAGTATGTATGATCTGGGGCGGTGGTTTAAATATTGCTCCGGCGGATGATTTGATTATTCAGGTGACAAAACCACTCTCCTTGGAACCGTTTGATAAAATGGTGGTAAGTATTATGGCGAAAAAAGTTGCCATGGGTATCAAGTATCTGGTGATTGATATGCCGGTCGGAATCACCTCAAAAATTCCGGATATGAAGACCGCGAATGAGATTGAAAAAAAGTTTATGTATCTTGGCAAGCGTTTTGGGATTAAAATACATGTTGAAAAAATTTTTGCCAATGAACCGGTCGGCAGAGGGGTTGGACCGGCCTTGGAATCACGCGATGTTCTCCGGGTATTGCAGCAAAAAAGTAACAGGCCGAAAGATTTAGAAGATAAAGCACTGGTTTTGGCGGGAAAACTTCTGGAAATATCGGGGCAGGTGGCGCGCGGTAAGGGAAAATCAGTTGCGGAAGAAATTCTGGTATCAGGTAAGGCGTGGAAAAAAATGCAGGTGGTGATCAAGGAACAGGGTGGTAATTCTACAATTGATTCCGACGCAGTGGTCTTAGGCGGTGAGTATTACCGTGTACTTTCCGCAAAGTCAGGTAAAATAACCGCAGTAGATAATAAAGCAATTGACGAAATTGCGAGAACACTAGGTGCGCCTTCAGAAAAATTGGCCGGCATTTACCTCCACAAAAGGGTTGGACAGGAAGTTAAAAAGGGTAGTAAACTGTTCACTTTTTACGCGAATCGCAGGGAAAGAATTGAACTGGCAAAGAAAGCGATTGAAAAAATCAATATTTTTACAATTACCTAAGGTTTGAATAATGAATTATTATAGACTTTAATTAACGCTAAATTTAGCGTTTTTTCTTCAGGTATTGACAGGGGGATACAAATGTGATAGTATCCAACGTTGCTGATAAATATATAATTTGAAAGAAAATGATTAAAAAATCAATATTAATTTTGGCAGTAGTCGGATTATTTATCCCGTTCGGGGTACGTAGTGCGGAAGGTGATACCGGCTGGTATGGCAGGTATTATAACTATTCTGAGTTACATCCTGATATGGCAGTTCCCAGTGCGAAGTGGCCTGATAATAATCACGGCAATCCGCTAGGCACTTGGGATACTGACTGGTATGACAATAAGTATTTTCGTTTTGCCAGAATTGATGATAATTTGAATTTTGGTAATAATTTTTTCCCGTTTGATTCTGCAAAGGAAGAGGATAATCTGGGACACGACCGAAATTTCGGTGTTCACTGGCAGTCTTATGTTACAACCGATTTTCCTGGCGACTATGTCCTGTCCATAACCAGTGATGATGATTCATGGGTATATTTTGACGGAAGATTGGTGATTGATAATTCCGGTGTTCATGCCGCACGTACTAAAACAGCAATAGAGACGATAACAGAATCCAAACATACGGTAGATATCTATTATGCTGATAGAAATGCTTATGAAGCATCAATGATGTTTAGTTTCAGCAATCAGGATAAACTGAAAATTACTGCACGGACAACACCGTCTGTCCCGATCAAGGATGATGATCAGACAAATATTCCAACTCCTCAGGTTATCGGTGACTCAAAATCAACCGGCATTGTTGTTGCTACCAGCAAATGGGAGGAGCCATACGTTAAAGTTTTCGGAAAAGACGGCAATTTTGTCAGAGAATTTTTGGTATATGAAAAAGAATTTCTCGGCGGAGTAAATCTGGCTGTTGGTGATATCACACTGGACGGGATAGCGGAAGTCGTTGTCGGTCCGCAGGACGGCAGAAAACCGGAAGTCAGATTGTTTAATATTGAAGGAATACAGATAAATTCTTTCATGGCTTATGACGAAAATTTCGGCGGCGGTGTCAATGTTGCGATTGGGGATGTAAACGGTAACGGAACAAAAGAAATAATCACTGGCGCCGGAGTCGGCGGGCACTTAGTAAGAGTATTTGAATATCGTGACGGAAAATATTATTTGTTAAAGGAATTTTCCGCCTATAATTATAACTATTTACTGGGTGTAAAAGTTGCAGCCGGCGATCTGGACGGAGACGGTAAATCAGAAATAATTACCGGTACAGAATCCGGCGGCGGTCCGCATGTACGTGTTTTTGGCGGAGACGGCAATCTGAAATTTTCTCCGGGATTTTTTGCGTATCGTGAAGATCTCCGGCACGGCATTAAAGTTGCCGCCGGCGACCTGGATAAAGACGGACGGGACGAGATAATTACCGGAACCAATGTACGAATGGGAGCGCACGTCAGAATTTTTGACCCCTATGGCAATATTAAGTTCACTCCGGGATTTTTCGCCTATGATACCGCATTCCGAGGGGGAGTAAATGTCGGAATCGCTGATTTGGATCAGGATGGTAGGGATGAAATCATTACCGGTGCCGGGCCGGGCGGAGGACCGCATGTCAGAATTTTCAACCGCTACGGCCAGCCGATCATCAATGCCGGATTTTTCCCTTATGCAATTGAATACCGAAACGGCGTTCAGGTGGGTGGAGGAATCATCCAATAAATTAACTAATATAAAACTGTCCCTCGGATTAATTGAGGGACAGTTTTTAGATTGACCGTAGCTTTGAAAAACACTACAATGCAGTTATATTCAAGTTATCAAACATTCATTGCCTTATGAATATTATTTTACGTGAATGGAATCATTATCAAACTCTTCCTCTGAAGTCTCGGCTGCTGATGATTTCATTTACACTGCGTAGTATTGCATCTCCACTATTATCATTATTCATCAATTCATTTATCTGGCGGAGTACTTCATCGCTGCCGGATGTGGTAATTTATAATGTCGGATTTTTTGTTTTATTGCCGCTTGGTTTTTATGTCAACGGTCTGATGTTAAAAAGAATAAAGATTGCCCGGTTGTATTTGGTCGGTTTGATTGTTTCCGCCGTTTCAATAGTAGTCACAGTATTTTTTTCAGGCAGTAGTGTTTGGAATTTTTTTGCTTACGGGGGGTTTTATGGTTTCGGCGCCGGAATTTATTGGGCTAACCGGAATTTTTTATCATTTCAGGAAGCGAAATCCCAGCATAGGAATTATTTTTACAGTATCGCTTCCTTATTGAATTCTTTAATATCCCTCATTGTTACATTTTTAGTAGGGTGGCTGATTGTTTTGGGTGAAGGTAACGGGTTATATACGCCGACAACAGCATATTGGGTTTTAAGTCTACTGGCCATGATAGTGTTAATATATTCAGGAATGGTGGTTTTGAAAACTGATTATGTATCGCCTAAAGTAAATAAAATAATCCAATTTCACATCTCTCCAAAATGGAATAAAGTAAGATTAATCAGTTTTGCCATGGGCATCCTGGAAGGAATCGGTTTTTTTCTGCCGACTTTACTGATTTTGTTTTACCTTGGCGAAGAAGGGGTACTGGGGACGATCAGCACGATTGTAACATTATTCGTGGTGGTTATTACTTATCTGTACGGACGTTTAGCAAAACATAATCATAGAAAGCCGGTTTATTTTGTATCATTGTCGTCATATATAATATTTTCTGTTTTATTGTTATTACTGGAGCATCCACTGAATATTTTAATTTTTGTTTTATTTTCAGGAATTACCACTATTTTTCAGTGGTTAACGATTGAGCCACTAGTATTAGATATCATGGACGATGAGTCTAATGAGAAGCTGAATAATCAATACATGTATATTTTTGACAAAGAATTGTTTTTGAACATCGGTAGGATATCTAGCGTCCTGATACTATTATTCATAATTCAAATTACTTCACAAAAAACGGGACTGTTAATGGCTCCATTGGCAGTCGGTATCTGTCAATTGGTTTTGATGGTATATATTTTAAGGAAGAGCAAGTTTTAATGTTAAGTTTTTTTGTTAACAAAGAACAGTTTATTGCATAAACTGTTTTAAATTTATTCTGAATTTTAAAGTCTTCCCGCTTTGATCAGATCAATTGATGACGCGCCGGTTTGCGCCTTGTAGTGGGTTTTGGATGGATCAGCAAAATAATCTTTGATCCGTTCCACTTGTTTCGGGGAAGTATTTTTAGGAATCTGGTCAACTTCAAAATATGCTATTTTGTCCGCCTCGTCAGTTAAAGTAGTTTCCCCGCCCGCTATTTCGCAAACAAAAGAAAACACAATTTCATTTTTATCCGGCTTGCTGTACACGCCCGAGAGGTGAGTGATCCGAGCTTCCAGTCCCGTTTCTTCCCTTATTTCCCGAATTACAGCGTCCCAGGGAGTTTCATTTTCTTTTACTCCGCCTCCAGGCAGATTCCAAAAATCATAATCCCGGCGGTGACAGAGTAATACCCGTTCATTTTCATCTTTGATTATGCCGAATGTTCCGATTGTAAACATTTATATTGAATTAAATTCTTGCACCCAGGTTATTATTATGATTCTTATTCCCCACTAAATATCTGTCTTTGTGTATGCAATTCCACTTTCAATATCTTGTATTGCCTGCAATACATAAGGAACTACGGGTGTAGGGAATTTGCTGAGTGGATACCAGGCCGGCTCAGAGTGTTTATGCTGTTCATTGGCCTTCAATATGCCTTTCCATTTGGTAATGATGTAGCAAAAGTCAATGCGCACTTCATGATCGGATTTTTTAATCCTGTAAAGTACATTAGCAAATTTTATGTATTTTGGATCAATATCCACACCAAGTTCTTCTTTTCCTTCGCGTACCACGCAGTCGGTAGGGGTTTCATAATCATCAATATGCCCGCCGGGAACGGAAAAGTGTTTGTCAAAAAAGTTGGTATTCATGCGCTTGTGGAGCAGATACTCGTTCTCGCCGATGTCATTATTATATTTTTGGAAAATGAGATGTACTCCCGGGATTACTTTTCGTTGATCCGACATGATTCAATCATTTAAAGTATATATACTTAAATATACTTGCGGCAATTTTTACTCCCGCAGTTGCATACAAAGTGCATATTAAACTTTGCCTTGGAATAATCGGAAGTAATTTCTTCACCAGATTTAATATCTCTGATCGCTACGTCACAATCATCACCAGTTTCTGTATTCGGATCGCAGGAGTGGTTAACATATCTTTCCGGCTCTTGTTGATGCAGATATTTACCCCCCGCATAGTTGGCGATATAGTTTCTTTCTGATGCCGGCAATTTTTTAACTTCTTCCATGGTTAGGATAGTATTTGTCTGCCAGGGGAGCACTACTTCACCCTTTTTAAAATCGCGTGTGGCAAAAACGCCTTTATTATTGATACTTGACTCTTTGACTATGACATTTTCATTCATAAATGTTTTATTTAAAATTCGGATTACGATTAAAAAAATCGGTAAGCGCCCCTTCCTTGTTATCTAAATCTATTTCCTTGAGTTCGTCAAGCGTAACCCATTTGTGCTGTTCTGCTTCGTTCGGGTCAAGCACCGGTTCCTGGTCGGTATGCACATGAAAATACATAATCAAACGCGATGTTTCCAGTTTATCATCCACTTTAAACTGCTGATCCTGGCCAAAGCCGATGAATTTGGGGTCGGAAAATGTTATACCTGTTTCTTCCTGCATTTCTCGTATCAAAGTATCTTCAAGCTTTTCACCGTGCTCCGGTCTGCCTCCGGGAACCCGCCAAACTTTGAATTTGGGATCCATGACAATCAAAAACCTTTTATTTCTTTCTATAAACGCGGAACAAACAACTTGATGTCCCTTGATTTGTGCTTTGGTCATATGTTTATAAATTAATTTAAAATATTCAGAATTTCTTTTTCAAAAACATCAATGCCAAATATTTTCTTAAATTCCTCTGTTGATTCAATAAATTTATCACGCGGAAATACTCCATGCAAAATTTGCTTGCTTTTAACTACTTCTATCATTTCAGCGGTCGGCTGCCAATCGATTCCCGCTTCATCAAACAATAATTTAAGTTGATAGCATTCTTGCCTCATAACCAATAATTTAAGGTTCTCAGAGGACATACTATTTATGTTGCTATAAATATCTGTTGCTTTCTTTGATAATTCATCAATAAGATTTTCTGTATTGATTAGATTTAATTTTTTTCCATCCCCGTAAATTGCGTATTTTGTCATGCCTTCAACTGGGCTTTTTCCATTAGAAATTGTATGACAGCCAACAAAAGAAATATTCCATTCAACATCTTCATAAGTGGCATAGATAGTAATTTCTTTCATGCTGGCTAAATACTTTTCTGGCCATAGCTCTTTTGGTTGGAGATTGGGGAAAAGACGTATTAGTAATGTTTGCTTTATTGTTGAAATATATGGACCATATACTTCCCAGCCGAGATCCGTTACAAGGTCGTTATATAAACCATGAACAAGTGACCCGGTTGCAGTGATAAGTTGGCCAACTTTTCGCGCACTTTGAATATCGGCATTATTCCAGTTTATATTGGATACAAGGGAAATAATTTCCGTGCTTGTATGAATGGTATTTGATTTAAGAGCAAATGGATCATTTGGGCAGCATTCTTTAAGCATTCGCGCAAAAAAATTTGCTACTATGTTGTAATCCTTCTTATTTTTTGTGGGATTAGCATAATAAGCGGGAATAAGTTTTACCAGAATTGCCCTCATGTTGGAAGGTGGTGGAAGTATTTCATTGATTTCATCAAAATGTTTTGATTCTAAGTCCAGTATTTTAATTGTATGCGCAATATTAGTAATCCATAGAGCATACCAAAGTGGAAGAAAGTGACTAAAATCAAGCGGTTGGAAACCTGCTAGTATCTGACCTTTAAACAAACTTGATGCTGATTTTGTAAACTCATTAATCCAGGACATAAATTTCTCCTTTTTGACCATCAACACTAATATGCATGCCATCTCTTATTATCTTTGTTGCCTCCTTCGTATTAACAATACAAGGTATACCCATTTCACGACTCAGGATTGCGGGGTGGGATGTAATACCACCGATATCTGTAATTATTGCCGATGCTTTTACCATCGCGGTCACCATGGTTGGATCGGTTATTATAGTTACTAAAATATCACCATCATGAAATGATAATAGTTCATCGCCAGAATGAAATAGTCGTGCAGTGCCTTCTACATATCCTGGGCTGGCGCCTATGCCGGTAAGTAATATTTTTGCCATAGCTTTATTGTAATGAGTCTATTTTCTTAGGCTTCAAACTGCTGGCCTCAATGTATTCTTTTGCCAATTCATTTAGAATAGAACTGTTTAGTCCATATTCCTGCGTTTCACCATTTTCCCGTCTCAACACCATCATGATATGCTTTTCTCCACCTTCATCATTTTGAACATATAAATCCCAGCTATCTAGAATCTTTAAACTTCCACCTATTTGTTCCAAGCTTTCAAATCCCACTACTACTTCGCCATTTTCTTGTCGTTCTATAATATATTTTAGCAATGCTTCAGTAGATGTTTTATGTCCTGAACTGACAAGGTCCAATTCTTTGCCATTTGGCATGAAATCCGTTAAATTAACGAGTCGATTTAGTTTGAAGGCAACAGAGGCGGCCTGTTCACGCGGGCTTGGTGTTTCTTCATCGGGTCGTTCATTATTATATGAAAGATACCATTCTAGGGCCGGTTCCTCGGCGTATTCTGCGGCTACCTCTTGCTCATCTGGCGTCAGTTCACTAAATTGCCTCCCCGGATAATGCCCGTCAATAAATTTTTGTCTTTCGGGAAGCATAATAGCATCATAACGTCTATTAAATTCTGTACTGCCCGATAAAGCGGGCAGTGAGAAGAAAGATTGTGAGCTATCTGATTTTTGTAGAATATCTGGATTTATTTCTGCTGCCTGAAAAGCATAATTTAATGTTTCTTTTGTTCTATCTACTTTAGTAGCATAAGCTTTATTTATTCTTCGACTGGACATTTGATCTCGTCCATAAACTTCTGCCCGCTGTCTTCCTCCTTCGGAAATACTTGATCGCGATATTCCCTTGCCACCTTCTGCAAAAACTTGACCTGATGATTTCTGCGAATGACGGACAAATGTAAAATGAACACTGGTGTTGTGGCCTTGTTCTTCTATTAATTCTCTTGATTGCTCCAATCCTGGAGTTGGTTCTTTAATCATTTTATTAGATAATTAATTATATATATTTTCCAATAGTTACATTTTACCCAATTTAGACAAAATATGGAATTAGTCATGTGAATAAATATTTATTCAAGATATTAATCATTCTCTTGAGTTACTTTTTATTAGCCAACTGTCCACAGGCAGCGTTGATATCCTGACCGAAACTGTAGCGCTGGGTAACGGTAACACCCGCTTTTTCCAAAACTTCTTTGAATGCTTCTATTGTTTTCCGGTCCGAAGGTTTGAAAACGTCCGTAGGGTTGTAGGCGATCAGGTTTACCATGTGAAGAGGTTTATCCATCAGCACGGCCAGTTGCTTTGCGTACTCAATTTTATCATTTACACCCTTGATCATCAAATATTCAAACATAACCCGTCTGCCGGTTTTGGCAATATAGTCGTCCACGGCTGAAAGCAGTTTTTCTAAAGCAACATGCTTGCTGACCGGCATCAGTTTATTACGCAGTTCCTGATTGGGCGCGTGCAACGATACGGCAAGGTTTAGCTGTAATTTTTCTTTTGCTAATTTTTCTATCCCCGGGATTACTCCGCAGGTGGATATGGAGATACGGCGGGCACCGATACCTAAGTCTTTATTCAAATAGTTGATTGCCGAAAGTGTATTGTCATAATTCAGGAACGGTTCGCCCATACCCATGAAAACTACGTTGGACACGCGTTCATTCTTCGGTTTCAAAATCCTGGAGAAAAAAAGTACCTGTGCCAATATTTCTTCCGCCTTCAGATTTCTTTTGAGTCCTAGCTTTCCGGTGGCACAGAAAGTGCACCCCATCGGACAACCGGCTTGAGTGGAAACACATACTGTATGCCGACCGTCTTTGTGAATCAGTAGAACAGTTTCAATCTGCTGGCCGTCTTCCAGTGTAATCAGCGCTTTGCTGGTTTTATTGTCTTTGGAGGCAAAAAGTTCACCTTTTATTTCCAGCGGGCACTCTCGGTTCAGTTTTTCTCTGATTTCCTTCGGGAAGTTTGTCGCCCCATCCCAATTGTTTATGAGTAGTTTAAAAATGGCTTCGTTAGCCTGTTCTATCCGGTATTTCGGCTGGTCTGCCAGTATTGTATAGATCTTATCCAGATTCATGGTTTTTTGCTCTGATTTACTTAAATTAATGCTATTACACCCTTACACCCCTCTAGCATAACACACAAAGATGGTCTTTAAAATCTAAGCCAGAATTGTTTTTACCCGGGGAATTGCTATACTTATTGCATGTCAGACTTTCTGGAAAAATACAGCAAAGACATCCGTGTACGGATAAAAAAGACCTGGTTGTTTTTCGGCAAGCGGGAATTTTCAGAAAAAAAGAAAGTATCCGACATTATGGAGTACTATTTGCCACGATACCAGAAGTGCGGAATTATTACTAACGCTTTTGAAGAGGCGGGCAAAGATGATGAGTACTTACCGGTCAGGCTGAAGGATGTTTATGCACTGGCACAGACCAAGGTTAATGAAGACCACTTCAAAAGTTTTTATGATTACGATGACGTGCCGGCGGGGGATATATTGGTTCTATATTATCCGGAGAAAGAAATATATTTGGTGGTGGACGGCGTACATCGTCTGGGTAATCGTGCCATCAACCAGGATCTGGATGAGGAAATCACTTGCCATTATCTCCAATCGCGTTTTTTACCGAAGGCATCAGAGGATATAAAAATTATTTTGGACAGGACATAGTGTGAAAGAAGAAATCAGAATTAAGAATGAAAAAGGCAAAACAATTTATGCCGTTTTGGAATGGAGAGGTAAGTCTCCCGGACCATTAGTAATCCTTTGCCACGGTTTTCGGTCATTCGGCGGAACTCCGCAGGTTGTTAAAGTAGCGCGCAAGTTAAGAGAAGAAGGGTATTCTACAGTTCGTTTGGATGCGACGAACAGTACAGGAAAAAGCGAAGGAAAGCTGGTTGATTTTACTGTTGGAGGATACGTTCAGGATATTAAGCTGGTAGTTTCATATGTTTTAAAGCATTTAAAAAGAAAGCAATATATTCTTATCGGTTATTCAATCGGCGGTACAGCCGCAGTAATTATTGCAAGTCGTGATCGGCGCATTAGTAGGTTGATCCTGCAAAGTCCAACATACGATTTGCTGGCTGTTTTTGAAATGAGAGATAATTTTGCTTTGCTATTAAAACAAGGTTGGGCTTTTGAATACTCCAGAATTCAAAAAAAGCAGGTTAAAATAGGGGTTGCAGTTTATAATGAATCAAAAAAATATAATATGCCAATGCATGTTAGGAAAATAAACTGCCCAGTATTACAAATATACGGTTCAGCTGAGGATCCGCGGATTTTGAAATTGAATAGAAAATTTTATTATGATTTAAATACTAAAATAAAGAATAGGATAGTGATTAAAAATGCCGGGCACACGCTTCATCAGGATAGAGATTCAAAACAAATGGCGAATGGCATAATCAAATGGCTCAATAAAATTAATTAAGTATTCATCACTAGAAAGCAGGATTAATGGAAGAAACAAACTTACAAAAAAAGTCAATGTATCAAAAAGTG
This sequence comes from Patescibacteria group bacterium, assembly GCA_041666485.1. Taxonomy (GTDB): domain Bacteria; phylum Patescibacteriota; class Patescibacteriia; order UM-FILTER-42-10; family UM-FILTER-42-10; genus JAHJEX01. The sequence goes on along the minus strand of JBAYGW010000003.1, from coordinate 41,514 downwards.
GTAGCTGGAATGAATAAAATATTTGTGAATGATTATGCAACTATGATCCTACGGATATTACTGGGCGTGGTATTTATAATGGCGGCTATGTCAAAAATTCCGGCGCCGGATGAATTCATGGCAACCGTCCGGCAGTATAATGTTCTGCCCGATCCGCTGGAAACATGGTATGGCTACGCGTTGCCCTGGGTTGAACTGATATTCGGGTTTGCGGTTGTTATAGGATTGTTTACGAGATTCAGCGTGACGATTATTAATCTGATGCTTTTTAGTTTTATGATCGCCATCCTAATTACCCTGTACCGTGGCGGATTGATTGCCTGCGGGTGTTTCAATTCCGAAAGCGCTCTGGATTGGAGCACATATGTCAGAGATTTGCTGTTTATGGTTATGGCTGGCCTGGTCACTTTAAGCCATAAAAATCGGTTCAGTCTAGATAAATGGATTCGGTCAAAATAGGACATATTCATTCATAATTAAATGCGGGTGAAAGTCACCCGTTTTTGATTTGACTTGCGTCAGTCGGAGTGATAAGTTAAAAAACCGTTTCCCAAACGGTTGTTTGCGGTGAAAGCTTCACGGTTTGCCACGAAAGGAGCAGAAATGCGAGCAAATCAGCGCGCTCTGATCAGCGTGTCCGACAAGCGCGGCATTGTTGAGCTTGCCACCGTGCTGTTTGAACATGGCTGGGAGATTGTATCTTCCGGCGGAACGTCCAGACACCTGGTGGAAGCCGGAATTCCCGTGCGAACGGTAGAGGAGGTGACCGGTTTCCCGGAAATTCTGGGTGGCAGGGTGAAGACTCTGCATCCGAAGATCCACGGCGGGATCCTGGCGGATCAGGACAGCGACGCGCACATGCAGGAGCTGTTTGATCACAGCATCTACCCGTTTGACATGGTCGTGGTCAACCTGTATCCGTTTGAAGAGACGGTGGCTGATCGGACCGTGGCATTTCGGGACGCGATTGAGCAGATTGATATCGGCGGCGTGGCACTGATCCGCGCGGCCGCGAAGAATCACAGCCATGTGCTGGTGGTCACTTCACCAGAGCAGTACGGCTTTGTGATTCGGTGTCTTTCGGAAGATGTCGGGTTCAACGCGCTGGAACGTCTGCAACTGGCTTACAAGGCGTTTCTTCACACTGCGTGGTATGACGCCACGATCTCCGACTGGCTGGCTGAACGCCTTGAGTTCCCCAGCTTCCCGGATCGGATGGTTCAGCGTCTGCAGAAGAAGTGTGATCTGCGCTACGGTGAGAATCCGCATCAGCCGGGTGCGTTCTACGAACTGCCGGGTCTGAACTGCTACACCGCGGCAAACGCCAAGCAGATCTGGGGCAAGCCGCTCTCGGCCACCACTGTGCTGGATATCAATGCCGGCATTGAGACGGTCCGCGACCTGTCCCCGGAATTCGCAGTCGCGATCATCAAGCATGGTACGCCGTGCGGAGTGGCGATGGACAGCTTCAGTCCGCTGAAGGCTTTCCAGAACGCACTGGCGTGCGATCCGGAATCGGCTTTCGGCGGGGTGGTGGTACTCAACTTCCAGGTGACGGAGGAAGTCGCTGAAACCATCTGCGTGCAGAAGGTGGACGCGATCGTCGCGCTGGATTTTTCGCCGGAGGCGATGGAACACATCACCAAGAAGCGCGCCAGGGCAGAGACCCCGCTGTTCAAACTGGGTGGGGAGCTTTCCTGCAGCATGCCGTTCGGCACGCTGAACTTCAAGCCGGTGACCGGCGGCATGGTGGTCCAGCTGATGGACACCGAGCTGTTTGACTGCAGGTCGTTCCGGTGCGTCACCAAGCTCGGTGTCAAGGACCGCTACTGGTCGGATATCAGTTTCGGCTGCAATGTGTCAAAGCACGTCAAGTCCAACTCGGTCATCGTGGTCTGGAACGGGCAGACGATCGGCATCGGCAACGGCCAGACCAGCCGGATCAAGTCGGCACGGCTTGCTCTGGAGCAGGCCATGAACAACATGGAGGCGCAGAATATGGATCTGCACCATGCTGTGCTGGTGTCCGACAGCTTCTTCCCGTTTGACGACTGCGTGCGCCTGGCGGACACGTTCGGCGTCAAGACGATCGTCCAGCAGGGCGGTTCAATTCGCGACCAGGATTCAATCAGGTCCGCGGACAAACTGGGCATCGCGATGCTCTTTACCGATCGCCGGATGTTCTGGCACTAGAGGGCGTTTGCACATTTTTCAAAAGGACCCTGTCTAAACACAACTCACGTGTTGGGCAGGTTTTTTATTCCATTAGAAGCAGGATACTTCGCATCTCGCTGCGGGCTGAATACACAAAGGTATAGAGAACGCGGAGTTTAATACCACACATAAGCTTTTAACGGGATTTATTCTGTAAAATGGGATATAATGATTATAATGAAAAGGAAACAGAAACTAGTGGATCTACAGGTGCATTCTATCCACTCTGACGGATCATTGACGCCATCAGAGCTTTTCCGTATGGCAAAAAAATCTGGAGTAAAAATTTTAGTGGTCTGTGATCATGATTCTGCAATCGGCATGCATGATGTTGAAAAAAAGGCTAAGCAATACGGATTTCCATTTATTTCCGGAATTGAAATAACAGTCACATTCAAAGGGGAAGAATTACATTTGTTGGGATACGGATTTGATTATCACCACATCGCAATGAAGAGAGCAAGCCAGTTTTATATTAATAGCCGAGTGACCCGCATTAAAAAGATGATTATAAACCTGAACCGTCTGGGCTACGCGGTCAGCTACATCGGAGTGAGAAACAGAGCGGAAAAAATTATCGGTCGTCCGCATCTTGCCGATCAAGTAATATTTGATAAAAGGAATAATAAAATATTAATCAAAAATTTCGGATTTATACCTGACCGTTCACAATTTATTGCAAAATATTTGGTTAAAAGCGCGGCCGCGTATGCGGAAAAAAAGAATCTCTCCGCCGGACAGGCGATCAAACTTATTCATGACGCGGGAGGATATGCGTTTATTTCCCATCCGTTAGGCAGAAGATATTCCCCGGATTTATCTCTGTGGCCGGTAAAAGGAACTTGGTCAAAAAATCTTCTAGCATTAAAAAAAATGGGATTAGACGGTATAGAAGCATATGCTTCCGATCATTATGTAAAAGATATTAAAAATCTGCTGAAATTTGCGGAACGCAATAATCTGCAGATTACAGGCGGCAGCGATTTCCATAATAAGAGCATACCGGGACTGCCTCTGGGGTATATTTCAAAAAATAGAACTGTTCCATATTCCGTGGGTGAGAGATTATTGAAATTGCTGAACAAATAGGCTATAATATTAAGGCTAAACATTAATAATAATTCAATGGCTGAAAAAAATAACGAAAAAAATAAGCCAACCCCGTTATTGAACAAACAGGAGAGTAATCCGGAAAGAATGCTTCCGGCAGGGCATATGTCACTAGTTATGAAGTTTGCATTTTTGGTTATTCTGAATCTGATTGTTTTTGGCGCAATATACTACATTTCAAGAATATTCTTTGTGCAGACCAGTTCTGTGTCAATAATGTTCGCCGAATTGATTACACTCGTAACTTTGTTTATTAGTTTTATTTTTTTGATAGCTAAAAGAAATAAATAAATGCCAAAATCAGTAATTAAATTAGATAAAATTGACAAGTCGTATCAGATAGGCAAAAAGAGGCTTCTTCCGGTAATTAAACATGTTTCCCTTGAAATAGAAAAGGGGGATTTTGTTGCATTTATGGGTCCATCGGGATCTGGTAAATCGTCTCTGATGAACATTATCGGCCTGTTGGACTGGCCGACGGACGGTTTGTATGAACTGGACGGACAAAATATTTTAGAAATTGCCAAACGAGAATTTCCAAAAATGCGCGGCAAAAAAATCGGATTCATTTTCCAGAGCTATAACCTATTGCCGAGGTATTCCGTTTATAAGAATGTTGAGCTTCCACTGATTTATGCTAAGGAGCCAAGAGCCGAAAGGAAGCAAAAAGTATTGGATGCCATAAAATCAGTTGGAATTACCGAGCGGATGCACCATAAACCGAATGAGCTTTCCGGCGGAGAAGCGCAAAGGGCGGCAATTGCCAGAGCATTAGTCAATCAACCGGAAATAATTTTAGCAGACGAGCCGACTGGTAATTTAGACACTAAAACAGGAAGGGAAATTATGGAACTGCTGAAAGCGGCCAATCAGAGGGGGACGACATTATTAATAGTGACTCACGATCCTGAGATAGCGAAGTGGGCGAATAAAACAATAAGAATCGTGGACGGCGAATTGGAAGGAGCAAATGTATGAACATTTTAGAAAGTATCCGCTTTGCATTATCGGCAATCTGGGCAAATCGTATGCGGTCCGTATTGACTATGCTTGGCATAATTATTGGAGTGTTTTCCGTAATAACATTAGTCAGTATTGGAGACGGGGTAAAACAAGAATTTACCGGTGCAGTTGATTCGTTAGGCGGAAATTTAGCGGCTGTGATTGCGGGAGATATCACTAATGGCGAAATGAATCCAGCTTCATTTATGAGTATGTCGGCATTAACAATGGGGGATGTGGATGCAATCAGCGAGGTGGAAAATGTGAAAGCAGTTGCGCCGCTCATGATTGTGCCAAGTGCTGTGACCCCTCCAGTAGGCAATCCGTATCTTCCGATGGTTTTAGCAACAAATGATCAGATGAACAAAATAGTAGATATCAAAGCCATTGAAGGAAGGTATATTTCTGCCGAAGATATTGAAAACAAGGCGAAAGTAATTCTGGTTGGCCGTGATGCTGCGAAACGTGACTTTGAAGGTTCAGCAGTCGGGCAGAAAGTAAAAGTGTTAGAAGAGGAATTTGAGGTAATCGGAGTTGTGGAAACTGATGTAGGATTCCTAAGCGGCGGAGGTGACGATAGTAACATGATGACGAGTCAAATGCCGAACCTGCATGAAGCATACACAATTCCAATCAGTACAGCTGAGGACACCCTTGAGGCACTGAATATTTTTAGAATAATGATTAATTTCAATTCAACCGAAGCGGTCGCTCCTGGTGTTGAAACAGTCAACAGTTTAATGTTGGAGCGGCATAAGGGAATTAAAGATTTTTCTGTATTAACAACTGACGATATGCTGGATCTCTTTGATGATTTTTTTGGAATATTAACAAATGCAATCGTCGGAATAGCCGCAATATCATTAATTGTTGGTGGAATTGGAATTATGAACATCATGCTGGTGTCTGTAACAGAGAGAACAAGAGAAATTGGAATCAGAAAAGCGTTGGGAGCGTCCGGCTCAAATATTTTATTCCAATTCTTAATTGAATCAAGCGTCTTGAGTTTACTGGGCGGATTCATAGGAGTTGGTCTGGCGTACGTAGTGACTCAATTGATTACCAAATACTACGGCATTCCGGCGCTAATAACTGTTTTTTCACTAGCATTAGCATTTGGCGTATCTGTCATTGTTGGAATAGTATTTGGAATAATGCCGGCATCAAAAGCCGCAAGAAAAAATCCGATTGACGCTCTGCGTTATGAATAAAAAAAAGCCACAAATAAAGCTTCAGGACAAAATTACAAAGAAATCAGCTGAGAATGCATTAAGGGAAGTAATGGATCCGGAATTAGGAATCAATATTGTTGATCTCGGTCTGATATATAGCTTATCGGTACGCAATAATGCTGTGACCCTAAAAATGACACTGACTTTCCCGGGGTGCCCGCTTGCAGGTCCGATTACCAGACAGGCGCAGGAAGTTCTAGAAAAGCTCCCGGGCATAAAAAGTGCAAAGGTGTACCTAGTCTGGGATCCGCCCTGGACACCGGATATGGTAAAGGAAAGTGCTAAAGATGAATTAGGACTGTCATAATGAACAACAAAAAATTAGTAATTGTAATTGCCTTATTATCTGCAGTAATTTTGATTTGGACATGGCTTGCGCAAAATAATTATTTTAGGGAAGAAAATAATAGTAACTCAAATGTTGAGGCAGAAATTACAATTGACGAGGAGCCATCAGTACAAATATTATCCCCGGCAAATAATGCCGTAATGAATCCCGGTCCGTTGGTTGCTCAATATGTGCTGTCCGGAGAAACACAGGCGGTGCAGAGAATTGACCTGGAATTGATAAAAAATGGTGAAACGATAATAATCGTGCCCGGTTCGTACAACGTTCTGAGTAAAGGCGGCAGCCAGATGGTCAGGACTGTTGATGAGGGTAACTATATTCTAAGAATTAAACTTGTGAATAAGTCGGGTGAATATTTTGAATCGGCCGGAGCAACCAGCACGAGCACTTTTAGAGTCCAAAGTTCATACATCGGACAATAATTATTAGCTGAATATCATATGGCAAACTATCTGGCATTTCTGACGTGGTTTGTCCTGCTGATTATTTTCAGTTTTTTGTTAGATTTTTTGTGGAGCAGAATTTTCCCCCGCCATGGTTATCGGTGGTTTATCACGCCGGGAATCATTATCCATGAGCTTAGCCACGCAATAGCGTGTGTACTGATGCGGGCAAAGATAATGAGGATCCGTTTTTTTGCGCCGGAGGGGGGAGAGGTGGAACACGGTCAGCCAAGAATACCGATAATCGGCAAACCACTGATCGGATTGGCTCCGCTCATCGGGTGCTCACTGTCGCTCTGGGGACTTTTTGTGCTTTTCGGTTATCACAATACTTTGCCGAGTGTTGATTTTTCCGTCACATTTCTACAAAATATTAATGGTCTTTTTCAAAGCGCTCTTGATTTTTTTCGCGAGTTTGCTTCTGACTGGAAGTTCTGGCTGTTTTTATATCTTGCGACGGGGATTTCCGCCTCTATTGCACCGAGCAGTGTTGATATCAAAAATGCAATTTGGGGAATTTTGTTTTTAATAATTTTAGGTGGTTTGATGATATACTATGATGTAGGCAAAAATACACTGAATATGCTACAGAACAAATATATGGGGCCCGTTGTGTCACTGGGAGCATTAATGGAAATGCTTGCGCTGATCGCGACATTGCCGTTATATTTAGTAAAAAAATTGATGATAAGATGATTATAATTCTGAAATGCAAAAAATAATTTTGGCATCAACCTCCCCCAGGAGAATAGAATTGCTGAAAATGTTGAAAGTAAAATTTTCTGTGGAAGCCAGCGAATATCCGGAGGATATGAAAATAAATCTGTCGCCTGTGAGGCTGGCGAAGTTTTTGGCGCTTAACAAAGCCCAGTCTGTGGCAAAGAAACATGCAGAGGGGATAGTAATTGGCGCTGATACTTTTGTTGTTTTGGGTAATAAGCTATTAGGCAAGCCGAAAGACAAGGAAGATACCCGAAGAATGTTAAAAATGATCAGCGGGAAGAGTGTGAATGTAATCACCGGATTTGCTATAGTTGACGCAAGAACAAAAAGGAAATATTCTGATTATAGCACCGCAAAAGTCTCCATCAAAAAGCTATCATCAGAGGAAATAAACTGGTATATTGGAACACGTGAACCTTTAGATAAAGCGGGAGCATTTGCCGTTCAGGGGTATGGTGCAGTGCTGATCCGCAAGTTGGAAGGTGATTTCTTTAGCATTGTCGGTTTGCCCATCTATGCTTTAGTCAGGGCACTAAAAAAATTCAACATAAATATAGTAAAGTAGTATGTGGACCAACATTTTAATCTTATTTGTTCTGTTGCTGATCTCCGGATATTTTTCCGCTGCCGAGGTTGCTTTGCTTTCGGTAACAGATTTAAAGGTGCGTACGTATCTTAAAGAAAATAAGCGCGGCTCGCGTATTTTACGCAAACTAAAGGAAAGACCTCGCCGGATGATTATTATAGTTTTAATCGGCAATAACATCGCAAACATCTCCGCGGCCTCCATGACGGCAATTATTGTCTCAGAACATTTTGGATCAGGTGTGATCGGATTAGCAACGGGCATTCTGACTTTGTTGATCTTAATCTTTGGTGAAATTATGCCAAAGACATTTGCCAACCGTAATGCCGGTGCCATAGCTTTATTTATTTCCAGGCCGGTTTACTATTTCGGTTTAATTATTTATCCGTTTGTCTGGTTTTTGGAATGGATTACAAATTTAATGCACAGAATTGTAAAAATCCCTGATCAAGAATTAATTACGGAAACAGAAATCAAGGAAATGATCCAGTTTGGCGTGGAAAGAAATGTAATTCAACCGCACGAGCAATATATTATGAACCAGGCTTTGATATTCAGCGATACTTTAGCAAAAGAGATTATGGTCCCTTTTAAAAACGTTTTTATGCTCCAAGGTGAAAAAACAATTTCAGAAGCGATGAGTGAAATTATTACCAGTGGCTATTCGCGTGTTCCGGTATATAAATCTGACAAGCATGACATCGTGGGGATTGCACTAGTGAAAGATATTGCTAGAGAACTTGTAAAAAATAAAGGCAACGCTCGTATTGAACAGGTTGCAAAAAAACCGATTATTGTAGATGAGGATTTTAAAATAAATTACCTGTTCAAAATTTTTCAGAAAACTCATGTTCACATTGCAGTAGTTGTGGACAAGCAACAAAAAGCCGTCGGTATTGCCACGCTGGAAGATCTATTGGAAGAGTTGGTGGGGGAGATTGAAGATGAAAGTGAAAAGATGGAGAATAACCCGATAGCCTGAAATTTATCCGGCAATCAGCTAACAGAATAGGATATTCCGGCGTCCAGAGCGAGCGTTAAGGAATAAAATTATTTGTTTTGTTTATTATCTAGCAAAGTATTTTTATCGGGATAACAACACAAAACATTATCTAGATATTCAATCCCACAGAAATAATCACAAATTGAAATATTTTTTACAGCACATTTGTGAGTGTTTACATTTCTGCTTCATTCCAAGGGCATTTATTTTGTCTGATATTATCGGTAATCATATTGTCTGGGTTTGTCTAAGATGGTCATATTATAAAAAAACTGTACGCATTAATACATCAAAATCTTGATTTCGATGTTGGTGGACACTCAATCATCACTCTAAAAAGAGAAAGTAGTTTGGATTCCGAGATTTCATAACGCAAGTTTATTCTTGCAATAATTTTGATACTCATACATACTTTTAATAACGTTCTTGGTTACACCAGGAATGATTCATCGTTCGTTTCCTATTTGAGAAAGGAGGTAAGAGTTCATCGTAGCTTCATTGGTCATTACAGCATAGGCAAACTCGCATGAAAGGTGGAAGATCATGAAGATCTTCAAGAGTGTCATCCTGCTGTTTGTCCTCGTCGTGATGGTGTCCATCGGATCTGTTAGCGTCGCCCATGCCGGCACTGCTCAGGTGACGGTGAGAGGTCCATCATCATTCACGTACACGGTGCAGATCATCCAGGGGAGCACAGTCCGTTGGCAGAACACGATGGTCACGCTCCCGCTCGGGCAACGACTGATCTCTGTCTCGGGACTTCCGTCTGGTTCCGGTTACATCGGCAAGGCATGGGTGAATGACATCAACATTCAGTCCAACACCTGGCCGTCGAAGACCCTCGGTGGTGGTACGACGCATCTCGGTTGCCTGGCATTCGACTACACGGGCAGTCCGACCCCGTGGATCGGCAGCTGTCCGTAGTATAGCGCTCCTGTTTCATTCAAGGCTCTGGCGACGAATTCGTTGTCAGAGCCATTTTTATACTATTATACTTTTATATAAAATGATATAATATATACATATAAATCTTTATTATAAAACATATGCAAGCAAACCTTGGTTTAAACTACATAAGCTTGGCGGTCATTATGCCGCTGATATTAATTGCAGTGGTTGTTTTGATTATATTTATTATCAAATCAAAAGGGAGTCTTTGGAAAAGGATTTCCTTAATTGTCGGTTCCTTTTTTACTTTGGTTGGTTTTACATTTGTACTCTTGGGCATTTATTTTTATCTTAGCCCGACTTTTGCAAATTCATTTCGCTTTTATGCATATACAGCAGTCGCGCCAAATAGTAATCCATTTACCGAGTCAGATGGATATATTGGAAGAGTTTTAATGATTAGAGACGTTATGCGTACTAACGGACAGTTAACAGTGTTGAATCACCCGAATCCCAGCGCAGCGACCGCAGTCTCTCTTTTTGTGCCGGGTCAGTATATTCAAGGACAATTAATGGACGATGTATTATCAATACCTGAAGATACTTCCGGATCGCTACCATCGGTTACAAAGACGTCTTTATGGTGGGCATTAACGCGCGATCTGGGTCGTGTCAATTATCCTGCTGCGCAATAATCTTTTAGCTAATCATAATTAATGTCGAAGAAGTTAATGATTTAGTTGAAAAATTATAATAGACATTGTGTCTCTTGTATCTGTTTTACAAATTAAGTTGTTATAATTGTCTAATTCTTATAGATAGCATATGGGCACGAATATCAATTCGTGCCTTTTGAGATAATTAAACGTGTAAATATTACGCTACTGTTATTTAAATGAGTCAAGAATAAGACACCCCTCTGCACTGTCTCTTTTGTCTCATTTCCTGCCCCGTCGTATGACGGGGTGACCTCTTGAAAAACTCTCTGAAATTCCTTGAAAAAGGCCCCCAAGGGTTCTAGACCGTAGTGGTGATATCCGGTGTTGCCCGCCTCGCCAAGGCTGGTGCGATGCTTGATTTTTATTGTTTTCTTATTATATAACAATAGAAGAAAATGGTAAAAATTTGCTAACTATAAATGTATTTTAGATAAATTTCCGTTAAGTGTAATCGGCTGCATTGCCAAAATCTCATCTTTATAAAATATTTCCGGAATTTGATTGAGTATATAAATTGGTTTACTGAGAACATATGCAAAACCCATTTCCAGAAAAGCATTTCCACCGATATAATTTTGAATACCGTATTTATCAACATTAATAATCAAAACTGCATCAGCGTTTTTTATCTCTTCAAAATAGTCTCGTATTAGATCTTGTTCAATTTTGTCCTTGATTGATTCATGTGATGTGTCCGCCTCCGATTCTATTTCTGCATATTCTTTTGTATGTTTTGGTAATACAACTTTATGGCCTTTTTGAAGTAATTCTTTCTCAGCGTTTAACATCTTAACTGCTGACGACATACTTCCGCAAATTACAATTTTCATTCTATTTATTTAATTTTCAATTGGTTTATGCATTTCTCCTAATGCGTGTTGTACGAAGTAAAATATATTACTATTTGTCGTAAGTAACATGAAATATTTTATATCATCATGTTTTAATTTAGTTTTTCTGCCTAACAAATCTTTTCTCATAGCTAATACAACATCCGCAAGTTGTTTTTTGCCAGCTTCGTCAAGGTCGGGGGTGATGTATGACACAAAAAATCACCCAAGTTTTTCAGCTAATATTTTATTTGCTTCTATATAATTTTTTACACAATAAACTTGTTTAGGGGCTAGTTTTTTATAAAAGTCTTTTGCCTCTTTATTAAGTCCTACTAAAATTACATTCTTTTTTGGTTTTATTGCCAAACTGATCTCTGAAGATGTGCCAGGGTCTATACCACAGGCTACTACTATATCACTAGACAAAACATTTATATAATTTCTTCCAGATCTCATATTTGTGCAGATTGCAATATCTAGGAATTTAGAAAATTTATTTTTTTCATCAGTTGGCAATATTCCGATAGTTAAGCCGTTACCCTTTTTCGCGCCTTTTAATGCTTCATTCATTACTCCTTTGTTTCTGCCACCTGTTAAAGTAACCCAGTTATTTTCAGCACAAAATTTTCCGATATTGTAGGCGTTTTTTAGGTCCTTCATGGTGGCTTTACTACCGGGACCCATTATTCCAACTATTTTTTTAGTCATAAATTATACTATATTTATTATTTTCCGATTGTTTCTATATGATTTAAACTCTCCGCATACGCGGTGTTGTGTGAAGTTCTGAATTTATTGAATGAGCTCACTGAATACCCAATAGCACTCGCGTATTCTGTCTTCTCTCGGTTGCTTTTTAGCCTTTTCCTCGGATAAGAGTTTCTCATACCACTCTATTGTCTTTAATCTGCAATCTTCAGCTTTTTCACTATCGTATTTTCTTACCCTTTTGAACAAAGACCAGAGCGATTTAGCTATGTCTCGCGTATTACCACTTTCCTGCATTCTCCTTATGTTTTCATTCCACAAATCTTCCATTCTTTGAGCATTTTCTGTTGAAGGATTGAGATCATTTACATCGCGAGCCCAGAGGGCTGCTTTTTTGTAATCGCCCATTTGCGTATATTCCGTAATCAGTTCCTCTGACCTTTGTAAGGCTGCCTGCTTATCCGCTGGATCTGGTGAGATTTTGCCTATTTGGCGCAGTGCAATGCTTTCCCACCAGCGATCCCCGACTTTAGCTCTATCTTCAGCAGCTTTCCGAAACTGGGCAATGCAATTATTTGAAATATCAGCTCGCTTGTTTTCTGTAACAAGACTTCGTGCCTGCCAGAATCCGAGAGCTGATGCCTCGTAGCCAGATAGTTCATCACGTTGCGATTGATTTTCCGCGTAAGTAATGAATCTTGCAGCAGCTTGTTTTTGTAACTCTTCATCTTTCTTATATCTCGCTAAATCACTCAAAACGTATGTTTTTTTTAATTCAAGAATGTTTGCATCGTCCATTGCCTCTGGGTGTGAAGTGTAATGGGCGAAAAAATTAGGTTCTTCTGTTTTAGATAAAAATACTTGCGCTAGTTGTTCAGCTTCCCGTAAATTTCCTCTTTTCAATCGTAGACGAAATGTATTGAAATCGTCACCAATGTTCAGGTAATACGCCTCTGCATCTTCCAGTAATTTAGCATGATATTCTGGTCTTAGTGTTTCTTTATCCTTATCTAGTGGTAAGTACGTACTATGGAGCTCGTTGTTGACGCGTACCATCCAATTCTCGTCAGTAAATAGTGACTCTTGCTCACGACGGGCAGCAAATTGTAATTGTTGTTCGTAATGGTTTGTCATATGTAAAATAGATTTAGAATTTCACTTAACCCGTTTCAACACGAATATATGTCGTATTTCAGCAATATAGAGTATTTTATGCGAATTGTGCTAAAATATATTTGTACATTAATTATACCTACTTTTGTTAATAATGAACAACTATTTTGGGTTGATGGAGAGAGAGCTAAGATTTCATAATCATTAAATAAAACAATATGAAAATCCTTATTAAATGGCTAATTTCAACGGTCGCAATCCTGATCACAGCCTATCTGCTACCGGGCGTAGCGGTTGATGGTTTTTTTGTCGCTTTTGTCGGGGCGTTGGTATTGGGTCTGATTAATATATTTATCAAACCTGTTTTAGTAATTTTTACTCTGCCGATCAATATTCTGACGCTTGGCTTGTTTACGCTGGTGATTAACGCATTATTGGTTATGCTGATGGCGTTAATTGTTCCGGGATTTTCCATAGCAAGCTTTTGGTGGGCATTGCTGTTTGGTATTGTACTGGCTATTGTAAACTGGTTTCTGTCTAAAATCTTCAGATAGTAACGTCAAATAAATATATAAAAAAAGCGCTGATAGAACATCAACGCGGTTTAGCCGTCCCCGGATTCTTTCCAGCTCATTGTGCAGTCCTGGTAGCGGTATTCCATTTGGTTTCTGCAAAATGCTGAAATCCAGGAATGGCCGAAGTAGCTCTTCTGCCGAGTCGGGAAGATGAGATAGTGTCTGGAGTGGCAGACGGGACAGCAACGTCTCCCTTCATCATCCCGGGGGATGAGCTTCGGCTCCGAGGGAGCAAGGAACATAACCGCCGCAACGACAAGAAACAGGGGAGAGAGAGTCAGTCCGAGAAAGAGCATTAAGAACATCACCAGCCGACTTTGGGACATGTCCACCTCCTCCATGAAGGATGTCTTACAATCAGCGGGCGTTAACAATGGTATTGTATTCCACTTCTTCTGTCAATATTCATAATAAAAAAATGGGCGAATCCAGTGGATTCGCCCGATGTCCTTCAACGATGTACTTCTTCTCCTACGCTAGGCGTAGGCCGCGACGATGTCGGAAGCGAAGGCGTCCGGACCGATCTGCTTGATCAGCATGGCTGCCTGCTTCTTGGTCGGCTTCTCGGCGCCGGTGCGCGGGTCAAGCTTCGGCATGCTCAGGAGGTTGACGGGCGGCTCAAGGCCCCCCGCCACCGCATCAGCAGCGTCCTGCTCAAAGCACCGTTTCAGGTAGCTGTGCAGGGGCCCTGCGGGCGTCATCGGGTTGTTGGAGCTCAGGCAGCTCCCACAGGTGCACAACATGACGCTGCGCGAGAAACCGCCGGGGGATTCGCTGTCGGTCGGGAACACGGTCTGGACGACGAGGACGTGCCCCGCGTTCCATTGGGTCTTGTCGCACATGCGAGATCTCCTCATTTTGAGTCGTGGGCATTGACTACTCAGACGGAGAAGATCGCAGGTCAACCGAACCCGTGGCGTGCGTAACTCCACGAGTACATTTGGCGTACCTCCCTGTAGGATCGGGTTGTGGGGTGACTATCACAAACGGACTTAAGCGTCCGCACAAAGCAATTTGTAGAAGAAAGTGGGGTGGGAGGACGCGCACTTTAGCATCCCAGAGGGCAACATCTGCCCACGGACGAGACGAATCCCGTCAGTCAATGTCACCCAGCGGGTAGCATTACTGCTTGCTTTTTGGTACGGCGGTCCTCCCACCTACATCGTTGTTTCAAAGATCAACATACAAAGAAAGTAATACAAAAGTACGTTATTGTCAAGATTGGCTTTATGAGGAGTTGTGACCCGACTTGACAGGCGGTAACAAATTGCTATATCATTAAGACACTTGAGCAAATGATAAAACGTAGTATGTTAACGCAAAAGCAAATATTAAAAAATCAGAATTGGCTGAAAAGAAACGGTAAACACATAAAAATCCAAAGTGATCTATGCAATGTTTTGTCTGATCCGACCAGGATAAAAATATTGCTGTTATTAAAACATTATGAAGAGATCTGTGTTTCAGATATCGCTGCTGTGCTCGGTATCAGTATCAGCGCAGTGTCGCACCAGCTAAGTATGCTAGAGCGCTCCCGGATTGTAACTAAGTATAAAATGGGCAAGTGCGTTTGCTATATGCTTGAGATCAGTGACAAAGAACAGGTTGAAATGCTGGATAATCATTTAGATCAACATATTCATTAATTAAGCCTGTATTTTAAGCAGGCAAACATGAAAGGTAAATAAAATGACATCAGGTCCTGATTGCGGTTGCTAACCGAATTGATAAAACTCCCTCCATTTATTTGGTGGGAGTTTTACTTAATAATATATTAATAAGAAGATAATGGGTAAAGGATTCAAAAGGGTTCTCTATGGTTTGCTGATAATGTTTATATTTTTTGGTGTGTTTGTTTTTTTACAGATTAAGAAAAACCAGAACATTGGTAACAGTACAATTTTAAATAATAGTGTATTGGTAAATTCCGAAATTACAAACATTGCAAATGCCGATTTAAACCAAAATTTAAATAATCAGGTAAGTAATGAGGGTTATCAGAGTCCTTTGGATCAACCAAAAGAAAGAATTATAAAAAAACCATTCGGTATTAAAATAACGAAGACTAATTCGCCGGTACAGCCGGAGAGATTTTCCGGATATCATACCGGAGCTGACTTTGAGGTATTTGCTGACGAACTAAACAGTGATGTGGAGGTTAAGTCTTTTTGTACCGGATCGCTTAGAATGAAAACTACCGCAAGCGGTTATGGGGGAGTGATTGTCCAGGAATGTGATTTGAATGGTCAGAGAGTTACTGTAATTTACGGTCATTTAATGATAGCTAGTGTAAAATTTGAAGTTGGATCAAATATCAAAAAAGGGGATATAATAGGGTTACTGGGTGCGGACAAAAGCGCGGAAACAGACGGGGAAAGAAAGCATCTGCATTTCGGGATACATAAAGGAACTGAAATTAATATCAAAGGATATGTCCAGACAGAAGCAGAACTGAATAATTGGATTGATCCACAACAATATATTTAATAATTAATTATAATTATATGTCAGAAGATGCTCTATATTTGCCGATTATTCTTGGTACAACCAGAGAAGGACGCGAAAGTGAAAAAGTCGCGAAATATTTGGAAAAAAGAGTCAGGGAGAAACCGGGGATTGTAACGCAAATCATTGATGTAAAAAAATTAAATTTTGCGGGTAATGAAGGGCGCGGTCTGGGTAAAAAAAATTCTGATTTTAAAGAATTAGTAGAAAAAGCGGACGGTTTGATTATTGTATCACCCGAGTATAATCACAGTTTCCCGGGTAGTTTAAAAATGGCCCTGGATATGCTGTTACCGGAATACCGGCATAAATCGGTGGGCTTATGCAGTGTTTCAGACGGTGGTTTTGGCGGGGCAAGGGCAGTTGAAAGTTTGGCATCTGTTATGAAGGCCCTGCAATTATCAATGATTAAGACTGACTTGAACTTCTCAAAGGTTGATACACTTTTTGACGATGATGGTAACGTTTTAGATGAATCATACGATGTAAGAATTGATACTTTTTTAACAGAATTAATCTGGATGACAAAAACCCTTAAATGGGGCAGAGAAAATATTACTTCTTAACAATTAGGAGGAGGTATGCCTATTAAAAAGTACTATTACGCCGGTGATAAAGCTCCGGAGACGGGAGAATATTTATGTATGCCGTGCGGCTATAAGTCAAAATTGGAAAAAGGCGAAAAATTTCCCGAATGTGTTTCGTGCCTGATTCCCCAGAAAAAAGTAGACATTGATGAAGTTGCCGATGATGCCACATGGGAAAAGGTCGGCTAATTATTAATATTAAGTGGAGTTTATAGCGGATAAAACCGGAATTTTTGAATATTATTGCGGTATACAAAATCACCGGCAAATGGGCATGGTCGGAAATCTGATTCTGGAATAATCAAAAACGCCCCGGCGCTTATTTCAAGCCGGAACGTTTTTAGAATTATTATCTTCTGGCAGATCTGGTAAGATTGTTTATCTTAATTGCCAATTCGTCCGATAATGCGTTTTTTTTCATACGCCATTGCCAGTTTTTCTTTTTGGTTGACGGTTTGTTCATGCGGGCCTCTGATCCGAGATTTAGAGCGTCCTGAATAGGGAAGACGAACCAACAGGCTCTTGAGCGCATACCTATTTCAATAAGCTTCCAGGCAAAATGCTTTTTGTCAGTTTTCGCATATTTTAGCGCAAATTTCTTTTGCGACGTTTTACCGGATTTCGTAATCCAGCCATAGGTTGTGTCGTTATCATGAGTGCCGGTATAAGCGACGCAATCGGTTGAAAAATTCGTGGGTAGATGAAAATTATTCTGTTTTCCACTAAAACCAAACTGCATTACGCGCATACCCGGAAATTTATAATGCCTTTTCAATTCAACTACATCGTGAGTTATATATCCAAGATCTTCCGCAATGATAGAAAGATTTTTGAATTTGCTTTTTACTTCTCTGAAGATTTCAATTCCGGGTACAGGGACCCATTTGCCATTTTTAGATGTTTTGGATTTTGGATCAACATGCCATACTGCTGAATAGCCTCTAAAATGGTCTAAACGAACATCATCATAAAAGTTTTCCGCTTTTTTTATTCTTCTGATAAACCAACGGAAATTATTTTTCTTCATTTTTTCCCAGTTGTACTGCGGGTCACCCCACAACTGTCCACGTTTGCTGAAATAATCCGGTGGCACACCCGATTTGGCCAGGGGTTGGTATTTATCGTCCAGCAAAAACAAATCCCGATCAACCCAAACATTTACACTGTCGTGAATAATAAAGAATGGAATATCGCCAAAAATGCGGATACCTTTTTTATTCGCGTATTTTTTAATTTTCGCATACTGAGAAAAAAATATCCATTGTCCGTATTGATATACTTTTATTTGGCGATCAAGTTTTTTTTGCCAGTATTTGATGGCTTGTTCTTCTCTGTTGGCAATATCCTCAGGCCAATTAAACCATCGCGCACCCTTGAAGTGATCTTTAAGCGCCATAAACAGCCCGAAATCGTTGAGCCATTTTGAATGATATTGGATAAAATGATTAAAGCTGTTACTCTGTTCACGTGAAGCATGTTTGCGGAAATACTCATATGATTTTTCAACGAGTTTTCGTCGCTCTTGGAATACTTTTGAATATTTGATCGCTGTGACTCGCTTTGTTTTGGGAAGTGACTTTTTGTGCAGCAATCCGGCTTTTAATAATTCATCAGGACTAATTAGTAGCCAGTTTCCGGCAAACGCAGATGAAGACGCGTATGGTGAACCGATAGAGTCCGGTATGGTTAATGGAAGAATTTGCCAAATACTCTGTCCGGACTTGCTTAAGAAATCAATAAATCTAAATGCTTCTTCTCCCAAATCACCAATGCCATACGGACTGGGCAGTGATGTGATGTGTAATAATATTCCGGATTGTCTTTTCATAATAACAATCATACCATTTTATCAGGCGATATAATAGTTTTTATCTGATTAGTTTGTTGCTTTTGCGACATTTTATTTAGTAATAGAAAATGGCTTATATTAGCCAATAATTATGCATTTTTTATAAATTAATATTGCGATCCGAATATCTTCGTATGTAAAAAATACTTATAAACAAAGGGGAATCTATGCAAATATTGCAAAATAGTATATACTACGCATGTAATCATTAACATGTGAATAACTAATTAAGTAAGAAAAGAGAATACTATGGCATCAATGACCAAGTCTCAATTCATTGGAGCGCTGGTTGAAAAAACCGGTCTTCAAAAAAAAGAGGTTGTTTCCTTCATGGAAAACCTAAACGAATTGGTTTACAAAGAATGTAAATCAAGCGGTGAAATCACTCTCCCGGGTTTGGGAAAGATGATCAAAAAGCACCGTGAAGCTCGCATGGGCCGAAACCCAGCCACGGGCGAACAGATTCAGATCAAAGCCAAAACAGTGCTGAAGTTCAGAGTCGCCAAAGCAGCAAAAGACGCAATTCTCTAATAAATTTGAAATTGCTAAGGAGGAAAAAGGATCCCGCAATCGCGGGGTCTTTTTGGTTAATTCGGTTCTTTATTTTATGGCTTGGGTAGGGTATAATTGCTGTAATCCAATGAATCAAGACTCAAAAAAATGGTTAGGTAAAAAAGTGAAAGTAATTATTGACCGGCCAATTGGTTCGTGCCATCCTGATTTTCCGGAATCCAAATACAAAATAAATTACGGATATATCCCCGGAACAATGGCGGGAGACGGAGAGCCGGTTGATGCTTATGTGGTGGGTGTCAACAATCCCGTTAATGAATATGTAGGTGTTGTTATCGCGTTTGTGGAAAGAAAAGATGATGATGAATTTAAACTAGTGGTTGCTGACAATAATAAATACAGCGTTGATGAAATAAGGAAGCAGATAAATTTTCAGGAGAAGTATTATCAATCAACTATTATAATATAATATGCCGGAGCTGCCCGAAGTACAAACAATTGTTTCTGATTTAAATGTAAAATTGAAAGGACATACTGTTCAAAAGATTTGGACTGATTGGCCGAAGAGCTTTCATCCTTCTGTTTTGAAAGTCAGGAAAGGTATTGTCGGCAGGAAAGTGACCGGTGTTAGAAGGCGGGCAAAAAATATTCTGATTGATCTGACAGGTAATCAAACATTACTTATTCATTTAAAAATGACCGGTCATTTGCTTTATCGTGATCATGACTGGAAGAATAAAGAGGGAAAAGACAGTCCATTTTACGATTCCTTTAATCAGTTTATACGCACCCGCTTTTATTTGGATGATAATAAAGAGCTGGCTTTTTCGGATGTGAGGAGATTTGGCGAGATTAAGCTTTTTAAAACAAGTGAAGAGAATGATATGCCGCGGCTGAAAAAACTCGGTCCGGAACCGCTGAGTCGTGAGTTTACATACAGTGTATTTAAATCAAGGCTCCAAAATAAAAAAGGTTTTAT
The DNA here is from genome assembly GCA_041666485.1 of Patescibacteria group bacterium. Lineage (GTDB taxonomy): Bacteria > Patescibacteriota > Patescibacteriia > UM-FILTER-42-10 > UM-FILTER-42-10 > JAHJEX01. The sequence goes on along the minus strand of JBAYGW010000003.1, from coordinate 21,583 downwards.
TAAATCTATTTTACTGGATCAGCATTTTGTATCAGGAATCGGGAATATATATGCAGATGAGATTTTATGGGAAGCGAAGATCAATCCTAAACAGAAAACGGACAGTCTGAATGTAAGACAAAGCAAAGCCATCCATTCAGCTATTGTTAAAATACTGAAAAAGGCGGTAAAGTATCGTGGTACATCCATATCAGATTACCGTGATGCGCTCGGTAGAAAAGGTAATTACCAGAACGTGAGAAAAGTATATAAGCGTAGCGGACAAAATTGTTTCCGCTGTGACACTAAACTGTCCAGGACCAAAGTGAGTAACCGCGGTACAACCTTTTGTCCTAAATGCCAAAAACTATATGTTTAATAAACTGTCTGATTATCGTAAATATAGAATTCTGGAAATAATCCCGGGTGCGCTGACCTGGACTACTTTTATTGCCGCAATTTCACTGTCATTTTTCCAGCCGATCTGGGTGATATATTTTATTATTGTCTTTGATCTACTGTGGCTGATGCGCATACTGTATTTACAGTTGTATATGATCATCTCGTATCGCCGTTTCAAAAGAGCGATCAAGGTAAATTGGTTGGAAGAATGCAGGAAAAATTCCCGTTGGCAGGACATGTATCATTTTATTATGTTGCCGACATATAAAGAGCCGATTGAAGTAATAAGATCAACATTCCAGAGCTTAGTAAATTCCAATTATCCGAAGGACAAATTTATTGTTACGTTTGCGATTGAGGAGCGGGATAGGGAAAGAGCGAGCGGTATTGCGGAAATTATGCAAAGAGAATTCGGTGATAAGTTTCATAAACTGCTGGTGGTGGAACACCCGGCGAATATTCCGGGAGAAATGCCCGGGAAAGGTTCAAATATCGCCTGGGCTGGTAGAAAAACAAAGGAATATATTGACAGCCAAAATATTCCGTACGAAAACGTTATCGTATCCTCGTTTGATGTTGATACATGCGTGCACAGCGAATATTTTGCGTATTTGACGAACATGTATCTTAACCATCCGAATCCGACCAAAACCAGTTTCCAGCCCGTGCCTCTGTTCAATAATAATATCTGGGATTCGCCGGCACTGATGCGGGTGGTGGCAAATGGCACGACATTCTGGTTGATGACCGAACAGTTACGGCCGGAAAGATTATTTACATTTTCATCACACAGTATGAGTTTCCGCGCACTGGTGGATATTGATTTCTGGCAGAACGATATTGTCACTGAGGATTCCAGAATATTTCTGCAGTGTTTTCTGGAATATGACGGAGATTATACTGTGACGCCTATGTACATACCGGTTTCCATGGATACGGTTATGGGCAGCACCCTGTGGCAAAGTTTAAAAAATCAATATAAACAGCAAAGGCGCTGGGCATACGGTATTGAGCATTTTCCGTATATGCTTTGGTTTTTCAAAAAAAATAAGAAAATTAAATGGCGACAAAAATTTCACTACGTGTGGAACATGGCGGAGGGACATTATTCCTGGGCCACAGCTCCGATTTTGATATTTATCTTAGGTAGACTACCGCTTGCGGTTGCCAGATACCAGGAGTCTTCATCAATCGCCGCACAAACCGCGCCTTATGTATTGGAGTGGCTGATGAGCGCGGCAATGATCGGCCTGATTTTGATGGCAGTTTTCAGTACGACATTGCTGCCTAAAAGGCCCGAGCAAAAACATAAGATTAAATTTGTTGAAATGCTGTTACAATGGGTACTCTTTCCGGTAACAATGATCTTTTTCGGATCAATTCCAGCGATTGATGCTCAGACCCGGCTGATGCTGGGTAAATACATGGGATTTAATGTGACGGAGAAAATTAGGAAATAGGGTATAGGAGTTAGGGGTCAGGAATTAGGGGAAATAAAAAAAAGAAATTAATTCAAGGACGGCATTTCTAATGAATGTAGCTGTAGAGATTGCTCTACACATTTATAATGGATGAGGCGTGGGGTTCTTGGCAGGAGCCAATTTTTTTATTTAGCTTGTGCTTGGTTAAGCAAGCTGAGCATTTCTAAAATCTGGAATACCATTAATAAATTCATTGGCTGTTTGCAATCTTTTACCTTCCAATTGAAGTTCAGTTACTTTCAAATTACCCTTTCCGCAGCCGATTACAAGGGAATTATCAATATATGAAATTTTACCAGGACTCAGTTGAACTTTTGCGTCAGCTATTTCCGCAGAGTGTATTTTCAGGGTCTTATTGTAATACTTGCAAAAAGAACCCGGCCACGGATTATATGCCCTAATGTGTCTGGCAATTACGGACGCATCTTTTGACCAATCAATTTTTCCGTCTTCTTTTTTTATAATCAGCGTTTTAGTCGCTTTCAAATCGTCCTGCGGTACCGGCTTCAGTTTTCCGTTTAAGTAGTCAAGTAGTGAACTTTTTAAAATATCTGCTCCGAGCAGAGCAAGCTTGTCATGCAGTGACTCAAAATTGTCACCACTCATGATCGGAATGGTTTTTTGATTAATTATGGCTCCCGTGTCCAAACCGGCATCAATTTTCATCAGCGTAATTCCTGTCTCTTTTTCATCATTTAAGATTGCTGCCTGAATCGGCGAAGCACCGCGGTATTTCGGCAACAAAGATCCGTGAATATTCAACCAGCCGTATTTTGGTATGTCCAGAACTTTTTCCGGAATGATTTTGCCGTAAGCCACAACGATCGCGAGATCTAGATTGACATTTCGTAAGCACTGTTCAAATTTTACCGATTTTATCCGTTCCGGCTGGCAGACCGGCAGATTATATTGTTCCGCCAATTTTTTTATCGGCGGGGCCGTCAGCTCCTGTTTTCTTCCGGCCGGCTTATCGGGCTGGGTAACAGCGGCGAGCACGTAAATTTCCGGCATGGAGAGCAGTGCCTGTAAAGCCGGCACGGCAAAATCCGGCGTGCCGAAAAATGCCACTCTGAATTTGCTGTCATTTACTTCGTCTTTTTTACTAACCATAATTGCAGATATAATGATATACTGTGTTTACAGTATGACTTATGTAGTAAGAATATTCAAGAAATATAACATTAACCGCTAGAATTGAGACTATTTGGATATGGATAAAAAAGCGCGAGACAGAGTTCAGTTACTTGATCGGGTTATGTATATTATGGGCATCGCAATTCCAATATTGACTTCGTCGCAGGTAATAAAGATTTGGCTGAATAAGAACGCGGACGGTGTTTCACTAATTGCCTGGATTACCTACGCGTTTAACTCAATCCTTTGGGTTATTTATGGGAAGTTACATAAAAAGAAGCCGATTATTTTTACGAATATAGTGTCATTTATCATCAATATTATGGTTGTCATCGGTGTGATAATTTACAGCTGAAATTCCTAGTATTGACAAATGGGGAATGAGGTGATATACTTCTTTGAAGCTCATTTTCTTCGCCCCGAAACACTAGCCTGTCCAACAGAAGGGAACGGGAACCGCATGACGGAACCGCTCACAAAGACAGAGTCAGAACAGCCTGTCCTGACGTTTGAAGCAGCATGTGCTGCGTACTGGAGAGGCGAGTGGCGCGCTATGCCACTGCTCATGAGGATCTGCGTTGTCGTCGGTATCTTGGTCGGGGTAGGATTGATCGTGCATGGTGTTTACACCGGTACTCACCAAATAAGTACCGCAAGTAAGAGCGTCTAAAATGAGCTCTTTTTTTATCCACAAATATTTATCCATTTCAAAAAAAGTGATATGATTACATTGATAAAAGCATATTTATGGACTATCTAATCATATTAACGTTCATATTGATATTTAGTGTTTTTCTACAATGGAAAAACAAAATTGGTTTATATAATTCATGGAAACAAAGAATTTCCACAGTATTAATTTTACTAATCGTAGGAGTTGCATGGGACAGCTTTGCCGTTTATAGTCACCATTGGTATTTTGATTACAGCGCATCTGGTTTAACCGGAATAAAAATTGGCAATCTGCCGATTGAAGAATATATGTTTATGTTGGTTCTGCCATATTTTATCATCACAGTTTATAAAACTATCAATAAAAGTAAATAAACAAGATCAATGGAAATGAAAAAATACGTTTTTAATAAATATACCTCAGATTACAATAGGTTTTATAATTATGAAAAAAATAAAATTGTAAAAGCATTAGGAAGTAAAGCTCTTGTGGAGCATATTGGAAGCACGTCCGTCCGTGGTTTAGGAGGAAAGGGGATTGTTGATATTCTTGTTGGTGTTAAACAAAAGGACATGCATAAAGTAAAATTGAAACTGGAGAATATCGGCTATGAGTACCGTGCTGTTGCCAGTGTCCCGGGTAGGATATTTTTTCGGAGAGATTACGTTAGTAAGAAGAAAATCAGACGTGTACATATTCATCTTGTGAAAATGGGGGGAGTTGAATGGCGACGGATTATTTTGTTCCGTGATTACCTGAAAAATCATCCGGAAGCGGTGATGGAATATTCAAAAATAAAAAAACAAGCCGTGAAAACGGCTAAAGGCGACGGCAGAGTGTATCGGAAATTAAAAGAAGAGTTTATAGAAAAAATTGTACAAAACAGCTAAAGAATATTATCGTCCCCCGGGTTCCGAGTTTGTTTCACCATCTTGTCTATAAAAAGTATGCCATTTAAATGGTCAATTTCATGCTGTATTACTCTGGCAAATAGACCCTCGGCCTTGATTGTAAAAGGTTTACCCAAACCATCTATCGCATTCACTTTAACTTTTTTAGAACGTTTGACCATGCCGAATATTCCGGGCACGCTCAGACATCCTTCTTCAGCTATTTCAGTGCGGATTGATTTTGTGATTATCCTGGGATTAATCATCACCATTGGGCTGTCTTTTTGGTTGATAATAATCATTTGAATTGATTCACCGACCTGCGGAGCGGCGATACCAATCCCGTCCTCCTGAATCATGGTTTCAGTCAGTTTTGGGATCAGTTCCTGAACAGCTGAAGATAGCGGATTATTGATAGTTTCCGCTTTTTTTCTTAATATTGGGTTTGGTTCTGTAACTACAGGAAGTGTCGGCATAATTTAGTATTATATTTTGCTTAAATTGAAGCATGTAAGTATAATTAGACTAGCGCATGTTTGTATAATATGCAAATATACTAGGAATTAATGAAAAATGGTAAATAAGTAATGAATCATTTAAATATAGAAATCAAAGCAAGGTCAAATAATCATGAAGCAATAAGAATGCTCCTTAAAGAAAATGGCGCTGTTTATAAAGGAATTGATCATCAGATTGATACATATTTTAATGTATCAAATGGTAGGATGAAATTGAGGGAGGGTAATATTGAAAACAGTTTAATACATTACAATAGAGAAGATAAGGGAGGACCAAAAAAATCCGAAGCTACCATATTTGAAATTAAGCCAAATTCACCTCTTAAAGAAATTCTAATCAAGGCGTTAGGGGTTTTGGTAGTAGTAGATAAAAAAAGAGAAATATATTTTATAGATAATATTAAATTTCATATTGACATAGTTGAAGGCTTAGGAACATTTATTGAAATTGAAGCTATTGATGATAACGGCGCAATCGGTAAGGATAAATTATTTGAACAATGTCAATTTTATCTTGAGGAATTTGATATTGCAAAAGAAGATTTGATTTCAGCTTCCTATAGTGACTTGTTACTGCAGATGCAATAGTTAGTCTTCAACCCAGTGTAAATATTCAAATATATTTTTTTAAGCACACGCTGTACAAATAATGTTGTTGTTAGGGAGTTTGAATGCAGTTACCAACTATTTGTTGATACTGTATTTAGGTTGTTTGTAGATTTTAGATCTGCTATAATTCTACAACCGCTGTTTGGTTGGCAATTCTGACACTCTGCCCTGCTAGGGGCAGTGTTCACTAAATCTTAATTGAGAGAATTTGCATTTTGAGTAATTTATTCCCGGGAATAATCATGTCTTTCAGGGAAGGGCTGGAAGCATCTTTAATCCTCGTTCTGGTATTTAAATATTTATCAAAAACTGCTAATCATCATCTGAATCGGAGCGTAATTAACGGAGCTATTGCGGCCGTTTTATTTTCTCTGAGTGTCGGTTTTTTACTGGTTTCAATCAGCATGCAATTCAACCCGCAAAATGAAATCGGAAAACTGTGGGAAAGTGTAGCGAGTTTGATTGCGGTGGTTACTGTGTCGGTGTTCATCGTTTGGATGATCCGCAACGGCAGCGGTATAAAACAATATGTTGAACAAAAGACAGCGCTTGCTTTGACCAAGTCCGGATTGTTTACCGTGTCCTTTATGCTGATCGCCAGAGAGGGGGTAGAAATTGCATTATTTTCATTTGCGGGAAAATACAATTATATCTCTATTGTAGTTGGATTGCTTATTTCCTGCGTAGTTGCTTTCGTCATCTATCATTCACTGGTCAGCATAAACACCTCATCATTATTCAAAGTTACTCTTGTATACATAATAATTCAGGCAGGATATTTATGCGGATATGGGGTTCACGAAGGTTTATCAGCGTTAAATTCAGCCGGGTATATTGAATCTGAAAATCTGCTATTATCCGTGCCGTTTGATTATTCTGAAACGATAATGAATCATAAAGAGGGGATAATCGGCTTGCCCTTGAATTTGTTATTGGGCTGGTATGCAAAACCTGAATTGCTACAATTTATTATCCAGTATGTATTTACTATTTCCATTTTTGTGTATTGGTACAGAGATAGTAAAAATAGGAGGCTTCGCGCTTAACCAAACATTGTCAGGTGTGTCTGCTTTGACTAATATTCGGATTGGAGGTAAATTCTATATGGATTTAATTAATAAGCGAGTTTCCCAACTAAGATGCCCAGAAGAGATTATTACCACGTATCACTGAAACTTATTCTGAAAAATAATAAGGATGAAGTTTTAGTATTGGGTTCCGATCCGAAAGGAAGTCTTTTGGGGAAGTATGATCTGCCGGGCGGTAGAATTGACGAATCAGAATTTGCCGTGCCTTATGAGCAGATTATCAGACGGGAAGTTGCAGAAGAAATTGGGGACATTGATGTAACTATTAATCCAAGACCTGTTGCGATCGGCAGACATCTGATACCTGCTGGCATGACAAGTGAGAATAAAGAAATTCACATTATGTATATATTTTTTGAAGCAAGAATGATTAGCGGAGACATAAAATTAAGTTCGGAGCACAACGGATATAAATGGATTAATTTGGATGAAAATGATCCGACGGAACTTTTCACTTCGGGTATTCTGGATGGAATAAATATGTATCTGAATAAAAAATAAAATATTTGACTCAATATATTAATTGATATATACTTGATATGTTAAGTAAATATTAAATAATCCAAATGACATCAATCAAACCTTCTTTAAAGTTATTTATCAATCTCTCGCGTATTATAACCGAAAACAGCCGCAGGTTTAACGGCGGACTGGACGGGATCGGATTTAATGAATTCGTAATACTGTTTCACCTGAATCAGGCTGAAGGCAGTAAAATGCGCCGGATAGATTTGGCGGAAAAAATGGGGCTGACTGCATCCGGAGTAACCAGAATCCTGGCACCGATGGAGAAAATAGGGTTAGTCAAAAGAGAAGCTTCAGTCGGCGATGCCCGGGTAAGTTTTGTGGCAATAACAGCCAGCGGACAGCGTAATCTGAAGGAAACACTGGCGCATACTGAGCCGTTTTTTGAAGAAATATTTCCAAGTGAAAAAATAAAAAAATTAGCCGGACTCTCCGATTTGCTGATTGAACTTGGAGGATCAGTTAAATAGTACAAAAAGTATTAACATTATTTATTAAACCATGAAGAAAATAATAGTCACCGGTGCAACCGGACAAATCGGCTCGGAGTTAGTGGAAGAATTAAGGAAAAAATACGGCAAAGAGCAGGTTGTCGCCGTGGGGCATTCCAAGCCCGTATCAGGTGATTCGGACAGCGGTCCTTTTGAGAGTGTGGATGTTACGGACAAAAATGCGCTGGATGATCTGGTGAAAAGACATCAGCCGGATACAATTTTTCATCTGGTCGGAATTTTGTCGGCCACCGGAGAAAAAAACCCCGAGCTTGCCTGGAATGTAAATATGAACGGTTTAAAGAATGTATTGGACATTGCAATTACCCGCGGAGTTAAACAAGTTTTTTGGCCGAGCTCCATCGCCGCGTTCGGGCCGACTACGCCCCGCGATAACACGCCACAGCATACTATTCTGGAGCCTACTACTATGTATGGAGTCACCAAGGTTGCCGGCGAGTTGATGTGTCAGTATTATCATAAAAAGTTCGGCTTGGACGTTCGTAGTTTAAGATATCCAGGACTGATCAGCTATAAAACACCCCCGGGCGGCGGTACGACCGATTACGCGGTTGCCATTTATTTTGAAGCATTAAAAAATAAAAAGTACGATTGCTTTGTCAGTGAGGATACGGTATTGCCGATGATGTACATGCCGGACGGTGTGCGTGCCACAATAGAGCTGATGGAAGCACCGGAAGAAAATATTAAGATAAGAACCAGCTACAACTTGGCAGCGATAAGTTTTTCAGCGAAGGAACTGGCGGAATCGGTTGCCGGGCAAGTAGCGGGATTTGAATGCACTTATCACCCAGACGAACGGCAAAACATTGCTGATTCCTGGCCGCGGTCAATTGACGACAGTTCAGCCAGAAAAGACTGGAATTGGAAGCATGATTATGATCTGGATAAAATGACGGCAGACATGCTGAAAAATATTAAATTGTAAAAAGCAAATTGATTGTTTGTGGAAACACAAGTATAATATTGGGAAGTGATTTGAAAATTATCAGCTATTAAATGAAATATAACAAAAAGAAATTTATAGTTGCCTTGGTTATTGTATTTATTGTGACTGCTTTAGCAATAATCTGGGTAAAATTGCCTGCGGGATTTTTATCGGAAATTCTGGGTTATATCGGTAAGTTCGCAATTAACACAATCAAATTTCTGGGTTATCCAGGTATCGTCATACTAATGGCTTTGGAAAGCATGATCTTCCCGTTACCGTCGGAGTTAGTGATGCCGTTCGCCGGTTTTTTGGCTGAAGAGGGCAAGATGAACATCGGCCTGATAATACTGTTCAGTTCCATGGGCAGTTTGCTGGGTTCCGTAATTTCTTATTACCTAGGATACTACGGGGGTAACAAATTAGTGTTGAAGCTTGGCAAATATCTTCTGCTGGATGTTGCTGATCTGGAAAAAGCAGAGAAGTGGTTTCAAAAAAGCGGAAGCAAAACAATTTTTATCTGCCGATTTGTTCCGGTAATACGCCACTTAATTTCCATCCCCGCGGGGATAGGAAAAATGAATTTTAAAAAGTTTTGCTTATACACAGTAATCGGTGCAACTATGTGGAATAGCATATTGACCTATTGTGGTTATGCACTAGGTAAAAATTGGGAAATGGTACGGAATTATTCTGAAGAAGTTTCTATGGTAACAGCTGTTCTGTTGGTAGTTGGCTCGGTCTTTGTTATTTACCGCCATGTAAAAAATAAAAATGTTGAACGGAAATTGATAAATAATTAGGAAGTATTTATTAATTGATATGAGTAAAACTTCATATATAAATATTAGTGAATACATATCGTTATTTCCAAAAGATGTTCAGATGGTTTTAAAGGAGCTCAGGCGTGTTATTAAGACTGCTGCTCCGGAGTCCAGCGAAGCGATCAGTTATGGTATGCCGACATTCAGATTAAATGGTAAAAATCTGGTGCACTTCGCCGCTTATGCGATGCACATTGGATTTTATCCCACTCCAAGCGGAATTACCGCTTTTAAATCAGAGTTGTCAGAATATAGGACGTCCAAAGGCGCAGTCCAATTTCCAATCAATGAGTCATTACCTCTGAAATTAATTGGCAGGGTTGTAAAATTTAGGGTATTAGAAAATAACAGAAAAATATTGAAAAATTGAAATATATTTATGATCAAAGCAATTATCAGTGATTTTTCCAGGGTTGTTTTGCTACCGAATGATGAAACTTATACAGGTGGGCTTAATCTGCTGCATAAAGAGTTGTCCGCTAATGGAAAATATGATTTTTGGCAATATTTTAGACTAAATCAGGATTTAATCAATTTTTACAAATCTGTCTGTAAGCGGGTTGATATATATATTTTTACCAAAGGATATGTTCAGGAACTTCCTGTCTTGCAGCCTGTGATAAGTGAAGTCTTTAAAGGAGTCTTCAGCGCTTCCCGGCTTGAATTGAATAAAAACAGTAAAGAAGCATATATATTAATTGCCGGTATGATTAAGCAAAAACCGGAAGAAATATTGTATATTGACGATAATCAGGATAATGTGGATGCGGCAAAAAAAGCGGGTTTGAATGCCATTTGCTATAATTCAAATAAGCAGGTCATTAATAGAATTAATATGGAATTGAATAAGTAGGGTATGACAATCTGGGATAAAATATTTACTAATAAGAAAAGTAGTAGTAGTCCATGGGTAACGCCTTCCGACAGGTATCTGCCAGCGTTAAAACAACTGATAGATGAATCGGATTTTAAAATTAAACATGCATTAGATATCGGCTGTGGGACGGGGAAGCATCTTAAAATATTGCAAACCGCAGGATTTATAACAGATGGTATAGATTCCAGTAGAACCGCTGTTGCGCTGACCCAGGAATTATTGGGCGACGATTCAAACATTGTATGTGCCGATATGTTCAAATATGACATCCCAATCGGTATATATGATTTAGTAATCTCAACATTGGCAATCCATCACGGTACAAAAACGGAAATAGAGAATCTAGTTGATCGGATTTATGACGCAATCGCCGAAAATGGAAACATTTTTATTACGCTACCCGATTTTGAAAGCAATAAAAAATGGATTGCAGATAACAACCACGAAGAAATCGCACATGGGATGTATATCCCGTTGGTTGGGAAAGAAAAAGGCTTAACACACAGCTATTTTACGCAACAAGAAATATACAAATTATTTGGCAGGTTTAATAATTTGAAACTGGAATTGGACAGTGATAGCAATTGGGTAATAAAAGCGACAAAATAACTAATAACACAAATGAACAATATGAGATTACAGAATAAAGTGGCAATAATAACAGGGTCAGCTTCCGGCATCGGTAAAGCAATCGCCGAAAAATTTATTACTGAAGGTGCCAGGGTTGTCTTTACAGATGTTAATGGTGACGATGCTCTAACGAAGCAGTTCGGGGATATGGCAATGTTTATTAAATGTGACGTGTCAAAATCAGCAGATGTAAAAAATTTGGTTGAAAAAACGGTTGAACGTTTCGGACGGCTGGATATCATGGTGAATAATGCCGGGATCGGCGGTTTGGGCGGAATTATTGATGTCACGGATGAGAGCTGGGAAAAAACGATCGGTATTAATCTTTCAGGAACAATGTTCGGAATGAGGGCTGCTGCCAACGCAATGAAGGAAAAAGCAATCAAAGGGTCAATTATTAATTTAAGTTCAATATTGGGGAAGGTCGGTTTCAGCGGAGCGATAGCGTATTGCGCGGCGAAAGGCGGGGTTGTACAGTTAACTCATGCCGGTGCGCTGGACTTGGCACCGGATCATATCCGGGTAAACGCCATTGCGCCCGGATTCATTGAAACAAATATGACCAAGGATATTTTGGCAATGAAAGCGTTTAATGATTTGATTACATCCTCAACGCCGCTTGGCTATGTTGGAAAGGTGGAAGATATTGCAAATGCCGCGGTCTACCTGGCATCGGATGAATCCAGCTATGTAACAGGTAGTGTCATTTATGTGGATGGTGGCTGGACCGCAAAATAAATTGATTACACATTTATGAAAATAGGCTTAATACACAGTCTGGATTTTTCAAATGAGGCTATAGAGATAAAAAAGCGATTAGAGCAGAAGGGGCATATTGTATCCCAGTGCTATTCAGTGACAAAAATCCGTGACGGAAAATTTAGTGTTCAGGAAGTATTGGATTTAAAACGGTCCGGTAATTTTTCTGAGTACACCATCTCTAAAGATTTGATCAGATGGAACTGGGAGCGGATGAAGAAAGATGATGTGATCCTGGTTATTAACCCGACCAAAAATGGCATTAAAGACTACATCGGTGGTAATACTTTTCTGGAGATGGGTTTTGCGCACGTTTTAGATAAAAAGATTTATTTATGGAATGATATTCCGGATATGAGCTACACTGACGAGATTAGAGCGATGGAGCCGGTCGTCATTCATCAGAATATAGATTTACTGGAATAGAAATGCTATGCTGAACCTGCTCAAATTGAAAAATAATTATTATCAGGAATCTGACGAGTTGCCTAGGGGAGTTGACAGAAACATTATTGTCAGGCATACTGTACACGTTAATCAAGTTTAGTCGCAATTTGCGCGACTTTTTTTAGTAAAATATGGAAATAAGAAATATCGCAATTATTGCACATGTTGACCACGGCAAAACCGCTTTGACGGATGCTTTGATGCGCCAATGTAATATGGTGGAAGAAGGGGTGAGTATGGACAGTAATGATCTGGAGCTGGAGAGAGGCATCACTATTTATTCCAAAAACACATCCGTTTTTTATAAAGATACTAAAATTAATATAGTAGATACACCGGGACATGCCGATTTCGGTTCCGAAGTGGAGCGGGTATTACGGTCAATTGACTCGGTTTTGCTGGTTGTAGATGCCCAGGAAGGTCCAATGCCTCAAACCACGTTTGTTCTGAGGAAATCCCTGGAATTGGGATTGAAACCGATCGTGGTTTTAAATAAAATTGATAAACCCGCCGCACGTCCGGACTGGGCGCACGATGCGGTTTTTGAATTATTTATGAATCTCGGCGCATCTGATGAACAGCTGGATTTTCCTGTGATATACACAATCGGCAGGGAAGGTTTGGCAAAGCTGAAAATGGAGGATGAAGCGAAAGATTTAACCCCGTTACTGGATCTTATTTTGCGTGAGGTACCACCCGCATCTTCCGAAGTTTTTGAAGATAAAGAACTGACAGCCCAGGTGTTTAATCTGGGATACGATAATTTTTTAGGTCGCATGGCTGTCTCACGCATTTATACCGGTAAGTTGAAGGTGGGTGATAATATATTTATAAAAAAAATCAACGGTGATACCAACTCAAATAAAGTCACCAAGATTTATACTTTTGAAGGTTTAAAAAAGAAAGAAGTCTCTGAAGCAACTGCTGGTGATATAGTTATGATTGCAGGAATTCCTGATATTTTTATCGGGGAAACAATTTGTGCAAATGAGGGTAGTGAAGCACTGCCGGCTATAAAAGTGGATGAGCCGACTATTTCTTTGGATTTTCTGGCGAACAATTCTCCATTCGCCGGCAAAGACGGCAAATTTGTGACTACCAGACAAATTAAGGAAAGATTGCAGAAGGAACTGGAAATAAATGTGGGTTTGAAGATTGACTTTTCATCAACCGATCATTACAAAGTTTTCGGCAGGGGTGAATTGCATATCGCGATACTGCTGGAAAACATGCGCAGAGAAGGGTATGAACTTCAGGTTTCCCAGCCGCAGGTTATTATCAAGGAAATTGACGGAGTAAAATGCGAGCCATTTGAAGAAATAACCGTGGATGTACCTGTGGATTACTCCGGCGTGGTGATTGAAAAACTTTCCAAAAGAAAAGCGAATATGCTGGAAATGCGCCCGGAGCTCAGTCATATCAGAATAATTTTTGAAATTCCGACCAGAGGTTATCTCGGATACCGGAATGAATTTGTAATTGATACTAAGGGCGAGGGCATAATCAGTTCGCGCATCACAGGATTTAAACCGTATGTTGAAGGAATAGAAAAACACAGTTTCGGTTCCATGATCTCCATGGCGACCGGCAAAGCACTCGGATTTTCTCTTTCCAATCTGCAGGAGCGTGGCACACTGTATATCGGACCAGGTGTGGATGTGTACGAAGGAATGATTATCGGCAGTGCCGCGAAAGGTTACAATATGGATGTCAATCCAATCAAGGGAAAACACCTGACTAATATGCGTGCGGCTGCCGCTGACGATGCGCTGAATCTCGCGCCGCCAATGGAGCTGACGCTAGAACGCGGACTGGAAATAATCAAAGAAGACGAATATCTGGAAATCACACCAAAAAATGTGCGGTTACGGATCAATAAGCAGAAATAAATAATTTCTTGAAATCGGTTAAATAGGATCGGTTTTAAATAAATTATGACAAAAGACAAAATCGTGTTTGGCGAAAAGGTTGCTGGTCAAAAGTATAGAACACGCATCGGCATATATGCGCTGATTTTTGATGATGAAAATAATTTGGCAGTAATTCAGACTAAGACGGGATATTTTTTGCCCGGGGGAGGATTAGATGGTAATGAAAGCCATAATGAGTGTTTGCATCGTGAGGCAAAAGAAGAAATGGGCTGGGAGATTGAGGTCGGAAAGTATATCGGCAATAGCGCTGCCTATCACTATTCAACAACAAAAAACGATTATTGCAATAATGACGGGTATTTTTATTTAGCGAAAATGATCAGAGAGGTCAGCCTGCCCACAGAACCGGATCATAAAGTAGTATGGTTAACGCCAGCGGATGCGATAAAAAAACTCTATCATAAAAACCAAACATGGGCGGTGGAAAAAGTTGTAAAGAATTTAACGCTTTATAAATAGTATATTGTGTATTATAATTAAGTTGATAATTATTGAAACAGATTGATAATATATGATTGAAGCAGTAATATTTGACATGGATGGGGTGATCTCTGACACGCAGAAATTGCATGCTAAAATTGAAAGCGAAATTCTTAATCGTTTTGGAATACCAATAACACCAGACGAAATCACAGAAAAATATGCCGGAGTTAAAACGACTGAATTTATTAGTGAACTTTTAAATAGAAATGGCAGTAAGTTTGATTTGGCTGAATTAATGAAAGAGAAATGGGATATGATGGAAAAGCTGTCAAAATCGCGTGTTGATGAAATTCCGGGTGCTATCTCGCTGATAAAAATGTTAGATAAAGCGAAAACTAAACTCGCAGTTGCCTCAGCTTCAAATACGAATTACGCATTGTCAGTTTTAGATAAGCTAGGCATACGGAATTACTTTGGAGCAGTTGTTACGGGTGAAATGGTACTGAAAGGAAAGCCTGATCCCCAAATATTTTTACTTGCGGCAAAGAAGATTGATGCTGAACCAGGTGAGTGTGTCGTAATTGAAGACGGAAGAAGTGGTATTCAAGCAGCAAATGCTGCGGGTATGAAATCAATCGGGTTAGTAAAGAATATGAATTCGGATTTTCCAACAAATAATTTGGTTATTTCCTTGTCGGAAATTACAATAGAATATTTAAATAATCTAAATTAAATAAATGAATCGTCCACCGCTGAGAAAATCCGAGATGGAAAATATCGGGGAGATATTCAAGAAAAAAACCCCCGGCAAGAAACCGCCCGCTTTTGAGTGGCAGGATCTGGCTTTGCGTGTGATTGAAGAACTGCGTATTCCAAGTTTCAAAAGGAACTCCGTATTCAAAGCATGCCGGGACCATGATAAATACTTTATCCAGAAATGCGTATCTGATACGAAAGAACTGGCGGATGAAGGGGAAAAGTGGAAATACTTTTTTAAACTGGTGGGAAAAAAACCGGAAGAAAAATAAAAAAGAGTTTAGTTGCTAAGCTCTTTTTTATTTGGTTTATTCCAGTGAAAAATTGCAGGTCAGGTAGCCGACGCCGAACGGATGCTCATAAGCCAAAACGTTTGTGCGGTAATTAATACCTTTTAAAATTCCCATTAGTATAACTATGGAACGGTATCCGCACTCGGCCGCTTCTTCCACAAATTTGGAATCCATTTTTACAATATTTTGCTCCTGCTTATTTTTCAGCATTTCAACAATCATTTCATCAAATTCCTTTCCTTTTTCACTGAAACCGGCCGGTGCCTCGGGAGTAATGGCGTGTGAAAGGTCACCGGAAGCAATGACCGCGATCCGTTTATTGGTTTTCATGATTTCTCTCTGCAGAACTTTCCCGAATTCATAATGTGTTTTGATATTTAGGAAGCTAAAACTGATCGGCACAATCGGCACATCTTTCAGGTTTTTCATCAGATAGAAAAGCGGCACCGCGCTTCCATGATCCAGTTTAGATTCGCAAATTAAATTAAGCGGAATATCTTCATCCTGGGTGCGCATCTTTATATTAGCGGAAAGTTCCAGATCCGGCCTGAAATTGAAGGATGTTTCAAAATCACCGAAATCCTCAAAATCGCAGTTGAACTTTTCACAGGCATTGATAAAAAACGTATCTTCAGAGATCGGAGCGTGGGGAGAAATAATAATCACTGTATCCGGTTTGGATGCGTATAAATCGTTGGCCAAGCTAGTCAAAGCCTGCTCCGATTTTTTTACACGTTCCAAATTCTCCCTCCCGACATTCGGGATGAGTAGTGGTGGATGGGGAGTAATGGCGCTGAAGATAAGCGACATAACTTAAGGCTTAGTTATTTATTGTACCTTAATTGTAGTCCCTGTAGGATGAATGTCCAGCGACTTCTGATTTGTGTGGATAATGTTATCCCATTTATAACCGAGCGAGACAAAAGCGTCAGCGTTCTTAAACGGTCGCTTTTCACCATTGGAAATTACGTAAACAATGCCCGTTTGATCAGATGTCACCAGTTCACCGTCCCTGAACTTTACATAATCACCCTTGGGATATTTTTCCAGCTCGGACTGGTCAACCGGTGTGAGGATTCTGTTTCGATAGCGTGACTGCAGAATTTGCTTGGACATAATCGGGTGCCAGATCCCGTTTTCCACATAGCCGACACCGCCTGTTTGCCTGGACTGCAGGAGAATTCCGGTCGGGAACAGTGTGTCGGTAGTGATCGGGTCGCCTTCGGGTACGGAATTAACCTCGCTCCAACTGGCCGGAATTACTTCTTCCGGATTAAAACCAAGATAGGAAAATACTTCCCTGGAAGACATTCCGCGTTTCACGCCGTCAATAATGATATAAACTGTTCCCTTTGGAGACTGGATCAGAACATTGTCCGGGAATCTGATATCCGGCCCCAGCTCATATGCATCCAGTTCATTCGGGCTGATAATGATAATCTTATTCGGATCATAATTAGCGAGCAGGGTGGTTTTATTCCGGAAAGGATATTTCTTTCCGTTCTTGATCAGATAAACGCCATTCTGCCCTTCTGCCTGAACCAGCGTTCCGTCAATGTAGTGGCGAATAAACCATTCCTGAAAAAGTTTACTAATTGCTGATGTACCACCAAAAAGTTGTACTCCACCACCATATTTGCCTACCCAGGGAGTGTATGTATATAAAGCTGCAGTCGCAACGTTTTCAGGCGTCACAACAATCCTATCTTCTGTTTCTTTTGAAATTCTTAATCCCCATCCCCAACATCCATTCTCATTACATTTTGTCCATCTATAATTTGTATTTGATAATGTAGTCAGATATTCGTTAATAAGTGTACCAGCTCCAGCTAATTGCTTATCAAAACCAGCATAACTTGGATCACATCCTGTGCTATCTGGACATTTATATCCGGTTGCATAATCAATTGCACGTTGCGATGGATTTGAATTAGTTATTAGGCTCTGCTCCAACTGCAAACGTACTAACAAATATTTTGGGCTCAATCCGTATTGATTTGCTGTATTATAAATTATTTCGGCGGCTGATTTTCCACCTACCGAATAATTCGCCAAATAGCTCCCTTTATCTTTCAAAAAACTCTGGATCCTTGCCAAAGACATGGAGCTGGAGTCTAAGAGCTCAGTATCGGTTAAGATATTATTAATATTTATGGAATATGCCTGCGCAAAAGTTGGCAGTATCAGTGAAAACATTATGGATAGAATTGCTAGCTTTTTGATCATATTTTACGTGAATTTTAATCGTTTTCAGGTTTAAGTATATCATAAAATGTGATATGATTCAACTAAGAACAACCAACAAAATCATGAAATATCGCGCATTTTTAGCAATTTATCCCAGTTCTGAACTCTTAAAACTGCTCGGCAGAGTGCTTAATGACCTAAAAGGAAGCGCTATGCCTGTAAAATGGGTTGAAAAGCAGAATTTGCATCTGACACTGAAATTTTTCGGTGTCCAGGCGGACGACCGGATTTATGAAATTGAAAAGGTGATAGAAGAAGTAGTGTCGGATTACAGCCCGTTTGTTTTGAAGCTGAAGGGGATATCTATTTTTCCAAAAGACAACCCGAAGATAATCAGTGCGGATCTGGAAGAATCAAAGGAACTTCTGAAGATGAAAAGGGCAATTGATTCGGAAGTTTCAAATCTGCCGTTTGTTCAGGGGGATCGCCGGTCGTTTCTCACTCATATCACATTAGGCAGAATCAGCGCGCCGTTGTTTGAAGACCAGAAAAAATTACTGAGTAGTATTAAACTGAATGACGGGTGGGAAGTGGCATCGGTGCATCTGATGGAAAGTGATCTGACCGGTAAGTCGCCGAATTATTCCGTCTTACAATCATACCAACTATGAAACAGGATATTTTAGGAGTACAAGTCAGCAGGATTAACATGAACGAAGCGCTGGACGTGGTAAAACAATGCGTAGTTTTCCCGCGTTTGAATTACATAGTCACGCCGAACCCGGAATTCATAGTGCGCGCGCAAAAAGATAAAGTATTCCGAGACATTTTGAATAATGCCGTGATTGCTATTCCGGACGGATTCGGGCTGATGCTGGCGGCAAAGTTTTTGAAAAGGCCGCTTGACCAGCGCATCACCGGCGTGGATTTTATCTGGCACGTTGCTGAGCTTGCCGAGAAAGAGGAGTATTCAATCTATTTGTACGGCGCAAGAAAAGGGATAGCCAAAAAGACAGCAGAGAAATTGCAGAACAAATTTCCTCATTTAAAAATAGTTGGTGCAGAAAGTGGATATGGAGAGAATGGGGAATTGAATGATGCGCAGGTTGCTGAGGACATAAAGCAGAAATCACCTGATATATTATTGGTAGCGCTCGGAGCGCCGAAGCAGGAAAAATGGATCGCCGCGCATTTACAGGATTTTATCGGTGTGAAAGTTGCCATGGGAGTTGGTGGGGCATTTGACTATATTTCCGGCAGTATCAAACGTGCGCCGATGTTTATCCGGAAGATAGGATTAGAATGGCTGTATCGGCTAATTATCCAGCCTTGGCGGATCAAAAGGATATTTACTGCCACGGTTTACTTTGCTTATTTGGTTGTTAAGGGGAAGTATAAGAAATAATACTGTCATCTTCATACTAAATCTTCAGTGTCATTCTCTTGCATAATTATAACTGTCATCTTCGGACTTGCCAGCCCCACTGCCTAACGGCAGTTAGGTGGCCGGGGGTCCGGAGATCCACAAATAGGATATGAAACAGTACTACGTTTACATAATGGCAAGCAAAAAGAATGGGACATTATATATTGGAGTTACGAATAATATTATAAGAAGAGTATATGAACATAAAAATAATGAAGTTGAAGGTTTTACAAAGAAATACGAAGTGCATCTATTAGTATATTATGAGCAAACAGAAAATATAGAAAGTGCATTGAATCGGGAAAAGCAACTTAAAAAGTGGAATAGAGAGTGGAAAATTAATTTAATTCAAAAAGAAAATCCGGATTGGAAAGATTTATATAACGAGCTAATATAATACTGTATATGTACTGTCATTCTCGGGCTTGCCAGCCCCACTGCCTAACAGCAGTTAGGCGGCCGGGGGCCCGGGAATCCAAAAAATCAATGGATCCCCGGATCGTCTTCTACGAAGACGTCCGAGGATGACAAATAATAATAGTAATATAATAATGTCATCTTCGGACTTGGTCCGGAGATCCACAAAAAGTAATAAATACAATAAGTAATAAAAAAATATGAAAAATAAAGAAGTCAGAGTCCGCATTGCACCATCACCAACCGGCTCCTTGCATTTAGGAACGGCGAGATCCGCTTTATATAACTATTTATTTGCCAAAAGAGAAGGTGGGACTTTTGTATTGCGCATTGAAGATACTGATCTGGAGCGTTCGGATATAAAATATACCAAACAGATTATTGAAGGTTTGGAGTGGCTGGGAATAGAATGGGATGAGGGTCCGACATCGGACGGAAAAGAGAAAGGAAAATATGGCCCGTATTTCCAGACCAAACGGACCGACACGTATGAAAAATACATTCAAAAGCTTTTGGATGAAGACAAGGCCTATTATTGCTTTTGTACCAAGGAAGAACTGGAAGCGGAACGCAAAGCAATGGAAGAAAAAGGCGTTGCGCCTATTTACAGCGGAAAATGTTGCAAGCTTACAGAGGATGAAAAAGCAGCATACAAAAAAGAAGGGCGTAATTCAATCATCCGCTACCGCGTGCCGGAAAAGATCATTACGTTCCGCGACATGATCCGCGGTGAGGTTACTTTTGATACGGGACTGCTCGGCGATATTGCCGTGGCACGCGATGTAAAAACCCCGCTCTACAATCTGGCGGTCGTGATAGATGACTATATGATGGAAATATCCCACGTTATCCGCGGGGAGGACCATCTTTCTAACACACCGAAGCAGATATTAATGACCGAAGCGCTGGGTTTTCCGGTGCCGGAATTCGGGCATCTGCCTCTGATTCTAAATGAAGATAAAACCAAGCTTTCCAAACGCAAGACAAAAGTAACCATAGACGACTATAAAGAAGAAGGATATCTGCCGGAAGCTATCTTGAATTTTATTTTGCTTCTCGGGTGGAATCCGAAAACCGAGCAGGAAATGTTTACGCTTCCTGAAATGGTTCACGTATTCAATATCGGCGGCGTTCACAAAGGCGGCGCGGTTTTCGCCAAGGAAAAATTGGACTGGATCAATTCGCAGTATCTGCGCAAACTGTCAGCCGAACAATTTCTGGAACTGGCTTTGCCGTTTCTGGAAAAAGCGGGGATTGATACCAAAGATAAAGAATATGTGAAGAAGGCAATTGTACTGGAACAGGAACGGATCAAAAAACTTTCCGACCTGCCGGAGATGGTGAAATTCTTCTTCAATGATATTTCATATGATCCGAAACTTCTGGTCTGGAAAAAATCTGATCCGGAGGTAATCAAAGCCAATTTGAAAATCGCGCTGGAATTCTTTGAAAGTATTGATGAAAAAGAATGGTCAAAGGAAAATATAGAAAAAGGGTTAATGAAACTGATTGAGGAAAAGGGATTAAAAAACGGCGAAATCCTCTGGCCAATCCGTGTGGCATTAACCGGTGAAGAAAAATCCCCAAGTCCTTTTGAAGTCGCGGGGGTTTTGGGAAAAAAATTAGTAATAAATAGGATTAATGTGGGAGTAATATAATTATGGTATTTGCTGTTGTTCCAAGTGTTTCAAAAATGGAAATCGATAGAGTTGGAGAATCTTTGAAGAACAAATCATCCGATGTTGATTTTTTTTCTGCAATCCAATTGGTAAATCAGTGGCGTGCATGTCATGCATATCCAATTAATACATTTCAATCAACGCTAAGAACTAAAATTCGAGATTATCCTGGAAACCCAATTGTTGCGCAAAGAC
>JBAYGW010000002.1:0-97913 GCA_041666485.1 Patescibacteria group bacterium | reverse complement strand
TCTAATCAATAAGTATAAAACTCACGAGGGCGATACCGGATCATCCGAGGTACAAGTTGCCATTCTCACGGAAGAGATTGAGGAACTGACGGAGCATCTGAAAAAGCACAAAAAGGATCATTCGTCACGAAGGGGTCTTTTGAAAAAAGTGGGTCAGAGGCGCAGATTGCTACGCTATCTGGAAAAAGATAATGTTGAAAGTTATCAGGGGTTGATTAAAAAGCTAAAACTTAAAAAATAAATTTTAGCCGTCTCGCGGTCGCGGGACGGCTTTTCAAAATATATGTCAATAAGACACAAAGAACAGCGCGTCGGGGTTTTTGTAGATGTATCTAATATGTATCATACGGCAAAACATCTTTTTAATGCGAATGTAAATTATGGAAAAATATTAGAGGAAACTGTCTCAGAAAGAAAGTTAATCCGGGCAGTAGCATATGTGGTGCGTTCACAAAGTAGTGAAGAAGAATTATTCTTTGAAGCCTTGAGTAATCAGGGTTATGAAGTGAAAGCGAAAGATTTGCAGGTTTTTATCGGCGGTGCCAAAAAAGGTGACTGGGATGTCGGCATTGCCATGGATATTATGCGTATGGCTTCTAAGTTGGATGTCATTGTACTGGCTTCCGGCGATGGTGATTTTACGGAGTTGCTAAAACATGCCAAGGCGCTGGGTTGTCGTACAGAGGTGGCGGCATTCGGTAAGTCAGCATCAGCAAAATTAATTGAAGAAGCTGACAGTTTTATTGACTTGAATGAACAGAAGGCGAAATTTTTGATTGTTAAAGGAAAGCATTTAGCCACAAGAAGAGTTATTAGTACACCCGCGCGTTCAACACAGACAATGCCTATTAGTCCGGTTTCCAGAGTCAGCAGTCCAAGACCGATTCGCAGAACGATTCCCAGATCAATTCCAAGACATATACCTAGGGGTCCTATAGCAAGATAATAATGTCTAACAAGCAAGCACCAAAATCCGGAATTCCATTTATTATCTTTCTTGTGTTGGTAACTGTTTTGGTCGGCATCTGGTTTTTAACTAAAGGTAATAAAGTTACAGAGGAGATTGACCAGACTGTTAATCAGTCCGTAAATCAAGCACAGGTGATCAATGGTAATGTTGAAAAAACTGCCGACGCGGTTAATGAGGAAGAAGAAGATCTGATTGTGTTCCAAAATCCTGAATATAAATTCTCTTATAATCTTCTGGCAAACGAGGCGGTTAAGGAAGAAAAATCCGCAACGATCTATACGGTATATTTTAACAGTGACAAATTGAGTATTCTGGATGAAAATATGGAGGCGGCTGTAAAGGGAGCAATTGCAATCCAGTCTGCAAATGAGGTGAATATAGACGGAGTTACAGGTGAGGAAATTACAGCAAGCAGCAATAAAGATGGTTCACAGACAAAATTGATTTTAATAAAAAAAGATGGTAAGCTGTTTCACTTCCAAGGTACAGCCGAATTCTTAACAAAAATAAAAACACAGTTCTTTTTTGACAGTTAATTAATAATTGCTTTTTCTGGACGTCAGACCGTTAGGCTATAAGGGATTGTTTCCTTTGCAGTCTAAAGCCTGATAGTCAGAAGAAGCGTCCCGCGTACGCGGGATAAACAAAGGATACATTTATGAATCCAAGCACAAGCTCTTCTGGCGTGAAAACGTTTGAGACAGAGATAGCGGGAAGGAAACTTTCCCTAGAGACCGGCAGGCTTGCCGGCCAAGCACATGGTAGCTGTACGATCCAGTACGGAGATACTGTCGTTTTAGCTACCGCTGTAATCAACCCGAGTGTGAAAGAGGATCAGGGGTTTTTCCCTCTGACCGTTGATTACGAAGAGAAACTTTACGCCGCCGGCAAAATCAAAGGCTCCCGGTTTATTAAGCGTGAAGGCCGGCCAACAGATGAAGCGGTATTAACCGCCCGTTTGATTGACCGATCAATCCGGCCTTTCTTTGATGAGAATATGAAACACGAAGTACAAGTGGTGCTGACCGTACTTTCAGTTGATCAGGAAAATGACCCGGATTTTGTTTCGTTAATCGCCGCTTCCTGCGCGCTGAGCATTTCGCCGATTCCTTGGAACGGTCCGATTGCCGGTGTCAAAGTCGGTCAGGTTGACGGTGAATGGGTCTTGAATCCCATTTATGAATCACTGGAAAAAAGCGATTTCAATCTCATGCTGGTCGGAATAGAAGACCGGGTGGCAATGATGGAATTCGGCGGAAAAGAAATTGACGAAAAAACAGTTCAGGAAGGAATTAATTTCGGACATAAACACATCCAGGAAGTTATTGCTTTCATCAAGGATGTCCAAGCCAAGATCGGAAAAGAAAAACTGCTGTTGGAATTCGGTGAATCAACCGAAGAAGAAAAGAAGGAGCTGGCGCACGTTGAAGAAATAGTTAAAAAATATGCCACTGAAAACGGCAGTAAAGTATTTGCTTCAAAAGCAAAGGATGAACAGAAGCTGGCGATGCAGACAATTAAAGATGAATTGGAAGAAATTCTGAAGGCGGATAATGAAGTGACTAAAGAAGGTAGGGTTAAGGGCTTAAGTATGGTAGAAAAACTGATTGATGAAGAGGCTTGCCGTAAGATTCTGGAAGAAGGTATTCGTCCGGACGGCCGCGGTGTTGATGAAATCCGGCCGCTGTCTGCGGAAGTCGGAATTCTGCCTCGTACCCATGGAACTGGTTTGTTCAATCGTGGTGAGACTCAGGTACTCTCTGTGGTAACATTAGGTTCGCCGGGAGATGAACAGTTACTGGACGGTATGGAAGTTTCCGGCAAGAAACATTACATGCATCATTACAACTTCCCAGGTTTCTCTGTGGGAGAAGTAAAGAGAATGATGTCTGCCGGCAGAAGAGAAATCGGACACGGCGCGTTAGCGGAAAAAGCGATATTGCCGCTTTTACCTGACAAAGAATCTTTCCCGTACACCATTCGCGTTGTATCGGAAGTATTATCCTCCAACGGATCAACATCCCAAGCTTCAATCTGCGGATCATCTCTGGCGCTGATGGACGCCGGAGTTCCTATCTCAAGCCCGGCGGCCGGTATTTCCATCGGTCTGATGGCTAATGATGATATGTCAAACTACAAATTACTGACCGATATCCAAGGATTAGAGGACCACATCGGTCTGATGGACTTTAAGGTTGCCGGAACCCGTAAGGGAATCACGGCTATGCAGGTTGATATCAAGAACAATGGTCTTACCATGGAGGTCGTCAGCGGAGCGCTGGAGAAGGCTAAGATAGCGAGAATGAAGATATTAGATGTAATGCAACAGACAATCCCAAGCGTTCGCGCTGAACTCTCAAAGTATGCACCGCGCATTGTTCCGATGAGAATTGATCCGGATAAAATCCGCGAACTAATCGGGCCGGGCGGAAAAGTGATTAATGAAATCATTGACACCACCGGTGTTCAGATTGATATAGAAGATGACGGATTGGTGATGGTCACTGCTGACAAGGATTCCAAACTTGATGAAGCTCTGGAATGGATCAAGGGTATAACCAGTGATCCGGAAGTCGGACAGGTATATGAAGGTAAAGTGATCAAAATTGTCGCCGACCGCAACAGCGGTAAAGAAATCGGTGCGGTCGTAGAATTAGCACACGGCAAAGACGGTATGGTTCATGTCTCACAAATTGCCCACGAACATGTAAATAATGTCAGTGACAAATTACACGTCGGTGATATTGCTAAAGTGAAGGTCATGGGCATTGATAAGGAGCGCGGACGAGTGGAGCTTTCCATGAAAGCGCTGCTGCCAACTCCGGCCGGATATGAAGACCGCGGTAGTGATGATCGCCGAGGATTCAGCAGGGGTGGTAATAGAGGAGAAAGACCACAAAGGCCGCCAAGAAGAGACCGCTTCTAGGTTATTGTAGAATTCAACCGTCCCGCAGCCGCGGGACGGTTTTAGTTTATCCCGTTAAAAATTTTCGCAGAGTACTAAATCCTGCATTCACTATATTTCATTCCCTCTGCACGTTGCAGGGCATCCTGCTTCTAACGGGATTTATTCGCAAGGAGATTTGTGATAGAGTATAGTAAAGTAATACTTCAGGGGGAAAAATGAAAATAAAGGATAAATTGTTTATAATCTCCGGTCCGTCCGGAGCGGGAGAAGATTCGGTCATTGAGGGACTGCGGAATCATTTTGATATTGAAAGGGTAATTACTACGACTACCAGGGAAAAGAGAAAGGGCGAGTCGGAAGGCAATCCATATTATTTTGTCAGCAAAAAGGATTTTAAGTCCAAAATTAAAAAGGGAGAGTTTATAGAATACGCCGAAGAATACAACGGGAATTTTTATGGAACGCCAATAAAAGAATTAGAAAGGGTAAAACAGTCAAATAAAATTGGAATCTGGAAAATAGAATATAAAGGTGTGCAGATAGTCAAGAAAAAACTGCCGAATGTGAAGTCAATTTACATTGCGCCCCCGGATTTAAAAACCTTAGAGAATCGGATTAAAAAAAGAAGCAAGGTGGATGATGCATACGTTGCGGAACGCATGAAATATACCAAACAATGGCTGAAATACGAAAAGATTTATGATTTTAAGGTTGTTAATTATGAGGGCAGGTTGGATCAGACAATTACTGATGTAAAAAATATTATCAAAAAACAAATCGGTGGTGGAATTGGCTCAAAAGTTGCATTTTTCTTTTTGGCCGTACTCGTTTTGGTCGGATATTTTATCGGGTTCAGCTTCTTTCATCTGGACAGCCGGAATCAAATAGCAAATTATTATAAAAAAATTACCGCTTCTCATGAAATAAAGAATAAGGAGCAATCATTTGAAGAGTTGTTGAAATTTGTACCAAAAGACAGTCCGCTGGCTTATGTCGTCGGACCCATGAAATTTGATTTCTTTTCCGGTGGGTTGATTGATGATTTTGAGGTACCCACCTATCAGCACGCGCTCTTCTTTTATCCCAAGGGAGGATTGCTGCCCGGGGTTGTTTTGAAGCTGAATGAACCAAAATCAGAGCAATGGGGAGTATTCAAACAGCTTGTGGCACAGATTTGGGCCAAAAAATTCCCGGAAAAGGTGCCATTGACCCTCCCGGACGATACGGTTGTCTATGAATTAGTGCCAAAACCTGAGAATATTGAACCAAATACCCTTGAATATAAGGGGGAAACTATTTATGAGCTGTCTGACGGGGTAGATTCAACCATAGCATATGCCATTGTTGGTGATTATGTCGTTGTGTCTTCTTCCAGTCAAAATATACGTTTAGCCATACTCGCAAGCAGTGATATTAGCCAAAGACTGGAAAATGCCCAATATTCGCGCTGTTCCGGCAATAACCCGTATCAATACATTACCGCAAACAGCACAATAGACCTGGAAAACAGCAATTTATTCCTGAACATACTGCCTGAAACAGCCTTTCCGGCTAAATATTGTATATAATGGCTAATATTAGCAAAATTATAGAGATAATGTGATAATATTGTTGACATGAAGTAATAATTGTGATATACTACCTTTAGTGAAGTATCTTCACGCTATACAAGCGCATATTGAAAACCAGATTCTACCATCAAAATAGCAAGGAATACCTCCCTATAAGTCGCTTGTAGGGAAAAAGTTCTTTACTATTTTGAAGAGGGAACAAAACAAAAACAAAAGCGGATGACATATATAAAAATATGATCAACCACAAAAATGGTAGAGAATCGTCATTTTCTCCCTAAGACCCTCATAGGAAAGAAAATGCTCAAAAGTCTTTGCGACACCAATCTGTCAATCGTCTTACGACGAACGAGAGTTGGGCAAGGGCCTTGGGCGTGACAGTGCTAAAATAACTTTGTTAATGGCGCTAGTTGCGCCCTTTTTTCATTGTCAAAAATTCTGTATAATGTAATACATAAGCAATAACGAAAAAAACATGGATAAAGGTTTAATGAAGAAGCTGGAAATGGAGCTCCTTAAACAACAGGAGAAGCTACGCAGTGAGCTTGGTAGTTTTGCCGATAAAAACGCGAACAAGGAAGATGATTTTAACACCCGTTTTCCAAGTTACGGGGACAAGGACGAAGAAAATGCCACAGAAGTTGCTGATTTCCAGGATAATCTCTCAGTGGAAAGAAACCTAGAGAAAGCGCTTGAGAAAACTGATCTGGCACTGGAGAAAATTAAGAACGGTACATATGGTGATTGTGCCAAATGCGGCAAAGCAATAGATCCGGCGCGTCTTGAAGCATTCCCATCGGCAACTCTTTGCATGGAATGCCATAAATCTGCTCAATAAAATTTAAAAATGAAAAGAGAATCCAAACAACTGATGTTTATTAATATTGGATTCTTTTTTTTATTTGTGACTGATCGGGTTTTGAAATGGTGGGCGGTAAATTCTTTGTCTGACATCTCGCCAATTACTTTCCTGCGTGTATTTCGTCTGGAATTTTATTTGAATGAAGGAATCATATTCAGTGTGCCGTTGCCTAAAATGCTGATTTACATAATTACTGTTTTAATTATCAGTGTTGTTATATATTTATTGTATGAAGCATATCAAATGAAAAATCGTTCTCTGATAATCGGCTACTCATTAGTCACGGTTGGTGCGTTCAGTAATCTTTTGGATCGGTTTAATTACGGAGCAATTATTGATTTTATAAATCTACGCGTACTGCCGGTTTTCAATCTCGCGGACATTATAATTACTATCGGTATAACAGTATTAATATTCAATATTATTAAAATAAAGGGAAGCAGCAATGAAAAAGTTTACTAAAAAGAAGGAAGATTTTATTTGCATTAACTGCAAAAGAAAAGTCTCCGGTGACGGTTATACTAATCACTGTCCTTTTTGTCTGTATTCTCTGCATGTTGATGAATCTCCGGGTGACCGGTCTTCAGTCTGTAATGGCGTGATGAAGCCGATAAATTTGATCATAAAAAATAAGGAAGAAAAGATTGTCCATGTCTGTGAAAGATGCGGAGTCCAAAAATTAAACCGTTTACATGAGCTTGATAACAGAGAAATTATTTATGATATTATAGAAAAATATAATCGCAATAATTTACCGATATAAACGATTGATCATATAAATAATATTGAGTTAGGTGCAGACTGTTTGACTACCTGGTAAGTTAGTGCTAACATAGAGAAAATAAATAAATTAGCAATGGGCGTCTTGCGATGCCTGTTTTTGTTATCAGGGGTTAGGATCAAGGATGTAGGTTTTAGGTATTATTGATTAAGGTAAAATGCTTCAATCATTTAAAGAATTAAAAGTATGGCAGCGTTCTATTGATTTAGTCAAAGTAATTTATTTTATTACTGGTAAATTTCCCGATGATGAAAAATTTGGATTAGTGATTCAAATGAGAAGGGCAGCTATTTCAATACCTGCTAATATTGCCGAGGGATACAAGCGTAGTTCATTAAGAGAATATATACGTTTTCTTAACATTTCAAATGCATCATCTGCAGAACTAGAAACTCATATTATTATTACAAAAGATTTGTTTCCTTATGTAGATTTCTATAAATCAGAAATTTTATTATTGGAAGTGCAAAAAATGCTCGCTATTTTAATTAAGAGTCTAATAGCAAAGATCTAAAACCTAAACCCTATCCCCTAATCCCTAACAAAAAACCCATGCCCTCAAAATTACACTCCGCCGCTTTGGTCGGCATTGAAAGTCAAATTATTGAAGTGGAAGCGGATGTGGCATCCGGCTTACCCAATCTGATTGTTGTGGGGTTGCCGGACACAGCGGTCCAGGAGGCTAAGATCAGGGTTCGCTCAGCAATTATTAATAGCGGTCTGCCTTTCCCAAGGACAAGAGTAACGGTAAATTTAGCGCCAGCCGATCTGAAAAAAGAAGGATCATCTTTTGATTTACCGATTGCGTTAGCGATAATTTCGGCAACGCGCGGAGTAGATTTAGATTTGCCGAAAGAGAAGTCAATATTTATCGGCGAGTTGGCTCTGGACGGGAAGGTGCGCAAGGTAAGTGGAATACTATCGGTGGTTATGATGGCGAAACAAAATCATATTAAAAATATATTTCTTCCGGCGGAAAACATTGAGGAAGCGCGGGTTATCTCCGGTGTGAGAGTATTTGCTGTTACGAGCCTGATGCAGCTTATTGATCATTTAAATAATGTCCGGTTAATAACTCCTACACCGTATCATATTGCAAAGCAGATTGATGATAATATTGACGAAACCTTCTCTCAAATCAAAGGTCAGGAGTTTGCCAAACGGGCGCTGGCGATTGCCGCGGCCGGCGGACATAACCTCTTTATGACCGGTCCTCCCGGTACCGGCAAAACGATGCTGGCCCGAAGTATCCTTTCTATTCTCCCCGAATTAGAAATATCAGAAATGTTTGAAGTTACTAAGATTTACAGTGTTGCAAAGTTATTGGCTAAAGGCGGGTCACTGATTACAAGAAGACCGTTCCGCTCACCGCACCACACCGCATCTGCCGCCGCCTTGATCGGCGGCGGCAGAACTCCAAAGCCTGGCGAAATCTCATTGGCGCACCGAGGCGTGTTATTTCTGGACGAATTGCCGGAATTTCCGCGGATTGTTTTAGAAAGTCTTCGCCAGCCTTTGGAGGATGGGCAAGTGACGGTGGCTAGAGTCTCGGGAACTATTCAATTTCCGGCCAAGTTCATGCTTATTACCGCAGCCAACCCTTGCCCATGCGGTTATCTGTCCGATCCCAAGCACGAATGCCGATGTTCGCCGAATCAAATAATTAATTATCAAAAGCGAGTCTCCGGACCGCTTTTGGACAGGATGGATTTGCATGTAGAGGTTGCCAGGATTGAATTTTCGGAACTGGTCAAAGAATCAGGAACACTTTCAGAAACAATAGAGATCAGAAAAAAGGTAAGGCAAGCCAGGTTAATCCAGATAAATCGTTTAAAATCTATAGGACTTCTGGAAAATTCCGAAATGACTCAAAAAGAGATTAATTGTTATTGTCGGGTGGATAAAGACGCGAGGGATCTGCTGAAACAGGCAGTAGAAAAATTTCCACTGTCAGCACGGGCATATTTTAGGGTATTAAAAGTGGCCAGAACAATTGCTGATATTGAACAGGAAGAAAAAATACAAACCTAGCATATTGCCGAGGCCCTGCAATACAGATTAAAGTTGTAAGTTGATAGGTTTAAGCAATAATAAATCAAAACTGTGCCAGTAATGGCCATAACTTTAATCTTGAATCTTTAATCTATATAAAACACAGAAAATGGTATATACTAAAGTGGTATATTTACCATAAAATATGAAGGGAAGTACAAATTATATTCATATTATCCTGACGTTATCAATCGCTTTGATAATGGTTACTTTAATTTCCGGGCTAGCTTACGGTGTCATATGGTACTTTAATACTTACATGGGGAATAATTTGGATCCTTCAAATAATGTTATTACCTCATGTATCGGCAAATGCCAGGAGGAGCAGATCTGTTCTGCTGGTACGAGTAGTAATTATCGTCTGGTAAATGGTGAGTGCCAGTGCAGTTGTATTAAAATAAAAAACACACTTAATACAAATGCATCTGAAAATACCAATACGCAAAACACCGGATGGTTGTTATATGAACATCCGAATTTTACTGTTCAATACCCCAGCGATTGGGAAGTGCGCACAGACATATCCGGATCAGATCTCGCATCAGAGACTGTCGCTTTTTCATCGCCGGAAACAGAAGGTGATAATATATGGTCTGTTTTGCTTTATAATACCGATTCAACCGGAATGGATGAATTAATTGCCGGAATGGGCGATCAGTTTCCGGACCGCAAGGAAACAAGAGAAAGAATCACAGTTGCCGGAAAACAGGCAACCAGAGTTACCGTAACGACGGATACAATAGCGGGCTGGAAACATGTGCAAATATTCTTTGAAGATGGTGATACTCTCTATGCGATCAATGATGGCGCCAGTCGTAATACGGAATTTGAAACTTTTTATAACTCATTTCAGTTAATAGAATAAATAATTTGGATATTATGATTAATCAAAACAAATTTACGCATTTAATCATTGCAATTTCGGCGTTTGTCGGGACAGCAGTTATTTTTTTGGGAGCGTGGTGGCTACTTTTCGGGCGTTCCGATGACGCGAATACCAATACCGCAAATGCCAATACAACAGTAACAGTAAATTCTTTTGCTGAATGTGAAGCCGCCGGGTATCCGGTAATGGAAAGTTATCCCAGACAATGCGCGGCAGGGGGTAAAACTTATACTGAAGTCATCGCTAATGTTAATCAACTAGTTGATACAAACAGGAGAATTGATGATCGGACAGCATGTGATAATATAAAGTATGGTTACCATGTAACTTATCCTAATGATTGGAATGTATGGAAGCCAGCTCAAGGTGAAGCTATACTTACTATCTGTGAGGAGGAAGATTCTATGATATTTTTTGCACCTGAGTTGAGCGGGGGCGCTAATGATCAGATTGAATTTAGCATTGATGCACTTGATTCGGAAAGTAGGGAAGGTACTGTTTTTGAGGGAATCAATTCCCTGAATGATTATTTGGCAATTAATTCACCACAAATTATTGAGGAATTGACAGTTGATGATCAAAGAATGGTTCGTTTGGAATATGATACTTATATAACCTATTATGACGGTATTATCTATAGATTTATTACTTCAAATCTTACAGATAATGAAACAGATGATTTCTTTGAATCAATAGATTTTAGTTCTACAAATTGGCAACCATTTGATTCCACGTCAGCAAATGGCTGGCAGACATATACCAATCAAGCACCCGCGTTTTCCATTAATTACCCGGATACATGGGGGGTGGATTTGAGTTCCGGTAATCCAGTGATGTTTATGGATGAACGCGCACTGGCTCAGGAGGTGGCGACCGAAATGATGCAAGGCAGTAAAGTAGAAATCTGGTGGGGAGGGGACAGTGCAGCAACAGTTGCGGAAGCGGTCGCTAATATAAATGGAGATTCTACGGTAATAACTCAAAATAATGTAACTGTTGATGGTATTACAGCGATCCGGCAGACCGGTGCGGATGTTTTTGGTGCTTACAATAACCGACTGTATATACTAAAAGACGGGAGGTTATACAGCATAGTTCAATATATCCCCGAAGATGAATTTCAAGGAGCATACACGGAAGTATTTGAGGATATGATTGATACATTTCAATTCACACAATAGGAAGATAGAAAAAAGAGCTGCGTAGGTCGCAGCTCTTTTTGTTTTTGTCATGCTGAACTTGTTTCAGCATCACTGGAGATTCTGAAATGAATTCAAGAATGACAGTTTAATAGTGTTGATGGCCATTACTTAATTGCGCTGATGATTACCACAAATTCTCCTTTGGTAATTTTCAGTTTTTCTTGTACTTCAGAAACAGTGCCCCTTAAAAATTCTTCATACATTTTGGTTAGTTCGCGCGCTACTACAATTTTTCTGTCTCCTATAATACTTTTTAATTCTTCAAGTAGTTTTGCTATACGGTGTGTTGATTCATAAAAAACAATCGTTCTTTTTTCATCTTTAAAGGAATCCAGTATTGTTTTCCTTCCTTTTTTGTGCGGAAGAAAGCCCAGGTATATAAATGAATCGGTTGGTACTCCCGCTGCGGAAAGTGCTGTAATTACTGCCGATGGACCGGGGATTGGTATTACAATGATATTCTGTTCAATAGCTTTATTAATTAATACTTGCCCCGGATCAGATATACCCGGGGTTCCGGCGTCAGTAACAATGGCAATATTTTTACCGGACTTTAATTCTGCAATCAGATGGTCAATCTTTGCGATCTTGCTGTGCTGATGATAGCTTATAAGCGGTTTATTAATATCATAATGATTCAGTAGTATTGATGTATGCCTAGTATCTTCACACGCAATAATATCCACCTCTTTTAGCGTGTTAATAGCTCTGAGGGTGAAGTCCTCCAGATTTCCGATTGGTGTGGCGATAGTGTATAGATTTCCCATAGCGGATTTATTATATCATTATCCAATCAAAAAAGCCCCCACACTTGTAATACAAGTGTGGGGGCTTTATATTAGTTATAGATAACTTAAAGGATTCTGCTTCTTGCCGTTTACAATCACTTCAAAATGCAAGTGATTGCCTGTGCACCAACCGGTACAGCCCATCATGCCCAGTGTTTGCCCTCTGGTGACGTTATCACCGACACTGACGGCAATCTTGCTGAAATGGCCGTAAAGTGTCTGCATGCCATTTCCATGATCAATCTTCACCATCTGTCCGTATCCACCCGACCAGCCTGCATAAATTACCCTGCCTGTATCAGCAGCATAGTTTGGGGACGCGGTTGTGCCGTCAATATCTAACCCCGTATGTCTCCAACCAAAGTATTGGTTGATTCTGTGGCTAGGTGTCGGCCATTGCAGTTTTGTACCGTAAGTCGGAGTGGCATCGGCCGGAACGAAGAAATCGGAAACAGAAGCGAAGCGGGATGTCGGCTGTACGACTGGTGTCGGCGGTGCCGGTGGTACTCCACCGGGCAATATGATGATTTGATCTTTGGAAATTGCTTCAGCAGAAGCCAACTGGTTGTATTCAACTATTTCATCTGTTTTCGCTCCGTACTTTTCTGCTATTTTATCCAGAGTGTCTCCGGACTTAACTTGATAAGAAATTCCGGATACCGGAAGAATGGTTAATCTCTGTCCGGGCTTAATAAAATCTCGGGCGCCAAGTTTATTTTCCCACAGTATTGTATTGGTAGAAATATTATATAATGCCGCGATGTCGCTGACTGTTTCTCCGCCCTGAACATCATGATAAATTACCGATTCACGAACACGGTCACCAATTGTTGTGGCAATTAAATTCGGCTTGATAATTGCACCTTCCGCAGTAATGGTTGTATTATCTCCGATTGTAACAGTGTTTCCTCCGATACCGCCGGAGCTGGTAACACTTCCCCCGGACTGTGCGAAGATTGAATTATTATCAATGTTGGTTTCAGAAGTCTCAACGTACAGTTCTTCTCCCTGCGGATGGACAAGGGTTGATAGGATATTGTTTTGCCCGACTTCTGAGTTTAATTCCTTGGCATTCAAATTGCTAGTGGTGACGATAATTGTTAACAGAATAATTAACGCATGTACAACATATCTGGTAGAGAAAGAATAAAGCAACTTTCCTTTTGCCGGACGGTATATTGAGCCCAGTTGTGATTTGATCGTCAGATATACTTTGTACATCCGGACAATCAGGAAATAGAAAATGAAACTGCCGATTTTTTTAACGGGGAAAACCACCAGGTACTTTCCCAAAAAGAAAATTACTTTCTTCAGGTAGATTAAACCTTTCAAGAAGATTACCAATATATGACTGAGTGTTTTTTTGATTTGAATACTAATTGTTTTCTCCCAAATTAAAAGCCATGTTCTATGATTTAGAAAATAGCTATTAGTTGTTTTAGTATTTCATAATATATTACCTAAACCAGGGTTTTAGTATCCAACGATTTAGGATACTCAGTAAGCTATCATGGTCACTTTCATTTGTCAAATTTTTTTATAAAAATGTGATAAAATAATGGCTTAGATTAGCCAAAATATTTGATTCAATGTGCAGATTACCCCCATTTTTTCTATGTTTTGTTGATTCCAATAAGTCCCAAAAAGTGCTAAAATACTGTAAACAGGGGGCTAAATTAATGTTTTGAAAGGAAGATGATTAGTATGTCCGAGGCAGAGAAGTACAACCATCGCATAATAGAAAAAAAATGGCAGGAAAAGTGGGATCGGGATGGTCTTTATGTGACAAAAGATGATTCCAAGCAGCAGAAATTTTATTGTTTGATTGAATTTCCATATCCTTCCGCGGAAGGTCTGCATGTTGGGCATCCGCGCAGTTACACGGCACTTGATATTGTAGCGCGCAAAAAAAGAATGGAAGGTAATAACGTCCTTTTCCCAATCGGATTTGATGCTTTTGGTCTGCCGACAGAAAATTATGCGATTAAGGTTAAAAAAAATCCCGCTGATATCACCAATGATAATATCGGACGTTTCCGCACACAGTTAAAATCTCTCGGACTGTCTTTTGACTGGTCCAGAGAGGTTGTGACTACGGATCCGGAATATTACAAATGGACGCAGTGGATTTTTCTAAAGCTTTTCAAGGCCGGGTTGGTCTATCAAAGTGAAATGCCGATTAATTGGTGTCCTTCATGCAAGATCGGGTTGGCCAATGAAGAAGTGGTCAACGGCAAATGTGAACGCTGTGGTACTGAAGTAACCAAAAAAAATCTGAAACAGTGGATGTTTAAGATTACGCAGTATGCCCAGCGCCTAATAGATGATCTGGACACAGTGGATTATCTGGAGAAAATTAAATCCCAGCAGATCAACTGGATCGGAAGAAGTGAAGGTGCAGAGATACTTTTTAGGATCAAATATCCAGAATTAACGCAGAATAAAACAAAGCATTGTTTAATAGTCCACGGGGTAAGCGGTCATCGCAGGGAGAATTGGTTTCCTTGGCTTAAAAATGTGTTGCAAAAGGACGGCTGGCAAGTAAGCGTACCCAATCTTCCCGCAACTGATCATCCAGTAGTTGATGATTGGTACAAAGCACTCGCGGATTCTTTTGGTAATGTTTCAACAATAGTCTGCCACAGTCTTGGCGCACCAGCTGCTTTGAATCTTATCCAAAAAAGCAACAATAAAATTGATCAGCTAATTATGGTAGCTCCTGTCAATCCGTCTCAGGATTGGGGGTACTTAAAAAAAGAATTTCCACATGCTGATTGGGAGGCGATAAAGAAATTTGCTGATTTAAAATTCAACTGGAAAAAAATTAAACAGAATGTTAAAAAAATAGTAGTATATTATTCTGACGATGATCCATACGTCTCTCCCGAATCAGTAGATTATTATAAGAAAAACATTCCAGAAGCGAGTTTTAAACTGTTCAGGGGGAAGGGTCATTTCAATGAACGTAAAGGTATTACTGAACTGCCGGAACTGCTTGATGATTTAATTCCTTCGGTAAAAGTATTTACCACCCGGCCGGATACAATATTCGGCGCAACATATGTAGTACTGGCGCCGGAAAATGAACTCGTAGCACGTTGCTTATCGCAAGTGTCAAATCAAAAAGAGGTTGAGAAGTATATTAAGGAATCACAGAATAAAAGCGATTTAGAGAGAACGGATCTGGCAAAAGACAAAACTGGGGTTGAGTTAAAAGGGATCAAAGCGATTAATCCGGTCAGTGGTGAAGAGATTCCGGTTTGGGTAGCGGATTATGTGTTAACGGGATACGGCACCGGCGCGATCATGGCCGTACCGGCACATGACCAGCGGGATTTTGAGTTTGCTAAGAGGCATAAACTGTTAATTAAACCTGTTATTATTCCATCTCAACAGACGAGAATAATTGAATCAACTGGAAGCCATGTAAAAACAAAATCTTTTGCTATAGAAAGTATTAAAGATGCTGGTGGAGAACAAAAAAATTTAGAGTACGTAGCAAGTAAATTACCATATGAAGGTTATGGTTATTTAATTGATTCAGGAAAATTTACTGACATTTTTTCATTGGATGCATCCAAACAAATAATAGTGTGGTTAGAGAAAGAAGGTAAGGGCAGGGCTGAAGTTAACTACAAATTACGTGATTGGATATTTTCCCGCCAGCATTATTGGGGCGAGCCGATCCCATTAGTCCACTGTGAAAAATGCGGAGTCGTGCCGGTGCCGGAAAAATATTTGCCGGTGGAACTGCCAAAAGTAAAAAATTATGAACCGACCGAAACCGGTGAGTCGCCTTTGGCGGGAATCAAAGACTGGGTAAATGTTAAATGCCCCAAATGTGGCGGTCCGGCGAGAAGAGAAACAGATACTATGCCCAACTGGGCGGGTTCCAGCTGGTACTTTTTGCGCTATACTGATCCGCATAACGATAAAGAATTTGCTTCACGGCAAGCATTGAAGTATTGGACACCGGTTGATTTATATAACGGCGGGATGGAACACACCACGCTGCATCTTTTATATTCCCGGTTCTGGCATAAAGCGCTTTACGATCTGAAACTGGTGCCGACTCCGGAACCGTATCAGAAACGAATTTCGCACGGCATGGTTCTGGCTGAAGACGGTAAGAAAATGTCCAAATCGCTGGGTAACGTGATTAATCCGGACGACGTGGTCAAAGAATACGGGGCGGATACTCTGCGGATGTACGAAATGTTCATGGGCCCGTTTGCTGAAGCTATTCCCTGGGACACGAAGGGGATTGTTGGCATAAGGAGATTTTTGGATAAAGTTTATCAATTAGGGATTAGGGGTGAGGGAATAGGGAATAGGGACGTTGATGAAAAGATACAGAGTTTACTCCATAAAACAATCAAAAAGGTAACGGAAGATATTAATGAATTCCGTTTTAATACCGCTGTTTCAGCCCTAATGATTTTGGTTAATGAATTACAGGGAGAAGTGAAAGTCAGTAAAAACACAATAGAAAAATTATTGCTGATATTATCTCCATTCGCACCACATCTAACCGAAGAGTTGTGGAATAATTTAGGAAATAAAGATTCAATCCATCTGCAAACCTGGCCGAAATTTGATGCGAAAATGGTTAAAGATGCAGAAATTGAATTCGTAATCCAAATCAACGGCAAGCTGAAAGATAAATGCCTGATGCCGGCTGACGTTACAGAAGAAGATGTGTTACAATACATAGAACAAAACAGTAAAATTCAGAAACTGATTGCAGATCAGCAGGTCATCAAAAAAATATTTGTGCCGGGCAAACTGTTAAATATTG
Organism: Patescibacteria group bacterium; assembly: GCA_041666485.1. Classification (GTDB taxonomy): domain Bacteria; phylum Patescibacteriota; class Patescibacteriia; order UM-FILTER-42-10; family UM-FILTER-42-10; genus JAHJEX01. The sequence continues at coordinate 81,095 of JBAYGW010000002.1, read as the reverse complement.
TGGTCAAATAAGATGAGCGGATTTTTTTCAAAATTCTATCTGAAGAGCGAACTTTCTTCAGGAGTGATTTCGCTGTATATGAATCGGGTGATTCTGCAGGTGGCGAACGGAATGCTCGGGCTTTTTTTGCCCGTTTTTCTTTATCTGGTGTATGACAAAAATATTTACTATGTGATCTATTACTTTCTGATAGGATATCTGGCTTATTTTTTTACTTGTCCGATCGGCGCCAAGGTAATGTCCAGAATAAATCTGAAAAGGACGCTCATTTTGAGCATTCCTTTTTTGGTTTTGCATTACATTTGCTTTTACTATTTTGAATCAAACATCCTGGTGTTTACAATTGCCTCTTTGGTTTTTCTTACAGTCTATCGGATGTTTTATTGGGTCCCATATCACACGGACTTTGCCGAATTCACGGACCGGCGCAACCGGGGGAAGCAAATCAGCTTTCTGGCGGCAATCGCGTCCCTGGTCAGCATAGCCGTCCCGTTCGCCGGCGGATTTATTCTGGATCAGTTTAATTTTCAAATACTGTTTCTGGTTGTAATTATTTTGATAACTCTGTCACTGATCCCGTTTCTTTTAACCAGAGCGGTTTATGAAAAGTACAGCTTCGGTTATTTTGAAACGTTCAAAAAACTTTTTCATAAAAAAAACCGGAGAATGCTGTTGGCCTACGGCGCGGACGGCGCGGAAAATTCGGTCGGGGTGGTTTTATGGCCGATTTTTGTCTGGCAGATTCTGGACGGTAAGTATCTGGTGATCGGTATCATCTCCTCGGTGGTTGTCTTGCTGACAATTATCATTCAATTGGGTATGGGGAAATATACAGATCAGATGCGTAAAAAGAAACTGATGCGAACCGGTTCTATTTTATATGCGGTTGGCTGGCTGATTAAAACTTTTGTTACTACAGGTTTCCAGATCTTTATCGCGTCAACATATCACAGTTTTGCAACAATTGTCATGCGCACGCCGTTTGACGCGCTGATGTACGAAAAAGCGGCTGATTCCGGTCATTATGTTGATGAATATACGGTACTGCGCGAAATGGCGATCGGTTTGGGGCGGGTTATCATCCTGGGCTTCATGCTTTTGGTGATCGCTTTTGGCGGCATGGGCTTAGCATTCCCTCTGGCTGCTTTGGTATCATTATTCATTAATGTTTTATAGATATTCATGGAGATTATTTCTGTCAAAAACAACCAACTTTCCAAACAAACGGTAAATAAGATTATTACACATCTGAAATCCGGCGGTGTAATTGTCTACCCTACGGAAACCGCTTATGCCGTGGGTGGTGATGCGTTAAACAGAGAAGTAATAAAAAAAATATACGCAATAAAAAAACGGTCAGTAAAACTTCCCCTGCCTGTAATCATCGGTGATTTAAAACAGGCCAAACAGTTTGTTACGTTTGATTTTGCATCGCTCAAGTTGGCAAAAAAATTCTGGCCGGGTGCCTTGACTTTAGTTTTAGAAAAGAAAAAAAACATTCCTTCAATGCTTACGGCCGGAAAATCTGGTTTGGCAGTCAGAGTGTCCGGGAATAAAGTCGCACGTACCATTGCCAAGGAATTGGGCCGGCCGATAATCAGTACCAGCGCTAATCGGTCAAAAGAAAAAGAATGTTATTCTGTCAGCGCGATTAAAAAACAGATTCGCGGGATTGATAAAAAGATTGCTTTGGTTCTAGACGCGGGCAAGTTGCCGAAAGTTAAAACCTCAACTATTGTAAAAGTCACATCGGGGAAAATAATCATACTGAGAAAAGGAAGCGTTGTCATTTAATCGTAAATTAATATATTTTGAATAATTTAGAAGCGGAAATAAAATATCTGACCAAGAACTTCGGTATTCGTCCTCAGCGCGAGAGCGGACAGAACTTTTTGGTTGACGAAGAGGTGTTGGATGCGATAGTTGATTCGGCACAACTCAAACCAGGCGATCATGTTTTAGAAATTGGCGCTGGCTTCGGACCACTCACAAAAAAACTGGCTGAGAGGGTAAGTAAAGTTTGGGCGGTGGAATTGGAAAAAAGATTTATTCCGGCACTGAAGAAATTAGAAAAATCATTTCCTGCGATTGAAGTTATTCATCAGGATATTATCAAAATGGAAATCGGTAAATTAGTGGGGGATAAAGAATACAAAATTGTTGCTAATATCCCGTACAATATAACTTCCTATGTCCTGCGGAAATTTCTGGAGCAGGACCCAAAACCGCAAACAATGTCAGTGCTGATTCAAAAAGAAGTTGCGGAGAGAATAACCGCTAAGCCTTCCGAATTGAGCCTTTTGGCGGTTTCTGTGCAGTATTTCGGAAATGCGCGCATTATCAGAGGAGTGTCAAAAGACTGCTTTTGGCCAAAACCGAAAGTAGACAGCGCTGTAATCATGATTGAAGGAATAAAAAGTGAAAAGCGGATCAAACAAGAAAATGAGCAAAATGGCTACAATTTCACCCAAAAACAGTTTTTCCAGGTAGTAAAAGCCGGTTTTTCCGCTAAAAGAAAGCAAATTCATAACAATTTGACCAATAGTTTCCATGCTGATGCTCGTAATATCAAGGAAATTCTGGTAAAAAGCGGTATAAAACCAGAATTAAGGCCACAAGATATTGATATTGAAGGGTGGAAAAAGCTAACAATGGGGCTAATTAAAGGCAAAATATTGTAATAATTGCTATTGATAGGTCGGCTAGTGTTATATTGTGTATATAGTTTGACACTTTGGGGTTATTATGATATAATTGGGGCGCGTATTTTTGAGCTATTATACACTCCACAAACGAGTCATGGATATAGTCTCACCCCAGGAAAATCAAAACAAAAAGTCACAAATAGATTCCCAAAAGAGGCAGAGTATAATTTTTGGAGCCGTTTTGTTTATTGGATTTAGTGCTGTGATTCTGGGTGTATTTCAAATTACCGGCACAATCAAAGCAACATTATCCGGTGATGATAGCGACGGAACTGATAATACTCTGATAAATAGTACATCAGACGATGATCAGCTGGTTTTTCTGAAAAGCAAAGATACAGACCAGGATGGATTAAATGATTATGACGAACTCAATATTTACGAAACAAGTCCGTATTTAGCTGATTCTGACGGCGATAATATCACAGATGATGTTGATGATGATCCAAACTGTCCGAAAGGAAAGACCTGTGTAATCACTCCGGTTGCCGGAGATACAAATACTAACAGCTCAACCAATACCGCAGTTGCAACAACTGATATTTCTACTTCTGAGCTTAGAACAACTCTAAAGGAGTTGGGTGCACCTGCAAATATTGTAGATGCCATGGATGATGCGACACTCAGATCTGTCTATCAGGATACTGTCACGGATACCGGTATAGATATCACCGATCTGCAGGGGAATACCAATAGTGCTGTGCCTACGGATTCCGCCGGGCAGGAGATTACCGTTGATGCTTTACAAAAACTGGATGCGACACAAATCAGACAGCTTTTGATCAGCAGCGGCGTGAGCGAGTCAGACCTCAGCCAAGTAAGTGATGAAACATTGCAGATTTTATACACGCAAGCTTTGCAAGAGGGGTTATAATATTTTGGGCGTTTAATCATTTCTGATAAGAAATATGAGTGGCGATCAAAAAAATCCAAAACACCATTTCAAAAGAAAAATAATTGGTGTTTTTATTTTTGTTACATTCATAGCGCAGATTTTTCTTTTTATGCCGAAACCGGCGAATGCACTGTTCGGTGTCGGTGATGTTACTTTTACCACAGTAATCCAGGATATCCCGGCGAGATTATGGAATGCTATCACTTCTGCTGTTAAGAGTTCATCGGATATTGCTTATAAAAATGCGTTGAAAACCTTCACTCAGCAATTGGCCTATGATACGGCGGTAAAGATAGCGAGCGGAGCGGCCGGACAAAAACCACTTTTTAACACGAAACCTTTTGGCACAGCTTTAAAAGACGCTGCGAATGCAGCAGTTGGAGATTATCTGGATCAAATTACAAAGGAAGCTTGGGGTAGGAGTATTTGTGATATTAATCCAACCCTGAAAGTATCAATAACAGAAAGTATCAATCTTGATCTTGGCTATCTTGGTTCCAGCGATAAACCAATCAGACAAGCAAAATGTACCGTAAGTTCAATTGTTGGTAAATTTACGGATGGGACACTTTTTCAGGCGGATATTGATTTAGGTTTTGCCATCAAAGGTGTGGATCCCGCTCAATTATCTAGGACAATTTTGCAAGAATTCCCGAATATGTTTGGTGAGGATACAGCGGAAGTGGGGCAATATTTGAAGATTTATCGGGAGGCCAAGACGGAAAAGCAAAAAGCGGAAGAGACGGAAGCGGCGAAACAAGCAAAAGATTTTTCGGCACTGACTAGTATAGTAACAGGTGATGTAAAAACTCCGGCCGCGACAATTGAAGCGGCACAAAATTTTGCTTTAACCAAAACAACAACGTCTGAAGAAACTACTACGGGCAGTATTATTGCGGATATGATCGGGGTATTCACCAACACTCTGGTTAAAAAGTACATGGAGTTTATCTTGGTCAAAGGCTTGAATCCCGCAGCGGACAATACGGGGTTTGACCAAGGTAAATTCGGTCGGTCATCAGGTATCGCGGCGGCGGAAGCAAAGTTTGCTTCATTTAACCAACCTTCGCTTACCGCGGGCGGATCTGTGGATATTTTAAATAAACTGTCTTCCTGTCCAACTGATTATGCCGAGCCGGAAAACTGCGCGATTGATTCTAGCTTCCGAACAGCGGTAGAGCAGGAATTGCGTCTGGAGGAAGCGATTGAGCTGGGGTATATCAACGGCGACAAACCGTTCGGGTATGGTGACGGCGGATCACAGCTGAATTACCAGGAAGGTTATCCGTACCGCAGTTTGGTTTTATTAAGAAGATATAGAATTGTACCGGTCGCATGGGAATTGGCGGCTTCCTATATCAGGGAATTCGGCGGAGGTGCCCGAAGTTTGAATGATTTGATTAAGGATTTTAATGATGAGACCTCACAATATTACCAGTTGATTGACCCGGACTGGGTATTGAAAGCGCCGGCAACTCAGTGTGTGAACAGCGGTTATAATGAGACATTCCTTTTTGATGAATATATTGATGATGACGGAATAGACGCAACTCCGAAGGTTCGCCAGATTCAGCGCAATACTTCTTGCGTTGATGATCAGTCGTGTATTGCCGAGGATGAAACCGGTAATTGTCTGGAATACGGCTATTGCACCAAAGAGGATCCAATCTGGAGATTCAACGGCGAGTCGTGCCCCGATTATTATAATACTTGTACAACCTATACTGACCGGCAAGGTCAGCCGGCTTCTTATTTGGCGACAACTTTGGACTTCAACGGCTGTTCTGCGGATAATGTCGGTTGCCAATGGTACTGCACAGAATACAACCAAACCGATGAAAGGTGGGAATGTTATTGGGACGATCTGAATAATGATGATTACAGCGCCTGGTCAGACGGAGTAGTCGGGCCGTCCGGTTATGTTCCTCCGGTGGCGAGCGCGTCATGGTTATCACACCTTACCGCTTCAGCGGAAACTTGTGATGAAAGCGCGGCGGGTTGTGATGAATTTATCAGGACAACCAACGGCACAAATTTACACAATAATCCCAGCTTTGAGTATTATAGTAATCTGAGTGTTCCAGATGATGGGATAGCAGATGATTTTGATTCCGCATGGGCAACGGTGTTTGGCGCGGAAGTTGAAATAGTGACACCAAATACTCCCGGTGATTCACCCTATGCGGGTAATAATGCACTGATATTTAATTCCGGACCGGCGTTGACAGAATTATTGGTTGGTTCGGCAGAAACAGGTTCTCCGGTAAGAGAAAGAACATTTACGGTTTCAATTTACGCGAAAAAAGATCCGAACGATTTAGCAGTTTGCAATAATGATTCAAGATTAGAAATAATTGACGCGATCAATGTTCCGGTGGAATCGGTTAATATAGATAATATAAGCAGTGAGTGGCAAAGATACGTTGTGACTTATACATATCCGGATTCATGGCCTATAGGCACCGAAAATGTTGCTTTTGAGATTGCGGCGGATAGCGGATGCAGTTTGTTACTGGACGCGACTATGGTGGAAGAATCAAAAATCGCCAGTGAATATGTGGATTATGGTGCTGTAAATAAAGTTTATTTAAACGGTGAAAGGGAAACCTGTAATACCGAAGATGTCGGTTGCCAAAATTATACACCGCTTGCCGGAGGTGATCCGGTTCCGGCGCAAATCAGACCTTCTGACGAATGTTCTGCTGAAGATGTCGGATGCAAGGCTTTTGAAGAGGTGAAGCTGACAAATGTCATGCCGAACCCGAATCATATTGAGCGTTCCGGTCAGTACTGCTATGGCGGACCGAATGAGGGAAATGCTTGTTTGATAAATGCTGACTGCGGGACAGGGGTTTGTTTGCCGGTGATTTCATTTATTCCGGATACAGGCGAACAGTGTTCCGCGGCGTATGTCGGATGTGAAGAATATACAAATTTGGATGAAGTGGCGGCGGGCGGAGAGGGTATTGAATATTACTCTTTCCTGAAACAATGCGTTCCGACCAATTCAGCAAATGTTGATACTTACTACGCCTGGGAAGGTGATGCGGTGGCCGGATATCAACTGCGTGCGTTCAAACTGAAACAAAGTAATATTGTTTATAGCGGCGGTCCGGTAGAAGTCGGCAACGCGCCATGTACTCATTTGAACGTGGATCCAAATCCGGCCAATCTGAATTGTGTAGATACAAACGCGAATATTTCAGCTGACTCGGAATGTTCGGCAGAATATGGAACGGATCCGGATTGTACGCAGTTCTTTGACGCCAACCTGAACGTATTTTATCGCTACAAGTCAATGACTATATCAGTAACTGATGATTGCCATCCGGAGAGGAACAGTATTGACGGTAATACATATTATGGTGCACCGACTGAAAGTCGTGCCTGTCCGGCATCATACGCCGGTTGTCGTGAGTATTTGGGTAATTCGGGGTATAACTACCGCCAGGTATTTTCAGACGACTTTGAGGACGGAACGACCATGAGTTGGGTGCCGGGGACAGTCAGTAATAACTCGGTAATTGTGGGTGGGCACTCCCTTAATTCAAATGCAAACACCGAAAAACCGGTTACTTTGGAAGATGGAAAGACTTACGAATTGAAATTCTGGGGCAGGTCTGATTCTGCCAGCGACAATATGTATATCAAGTTTAATACCGCGCTTGGTGCTGTGGGCGGGGACAACTGGTTTGCTGACCAATCAGGTACGACATTCCCTCCGGAAGTATGGCTTACTCCCGAATGGCAGGAATTTAAATTAGGTCCGGTAACAATCAATACTTCTGATACAGCACTGTGGTCCGGTTTGCCGACCGCTTTGCAGTTCCAGAACGTCGGTAGCCAGATTTATCTGGATAATATTGAACTGGTAGAGACAACCACTAACCGGTATTTAATCCGTGGTTCATATGATACTTGTTATGGATCTGAAAATTGTGAAGCGTATTCGGATGTTGATAATAATATTCATTATCTGATGTCATTTTCAAAGTTGTGCAGTGAGGATACGGTCGGTTGTGAGGCTTTGATTGATACTGCTAACACAATCTCGCCATATCCCGAGGAGTTTGGAGATCCCGCTCAAACTTTGAGTTATATCACTACCCCGGGTGATACGCTGGTAACGGTAATTAACAATCCGGATAATTATTGTTCGGCTGACGACCAGGGATGTAGCAGATTGGGTTTACCGAACTTTGATGAAGAAAATAATCTTATTTCGTATGAAGATGTTTATCTAAAAGATAATGCAGCCGAATACGATAATATTTGGTGCGACAATTCAGAATCCGGATGCGAAGAATACAGTTTCTCGGGAGGCGGAGGCAAAACATATTTCAAACAACCGATTGACGGTCGTACCTGTGAATATAAACAGTTGCAAGGTTCATACGATTTTGATTGGTATATCTCCGGAACAGAAACGCCATGTGAAAAAACTCCGACACCGCCCAGTCCGGCTATCCCGGCTTTTGTCTGTGAGGGTGGTACGCCGGCGGCTGCTCCAAATACAATCTGTAATCCGGATGATGCAGTACCATGTGCTAATAGTGCCAGATGCGTTCCGTGGGTAGGTCTCTGTGATTCTAAGGCGGACGGATGTACGGCCTACAGCGATCCTTTGGATCCGATCGGCTGTCAACCGCTGTGTCCTTACGAAGGTGATACGGTTTTGTTTGATGAAAATTGTGTTGTAACACCAGGCGGATTACCGGGATGTTCAACATATTACAATATTAAATCAAGCGTTGATTCCACCAGTTGCAACGGAGTGGTTAACGCCGAAAAAGGCTGTGTACTATTTAGCGATACAACCCAAGCGCTGAATTACACGGCGGATTTAAGTCCGGACGGACAGGAATTCTATTGTGATCTGGGCAATCCGGTAACCTACGGTAATGACTGTGATGTTGACGCGGACTGCGGCGCAGGCGGATTGTGTATTGAAAATCCGGAATTTGGACCGCCGGTACTGGGTAGATTCGGAACCTGCGTTGGTGGTACAAATCCTAACGACCTGTGTACCAGCGGAGGAACAGAGTGTATAGGCGGAGGTGTCTGTAGTCTATATGTCGCCGGAGGAAGTCCGTTATCAGATTCTAATACGGTATTGAAAGTGAAAAGAGACCGTGTCTGTGATGAATGGTTATATTGTAAAACGTCTTTTGAAGTGGACGATAAGGTTGACCTGGACGGGGACGGGAAAACAAAAGAAGATGTTTGTTTTGAAATCGGTTTGTGCGATGAACTGGGATCCAATGGTTCCTGTATCAGCACGATTGATCCGGGTCCGACGAACGTGACCGGCGATACGGCGGCTTATCCTTTGGATGAATTCCAGAATTTATCCGGATATGTCAGTGCCGGCCTACATTACGGATGTCGTGATGATCATTCAGTTGCCTGTACAATAGCAACGGAAGCTACAGCTTGTGCTGGACTTGGTGATGAATGTGACATCATTGAAGGATATTATCCGTATTCGGAAATGTATGAAGTGGGTCTTGGTGGCGCTGTCACCAAAGATTTAGTCAGATTTGGTAATTTTGAATCGGATGCGTTAAACCGGTTCATGGTTTGTGATGAAAACATGGACAACAAAGACACTTCCTGCGTAGTGGATGAGAACTGCGTGCCGGATGAGGATCTGACTGCTATTCCAAATTGTATTACCGCTGAGGAGGAAGGATCATGGACAACCATCTTCCCCGATCTTGACAGCAGTGTCAGTGTCGTGGAAGGACCGGAGACGGTTGGTAATTCCGCCTTGGATGAGAATAATTACCTGCTCTACTCTGCCGGATCACAGGGTGTCTGTGATGATCTGTCCACTAATCAGGGAACAGTTTGTACTGTGGCGGGTGGTGAGTGTGTGATCGGCAGTTGTGAGTTTACTGGACTGGGCGTCAAAACCAGTTTGGGAACGAATATTTTGAACAATGCTGAATACATTGCCAGTCTGGATTTCCGGTTTGAAAACCTGCCGGAAGTTGGACAGGAAACGATTTCTGTTTCACTTGCTCAGTTTGATTTTAACGGCGATATTGTCGGTGAAAACTTCCTGGGATATTTTGACGGCTCAACCGGCTGGGAACAGCAGGTGTTGAAACCGGTGGAGATTAACGGTATCCCGGATGAGAACGCGGAAACATTCCTTTTAATCAGAAATATGGGTGGTAATGTCTCCTTTGCCGTAGACAATGTATCTATGAAACCGGCGCTGGCAGTCAAAGCTTCTGATTCACCGGGAATCCGTGGAGATTTTTATACTTTTGTTTATCAACCGAGTTCAACCAGTCAATCCGGATTGAATGAACAATGTTTTACTGATGGTAACTTAGTGACGGCATGCCCCGGAAATCCCTACATCGTACCAAAATTAAATTGGTATGAACCATGTGTTGCGTGTGATGCAGCAGGAGGGGCAATTTGTACACTATGCGGAAACGGAGATGCAACCGTATCAATCCCCGGAGAAATGGATCCGCTAGTTCCGGATGATGGTGATTTCATAGTTAATATCAGTTCCGGTAGGTGGGAGGGTGGAATTAATTTCACAACATCCGGATATCATACATTGTTTTTCAATGTGAATGACGGAGTCAGAATTTGGGTGGATGACATGGCACCGGGCGCGGAAATTGTCAGTGCCTGGGGTAGTATCCCGACACTGGGTTATATGTGGTCGCAGTATTTCACTGCCGGCTGGCATCCGGTTAAAATTGAGTTCACTAACGGAGGTGGTTATGGTGGCTTGCAGATGGGCTGGTATCCGGGTCAATGGAATCCGACAAATTGCGGTGGCGGAATACCGGACGCATTCTGTATCAACTATGCCTGGGATCAAAATGGTGACGGTGTAATAAGCCCGCTCACCGAAGGAATGCTTTTCCCGACGTATAATAGAATTACCGCCATTCCGAGCAACTATTTAGTACCACAAACAAACCTGACTACAGAACTGGAGTTGACTTATGGAAATTATTTAGGAACCTATGTCAGCGATTACCTGCAGTATGACAATGCTTCCATGCCGACGCTTTTAAATGACAATGCCGGGGCTACGGAAATGGTCGCGGTGCGCTGGACCGGAAAGATTCTGGTAGAAAACGCAGGTAATCATTTGTTTAATTTAGTTGCTGACGACGGATATAAATTCTTTATTGACGATCTTACTGTGCCGGTCCATGAAAATTGGACGGATGGTGTGCATGATGATTCGTTTACCGTCAACGGATTGGACGCCGGCTGGCATCCGATCATGATTGAGTATTATCAGAAACTGGGTAATTCATCTATGCAATTCAACTGGCAGCCACCTGGAGCGCCGGGGATCACAGCGGTTCCGGCGGAAAACCTTTCCACTACTGACGGTGATCAGAAATATCTGGTACGTTCCTGCCGTGCTTATCCGAGAGAGGATTCGGAGGTATGCCAATATACCAACAGTGATCTGGTGCAGTTCAACGGCTGGCAGGGTTACTGTATAGAATCGGATCCTTCCAACCCTGATAAGTGTATTACCTGGTGGCCGGTGGATGTCATTTCCGGCGAGTCCAGCGTGTTCGGCACGGTGGATCCGGCGGGCTATAAAGGCCGCAGGCCGTTATACATGTGCGTGGAAGCAACCGGTAATTGGGATAATACTACAACACTTCTCGGTAATGATGATGAAAACAGCACTTGTGGTGCTTCTAATATTAAAACTGATTTAGTCGGTCAGATTGCCGGCTATCGTCGTAACTTGGTGACTGTATGGGCTAATGCAGGAATAATGAGTGAAAGTTGTGAAGGAGATGACAATGAATGCGGATCACTTGAAGATATTGGTTGGTGTAATGATACATTAGTTAATCACACTCCGGCTGACGGTATTGGATTCTGCAGTTGCCGTGGTGGAGGCGGGATAAACAGTACAATTACCGCCCAAGGAAGCGACCGGACTTACCATGACTGGGAAATTGACCGGATTGAATGGGTGCAACAGCGGTCGTCACATGCTGACTGGCCGGGTGGCGGAGCTACCTGGGTAGCCAATGCTGAAAATGACTGGGATATCAGTTGGGACGGTAATGATAACCATTTTAGAATTAAAACGAATTTTTCGGCCACAGATCACACCATAGACAGTTATTATGTTTATATGGAAGATGGCAGCGGCGATACTGGTGGGATGTGGGTGATGGGATATGTGTATTTGCGTGACGTTTGTACAGAGGTGGCAAAAGTGGCTAGTATTTCCGACGATAAAGCTTGGGCACAGAGAACTGCCAATACCAGCTCATATCAAATTCGCGATTTACTGTACAAGTATGGTGAAAACGCCGCTCCGTTCGGCGCGATTGTAGCGGGGCAGGGTGATGATCCGGGATCAACTTGGGACAGTAGTATATCGGACGGTTTACAGCCTTTATATATTGAGAATTTTGACAACACACCCACGCCACCTGTAAATAATACACGAGCGGGTAGTCCATACAGTTGCGAAGGCGATTGCGTGCCGAAAGTTTGTATGGGCGGTAGTTATGACACGGTGCATCGTGGTACTCAATATTCCTGTACAACAGATGCTGATTGCGGAGGAGAAGACGGCAATCGCGGCGTGTGCGTAGGGCTTGGCTATTGCAGTGGTGATGCGACAAAGTATTGTACCGATGATGCGTATTGCACCAGCATCAACGCTGGATCTTGTGTCGGATTGGCAGCTAGAAACGCCGGGGATGGGGTAAGACAAACATCAGGGTTTGATGGCAATGTATGGGCGGTGGATAATCTGCAAAGAATCTTTGCCTATGTTTATGATGCCTGGTTCTGGGATGTAGATACGGCAACATACGAAAAAATTCCGGGCGCAATCGGAAGCTGGAACTATGAATGGAATGATGATTTCAACACTATGCCGCTCTGTAATGCCGGCGGTGTCGGGCCACGTCCAACCTGGCCGCCAGATAATGACTACTGCGCAATTCTTCCGGCGATTGATAATGTTTTGATCAACGGTGCTGAAGGTGACGTGGAATTATTCGGCGGTGGATCCATCACTCTTTCATTCACCAGTTTTGTGGATCCGGAGCAGGAAGCTTTGAAAAATATAGTTATTGACTGGGGTGACGGTTCTACCAGCTCTATCGTCTGGAACGGCGCGCCGAAATCTGATCCGAGCCAGCCGCATTTGATGTCGCATACTTATGACGAGCCCGGTTCAACACAAGTCTATAATATTGAGATTATGCTGAAAGATAACTGGGGATTCTGTAATGACCAGAATGATGCGGCACCCGGACATCGTCCGTGTGATATAAATACCCAGGATTATCAGGAGTTCGGCGGAACAATAACGGTACAGCCAAGTTAAATTATATCAATCAAGAATGTTCAGAAAGATTTTGTCACGGTTCAGAAAAGCGCTATTACCAATACTTGGTGTGTTGGCTGTGCTTATATTTGTCGGACTGGTTTTCCCGGTAAAAACGGAAGCAATTTTAGGTGTTGATGTTTCTGATGCGATTATTGGTGCGATTGGAAGCTTTGGGGCAAATATTATGAAATTGTTGGGAGCATTGCTGGGTATGCTGATTGAATTGGTAATTAAAATATTCAGCTATAATAATTTCGTCAACATGAAAGCGCCGCCGGCGGTGCATATCGGCTGGACGATTATCAGGGATCTGTCCAACATGATGTTTATCGTAATTCTGATTGTCATCGCTTTCGGTACAATCATGAAACTCCAGCAGTATCACGCGCGCAGTCTGCTGACAAAAATGATTATCATGGCGGTGCTGATTAACTTCAGTAAAACGATCACCGGCATCTTTGTGGATTTTTCACAGGTGATCATGCTGACATTTGTGAATTCATTTAAAGATTCCGCGGCGATTGTCTTGACGGTTGGTTTGAATCTCGCTCAAATGACCAGTTTTGCTAAAGATACAGACGGTATGTTAGGCATCGGTTCCGTAATAATGGCTATTTTTTTAGCCAACGGGATGCTGGTGGTTGCGATTGCGGTTTTACTTGCCATGCTAGTTATCTTAATAGCAAGAATTCTGATGATCTGGATCCTGGTTATTCTTTCTCCGGTTGCCTACATTGCATCAGTGTTACCCAATACTTCACGCTATGCCAGCAGGTGGTGGACGGAACTGGGTAAAAATCTGACGGCCGGTCCGGTGCTGGCTTTCTTTTTGTGGTTATCACTTTCCGTGATCTCTACCAGCGCGGGAGCGCCGATTGATTTGTCTGATATTGGAGTGAGCGATGGAACATTAGCAGACTCTGATGCTGTTGATGCTACAAAACTGCCAAAGGGTGCTTCGGCAATCATGAACACCCAGAACATGTTTAATTATATTATTACTATTGCACTGCTTCTGACCGGTATTATGCTGACTCAGGAATTCGGCGTGATGGGCGGTTCAACCGTCGGCCGGTTCCCGGACAAGCTGAAATCAATGGGTATGAAGACCTTAAAGAAGCCTTTCAACAACCGGTTTGCCAAGCGAACCTACGGTGCAATCGGCAGAAAGATCACAGAAAAAGCCCCGATATTGAGCCCTTCCTATTGGAAGGGTATCGGCCAGAGAGGAGAGCGTTTAGCCACCCAACAAAACAGGGAAATAGCCGGTAAGGGAGAAGAGATGGCGGAAAAGGTAATGGACGAATGGTTACCGCGTTTTTTCCGTCAGAAACGGGGTAATCTTAAAGTTTCACCCAAGGGCGCAGCTATGCAGCGAGCGGAAATGGCCCGTAGTGCAGTGGTGGGTGAATACAAAGGCGAAATGATGAAAGAGATCTCGGAGTCCGGCGCCGGCAAGGAGAAAATGGCGGAACTGGCGGAACAAGCGATGCGTTTGGGTGGTATCAAAGGGGAGCGTTCCCGTGAGGCTATTATTGAATTAGCCGCGGAACGAGGCAATTTGGATGATGTGTATGCCCATTTTCTTTCCAGCGGTCTGATTAAGGATAATACAACAGCCCAGCAATTCGGGTTTGATAGCTGGGAAAAAGCCAAAGTCATGGATGATGAAGGGTTCAAGCAGTTTACCATGGGTTATTTGCAGTTGGATCGTGGTAAATTTGACCCCACAACCATTGCTAAAAGAAAAGCAAAAGAACAGAATATTGATTACGATAAGGCTGATCCAAAAGAGAGAAGTAGATTAATGAAAGAAGCTACTGCAGAATCCAATAAGAGTGCGGAAAATGCTACACATGAAGAGCAGACTGCATTACGTACCATGTATACAATCAGCCAGTCGTCACGTAATGTCGGCCACTGGGAGCAGACGATGGCTACTTTGGATGCGAAAACCGGCAAGTATCGGATTATGAACGAGGATGAAAGAATCGGCGAAGTAAAAGGGGAAGCGCGCAAACGCGGATCTCGTGCTTTTATGCAGGGTGTGGCTCCTCATGCCATGCACTCGCTAGTGTATAAAGAAAACAGAAAAGATGAAGATGGAAAAGATTTAGGTGCTGGTTGGGATTTTTCAACTGACGCGGATCTTATGTCTGTTTCCCAGAAAAGATTTTTGGGTGAAGTACTGACACCTTCCATGATTCCGGAAGCGCATCATTTTCAGGCGCGCCTGTCCCAGATTCTGGTCGGCAGTCACAATGGAATCAGTGATGAAAACTGGCGAGATCGGATATTTGATGAAAAAGGAAATTTTGTGCCAGAAAAAGATGAAAATAACAATGTAGTTCTGGACGAGAAAGGAATGCCAAAGCCTGATCCAGTTGCCAAGAAAAGATTTGAAGATATATACGCAATTAATCCATCTATGATCAGGGCGTTGTGGAATAGTGCCTACCGTGGAGCAAAAAAACCTGAATTGTCTATTCCGATAGATGAAGATTACTATAACTATAGTAATGATAAGGAAAAGATGCCTGTAGATGTATCCAGAATGAAACCGGGTCTGGGTGAATTACCAAAAGAAAAACCAGTTCTGGAACCTAAGGCGGCAGCGGAAAAGCACGAAAAAGATTTACGTACCAGTCTTAAAGACAGAACCCCGATTAGTGACGGCGATTTTACATATGAGTATGATGAAGTATTAGACAAGAAAACAGGCGGAAAGAAAAAGTGGGCAAAGAAGAAAATGGACGGGGAATTTGTGGATACATTGGATGATGATGCAATGGAAGGAGTAGTGAATGCTCAGGTTGCGGGTGTGAAGAAACTATCCGATGATCTGGAAGCTGCGAATCAAGCGGCAATTGAACAGGGGTTGGCTGATCTGATGCCGAAGGACGCGGAATCTATGACAGGAATGGATGCACTCGCCGCCGGACTGGCTGACTTAAGCAACCAGTTTGCAACACTTGGCAAGGTGATTGATCCGCAGTCATTCCTTGATTTGAACCAGAGTATCGGTAACATGGTCCTGGCACTGAAAGAAAATATTGATAAAATAAAAGATCCGGAAAAACAAAATAAAGCCCGGGATGCGGTTGATGCTTTTGGCCTTCATTCAGAATTGGTTGCTAGCGGAAAAATGAACAATCCGATGATGCAACAGACACTGGTTTACGCGTTAACGCAGTTAGTAAAGACATTGAAAGGTGAAAAAGCCGGTAAGGGAGAAGAAGCTCCGTCAGGAGACGGCGCTCCAAAACCATCTAGCGGAGGCGGACAGACAGGTCCAAGACCGGCAGCTTCCAGATCTAGCGGACCTAACCCGAGACCCAGCCGTCCGCAAGGCGGTGCCGGCCCCGCGCCGAGTCCTGCGGGGACTACGGATTGGCATGAAGTTACTCCGAAACCCGAGGCATCTAAACCGGATACTAGAAATCCAAACACTGCTACAACGGAGCAGGCACCTGCGACAGGTGATGTTCCACCTGCTTCCGGACCAACACCGGAGCCTCCGGCAGAGCCGAATCCTAAACCGGACAGCGAGGAATAATAATCTTATTTTCAGTTATTTAATATCAAATTGATCATGGATTTAAATTCAATTCCATTACGCGAAGATATAGTGAATAAAATCGTTCAGGAACGAATTGTTTTGTTTACCCCGGACTCCATCCGCAAAATATCCGCTGAAGATCTGAAAAATGAGAAGATATATGAACGGCTTTTTATAACTTTTATAGATCCGCAATTCGGCATGGAACTGGGTGATTCATCGGAAATGATTTTTGTTCTGCAGAATTTGATCAAAGGTTTTCAGGAACAGGATCCGAAATTATATCTGAAATACCAGGACTTGGTGGTTTATGGTATGTTCCGAACTATGCCTGTCCGCGGCGAACTGGAAATCACCTGGCTATTAAGAAATTTTTTGGTTAAAGCGTTTCTTTGGGAATTACCGGTTGAAGAGCTGTTTTACAATATGATGGTGTTTAAAGGGTTTCCATTTGATTTACTGGTGGTCTTACGTCAGCGATTGATTCAGAGTATCAGGGAGAACAAGGAAAAAATCGGTAAAATGCCGATCGGTGGTGCTTATAACTTAGATGACGGTCCGAAGCAGACGAAAGAGCCGACAGTAGGTAATTGGCTGGTTGATTTTGAAGCGTTTTTTAATTCATCCAGCTTGCATTCGCCTGTGGAAGAAGTGAGCTATATCAACCAGGGTAAAAATGTACGTAATCTCGCTCCGGCGGAAAAAAATCTGATACTGAAAGTCATCCGCGTTTATGATTATCTGCGCTTTCCGACCCCGCTTTATACGCCGACTACCGGGCATATGGTTGAAGAAGAGGTGGTTACTTCAGTGAAACCAATTCCTGCAGAGAATATTGATCCGGAAAAACAGCGTGAAAAACTGATTGAAGAATTCCTCGGTTCCGAAGGGGAAAGAATTATGATTCATGATGCAGAAACCGGCCTGGAGCAGTTGAATAATGGTAATTTAAGTGCAATTGTTGAAATATTCATGTCAGCAGTTGACCAGAAAGATAAATATAAAGCGGTCGCGGCCCTGCGGTTTATAGCGGAGAAGGGGGATTTGATTGAAGAGCTAAAGTTGAATGAAAGAATCAGTTTCTTTACCAAAGCTCTACTGCAGAAAAAATATAAACCGGAAGTTATGGCCGATTTTCAACGCAACGGATTTACCGCTCCGTATCTCAGCGCTTTTCTACAAAATATTTTCAAAGAAAAAATGAATCTGAGCGACCCGGAATCCGCCCGTTTCGGCATACAGCTGGAAAATATGTTAGTGGAGAAAGGTGAGACTTCCGTGCAGGGGATGGTGTATGGCGATTTGGTCAGCGGAAAATACGTGTGGCAGGACGTTGAAGATAACGGTGTGAAATTATCTATACCGGAACCAGTTTAAAATCAATAAAAGTAGGCGGAGAGTTTACCCCCTTATTTTAGAGACAGCCCTAGCAGGCTGTTTTTTCTTGGGTTTACAAGCGGTCGGGCAAGCGCTAAGATGAAAATATCATGGGAAAAAGATTTTTTCTAACTGAAGGAAACATTGCTGAATATTTGCTCACTCAAGCAGCGAAAGAATTTTCTTTTGAATTAAAAAAAGTAACTAGCGTAGAGGAGGTAACAAAATATACCAATGCCTGTTTTGTCTATCGGGTGAACTGTCTTACCAGTCGGGGTAAAAAGATTTTGTATTTGAAACAGTCTGACGGGTATGTTAAGAGAAACAGGAGAATTCGCGTAGATCCGGAAAGAGTAATAATTGAAGGTGAAAAACTGAGGTTATTAGAATCATTACTCGGCAAAGAAATTGTACCAATGGTCTTATATATTGATCTTCAAAATTATATTTTGGTGATGGATGATATACAAGGAAAAAAGAAGATCTTGGTTGAAGAATTTGATAAACATAAAGTGTATCCTCAGCTAGCAGAAAAATTTGGCATTTTTTTTGGCACACTGCATGGAAAAACCTATAATACACCGCTTGCATTTGATGGTGCTGATTGGCAAAAAAGAATTCATGGCATATGGCGGGATTGGGTTATGTTTGGTGCTAAAAAACTTGTGGCCAAGGAAGTAATCAGTAAATTCACCAACCAATCTGATAAAGCCAAAAAGGCCTTCATTTGGGGCGATCCTGTGCATAGAAATATCTTTGTCAGTAAATACAATTTTTCGGTGTTAGATTTTGATTTTGCCATACATCATGATCCGGCTTTTGATAATGGCATATTTCTAGCACATTGGGTAATCAAGTTATTAGAAGGCAATGAGCAGGTTGTCAGAGATTGCCGATATTTCATTAAATATTTTAACAAAGCATACATTGAAACAATGAGATCCTTCGGCATTTCTGCTCAAGAGATTGAGGGGATTATTAGGCGAATCACTGTCTGGACCGGGGTATATATGGTTTCCAGAACTGATGGTCGGTCCGGGTCATATTATAAGAATCAGCCACGATTGGAGGCAAAAATCAGAGAAACCGGATTGGCTTTAATAACCAGAAGTGAAAACAAAACGGCTGATTGGTATACAGATATTTTGACAAAATAAACACCCCGCGCATCGTACCGAAACTAATCAGTACGACACGCGGGGGAAAGGGTGAGGGCGCCCCAGGCTTACGCCATAGCGCCAACGATAAGGAGCAGGGTGCCGATTTTGGCGAGCGGTCCATCACCACGATGGTCCTTCGCCGCAGTCAGCAAACACACTAGTGACACCACCAGCAGGAGAGGCTTGATGAAGTCCATGTGTTGTCACTCCTCGGTGAGGAAGTTGACGGCTCCCTCAACGTTGTACATTGAGTATGTGCGGAACCATTCCGCGTCATCGGAGGCCCAATCACCTTCCGGGATTGTGATCAATCCCAAGGTGTAGAGTGCATCCCGCTGCAGCTTGTCCCATCCGATCAGGACGACCTTCTTGGCCCGGCCTTCCTTGGCCAGAACTTTGCGGTTCCAGGCCAGGATCGGCACGAGATGGGCCATCGTGCCTTCCCGGCCGGCGAAGAAAATGAAGGCATCGGAATGGGCCATCCAGACGCTGAGACGGAGCCCCCAAGTGAGAATCTGGTCGGCTTCGCCTCCCCAGCGGATATTCGCCGGGAGAGACCGCACGAGTTGGTTACAGTCCGTGACCGACACGATGCAGTCGCTGAACTGAACTTCCCTGCCGCGAGGTGCCATAACATGCGCATGGCAGCGCATGCCAGACTCCTCAAAGATCCGAACCAGTCCGCCGTACGCGCCGACGTTCGCTTCCCAGCCACTCTGCTTGAGGAGCTGAGCAGTCTTCAGCGCGCATGCGGAGAGATCTACGCCAGGATCACGATCACCCTGGACGAATACTCGCTTCGTCATTGGTTACCTCCATGACAGTGGTGATTCTAAACCAGCCAGAATTTCTGGACTGGTTGTGTTTTATGTCAATGTGCCAGTAAAGTAGGCACTCTGCTGAAAATGAATTTTTCACTTGCAAGAGAGTGCCCGCATTCTCTCCAAAAGAGAATAAATTTTAACAGACAATTATACACCTATTTCTCGCTTTTGTCAACTCCTGCGACAGTACTTAGTATGGGAATCAATTTCGTCAGTTAATTATTAACCAGTACAAAATAATAGATTTCATGCTAAAATAAAACAAGGAAAAGTAATTAGAATAACCATGATTAACCAAGAAACTAAAGAAAAAATTTTTGATTTATATGCGGCCACGCCTAATCTGGTTGGTGAATATCCGGTAGTCGTTTCAGTCGGGCCGATTCCGTTACAGACGGATAATCGAAAAGCGTTCTCCAATCCGGAGCTTATGGATTTAGTTACCGATGAACTGCTTAAGCTGGTTGACTGGCACGGAATTGATTTGATTGTAGGAGCAGAAACGGCCGGCATGCCATTAGCAACGCTTTTATCCTATAAAACTAGGATTCCTTTCAGTTACGTTCGGAAAAAGCAGCGTGGCCGAGGCGAGGATACTTACATTTCCGGACGGGCCAGACCGGGCGACCGGGCGATTCTGGTAGATGATCTGATGGCTAAGGGGGAAGCTAAAACATTGTTTGTTGAAAATATGAAGCATGACGGCGTGGTAACTGTTGCTCTGGCCATGATCTTTAAAACTATGGCAGAATATTTTACTAAAAACGAAGCAAGAGAAAATTTAGAAGTTAGTGGTATACCCATTTATAATCTTTTTACCTGGGAAGAACTAATTGATGGTTTATACAGACGGGGAAAAATTGATAAGGAAATCTATCCGCATTTTATGGATTATGCCCTGCATCCGGAAGTCTGGCAGAAGGATGTATCAAAATGGGATGTTTATTTTGAGGTCTTGAATAAATTAAAATGTCAGATTCCGCAGTCAGTAATTAATGCAGTGGATGATATGAGGAAATGAAGGGTTTTCAAAAAGCAGAAAATCCATTATGATAGTAGTTGCTATCTAATACTCTAATAATTATTGTCCGTATGAATAAACGTATCGCCAAGCTACTCAGTGATTTCGGTTTTTTTGTCTTTGGTAAATTTTATGGATCACTTGGCGAGCCGTCGCCGATCTATATTACCAGTAAACGGCTCTATTCCCATCCGGATAAAATGAAAGTGGTATCAGAAGAAATCGCCGACTTTATGAAAGGAAAAAAGATTGATTTAGTGGCCGGCACCATGGTTTCCGGTACTCCGCTGGCCATGGCTGTATCGCTAGCATCCCATAAACCGTTTATTTATCTCAGGCAGAAAACAAAAAAGGACGGCTCAACAGTAACTTTATTGGAAGGATTATACAGGAAGGGTGAAAATGTATTAGTGGTAGATGACGGGATCGGTACCGGCAGTACAAAGGAACGTTTTATCAAGACACTGCAGAGAAAAGGTCTGGTTGTAAGCGATGTGTTGGTGCTTTATGATGCCGGGGTGGAATATATTCCGTTTTATGCCAAAAATAAAATTAAAATACATTCATTTGTGAAACATAATGACTTGGTGAAGTATATGGTTAAGAACGGCTATATTTCAAAAAAGCTGGGCGATTATATGTATGATATCTGGAAAAATTTGAAGGTATGGCAAAAGGATAATAAAAAGTGGAATGAGTTTGTATCACTGGCAAAATCGGAGGGTTTCACTGACTCAGGAAAGTAAATACTACTGGCGGTCTTCTGAATATTCTCTGGATGAAATAAATTTATAAGATTCAATGTCAGAATATAATATGAATAAGCGGGCAGCGAAAGCATTGTTATTCAAAGGATATTTTATGGCAGGGAACTTTATTAGTCCGCGTATCGGACATTTTCCCTTATATCCAGACCACCGCAAGGCCTTCTCCCGGAATAAGGTCTTTAGTATACTGACCCAAGAACTGGCAAAATCAGCAAGAAGTGTGAAGTCGGATCTGATTGCCAGCCGAGAAGCGGCGGGGGTGCCTTACGGTGTAGCAGTGGCCAGTATTTTGAAAAAAGATTTCCTGTATCTAAGGAAGAAGCCAAAAGGGTACAATACTAGGAATGTAATTGAAGGTATGTATCGGAAAGGCCAAAGCGTGGTGGTTATTGATGATGCGATGTCAACAGGCGGGGATAAAAAAGAAATTATTAAAACATTAACAGCGGCTGGTTTGAAGGTTAAAGGCATCATCGTGATTATGGATGCATTTTATGGACCAAAATACCGTAAACCGCAACGTTGGCTCAGGGAAAATAAAAAATATAAATTCATCGCTCTTTTTACCTGGCCGGAAATGATGAAATATGCGGCTGATAATAAATTTATCAGTAAAAAATTAGGGGATTTGATTATTGAACAACTCAAGGATCCATTAGCCTGGCAAAAAGTCCCCGCCAACTGGAAACGATTCAAAGAATTGGCGGCAAAAGAGAGAAACTTAACTTTTGATCAAAGTTTTTATAAAATTTAAGTCATGTGCCCGTAGCTCAGTTGGATAGAGCGTGAGATTCCGGATCTCAAGGCCACAGGTTCAAGTCCTGTCGGGCACACCAATCTGGAGTATTAAGTTAAAGGTTCTGCGCCCGAGGCGCACCCGCCTCTGGCGGGGATTCCTCATGGGGGCACCAAATAATATGAAAAAGAAAAGAATAAAACCTAATACAACCAGCAAAAAAATATGGGAAGCGGTTGAGGGCATCCCCCAGAACACTATCTTTATGATGGAAATTCCGGCTGAGGCGTTTTTTTCTGTATATCCAAAACAGGGGGCAGGTAATTTTGAAAAAGAATATTTCACATATTTTGACGGTGAATTCTCCCAAATGATTTATGTGCAAAAAGAATTTAATACACAGTGCAGATATCTAGCAGATAAGGCGATAAAAAAACCAGAATGGGCCTTGGGAATTATGAAAAAAGTTGAGGAGGCAAATCAAGAATTCTTCAGAATAATGAACCGAGTGAAAAGAATGAATCTATCAAAAATGAGCAATCTGCAAATTGCTGAACTCATGGCAGAAATTCGCAAAGTTCACATGCAAAGTCATGGATATGCAACTAGCGTAAGTTGGCATGTGGATGCCGGAGAACAACTGTTGACCAAGGCAATCTTGAAAATAGTGCAAAAACAATTAAACAAAGCAAAAATACAAGAAAGCGCATCAAGGATTTTTTCCATCCTTACTTCGCCGGTTAAACGCAGCTTGCTTGATCAGGAGGAAACAAGCTTTCTAAAAATTGCATTAATGATTAGTAAAAAAAGAAAGCTAAGGGAGGTTTTTGTCCAGTCTAGTTTGAAAAGCCTGATAAATAATTTATCAGGAATTGATCCACAAATTCAGCGAAGTATCAATCAGCATTATTATAAATTTAGTCCGATTACCTATCAATACAAAGGTCCAGCTTATCCTCTGGGAGATTATTTAGTTCGTTGGCAGGCATTTTTGCGTGAAAGAAAAGATCCGCAAGCGATGTTAAATCAAAAGAAAAATGATAGAAATGATTTATTCAAAGAGCAGAAAAGGCTTACCAGTGAGATGGGATTTTCAAAGCATGAAAAAAATATCTTAAAAATGGCTCGGCAAATGGTCTATATCAAGAGTTTCCGTAAAGATGCGCTGTACAATGCGATGTATTATTATGAAAATATTTTTAAAGAAGTAGGAAAGAGATTTGGACTATCGGTAAGTCAAGTTCAGGCTTTAAAATCACGTGAAATAATTACTGTACTGAGAGGTGGTAAGGTTGATCCACATATTCTGAATGAAAGGCTAAAGAAAGCTGTTGATTACTGGCAACGAAAAGGAAAAACGGGATTTGCAAATAAAGTCATGACAGGAGAACAGGCGGTACAGTTTATGCAATCTATTAATCTGAAAAAGCCAAATTATGCCAAAAAACAGCTTTCCGGGACCTGTGCTTATCCCGGTAAAGTCAAAGGAATTGTAAAAATAGTTAACATACCAGAAGATATAAAAAAAATGAAGCAGGGCGATATTATGGTTGCTCATAACACCAACCCGAATTTAGTGCCGGCCATGAAAAAGGCATCAGCGTTGATTGGCGGAGCCGGCGGGCTGACCTGTCACACTGCGATTGTAGCCAGAGAAATGAAAATACCATGCGTGGTCGGTGTAGCAGATTGTGATAAACTGTTGAAAGATGGCGATAAGATATCGGTTGATGCGGAAAGAGGGATAATCAAAAAGCTATGAACAAGCTAAAAATTATTAAAGCATTATACAAGGCACAGAATGTTTATTGTAATTCCAAGAAGCCGCTATTGGGTGGAGCGGGGCTATATCAACCTATTTATCTTGATCATAGAAATTTATTATCTTACCCAAAAGAATTATCAGCGGTTTTTAACCAACTAAAAAAATTATTGCCAAGTTATTATGATATAATTGCGGGAAATGAATCAGCGGGTATTGCATTTGCTGGTATTCTTGCTCAGGCACTTGCCAAACCAATGGTTTATGTAAGAAAAAAGCCGAAGAGGAATGGTACTAAAAAACAAATTGAAGGAATCATTAATCCTCGTCAGAAAGTGGTGTTGATTGATGATATGGTGGTGACCGGGAGCAATATTAATTATGCTGTCAAAGTGTTAAGAAAAAACAAGGCAAAAATAAAAGATGTTTTAGTAATTTCTATAGTCAAAAAGGAACTGGTAAAGAAAATAGAGAAAGCTAATAGGATAAAGATTCACTATCTGGTTACTTTTCAAGAGATTGCCAACTTTGGTATTGAGCACGGCATTTTTAATGTTGAGGATACTTTAGCGATTAGACAATATCTTAAAGATCCAATTAACTGGGGAGGAAGGGTAAAAAAATGAAAAATGAGGTATTCAAAATATTAGCCCAGAAGCGTTTTTATACTCCCGGAGTAAAGATCCAGGCGAACCGGATTGTTCCAATCTATTGGGATCCTAAGGCGGCACTATCTGATCCGGCTGTTCTAAAAATGGTAGCGCGAGAATTAGCCGAAATTATTAGAATAATCAAACCAAAGATTGAAATAATTGCCGGAGGGGAAACTGGTGGGATTGGCCTGGCTGCTGCCATAGCGTTGGAAACAAAACTCCCTTGGGTTTACATTAGAAAAAAAGCAAAGGGTTATTCCACAGACTCATTAATAGAGGGAATATATAGCAAGGGTGCCAGGGCAGTTTTGGTTGATGATGTAATCGCTACAGGAGCAAGTAAGGAAATATTTATTGAAAATGTCAGAGGGGAATTGAACATTCAAAAAATTATTGTTATTTTAGATGATACTGGCGGAAAATATCCTGAGTGGATTAGCAGGCGTAAAATTAAATTTGAAGCGCTTTTTAACAAAAAAGACCGGGACCTTTATTTTAGAAAGATAGGATTCTTCAGTGAAGTTGTATGGGAATTAGAACAAGCTTATGAGGCGGATCGGGATAATTGGCACAAGGATAAGAAAATTTGGAAGAAATTCTTGAATTGGAAAAGAGATTGTGAAAAAATAAAAAGTAATAAAATGTAGACTCAATAAGAATGTTGAAGCGTTGCGTCCTTGATTGACAAAATGTGATTTTTCTGTTATCATTAAATGTGTAAATTGAGTATAAAAAAACTATGCGTAATGATATCAGCGCATTCAGAGTCAGAAGTATAATAACTAAAGTAGTTGTTATTTTTGTTTTTAGTGCTGCCGTTTCATCGGCGGTTTTTTATTTGTGGAAAGGTGGTGTGTTAGCACCGGAAACCCAGGCGACTGATTCCTACCTAAACATTATCCAGCCGTATATTGGCAGTGAAATAGTTGCGCAATCTGATGCAGCTGAGGGTTCACTTTATGAATGGTCAGTAAATGATGTTACTTCTGAAAACGGCGTAGTACCTACAACTTTTTTAGCTCATTTTGATGATACTCAGACAACGGTGAATGGCGAGAATCCTGTCTCTTCCGATTCTGTAACATATGAAAATGGAAAATTTGGAAAAGGAATGATCGGTAGCGCAAATTATTCACTTGATAATAATGTTGATTTCAACGAAGGAACAATGGATATCTGGTTAACGCTGAAAAAACCGCTCAGCGATCCGGCGTTTGATGCGAGTCCGTATATTTTCAGGTATCACAATGATTCTACGGGCGATTCATTCATGATGAACGTGCATGAAATAAATGTACTCAAATTTACAATGTATGACGGGACTGATGGCTGGGAACTTTCTGCGCAGGCTGGAAATGATCGTGTTGAGATGCCGACTAACACGCCAATATTACTGACCGCCACCTGGTCTGCCTCCGAAAAAGTCGTTAAATATTATTATAACGGCGAACAGGTTTCCAGGAGAGATTACACAGAGGCGGAAAATTTCCCGTCTATCGTTCCCGGGGCAGGGGATATGGTTATCGGAAATGATGATGTAATTGTGGACGAGATGAGATTTTTGAATACTCCGCTCGGAACAGATCAGATACATGAATATTATAAAAGATCCGTGCCGTTTTCCGAAAGCGATATCTATTATAGTGGTGATTTTGCGGTTGGTAATGAATTCAGCCTGACTGTCACGGGTAGCGGTGATGCATTAAACAGTAGCGCGACTGTTTTGGATTCTAAAATATCCGTAACCAGTCCCGACGGGTATTTCATACCGAATACGGAGCAATTTACCATAAACTTCACAACATCATCACCCATGGCTTGCCGTTACGGTACGAAGCCGGAGCAATACAGTGTACTTGAAAATTCTACTGGTGCCGTGGGAACCGAGCATTCAATAACACAGACAGTTGATGATATCGTTGATCAGTTTCCTGTTGCCATTAAATGCCAGGGGGCATCAGATGATCCGGATGATTACGGCTTTTTCCGCCAGTTCCGGGTTCTGCCGGATGTTCCGCAGACCTATCCAAAAATTTCGGAATTGTGGTGGAGCAATGCTCCATCTGTAAGCGAAGTAGATTATCTAAGAAAATATGACTTGGTGAGTTTTTCTAAGGCCTCAATACTAGTTCCTGATGTTATCCGCCAAATCAAGGAAGCTAATCCTCAGGAAGTAGTTCTTTTGTATAAAGATGCGATTGGGTATCAGGATTACAGCGGGGTGGCTTTTAAGACTTTTAATGACCGTTTGAACCCCAGTCTTCGGTTGCAGAGTTCGGAAAACCCGGGAACTTATTGCGTAAATCCCAGCTTCCCAAGTAATTTGATTTATAATTTAAACGTTGTTTCTCCGTATACGGATATTTCAGCGGAACACATGGAAAAAGATATTTTTGACCGGCTGAATTACTTTGATGGAATTTGGTGGGATGTAACCGGATCCTCCTTTTGGTTTTTATATGATTATGTAAAGAATCCGGGGATCTACGAGCAGTATTGTGATTTTGATTTTGACGGAATTGATGAAGATTTAAATGATAATGCGGATCTTGCTAAAGCAACACAAATTTGGATTGAAGGAATGCATGCTCAAATGCAAAAAAATAGGGCGCATTTAGGTCAGGACATGCTGACAGTCGGTAATGGCAATGCTGAATACCATGCTGATTATAATGGGAATTTGTGGGAAAGGTTCTTCCAACCAAGTACGCTAACTTATTATTTTGATCCGGCCAATACGCGCGGATTTGAATATTGGGAGGAGCATTCGCTTTCACCCCGTCTGAATGACAATTTATTTGAAAATGCATACCTTCTGGGTAGTACGTCTTACTATCGGTATCATAGATATGGTCTTGCCGCCAGTCTAATGACGGGTATTTATTATAATTCGCAAAGCCCTGATGGGAACAGATCACAGTCCTGGTTTGATGAATATTGGGTTGATTTTAATACCGGACAGCCAACAGATGATTATGCCACCGGAAGGGGTTATTTAGGCCTGCCGGTGACTGATTACGTCCAAATTCAAACCGGAGTATATAGAAGGGACTTTGAGCACGGGATTGTATTACTCAACAATAATATAGGATCTTCAACAGTAGATCTTGGAGGCACATATCGCTATCTTGATGCTACAAATGGCGGACAAGATCCAGCCGCAAATCCGGGAGGTGAAACAACCTCGGTAACGTTAAACTGGTATGACGGCAGGATACTGCTCAACCCCTTACCGCCGGTGGATAGTACTCCTCCGGGCATGATTAGTAATTTAACTGCTAATTAAGTGCAAGTGAAGACAGATTCAATAATTAAGAACAAACCAATACTCCTTGTCAGGTTAAGCATTGAAATTGCCGTTATTGCCGGTCTTTCAGCGCTGATCGGATTGGTATACAGCTTGTTATATCCATACGGGAGTCAACTGCACTTAACTGAAGTACAAGCTGGGTTCAGCGCCACCTCAGCAAATTCAGTGACACTTAACTGGACAGCGCCTGGTGATGACGGTTTTACCGGCACAGCAGTTGAATATGATATTCGTTACAGTACACAGGCGATTAATGATTCCAATTGGGGTAGCGCGACACAAGTGGTTGATCCGCTCACTCCCTCATCCGCCGGCACCAGAGAAACATTTATAGTTATGGGTCTGGCGCCAAACACCACTTATTATTTTGCAATCAAGACCGCGGATAATGAAGGTCAATGGTCCGCGCTTTCAAATATTGCTACACACAGGACGGACTGTGTGGAATCTTGGACGTGTTCCGCCTGGTCAGAATGTGTTGACGGAGTAAAGTCCAGAACCTGCAGTGATTTAAATAGTTGCGGCACACAAGAAGAAATACCGTACCTGACCGATGAATGTACTGTGGTTAGTCCGCCAACGGAAATCCCTGTAGACGACAACCCGCCCGATAATCCTTCGCAACCACCGGTTGGCGGGGGTGATTTACAGCTTCAGGAGAGTTATTTAGTTGCTGTTCCGAACCAGGGCGGCGGACCCCAGGTAAGAATTTTTACAAAAGAAGGACATTTGCTCTCCCAATTTTTCGCCTATTCCCAGTCATTTCGTGGTGGCGTAAATGTTGCCGCCGGTGATCTTGATTCAGACGGTATTGATGAAATAGTTGTTGGCCCGGGTGCCGGTTATGAGCCGAGAGTACGTATTTTCAACTGGAAAGGTGATCTGCTTGATGAAATATCAGTATATCAGGATGGATTCCGAAACGGCGTAAAAGTGGCAATTGGTGATGTGGACAAGAAAGGCAATAGCGAGATAATCGTATCTCCTGCATCAGGCGGCGGGCCGAATATCAGGATATTTGGCAAGCGCGATGGCGTGTATGTACCGACGATTGAAAACTTTTTTGCCTACAATGAGTGGCTGAGAGGAAGCTGGGAAGTGGCAAGCGGTGACTTGGATGGTGACGGACATGCTGACATTATTACAGTTCCGGGAAAATTGACCGGCGGACCGCATGTCCGGATTTTTCATTACGAAGGAAATAAAATTTGGCCGCATATTTTAGGATTCATGGCTTATCCCACCAGTTTCAGAGGAGGGGTAAATATTGCGACGGGTGATCTGGTGGGTAACGACGGCGATGAAATAATCACGGCGCCGGTGGCGGTTGGTGGTCCGCACGTCCGGATATTCCGGCGTTTACCCGACGGCTCCATGACCCTGTATCACAATGGTTTTTTTGCCTATCATCCTGAATTCCGCGGAGGAGTAAGTTTGGCTACAGGCGATTTTAATTATAATGGTAAAGATGAGATAGTAACTGCGGTACAATCAGGCGACCGGGCAGTGATCAAAATTTGGAAAGGGATGGGCGAATATCCGCTTTATGAAGTGGTAGCTTTCCCGAATGAAATGACATCAGGTATAAACATAGCGGTGGGCAGATTCTTCTTGCCGCAATAATAAAAAACATATGAAACATCAATTCAAAGGACAAAGAGGCTTCACATTGCTGGAACTTTTAGTAGTGGTTGCTATTATGGGTCTTATTTCCTCAATTGCATTCGTATCCATGCAACATGCCCGAGCAGAAGCACGTGATGCTAAAAGGGTGGCGGATATCAGCGCGATCCGAAACGCCCTAGAGCTCTATTATCATGATTATGGAGTGTATCCTGATTATCATTTATGCAATAACTTGCCCGCAGTTTCTGCTTGTAATTCAGCTCCGGGTTTTCAGCCAGGCAATTGGATTCCTTCGCTTGTGCCAAAATATATGCCGACATTACCCAATGACCCCTTAAACATATTGGATAATGAAACCAATCAGCACTATATATACCTTTATAATAGATGGGAGGCAAGTGATGAAGCGGCTTCCCAGAAATATTTCATCATGTATAGATTAGAGACAAAGCCCAAGATAAATGAATGTCCTGACGAATGGGGCGGAACATGGTCTACAATATGCGGAGGAAGGTTTTAGTTAATGAACAAAAGTATATGTCACGTGAAAACAGTATGATAAAATAACAAAGAAGCTGTCTGTATTTGATAAGCACGCAAAATGTCTACAAGAAAAATTAAGTATATAAATAGCGCAGATCCGTGGATGCTAGCTGAAGACATACCGGATATTGATTTATTTTTTTCTCAAATTTGGCTATCCTGTTTTGCCAATGAATTTGCCAGGCCGGGCGGATTTGCCAACGAAAAAGTAATGGCTATTTTCAAGGGATACCGCATGCTGTTTTATCTCGGTGAAAATGACTCGTATAAGCAGGGGGAACATCTAGTTGATAAGTTCATTAAAAATCCTCAATTTTCGGTGGAAGCGAATGAAGAGATTATAAAATGGTCTGACAAATTGTGTTACTATGCACATAATCTTCCTCAAGAAAATCTGGAGAGAATGACGAAAAAACAGCTTTGGTATCTTTATCGCAGACATGATGAGATCCACACGAAGTATTACCAATGGGGCTGGTTACCCGTTGCCGCTGATATGTTTCATAGCAACTTTACCGGGGAGCTTAAAAAATATTTAAAATCAATCGGAGTCAGAAAAGAAAAGATTAATGAATATTTAGTAACTCTGACTGCACCTGAAAAAAAATCTCTAATCCAGGTTGAACGTGAAGAGTTTTTAACAATCGCGGCAAAAATTCAAAAAGACCCGTATCATAAAAAACTTTTTCAGGAATTATACCAGGAGTTTTTAGAATACAGTGCTTCTCCGTACGGACTGGAAACGCATACGCCTGAATATGAGGATGCGTTTGAAAAAAAGGTTGCCGATATCAAAGATCAGATTAAAATGGAAATACTGAAACTGATTCAGTATCATTATGTTAAGTATCACTATGTAAAATTTATGTGGATCGGCAAGGATGGTATCTATACTTTTGACTATTATTTGAAGGAACTGGTAAAACTGGTCGGAGAAGGGATTAATACATCCGAAATTATTAAAAAAGAAAAAAAAGAATATAAGGATTTAATACTGAAACGTAATATACTAATCAAACGGCTTAAGATAAAAAACCCCTGGAAAACAATATTCGCAAGTTGGTCTGATTTCATGATTACAAAAATTTACCGCCGTTTTGCTCAAATATATGCAATTTATAACATGCAACCGGTATTAGGGGAGATAGCCAGACGGTTGGATATTTCCCTGATGCAGGCGAGGTTTATGCTCAAATCAGAGGTTAGAGACGCATTAATCGGCGGGGAAAAGCCCGACAAAAAAGAATTACAACAGCGCACTAGATTTTGCGTGTATTATGTTGAAAAAGGAATTGAGAAAGTATTTACTGGAAATACAGCAAAAAAACTGGCCGAAAAAACTAAAATGGCAATTGATGAGGAAATAACAGAAATACAAGGACAATGCGGATGCGTCGGCAGGGGTAAGGGAACGGTAAGGATAATTATCAGAGCCTCCGATATGAATAAAATGAAAAATGGTGATGTTTTGGTATCAATCGCAACAGATCCAGACATTATGCCGGCCATGAGAAAAGCATCAGCCATTGTTACAGAACAGGGGGGAGTAACTTCTCATGCTGCAATCATTGCCAGAGAACTGGGCATCCCCTGTGTAATTGGTACTAAGATAGTAACCAAAATTTTAAAAGACGGCGATCTGGTGGAAGTGGACGCGACGAAGGGGGTAGTGAGAAAACTTTAATAATATAATTTCTTTTATAGAAGCGCCCCGTGCATCACTTTATGGGGAAAAGATATGAAAAAATACGTACTATCACATGAAGAATATTCCATAAGCCCACTGACTATTTCACCGAATCATAATGCTTGGCCAAGTAATTTATTAATTAAGTTATTGGACGGTCGTAGGGTAGGTGAGAAAACTTTTTGCGAACACAAAAAACAAATGCTTTTGTTTTATGTTGACTATGTTGCGTGGGATAAGGGCTCGGATTATTTGATTGGCAAGATTCAGGAAAAACCTGAGTTTGTAAAGCAAGTCCGGAAAGAATCAGAGGCTATAGTGAAAGTTCTATTGAAATTAATCCGAGATGTAGAAAATGAAGACCTAGATCAGTGGACTAACCGTCAGCTGGCAAGTTATTTACAAAAAACCTACAAACTGGCTAACGAACTTTGTGTTTGGGGTTATGTGCCGGTGTTTTCTGATCACTATTTTCAAAAATATTCCCATTTACTAAAAAAAATAGTAAAAAGAGCAGTGGATAAAAATAATAAATCTCTGTCAATTCCAGAAATAGTGAACACACTTTCTTCTCCAGTAAAACCTATACCATCAAAGACAGCCAGAATTGAACTCATGAAAATGATTGTTAATACTGCCGGGAGAAATGTAGAAGAAAGAAAGGTCAGTAATTATTATAAGAAATGGAACTGGGTAAATTTCGGACAACTTGGTCCTCGTACAACATTTGAAGAAGTGAAGCTTTCTATTCAGGAGCTGGTTAAAAATAAAAAAGAAGCAAAGAAAGAACTAACTGATCTGCTTAACTATGCCGCTGCACTGCGGGAAAAACAGCTTGCTGTATTTAAAAAGCTTGGTCTAAATGATCAAGAAAAATATCTCTTTAGTGTTGCCCAGATATTTACTTATCTAAAAGGACTACGTATGGAGGTGCTATTTGGTGTATATTCTCAATGGGAAAAGATTCTGTCTGTAGCATCAAAGAGATTTAAACTGCCCAAAAAATTACTGTATTATTGTTCAAAGTCGGAGTTGGTCAACTGGCTGAGTGCAGGGAAAGCGGTTCTGCCTGAGGTATTACAGGAGCGAAGTAAATATTGCGTTTGGATTGCGCTTAGTGAAGATCGGCAGATTATTCTTACTGGTAAAAAGGCAAGAGAGTATGTAAAGCAAAATGTAAAAAGAGAAAAACAAAAAATACAACAGGTTATTGTTATCCATGGGACTGTAGCCTCAGCCGGTTACGCTAAAGGAAGAGTGAAAATCGTAAATGAAGCGTCAAAAATAGCAAAAGTGAAGAATGGTGATATATTAGTATCGGTTGCTACTACCCCGTCGCTATTACCGGCGATGAAAAGAGCTTCGGCGTTTGTCACGGATGTGGGCGGATTGACTTCGCATGCGGCCATCGTTGCCCGAGAAATGAAAAAGCCCTGCATTATCGGCGCAAAGATTGCCACAAAAGTTCTGAAAGACGGCGATTTAGTGGAGCTGGATACCAGAAAAGGGGATATTAAGATTGTTAGTTAGAATGAATAATCAACATCAAAAAAGATGGCTTGAACTAGCCCATGATAAGAACGCTTATCTTTACCCTACCATGCTGTACTGGTGGTGTGCGCAGTATGCGGCAAAAAAAGTGGGCATAGAAAATGGTGTAATTGGTTGTTGGTATAAAAATCATTGGTTTAGCTATCTGGTAAAAGAAGGATCCTTAATTGCTCCTGGAAGAAAAATTTTAAAGCGTCTAGAACAGAATGATATTTTGCTAAAAAAGATTGAGTCAGTAAATAAAGAAGAAATACCAATAATGCTTGAAGCAGCTAAAAGGCTTTCAGGTGATTTATCTACTTTGAGCGGTCAAGAGCTCATAACGCGTTGGCAGGATTGGTTGAAAAAATTTATTTCCATGATGACTTATAGTGTAATGGCTACTGCGGCTGAAATGGAGGCGCCTCTTTTGAGCAACCAAGTAGAAAAAATTATTGGTATAAAATTAGGAAAGGATAATGATAAAATTGGAGAATACTTTCAACTATTATCTTCTTCTTCTAGAGAAACAGTGGCATCGCGTGAGGAAGTGGCCTTATTGAAGTTACGGCTTAAACAGTTGAAGCGGAAGTTGTCAAAGAAAGATATTGCTAGTCATCTTAAACAATATACTTGGATCGGTTATGGTTATAACGGGCCAGCTTGGCAAACGCATGATATCCGGCGCCGGTTGAGTGCACTGCCAAGGAAAATGGAGGTAATAGTCAAATTGCTGAATGAAAAGGGTAAGACCGGAAAGATTCTAGCAGCAAAACAGAGGGCGGTTGAGAAGGAACTCAAATTGAACAAAAGAGAGCTGAGAATCATTCATGCTTTACAAACGCTAGGCTTCTGGAAATTTGAGCGGAAGTTTTTGAACCAGAAAGCTCATTTATTAATGGAGGGTTTCATTAATGAAGTTGCAAGAAGAAATAATTTATCACGGTTGCAGTCCTTTATGATTACGCCCGACGAAATAAAACAAGCTCTGCTCAAAGAAAATATTAGTGCCGATCTGATGAACGAAAGAATCAAGGAATCAGTAGTTCTTTTTAAGGGGACTAATTATCAGGTTATGTCAGGGAAAAAAGTCAAAAGAATTTCTCAGGAAATAAAACAGTCACTGTTTGTTAACCCCAACATAAAGATAATTGAAGGCAGTACCGCTTATCCAGGTAAAGCGAAAGGTATTGTAAGGAGAGTTGATGAGCTAGCGGATATGAAGAAAATGCACAAAGGCGACATTCTGGTTTCCACTTCTACAAATCCTCAGGTTGTACCTGCTATGCAAAAGGCCAGTGCAATAATCACTGATTCTGGCGGCATTACTTGCCACGCAGCTATTGTCGCCAGAGAATTAAAAACGCCCTGTGTCATTGGGACCAGAATTGCTACCAAAGTATTAAAAGACGGCGACATAGTGGAAGTAGACGCGATAAAGGGGGTTGTAAAAAAGTTAAATGAGTAGAATAAGACATCAAATAATATGCCAAAAAGACAGTTTATCATATTAGTTGAAGATTATAATGTGGCTTTGACTCCTTGGTGTGTTTTAAATGAAAAAAATTTTAAAGTAGATTTGCCAAAATTATCTGCCAACAAGCTAAAATTGGACAGCTTATTTGTTTTTGAAAAAGATTTTGTGGTTTGGGGGCCCGTAGAATTGCAGTTTATAAAAGCCGGGGATTACTTTGGTCAGAAGCTAATTAGAGATAAAGAATTTTTTCAACAGCTTTGTCACGGCCACTATGATGCTTTTAAAATGATGAAAATATTATGTCGGCGTTTATTGGTAGACAATTTGAAAATAAAAACAAATAGTCAGCTATTTAAGATTTATTGTAATTTGTATGATGTTTTTGCTGAATGTTGGAAATGGGGTCTAGTAGTACAAACACTGGATATGAGCAGAGTTAAATTCTCGGTAAATTTATATCAAGAACTAGAACCCAAGCTAAAAAAATTAGGTAACCCGGAAATTGTTTTTAGTAATTTAGTTACTTCTATTAAGCCGACAGCTATCAGTGAAGAAAATATGGCGGTTTTAAAATTGATCAGTAGGATAAAGAAAAATAAAACTCTATTAAAACAATTTAAAAATTGTAAAAGTCTTAAGGAATTATCAGCTGGCGCTCAAAGTAGTTTTAAAAAACTGGCTGATAAATTTGGTTGGCTACAGTATTATTTTGTAGGTCCAGCCGCTGGGCCAGAATATTATTTTGATTTAGTCAAAAGGCGATGGGGGATATTTCCTGATAGAGAGATAAGGATTAAACAAAATAAATTAGCTGAACTTAAAAAATTTCACAACAAAGCAAAATTATTTTTTAATAAAGAAGAATTGTACCAAATTGAGATTGTCCGGGAATTAGCTTATTTAAAAGAAATTCGGAAAGAGGTTCAGGTTTACTACCATAATTATGCTATGGGTAGATGGTATCAAGAAATTGCTGGTCGTTTTTATTGGTCTCCACTGCAGGCCCGTTATGTCACCAGGGCTGAGTATCAGGATATCCTGATAAACGATAAAAAAGCCTTTACCAGTGATCAATTAAATGAACGGTATCAATGTTCGGCTCATATTTTAGTAAATGGTAAAGTCGGTTTTTATACTGGTGCTAAAGCTAAAAAATTTAAGAAATTATTTGTCCAAACCAAACCTACTATTAAGATTAAGCATAATAATATTATCAGTGGTCAAGTGGCTTATCCGGGCAAAGCCAAGGGCATGGTG
The DNA here is from genome assembly GCA_041666485.1 of Patescibacteria group bacterium. Lineage (GTDB taxonomy): Bacteria > Patescibacteriota > Patescibacteriia > UM-FILTER-42-10 > UM-FILTER-42-10 > JAHJEX01. The sequence goes on along the minus strand of JBAYGW010000002.1, from coordinate 44,845 downwards.
AAAATAATCAATTCTACAAGTGATTTAAACAAATTCAATGAAGGAGATATTTTGATTAGCTATTCCACCAACCCATCATTGGTGCCGGCAATGAACAAAGCAGTGGCTATTGTCACTAATACGGGCGGCATTACTTGCCACGCAGCCATTGTTTCCAGAGAACTCAAAATACCCTGTATTATCGGCACAGGAATTGCCACCAAAGTATTCAAAGACGGCGATCTGGTGGAAGTGGACGCGACGAAGGGGATTGTAAAAAAGATCTAACAAAAAACCGAGGGATAATTACCATCGGTTTTTTATTTGTCTAATATATTATTTACTCTCTTCTTTTAATACATCAGAAATTTTTTGTTTAATATCGTCAACATGTACAATGCTCTTCTGTAGAAAGTGTCTGGCCCCCAGATCAATAAATTTCTGCTCATTATCATCCTTACCCAGGGAGGTTAGGATAATAACAGGAATTGATCTATTTTTATTTTCTTTTAGAAATCCCAAACCATCCATTACCGGCATTATAATATCCAGTATTATCAAGTCCGGTTGGAATTCTTTTACTACTTTTAAACCTTCTTTGCCGTCATCGGCAATTCTTACTTCATAGCCTTCAGAAACGAGGGCTGATTTTATCACTTGTTGTATCGCATCATCGTCGTCGATGACTAATATTTTTTTTGCCATGTTCGTATTATTTAATTATTCTAATGGTAATGTAAAATAAAATGTGCTGCCCTTGCCAATCACAGACTCAACACCAACCGCGCCGCCATGTGCTTCAATTATCCCCTTGGCGATTACCAAACCCAGCCCCGTTCCTTTAATTTCTGACTTTTTACCGTTTTCCGCCTGTTGAAATTTATTAAACAAACTCTTAATTTTTTCTTGTGCAATACCGTTCCCATTATCAGTTACAGCACAAATTAACAGGTCACTACTACGTTTCATCAGAGCGGGGGATGTATTGGAAATAAACCATTTTATCTTATTGGAATCGGCCTTATTTTTAACGTCCTCATCTTTTCTTAAAAGTAGTGTTTGCACAGTTACCTTACCATCTTTATCGGTGAATTTGATTGCATTGGACAGTAAGTTATTCAGCACTTGAACTATCTCTTTTTCATCAAACGGTATTTGTTCAATGTCGGGCTCCCAATATGAATCAAGTTTTATATTTTTTTCATTCGCCAGAGCCTGAAAGAAATTAATCCTGCTGGCAATTACCGCTTGCAGGTCGCCCTTTTCTTTGGCCACAATGAATTTACCGGCTTCTAATTTAGCGACATCCAATAAATCATTTACCAGCTCTAAAATATTCGTAGTGCTTTCGTGAATCATTTTAGCTGATTGCAAAAACTGGTCCTTGGGCATTTTCTTATCCTGCAACATTTCAGCGATCAGCCGGATACCATTCAGAGGAGATCGCAGATCATGTACCATCATGCTGGTAAAATCTTCTTTTACTTTTTCCAGTTCTTTATCGTGTGTAATATCGTGTAAAATAATTACTGCTCCCAAAGTATCGTCATTTTTATCTTTTACCGGCGAAAACAAAATTCTAATATAACGGTGCTGAAGATAAGTTTCTTCTACAATTTCCTGGCGGTTCAATTTAACGCATTCTTCAAGCTTAGTTCTGAAATCCACCTTGCCTTCAAATGCCTCAATAATATCAAAAATGGAAATTTCCTCACTCTCAATCCCCAAAAGCTCTTTTACTTTAGGATTAATCACATAGACCCTGTTTTCCATGTCAATCATCAATACTCCGTCAGCCATGCTGACTACCATAGCATTGAGTTTGCTCTGTTCGGAATCCAGTACATCCTGCAGGCGGGTAACAGCATTGGATGCCTGCGCGGTTATTTTATACAGAATAGTCATTTCATCTTCCTTGTACAGGCCGGTCTTGGTGCTGGATACGTTCAAAATGCCGACGACTTTATCGCCGACTGTCAGCGGAATATTGAAAAATGAGCTTAAAGGCTCATTGTTTTCATCATCCAAAATAGTCCCCGCGACGACTTCTTCAATCTTTCGTTCCTGATAGTTCTGGTCTGTCAAAATTGACAGCGCCGCGACCATCCTGCTTTTTACATCTTCCACAAATTTAGGGCTGACACTTTCTTCAACTTCGCACTTGAAAAGCAATTCTTTTTTTTGGGAATCTTCCAGAATATAGGAAGTCGTAGAGTAATCAATCAGTTCTTTTAATGATCCGGTGATAATATCAGCAATTCTCTGGGTATTTAAAGAATAACCGGCTCTTTCTCCTATTTCTTTAAGAATGGACAGTTCATACATGCGCCGGTTATTTTCTGATTCTCTTTTTTCACCTTCTGCTTTTAACGTTCCTTTCAATTTTCTAATATATACGCAAAAACTGATCACTATCCCGGTAATAGCAACTGAAAAAATTAAAACAACTGTAAGATTCCAATTATCCATTGTCTGGATCTATTTATTCTTTTACTGATCTACTTTAACCGATGGATATTTTGCCAGCAAAGGTTCCATGGTTTTTTTGACAATCAAACCCGATAAGGCGACATATTCATCAATTAATCTTTGTAGTGCCACCTGCGGTTCACCGTTAATCTCTGTTACCTCTCCATCTGGGTTGATCGCCAGTTCTGTGACATTTTTTGCCTTCATAATCGCGATATCCGGCCCTAGGATGACTATTTGCTTTTTAATCATCTCGCTCATTATATTTTTGTATTCTTCTCCGTTTGCCATTGTTTTATAGTTAATGATTTTTTATCCCTGGGTAATTTTTTTGGCTTCTTCACCTGCGGATTTGAGTGTTTTTAGAGACCAAACAAAGGTAATGAACCACACGGCAAATACCGGCAGTACCCAGTAAACTCCTTTGGCATTTTCAAACATATAAGCGGTGCTGACGATCCCTAGAGAATACATTTCAACCAACATGGTGTAAACCAATACCTTAGTAATTTTACCGACCAATGACCCCTTAACTAATTGATAGACATTTCGGCCTTTTATGAAAATATAGACCGAACCGGCAATCAAAACCGGCCACCCAATAAACAAAATTGTATTTCTCATAAGTTCTAGCGACATAAATTTAATTAGTTAATTATTTTGTAATGTAATGTTATTGGCTAAATCACTTGATTTTTTAATCGTATTGATGCTCCAGACGAAAACAAACCCCCAGACAATAAATATAGGCAGCACAATATATATGCCATTAGCGTTATTCAAAAGATATACTGTACTGACGATGCCCAGGCTGTACATCTCAACTAACATTGAATAAACGAGTACTTTAATAATTTTCCCGACCAAAGAACCATTGACTGCGGAATATGCCCGTTTTCCAACTTTAAATATATAAATGCTGAAAACAAATAAAACTGGCCAACCGATTGCCAGTATTACATTACGGATTATTTCTACATTCATGTTTGAGAGGGTTAATATGCTTATTGTAACACATCTGGGCAAAAAAATCAAGTAGAATAGAAACTGCATAATAACCAAAGTATACCAAACATGATATTATATAAGATATGTGAGTAAACAAATAAATAATTGATCAATATATGGTTAAACTAATAATATTTGACTGCTATGGGTTAATTCTGAATGCCGGATATCCGAATACTTCTAAGGAACTGGCAAAACGTTATGGCGGTAACTGGAAGACATATCAGCAGAAAATGTATTCAGAATATTTTAATCTGGCGGCAATCCGGAAGATATCACAGAAAGAAGCGTGGCAAAAAACGGTAGAATATTTTAATCTGCCGATAACCTGGCAACAGTTAAGGGATGTGCATTACAAACTCATGAAAATTGATAACCGGGTGCTGGTAGTAAATAGGGATTTAAACAGGAGGGGGTATGTGACGCTACTTCTTACCAAAAATACGCGTTCCCAATTTGTTGATGCGATTGTCAAAAAATTCCGCCTCAGAAATGAATTCAAGAATATTATCAATACCTGGGAGCTTAATCTGCCGAAGGCGAGTAAAAAAACGCTGCGGGTGGTTATGAAGCGTTTCAATGTAACTCCAAGGGAAATTGTGTATGCGGATGATCAGGAATCAAACCTTGTGGATGCGAAAGCGCTGGGGATGAAGACTGTCTTAGTGAAAAGTTTCAGTCAATTTAATAAAGAACTAAACATATATTTGGATCATGATCAAAAATAAAAAAATCGTATGGTTTCAAATATCCCAAAGGCAACGGATGAGTCCTTTCCCAAACTACCTTTCTATGGAATCAATAGGAAAGGAACTGAAGGATGTGGTCGGGGTTACCTATAAAAGAATAGTACAAATGTTTGAAGAGAACCATATGTATTTGTATTTTGATAAGGCTGATCATGAACGGGTGGGGATGAATGTATTGGAAAAAGCATTCCAACAGCCGGATATGTTTATTAAACTTGGTAAAATACAGAGGGCTTTTGCCAAGAGCTTTTATGCATTTCTAAAGGAGAATAACAGTCTAAAGAAACTTGGATTGCTAAGTAATAGTAGACTGGCGGGATTGCACGAGGAATACGAGAGGCGCTATAAACAGGTGTATTCCCATTATTTTCCGATTCTAGCTATAGAAAACTATTTGTTCAAATATTTGCAAGAGTATATTGCCACCAAAGAAGCAGATTCCAAAAAAGCCGCGCATTATGTAGATGCTCTTATTACTGAAACAAAAGCAATGGTAAGCAGGCAGGAAACTTTAGCCGCTTTAAAAATATGTAAAATTATCAATAAGCGGAAAAAATGGGCGGATTATTTTAAAGGAAACGTAATAAATACTATTAACTTAATTCAAAAAGATAAGGAGCTGTTGAGATTGATAAAGAATCATGAAAAAAAATTCTTTTGGATCACTAGAGATTATGATGATCCGATATTAACATACGAAGATTTTATTATTCGTTTCAAAAAGCATCTAAAGGGGAATCCGAAAAATGCATTAGAAAAGATGCTAAAAGAAGAGGAAAGGATTGGCACAAAAATTAATGAGATTCAAGATAAATTAAAGATTGATAAAAAACATCAGCGCTTATTTCAAACTATGCGCGAAGGAATCTATTACAAAGAATTAAGAAAAAGTATCGTCTCACAAACCCTTTATTATTATGACCCGATCTTAATGGAAATAGCCCGGCGTGGCGGGCTTTCTATGCGCCAGACGCGTCATTTGAGGACAGCAGAAGTCAGACCGATGCTTACCAAAGGTTTAAATATGAGTAACGCCCTTAATGAAAGAATAAAGCTGTGTGCGTTTATTATGGAAAATGGCAGAACGAGCCTGTATACAGGGGAAAAAGCGAAGCATTATTATAAAAAATTTGTGGAAGTAGACAAGAACGTAAAAGAGTTAGTAGGAATGGCTGTTTCACCGGGTGTTACCAAAGGGCCGGTGAAGATCGTAATTAATCCGGATTCATTTCATAAAGTGAAAAAGGGAGATATTATATGTACTCTGCAGGCTACGCCGGTGTTTACTCAGGTGCTCTCTATAGCTTCGGCACTGATCTGTGATGGAGGGCCGGGAATTACCTCTCACCCGGCAACTCTGGCTCGGGAGGCAGGTATCCCGGGAATAATCGGTCTGCGTATGACTACCAAAATTCTCAAAGACGGACAGGTTGTGGAAGTGGATGGTAATACCGGAATACTGAAGATTAAATAATGTAAATCAAAAAACCGTCCCATCTGCCATTCGCCAATCGGCGGAGGCGGAAGTGGGGGACGGTTTTTTTAAGGTCTCTATTATTTTAATTCCGCCACAGCCTGTTCCATCTCAGGGCCAAAAGGTTTAGCTGTATGTTCCGTGTCGCCTTCATAAAAATCATAGCGCAAGCCCTGGGCTTCCGGCACTTCCCCAATTTTTCCCATAAGTTTTTCCAGTGGAATTCCGGATTCTTTGGCGGCGGCAATTGTGGCGATGGATGCATGGGCGTTGGCAATCGCTACCACCCGTTTCGGATAGTCTTCCATTTTATGGGCGACTACTCTATCAAGTTTTGCAATATCAGATGCGTAGCGTTCTTCCATATGACTTCTTTTTTCTACGTTATCCGGAACATCTTCATCGGGGGAGACGGCCCAGGCCATCATGTCTCCGGTTGCACCAACACGTTCTTGGTACTCCTTTGATTTGATTTTAGTCCTATATTCCGGATTCTGATCCAGCCCCCGTACTCCTTTGAGCCTTTTAGCTATGCCGGGGCCCGCTTTTTCATTCGGTTCTTTATCTTTGTATTCAAATGCGCTTTGTGGCAGATAAATGTGTTCTGCCGGCACGCCGTATTGTTCCAGTATTTCATATTCCAGCCAAACTTGTTCCAATGTTCTAGTGGTGCCGGAATCTTTCAGCTGGAATTCTATATTTTGGATGGCATTTTGAACGGCGGTTATTCTTGATTCTTCATTATCCCATTCTTCAAATTCCGGATTGCTTTCTAACAATAAACTATTCAATATCTGGTTGATACTTTCTGTTACCTGCTCCATACCTCTCTCGGTAAGTCCTCGGTTGGGATTTGTTTTGTCATTATTACTTTCTCCATGACGCAATAAAAATACGGTCATTTTTGGCAATTCTCTTTCTTTTTCCTTTCCTTGTTCAACAATTCCGTCAAGAGTTGTAGGGGCTAGTGTTGATTCTCTCATATATTCATGGTTAATGGTCAGTCATTAATAGTAGCCTTTTTATTGTGAAAATTCAAGTTAAAGTTGCGGAAATAATTGCGCCCCGCCGGCGATAATATTATTTTCGGCAAAGAAAAAAGGCTCCGAACATTCATGAGAGTGAATGGGAACCTTTCGGGAACGGTGGGTCGAGTTTGTGCTCGACTGAGAAGGTACGGTTGGCTACTGGGTAGCCGGAGGGGTGACCTTGATCATGCGCAGGATGTGACCCCAGTCGTTCATGCAGAACATGTACGACTCGCACTCCTTGAGGCCGGGCCACTGCTCCCCGAAGAAGAAGTAAGGGTAGGCGGCCATGGTGCAGGCCACCTCGTGCGCGAAGGCGACCCGCAGACGGGGTCCGCTCGGTTCGGCGGCCCAGTGCAGGTAATTCCGCGCGTTCAGCTCGAACGGCTGGTCGGCGCCGACGCTGGGATCAGTCAGGACAATGAAGTTGGAGATGATCTCCCTCTCGGAACACCCGGCATCCTTCTGTTCCTTGAACCAGGCGCCGCCATCGATCTTCTTCAAGCTGGCCAGCAGGTTGAGCCGGTCGTCCTGGTAGATGCTGTCCGGATGGAAAATCTCCTGGATGGTCGCGAACGAGCGTGCCATGTCAGAGCAGTAGAACGCGGCCTCAGAGGAGGAAGTGAGCACCTCCAACTCATGGACGAGCTGGGTGTAGAACCCACTCACCTCGTTGCAGAGCTGAATACCATCTGCGCTGAGCGTGCGGGTCTCGTTCGGCCCGTCCTGCACGGACAGCGAATGCCGGCCGAGCAGGGAGATGCGAGTGGTGCCATCGGGGATCCTGGCCAGGATCTGCGAAACTTGTACTAGTACCATCACAAACTCCTTGGCTGGGGGGACTCCTGTTTCGCCACGTGTTCACGTGGTGAAGGTATTGTTATGAGGATTACTCCTCAATCGTTTTTGAATGGGCAACTATGTGCAAAAGCACGCCGATTTGTTTAAGGAAACATCATCAAGCAAAACGGCGTACTTTTAACCGGGGATTATATACCTTTTTTACAAATTTGTCAACCCCGTTAGAGCATTTGCTCTAACGGGGTCAATGGCCAAAGCAAGCGCGATTGTGCCTGTATGTAATGTTGTGAATTATTATCAGTTATGCTATAATATAAAAGATTTTTCATGGCAAAATTTACCAAAACTTTTTCGCAATTAAATAGAAAGAGTGTTGCAGAAGCTGGGGGAAAGGGCGCGCAACTGGGGGAGATGACAATGGTAAAAATGCCGGTCCCACCCGGGTTTGTAGTACTTTCCGGCACTTTTGAGCGTTTTTTAGAGGAAACAGATCTGGATGTGGAGATAGACGCACTGTTAAAGAAAGTAAAGTTGAATGATATAAACAGTGTGGACCGTGTTTCCAACACAATTCGGGACTTAATCCACGATTTCATAATTCCGGAGGATATACAAAAAGAGATATTGGCGGCTTTTGATAAATTGAAAACCAAATATGTTGCTGTCCGTTCTTCTGCAACAGCTGAAGATTCCTCTGTCGCGTCATGGGCGGGCGAGTTAGAGACATATTTGTTCATTACCAGGAAGAATCTAGCCGAAGCAGTCCGTAAATGCTGGTCATCACTATTCACTCCGCGCGCTATTTTTTACCGTTTTGAAAAGAAACTGCACAAAACCAAAGTCAGTGTGGGTGTAGTGGTGCAGAGCATGGTGAATTCTGAAATATCCGGAGTTGCCTTTACGGCTCATCCGGTGACAAACGACCGGGATCAAATGGTGATTGAAGCGGGATACGGCCAGGGGGAGGCGATCGTTTCCGGGCAGATTACGCCGGATACGTACATTATTGATAAAAAGGAAAAAACAATCCTGGATATCAATATTTCCGAGCAAAAAGAAATGATTGTTCAGGCCGGAACCAGCGGAGTAAAAAAAGTGAAGGTTCCAAAGATAATGCAGGAGAAGCAGAAACTCACGGGCAAACAAATAATCCAATTAGCCGGAATCTGCGAGAAAATTGAAAAACATTATCGGCATCCGCAGGACATAGAGTGGGCGCTGGAAAAAAATAAAATATACATTACGCAGTCAAGACCAATAACAACACTGAAATATAATGGAGGATCAAAAAAACAAAAGTAACCCCTCAATATCCGTAAATGTCGCAAGTGGCAAAAAAGATAACGAGGAAAAAGAAATTTTAAAAGGCGCTAAAATATTGATTAAGGACCAAAAAGGTCAGTTCAGTTATGTTAATGGCGCTAAATTATTAGGCGAAGAAAATACGGTTGTTGCTCCGGTAAATGTTGCTCGTGTACCGAAACCGACTGCGATAAATCCCTCCGTCATCCAGAAGGCGGTTGCACAATTGTCAGTAAAGAAAACACCAAATACTCCCGTCCCGACCGCACCCGTTATCCAGACAGTTCCCAAGCAAGAACCGGTAAGCAAAGAAATGGTTACACCCGCATCTGAAAAGCAAGAGGGCGTCCAGCAGATTACAGCTTCCCAATTGAAGCCAGGACTGGCGAGTAGGATGATTCCCGGTAAAGGTGTAAACGCCAGTTTCTATTTTGATGTTGAGGATGAGGAGGAGGTAAAAAGATTACATAACAAAGAAATATCGTCAGTAACCAGAGCGATTGATTACGGTGCGGTTGTTAAAGAAATTGCAGGTCAGGTTGGAGTCAGTTTTTCCGATGAGCTCATGCAAAAAAGATTTGAAAGTCTTATCACATCACGTCTACGTGATATTCGGACATCCGTTCAGCTGAGAGAATTGCTGGTTCGTTCAAAAAAAGTCGGTGGCTTGGAACTTGCTCCCGAAGTTGTTGAACAGATAGTGAAGATAACAGCGGAAAAAGCAATGAGTTTTCATGATGAGGGGGAGATTAAGAAGATAGAGATGCGGCAAAGGATGAAAATGCAGGAAGCGGAGAAAGAAAAAGAGCAGCAGGAGAGGATGAGAAAAGCGGTAGCCAATGAGCAAATAAAAAAAGCAGTGCTCAATTTGCATCAGCAAAATAAGAATGAACTGGAAAATGAAATAAAGACGAAAGCCAGTCAGCCGGCTATCCCGGTTACCCCTGTTGTAGAAAGAAGAATTCCGATTTTGCCGAAGATACAGCGGCCGATGCCGGAATTTGATTCCCGACCGAAGATTGTAGATATTAAAACACCGCCAAGATTGATGGGACCGATTGAAGAAATAAGGAGTTTAAATCTGGTTGATTTCAGGAGGCTAGGAGGTAACCCCCGTCAGGCAATAGAAAAGATAAAAGAGAAGGTTGATTTGTTGGAGGAGGAGTCATTTACCAAGAAATCGGAAGCGATTCAGGCGTGGAAAAAATCGGAAATCTACCAGATTTATCTTGATATAGGTAACGAAGGCATGAACAAAGGGAAGTCGGTGCAGGAAGTGATTACCAGCAGGAAAATAGACGGCCGTTCATATCTGACGGATGAAGAATTTGAAGCGGTAGGGGATCTAAATAAGCAATTAAGATTTTAGCCTATATGCGTTTTGTGGTGCCGCAGTTTATTGAAGTGGAGGATAAAATCATCGGACCTATTTCGGTCCGGCAGTTTGTGATTTTCCTGGTTGCTTTTGGTATTATTTTCATTGAATATAAGATTTTTGGTTTTGTGCTGTTCATATTTATTGCCCTATTCACATTTGGGTTTGCCGGCATCGTTGCCTTTGCAAAAATTAACGGCCAGTCATTTCACTATTTTATTTTGAATATCGTATATACAATCAGAAAACCAAAAATTAAAATTTGGAATAAAACAGCAGTTCAGGAAAGGAATTCATCCGCGCACAAAGGTCCGATCAAGACCACGGTAGTTGTTCCGCCCAAAATGGTAGTGACAAACTCAAAATTAACCCGCTTGTCTTTAGTAGTTGACACCGGCGGGGCGTTCAAAGAAGAAGACGAAGACAGCGTTTTTTAAGTCTAAATAAAACAAATATGCATTCTAACCAGTTAGCAGGACAAAAACCAAAAGCTTCCACGCAGAGTCATCTTGATATTTTGGAGATTAAAGATAACGTGGTTGCGATGAAGGACGGAACCTTGAGGGCGATAATCTTAGTTTCTTCAATAAATTTCGCGTTGAAATCGGAAGATGAGCAGGTGGCTGTTATCCAGGGTTATACTCAGTTCCTTAATTCATTTGATTTTTCCATCCAGATTGTCATCCAATCCAGGAAATTGAATATTGAAGAATATCTGGACCGCCTGAAGAAAGTGGAGAAAGAACAGTCCAATGAACTGCTTAGGATGCAGACTGCTGAGTATCAGCAATACATTAAAGAACTGGTGGAGATTGCTGATATTATGAGCAAAAGATTTTATGTCATTGTGCCTTATTCACCAATTTCTGATAAACAAAAAAAATATTTTTCCAGATTGAAGGAAGTACTGTCACCGACGTCGGTTATCCATTTGAAACGTAAAAAGTTTGATAAATACCGGACTGAATTATTCAAAAGGGTAGATTATGTGACTGACGGATTGTCATCAATCGGGCTGAAATCAGTACAGCTGGACACTCAAAGTATTATTGAGCTTTTCTACAATACATATAATCCGGAAGTTTTCAGCCAGGAGCAGTTAGTAGATTTGGATAAACTTCAGGTAGAAGAAGATTCTAGCTCAATGGAAGAAGACGATAAAAAATAAAAAAAGGATACTATGGTTCAACTATTCAAAAAGGCGGATATCAAAGATGAAGAGGAAGCAAAGAAGGAAGCATCTTCCCTGAAACAGGCTGAACGCGAAAGGACGCTTGCTCAGGAAGAGAAAGAAATTCTTGAAGCGGAAAGATCTTTTCAGCGCGGTGTGGTTTCAGTCCGTGATTTAATAGCCCCTTCAGCTTTCAAAGTTGACGCGCGCTATGTCCAGCTCGGCACCAAATTTGTCAGTACTGTTTTTGTGGTTACTTATCCCAGGTACATCAGTGTCGGCTGGTTTGCCCCGGTGATCAATCTGAATATCCCGATGGACATTGCCATGTATTTTTATCCGGTAAAACCCGAGGCAATTTTGAAACAGTTAAAGAACAAGGTCGGTGCGCTGGAAGCGCAGATTCTTTCTGATGCGGAAAAAGGCGCTCCGCGCGATCCTTTGAGAGAGACCGCGTTAAAAGACATTGAAATGCTCCGGGATGAAATTACTCAGGGCACGGAAAAATTCTTTCAATATGCTTTATATATCTCTGCCTACGCGGATGATACAAAAGAATTAGACCGAATCACAGAAAGAATTGAATCCATATTCGGTTCTAAACTTGTCTATTCCAAACGCGTTTTATTTCAGTCGGAGCAGGGATTTAATTCAACTTTGCCGATCGGCAATGATGAATTGTATATCACGTTTAATATGAACACGTCTCCCTGCGCCTCGTCTTTTCCTTTCATTTCGTCTGAACTTACATCTGATAACGGCATCTTGTACGGAGTTAACCGGCATAACAACAGTTTAATCCTGTTTGATCGTTTCAGCCTGCAAAACGCCAATACGGTCGTATTTGCCACTTCCGGCGCCGGGAAAAGCTACGCGGTTAAATTAGAAGTGCTCAGGAGCTTAATGCTTGGTACGGAAGTTATTATTATTGATCCAGAAATGGAGTATAAACATTTAAGCGATGCGGTGGGCGGTGCTTACATTGATATCTCTTTAAACTCCGAAAGTAAGATCAACCCGTTTGATCTGCCGCGTCCTGTATCTGGCAGGGATAAACCGGCGGATATTATCCGTTCCGCAGTAATCACGCTCAAAGGTTTAGTTCGTTTGATGCTTGGTGATCTGACACATGCTGAAGATTCACTAGTTGACCGTGCATTGATTGAAACCTACGCGAAAAAAGACATATCCGCTGAATCGGATCTGACAAAAATTGAGGCGCCTATCATGCAGGATTTTGAAGATATATTATTGGGGATGGAAGGCGGCGCGGATTTATCGGAAAGACTGAAAAAATATACCAAAGGTACTTTTGCCGGACTGTTTAACAGCCCGACCAATATTGATACGCAAAATCAACTGGTAGTGTTCAGTGTCCGTGATTTAGAGGACGAACTGCGTCCGATCGGAATTTACACTATTATCAACTACATCTGGAACATTGTCCGTTCCGAAGTGAAAAAAAGAGTGCTAGTAATTGATGAAGCATGGTGGCTGATGCAGAATGAGGATTCGGCGAAGTTTATTTATGCGCTGGTGAAACGCTGCCGTAAGTATTATCTTGGTGTCACCACAATCACACAGGATGTCAATGACTTTCTGCGCTCGCCATACGGACAGGCGATTGTTACCAACTCATCTCTACAGCTTCTTTTGAAACAATCGCCGGCCGGCATTGATCTCCTGGTAAACACCTTTATGCTGACGGAAGGAGAAAAATATTTATTAATTGAGTCGGGTTTAGGTGAGGGCATATTTTTTGCGGGGGCAAAACACGCCGCAATAAAAATCGTCGCTTCATATACCGAAGACCAGCTGATTACATCCGATCCGCGGCAGCTTTTGGAAATTGAAGATGCCAAAAAAGAGTTTGAAGCGGAAATGGCAAATCAAACAGAATCATAATTTTTAAATCAATATCCGAATGAACAAAAAGCTAAAAATAGCGCTGATTGTAGCAATGGCAATTATTCTGGTAGCCACTGTTGTCATATTTGCCGTTGTCTATTTTACCCAAGAACGCAAAGGTGAAACAAATACCAACTCAGTAACAAATATAAATACAACGACTAATTCTAATACAAACCAGTCTGTAAATACGAACAGCGATAATGCCAACATAAACAGCGCATCAGTCAATACTAACAGTCCCACTTCAGACGTTAATGCCAGTGTGGAAACGCTACTCAAGCCGATTGCACGGAACTTTGCTGAAAGGTTCGGCAGTTATTCTTCCGACAGTAATTTTGAGAATATTACCAAGCTGGAAATATACATGTCAGCAAGTCTAAAAAAATGGGCGGAAAATTATGTAGCAGATCAACAGGCAAAAACCAGCGTTGACGATCCTTACTACGGCGTAACTACCAGGGCACTTAGTCTAACAACAGATTTGATAGATGAAAAAGGTGGCAAGGCGGAATTTACCGTTTCAACGCAGAGGAATCAGACAAAGTTGAATGAGGAATCAGAAATAATTTATCAGAACATCAAGTTGAAATTTATTTTGGAAAATGATGAATGGAAAGTTAACGAAGCAAACTGGCTGTAAATAAGCTAATCTAGTTGCATAAAAAAATGGAAAGATCCGAAACAGTTAAGGACACTGAAAATAATATTAAAGTAAATGCTGTTGATACTGAAGAGTCCGCCGGTACTGAGGCGAATTCTCCGCAAAATCCAGTAAATGAACCAGGGACATCTACGGCAGCTTCAGAAGGATTTTCAGCCAGTATACTGCCTTCGGATGACGGCGGAACGAAAATTAAAGTAGTGATCAGGGACACTGACCAGCCGAACAGCACGGAGTCCGCTCTGCCTCAAGTTGGAGGAGATTATTCAAGAGAAGCGGTAACCGAAAAAGACAAGCAGAGAGAACTGAGCAACAGAAAAAGAGAGTATAAAAAGAAAAGACAGGCATCACGCGGGATGGTTAATCTCGGTTCTCCCATACAAGAATCATCAGCAAATGTTCTACCCGAAGATCTTAGTGAAGGACAACAGCCAAAAGCAAACCGGTTGATGAGAAGATCAAAGAATAGGGGGGATAACAGTACGGTTAGGACAGGTCAAATAATCCCCGAATACAGCAGTGGTTTGAGCGGGCTAAGAGATTTGGATGATTCGCTGTCTGATCAAGAAGACTCAGATGAAAATGAAGATACTGGTAATGAACAACCGCTGAATATTTCAGAAGATGAAGAGAATGACACTGAACAGCAATTGAATGAACAGAGGAATGAATCAAAAAATGAAGATGATAATGAATCAGGACCAACGGATCTAATAGCTATAGAGCAGGCAAGAGTAACTGCCCAGAGGAAAAAAGTTGAAAAATTAGATAAAGAAAATTCGGCGGCAAAGCGAACGCTAATTATGTTATTCACTGTACTGGCGGTTGCTATATCAAAAGATTTATTTGATATCATAGCTGAGGCGTTGAGTATAGGGGTTTGGTCCTGGCTGGACTGGATGTTGGATCTCCCGCTATTAATTGCAGCATTCGTTTTAAAAATTGAAAAACCTGGTGACGGTAGGGCTAAGGTAATCGGATGGGCAATCAATAGTGTGGAGCTTATCCCTTATATTGACATGTTGCCGGCTTGGACAATGCGTGTAGTATTGGCGATTATTAACAGAAATAAAGAAATCGCCGATCTTAGCAAAAGACGAAAAGAAGAAGAGAAGAAATTAAATAAATCAATCCAAGCTTTATTAGCTCTATATAATTTACCTGATTCAAAATAACTCAAAATTATTGACAATAGTACTATGAATAAATCATCTCTCAAAATATTTGTCATTTCACTGGGGATAATATTGCTACCGCTGATTGTCTCTGCCGCGCCGATACCGCTGAACATTCCGATTGGTGATACAAAATCAGTGGATGATTTGGGGGAGTATATCAGAATATTTTATGAGTTTTTTGTTACTTCCGCCGGAATTTTGGCCGCGGCCATGATGGTGATTGCCGGATACAAATGGATTACAGCGGCCGGCAATACTTCCATAATCAGCGGTGCTAAAGAACAAATAATGAGCGCTGTTTTCGGACTGATTTTGGCACTCACTTCGTATATGATATTAAACGCCATCAATCCGAATATTGTTTCATTGCAGCCGCTTGTGATACCGGTTGTTGACACTATGACGCTCGGCGGAGAAGCATCCAGAAAATGCGATTTTGATACAGAACTAACCACAAATATAAAAGGGGAAAAAGAACCGGTCAGATGCGGTTCATCCATTGTTATTAACGCCGAAAATCAGGACAAATGCATCGGTGTTTGGAATAATGATGCGGATAAAGTCTGTAAAGTGATCGGCACTAACACAACCCCAGCCATGTTTACCGCGGAAGAGGTGAAGACGGTCAAGATTATGAATCATGGAGCAATCACAACTCAACAGGATTTTGAAACGACTACTTCCGTAAATCTAGCCTTCAAGGACTGTGGTAAAGTATTTTGGAATTTTATGGATAAAGTATGGAATGTGGGTACTTCATGTCCGAAAGTACCCATAGAGGGTGGTGATCAACAGGGGGAAAGATGCGTATTAAACGGACCGTATGGTAATTTCACAATTGACGAAGCAATTTGCAGTTATGTTTTGGATGATGGCTATCCTTATACACATAAGGATGGAACACAATTAACGGCAGCTCAAATTAAAGCCGGATGCGGATATTTAAGTAATATGGAATGTGCCAATTAATTATAATCAAGTAGCAATCACCAAAAATTATGAAATATAAAAATTTTCTTAAAATTGCAGGGATTATCATCGGTTTTATTGCAATTGTGATATTTATGGGATATTTGATTTATGTAATATTTTTCCGCGGTGATGTAGGTCCCGGTCCCGGTCAGGTAAATATCAACGGAGTGATCGTTAATTCCGGTGAACTGCCGATTGCCAACCAAAATGTTAACCGCCCGGTTGAGAATGTAAATGCCAATACGAACGCCGGCCTGCCAGTGGTGTCACCGATCGCCAATGGCGGAAATACACTGACCAATAATGTAGCTGACGGTGATATTAAGGCGGCAAAAGTGATCGGCACAAATCTGCGGTTTTATGACAAAGAAACCGGAAAATTTTATCAGATTTCTTCCGATGGAAAGATTAAGAGCCTTTTAACAGAAGATCTTTTTCCGGATGCGGAAAGTGTAGAATGGTCTCCAACCGGAAATAAAGCGATCATTACTTTCCCGGACGGTACGAATATTGTTTATGATTTTGATTCCAAAAGTCAGATAACTCTGCCGAAAGAACTGAATGAAATCAAATTTTCCGCAACCGGCGAACAGTTGGGATTTGAATACATTGATGAAAACACCAACAACAACTTCCTGGGAGTTTCCAATGTGGATGGGACAGCAATGAGGCAGATTGAATTACTGGGGGATAAAAGTAGTGATGTTGAGGTCAATTGGTCTCCGACCAGTCAGATGGTTGCAACATTCAGAAAGACTTCAGCAGGTGATGCGCAGGATGTGTTCTTTGTCGGACAAAATGGTGAAAATTTCAAATCGTTGGAGGTTCAAGGCAGGGGGTTTGAAGGGATATGGAATAATACCGGGACCCAGATGATTTACAGCACTTACTCCGCTACTACGGATTATAATCCGGAACTAAAGATAGCGGATGTCGGCGGTGACAACACGGGTGCTAATACAATTAACACCGGGCTCAAAACTTGGCCTAGCAAATGTGCAATCGGCGGCGGTGCTCTGTATTGCGGCGTTCCAATCGGACTTGAAAAAGGAAGCGGCTTATACCCTGAATTAGCCGACTCAATAAATGATAATATATATCGGGTTGATCTGACGACAGGAGCAAAGACAAAGCTAGCGACACCTTCAAATGTTGATGGTGGTGGTTACGTTATTGATCAGATATATCTGTCACCAGACGAAAGAATCTTGTATTTTACCGACAAAACTACCGGGGAGCTTAATTCTATCAGGTTAAAATAATAGAGGATAAATGGCGATAAAAAAAGTTGAGAAAAACATTTCTTCAGGAATTAAAACAAAAGAAAAAGTTTCAGTGCATTTTCCGAAGTTATTAATTATAACCGGCTTGGTGAGTCTGGCGGGTTTTGTAGTTATCGTACTTTTTGGCGTTTCTATATACCGCGGTTCAGCATTGAAAACCCCGGAATCAATTAGTGATTTTTCTTTGGTGGAAAGAGGGGTGGTTGCAAATGATTTATTTGTTTCAGTTAAATCATATGTACCGACCGTGCTGGACACGGACCCGATTAAAGGCAATGCCGATGCAAAGGTTACAATTATAGAATATGGTGATTATAGTTGCGCCAACTGTGAATCAATGAATAAAACCATCAATAAAATATTGGCGGATTATCCTGACGAGGTTAACCTGGTATGGAAAGATGTCCCGACCGCTTCAAGTGTTAATGCGGCGTTTGCCGGACGTTGTGCCCAGGCTCAGGGAAAGTTTTGGGAGATGCATGATCTGTTGCTGAAAAACAGTCAGTTCTTGAACAAAGGGAGAATAGCTGATTTAGCAAAAGACCTTGGTCTAAAACTGGATGAATTCAACAGTTGTGTTGATTCCGGTGCAACGGCTTCCCTGGTGCAGGATGGTATTGATCAGGCGGCGGAATTGGAAATTGCCGGTTTGCCGTATTATTTTATTAATGATCAGGAAGTCAGCGGTACGGTAAGCTATGATGATTTAAAAAGTCTGGTTGAATCAGGGTTAAAAAAATAGCCTCTGAATAATTAATTGTGGCCTCCGTATTCGGAGAGTCTTTTCTTCTTAAAATAATGGTTAGCAAAGAAAAAAAAATATTCACTTGTGAACACTGCGATGCGCAATACCCAAAATGGCAGGGCAGATGCTCAGAATGCGGGCAGTGGGGCACTATTGTGGAGGGAAGATATGTCGCATCAGTCAGTGAAAAACCTCTGTCGCCTTTGGCCGAGACTATTTCGTTTAATGATATTCAGGGCGGGGATACGCCTAAATTCAGGACCGGTTTTAAGGAATTTGACCGAGTGCTCGGTGATGGGTTGGTGTCCGGTTCTGTGGTTTTGCTCGGTGGTGATCCGGGAATCGGGAAATCAACGCTTGTTCTGCAGGTAACCGCGAGAATAAGCCAGAATGAGACTGTAATCTATGTATCTGGAGAAGAATCGGCGGAACAGGTTAAACAGCGGATGGATCGACTGCAAATTACCGCAAAAGATTTACATTTTATTTCAGAGACAGACGCGGAAATGGTATGTGCAACTTTAAATGATAAAAAACCGCGGGTGGCGGTGATTGACTCAATCCAAACGCTAACTTCAAGTGAAATTAATTCACAACCCGGCAGTCTTCAGCAGATAAAAGCGGTTACGGCACAGTTGATGGAAGTGGCAAAAAAAAGCAAAATAGCGATCATTATTATCGGGCATGTTACTAAACAGGGTGCGGTAGCCGGTCCACGTACCTTGGAGCATCTGGTGGACAGCGTTTTGTATCTGGAAGGTGACCGTTATCAGTCACTGAGAGTTTTGAGGGCGATAAAAAACCGTTTCGGTTCTACTGCCGAAATTGGTATCTTTGAAATGAAAGAAAGCGGTTTAGCAGAAGTTGCTAATCCATCAGAGCTGTTATTGAAAGACCGGG
This sequence comes from Patescibacteria group bacterium, assembly GCA_041666485.1. GTDB lineage: Bacteria > Patescibacteriota > Patescibacteriia > UM-FILTER-42-10 > UM-FILTER-42-10 > JAHJEX01. The sequence continues at coordinate 25,839 of JBAYGW010000002.1, read as the reverse complement.
CAAAGCAAATTCCGGGATCGGTGATCACTTGTATTATGGAAGGCAGCCGGCCATTTCTGGTGGAAGTACAGGCGTTGGTAACAAAAGCCGGATTCGGTTATCCGCAAAGAAAAACTTCTGGCTATGATCAGAAAAGACTGCAGTTGTTATTGGCGGTGCTGACAAAACGCATGGGTCTAAGAATCGGTGATCAGGATATTCATATCAATGTTGTCGGAGGGGTGAAAATAAAAGAACCATCCGCTGATCTGGCCGTGTGTCTTGCTATTATTTCCGCATTGAAGAATATCCCGCTGCCCAATACGCTTTCAGTTATGGGGGAGGTCGGTTTAGGGGGTGAAGTTCGCCCGGTAATTAATATTGAAAAGCGTCTGGAAGAATCGGCAAAACTCGGATACAATAAAATAATTATTCCCAATAATGCAAAAGCTCACAAAGATGCGGAGTGCTATAACGTCAAAAGCATAAAAGAAGCATCGGAGATCGCCTTTACTAAATAAATTATTCCAGGTGAATATTTTTAGTGAGTTCAGTAATCTTTTTTCGTATATACTGATTTTCAGTCAGGCGAGGATCGCTTCTTAATAATTGCCCGGCCTCAAGTCGGGCTTTTTTCACCAATTCATAATCGGTTAAGCTCGCGATTTTTAAACTGGGGAAATAACCGGATTGTTTGCTGCCATATACTTCCCCCGGTCCCCGAAGCGCCAGGTCTTTTTCCGCCAGGGCAAAACCGTCATGGCTTTTTACTAAGGCTCCCAGCCTATTTAACACATCCGGTCCGGCCTGATCAGTAAAAAGAAAGCAATAGGACTGATGTGTGCTCCGGCCTACCCGACCCCTGAATTGATGTAATTGTGCCAATCCGAAGCGTTCTGCCCCCTCAATCATCATGATAGTGGCATTTGGAACATCCACGCCTACTTCAATGACGGATGTTGATACCAATATTCTGTATTCATTTGCCAGAAACTTTTTCATTACATCTTCTTTTTGATCAGCCTTCATTTTGCCATGGAGCATGCCGATCGCAATATTCGGGAAAATGTTATTGTTCAGTTTTTCGTATTCAGATGTGACTGCCTTAACACCCAATTTATCGGATTCCTCAATTAAAGGACAGATAACAAAAACTTGCCTCCCTTTCTGAATCTCTTTTTCAATAAAATCGTAGGCAGCCAGTCTTTTTACTTTAGGAATGATACTTGTTGAAATCCGTTTTCTCCCCTTAGGCAATTCGTTGATTATTGATAAATCCAGGTCTCCATAAACAGTCAGCGCTAAAGAACGGGGAATTGGCGTGGCGGTCATGGAAAGGAAATGAGGAGCCCAGTTGACGGTTTTTGGATTCTTGACTTTCATTTCACCTCTTTGTTTCACTCCGAACCGATGTTGTTCGTCAATAATGACAAAAGCCAGATTATTAAAGGATACACTCTTCTGTATTATGGCATGGGTGCCGATTACTACATTAATTTCCCCGGAACTTATTTGTTTAAGGCAGTCTGTTTTTTTGATCATTGTTCCTTTACCAATTTTTACCGTGTGACTTGTTAGCAGGCAAAGTTTGATGCTTTTTTCTTTTTGAAATAGCCGGTTGAGCGTATCAAAATGTTGCTGTGCCAGTATTTCTGTCGGTGCCATCAATGCTACTTGAAATCCGTTCAATGCCGTATTGAGTATACTAAGAGCGGCAACAACTGTTTTGCCGGAGCCGACATCTCCCTCCAGTAGCCGGTTCATCGGATGGTGTTTTTCCAGATCTTTAATAATCTCCCAGGAAGATTTCTTTTGTGATGCAGTCAAGACAAACGGCAAATTATTAACAAAAGATTTTATTTCTTTTTCTTGAAAATTTATGCTGGGTGCTTCTTTTTCAGCAAGATCGGATTTTATTTTTAGCGCACCAAGTTGAATAAGAAACAACTCATCAAAACCAATTCTTGCGCGGGCTTCTTCCAGCAACCCTTTTGTTTTAGGGTAATGAATTTGCCTAATCGCTTCCTTAAGTTGTAAAAAGTTGTACTTTCTTTTTATTGAAATTGGTAGCCAATCAGTAACATGATCAGCGACAAGTAGAGCCACATTTACCAGAAATCTCAGCTGTTTTTGGGTAATTCCGGAAGTGGTGGGATAAACCGGTACCAGCCGGGCAGTGTGTAAGGGGATGGATTTTACTTTTTCATAAATCGGATTAATCATTTGAAATGAAAATAAATCACCTTCAATTTTTCCCGAGAGAAATAGTTCATCGCCCGGCAATATGGTTTTAGTCAGATATGGCTGTCTGAACCAGACAGCTTTGATTGATCCGGTATCGTCGCCTAACATAGCTTCAGTAACAATCATTCTTTTTCTTGGCGAACGCTTATTACGGATCAAATCAACTCTAGCCTTTATGGTAGCTGTCTGATTGTTTTGAACTTCACCAATGACTGATATATTGCTGTAATCTTCATATCGGAAAGGAAAATAAAAAAGCAGGTCTTCTGCCGTTTCAATTCCTAGTTTTATTAGGCGTTGAGCCGTGCGGGGGCCTACTGTCGGGAAATTTGATATAGGAGTAGATAATTCTGTTGCCATAATGCGTAGATAATTTATGTCTCTCGGCTACGCTCGAGGCACTCGATTTTATTTTGATATGCCTTTATTAAAATGATGTGGTCGCAGACCACGAGCGAATCCCGCCTTGGCGGGGTGAGTCGAGTGGTGCGGTCAGGAGGATTTGAACCTCCGACCTTAGGATCCGCAATCCTACGCTCTATCCAACTGAGCTATGACCGCATGTTTTAGCAGGGCAGAAATCTTAACTTGGTAATGCGAATTTTATAATTTAAGTAATTTTCTAATTTGTTCACTATTGGACTCGTCTTCTTTTTCCAAATCTTCTTCAATATATTTAAGCAACATTTCACGTACACGCAACGGATTTTTATTTTCAAGCGGTATGGTAATGTCCGGCCGGATTGTTGATTTGTAATTGATGTATAGAGTCTTTACTTTTGGCGGATTGTAGATAATCCAGAATTTTCTGATGTTGCTATAGGGCGTAAAAGAGGAACCAATCATTAATCCTTCATCGGTAATCTTAAAATCAATCCGATCCGGTTTTCTATTAATCTGGATCAAAATTATCATGTCAACAATTACTACGATTAATGCAAAGAGGTAGTTTGATACTAGAATAGCATATGTTAAGAATGCTGCTGATACCAAACCGGCAATTACATACCATACAATTCCTCTTTCATGTTCTTCGTATTCAGGGAATTTCCATTGCAACAGGGTATCTCCGACATCTTGAGCAGATGATATGTCTTCCGTTGTCTGTTCTGGTTTTTTAATGTCTAAGTCCATATAAGTAATATAAATAATAAACTGTACTTATATTATAGCAGATTTTCCTTCATTATGCCCTTCGGCACTACTCAGGGCATTCGACTTATATATAAAGTTGTTAGATTACTAATTGAGTGGCCAATAGGCCATGAGCGAGTGCCTCTCGATTTCTCTCGAGACACTCGATTCTAATATGAAATGGTCGGGGGTATCGTTAGATACCATAGACCACGAGTGAGCGCCGAATTAGTGAGACGCGAATCGAGTGGCGGAGAGAGAGGGATTCGAACCCTCGCGCCGGGAAAAACCCGACCTACAGGTTTAGCAAACCCGCCCCTTCAACCTCTTGGGTATCTCTCCATGTAGTTTTTTAATTTCTCTTTTAATGTGCTTTTACCTTTTCCTGACTTCAGAAATAATTCCTCTCTTAATGCATCCTTTTTATCTACAAATACTTCATAGTAAACCAGTTTCCAGGGTCTGAAACTTTTAGTTGACTTTGTTTTCCCTTCTTTATGCTCTTTTAATCGATTTTCTAAATCTGAGGTAAAACCTTTGTACAAACGGCCATCTTTTTTACTTTGAATTATATAAACATAATACATGTTATTTGTCTTTTTGCTAGCCCCTTTCGGCCCAAGGCCGACCAGCCTCGGGCTGGCAACCTCTTGGGTATCTCTCCGAGTGCTAATTTTTGTAATAAAGTGCTTCTTATTTTCTTCAACAATACAATGCTTCTTTCTTTTTGCGTGACCATCTTTTTATCTGTAATTCTCTTCTATGCGCATCCAGATAATTATCGTATTCTTCTGTATATACAATTTTGGCTTCCCCATGTTGTTTTATCCATAGTGCGCCTTTTCCTTCATTGTGTCTTATTATCCTTTTATTTGGATCACTGCTTAAACCAGTATATATACTATTATCTTTACATCGCGCTATATAGATATACCATTTCTCCATAAATCTATATGTTATGTCTCTCGGCCATGCTCGAGACACTCGACTCAGTAGTTTTTGATGAGTGGCCGATAGGTCACGAGCGAGTGCCTCTCAATTTCTCTCGAGGCATTCGACTTTAGCTGTTAATTAGTATGTTACTAATTGAGTGGCCGATAGGCCATGAGCGACTCCGAGCGATAGTGAGGAGGAGTCGAATGGCGGAGGAGGAGGGATTCGAACCCCCGAGACCCTTGCAGGTCTAACAGTTTTCAAGACTGTCCCATTCGACCGCTCTGGCACTCCTCCATTTTTTGGACTAATCTATCCTAACATTATTTTTCATATTTATCAACCCCCCTTTTGCTAGCACAATAGCGCTTACAGACCTGCAGCCCGAGGATTTTAGTGCTTGCGCGGCCTCTCTAATTGTTGTTCCGGTAGTAAGCACATCATCTATCAAAATAATGTCTTTTCCTTTGATTTGGGTAGGATCCGGGCAGACAAATGACTTCTGCATATTCAGAATCCGGTCAGCTCTGTTCAGGGTCATTTGCGATTTTGTATTCTTTTTTCTGATTAATAATTTGGGATTAATCTTCAACTGTAATATTTCAGCAATATGGTTGCCGATAAGTTCTGACTGGTTGAAACCCCGTTCTGCTAAACGTTTTCTGTGTAATGGAATAGGAACGATTACGGAATCTTTATTGATAATGTCAATTTTATTTTGCTCAAAATATTTGATTAGCAATAGTTTAAATGTATCACCAATGCTGGAAGCAAAATTATATTTTAAATTGTGCAGCATATCCTGAAACAGAGGATTCTGATATGCGGTAATGACGAATAATGCTGATAATTTTGATTCTTGCTGACAAGAAAAACAAATGTTATTGTCTTTATTATTACACCAGAAACAATTATTCTTGTTGAGTATAGGTATTTTCTCAATACAATCTTTGCATAACCAGACTCCTTCAATACCACACCCAAAACAGTTTGAAGGAAAAATCAGGTCAATGATATTTTGTAATAGTTTATTTAATATATTCATGTGATAACAAAAACCGGACAGAAGACGCCCGGTTCTAATATTCAAATTATATACTATTTAATCTTCAAGCACAACCTCTTTAAGTTTAGTTTTGACTTTAATTGATTCGCCCTTGCGCACATCATTTTTAAGGATTTTATCAGCTAACGGATTTTCCACATATTCCTGAATCACACGCCTTACTTCGCGCGCACCTTTTTCCGGAACATAACTTTTATTCGTCAGCAGATCAATGGCTGTTTTGGATAATTCCATCTCAATTCCCTGTGCGTTTAGTCTCTCTTTCAAATCGGTAATTTGCAGTTCAACAATTTTTCTGATTGAATTTTTATCAAGTGGTTTGAAAACAGAAATTTTATCAACTCTGTTTAAAAATTCCGGCTTAAATTTCTTTTCTAATTCTTTCAGCACCTGTTGTTTTAATGTCTGATAATTCAGCTGGGATTCTTTTTCCTCAGATTCAAATCCAATCACACCCTGGTTCAATAATGACAAACCAACGTTGGACGTAAGAATAATGATTGTATTTTTAAAGTTTATTTTTTTCCCGACAGCATCAGTTAAATGTCCATCCTCTAAAACCTGCAGTAGTAGGTTGAAAATCTCCGGATGTGCCTTTTCAATTTCATCAAACAAAACTACTGAATATGGCTTTCGTCGTACGCTTTCGGTCAGCTTGCCGCCGTCTTTATAGCCAACGTAACCTGCCGGCGCGCCGATCAATTTAGATGCCTGAAAACTTTCGGAATATTCCGACATATCAATCCTGACCAAGGAATCATCACTGCCGAAAATCGTTCTGGCGATTACTTTTGCTGTTTCTGTTTTACCGACACCTGTCGGTCCGAGAAAAATGAACGAACCGAGCGGCCGGTTCGGGTTGCTGAGGCCCGCTCGCGATCTTTTGATAAATCCGCAGATATCATTAATCACTTCCGATTGACCGACAATGTGCCGACTGATCTCACTTTCCAGGTTAATGATTTTTTCCTTTTCCTCAATACTTAATTCGGTTAATGGAATTTTAGTAATATTGCTGATTACTTCTGTAATTTCTCTCTCCGTAATTCTACCAAGCGGTTTCTGGTTTAGAGTCTCTTGTTTCTTTTTCAACTCTTCCAGTTCTTTTATCAGCGATATTTCCCGATTTCTAATATTCATTGCTTCTTCAAATCTTTCCTGCAATATGGCGGATTCTTTATCTTTACGGCAGTTGCGTAAATCCCTTTCAGCAGAATTTAATTTTTCGGTAATCGGATCCAATTTTTGATGAATGCGGAATTTTGAGGCGGATTCATCTATTAGGTCAATGGCCTTGTCCGGCAGGAATTTATCCTGCATATAACGCTCACTCATTTTAATTGCCGCTTCTAATGCTTCATCCGTAATTGTCACCCGATGATATTTCTCATAATTTGCCCGAATACCTTTTAATACCGCTAAAGTCTCTTCAAATGAAGGCTCTTCAACCAGGATCGGCTGGAATCTTCTTTCCAGAGCCGCATCTGATTCTATATGTTTACGGTATTCATCCAGTGTGGTTGCACCGATACAACGGATTTCTCCTTTTGCCAGAGCTGGTTTAAGAATGTTTGCCGCATCCATTGACCCGGAAGTAGTACCGGCACCGATTATCATATGTACTTCATCAATAAACAGTATGATATTCGGATCGGCTTTTATTTCATCAATGATTTGTTTTATTCGTCCTTCAAATTCACCGCGATAAATCGTACCGGCAACAACCAGACTCAAATCTAGACTTAATACTTTTTTGTTCTGCAGAATCACCGGGACATTGCCTTCGGATATGCGCTTGGCCAGTCCTTCAGCAATAGCAGTTTTGCCGGTGCCGGGTTCGCCGATGAGTACGGGATTATTTTTTGTCCGACGGGCCAGTACATGAATCAGCCGGCTAATTTCTTCTTCTCTGCCGATTACCGGATCAATGTTTTTTTGTACATCTTTATTGGTAAGATCCGTGCAGAAAAATTCCAGTGCGGTTCCAGCGGGGCTTTCTTTCAAATCAATTTCGCCCATGCTCAGTTCTTTGTTATTTTCAAAAATTCGTGTTATGTCAGGAAATTTTGAAGTACTTTTCAATACAGTGTTTAAATGTTGTACCAAATCGCTGATCTTTACGTTTGATTGAGCAAGCAATTCTTCAATTTTTTGATCTTTTATTTCCAGCAGAGCGTGGAGTAAATGTTCGGTACCGACATATTTATGCTGGTGGCGGGAGGATACAAGTGCGGATTTTTCAAGCGCTCTTTTGCTCTCTTCAGAAAATCGGGGATTTAATGACGACATGCTTTTTACAGAATCAACCGGCTCATTAATCCCAAATGTCTGATGCAAGGTATCTATCGTTTTTTGTTTGAAGCCGACTTTTGCCAGTACCTCGGAACCAATACTTCCTTTCTGCTGAAGCAAGCCATTGAACAGATCAACGGGATCTACTTTTTCGCGCTTGGACCGTAAGGCTAACTCCGCCGCTGTCTTGAGCGTGTTTTTAAGATTTGTTGTAAATTTGTTTAATATGTTTGGTATCATAGAAATATAATTGATTATGCCATTGCACGAAGTGCTGTAACCCTTTCTTCAATCGGAGGATGGGTTAGGAATAGTTTTGCCAAACCTTTACGTGCTCTTTGACCGAACGGATTAGAAATGAAAAGGTGAGCGGTTGAATTATTCGCCCGCAACATTGGTTCTACGTTTTGATTTTCAATTTTTTCCAGCGCATTTGCGAGACCTGCCGGGTATCTGGTTAATAGTGCTCCGGAGGCGTCAGCAAGGAATTCTCTTTTTCTGGATACAGCCAGTTTAATCAATTGCGCGATAATCGGTGCAAAAATCAGTAAGATGATCCCAATTACCATGATAACTAATTGTATCTGTCCTCCTCCTTCACGTGAACTTTTTCTTCCACCGAAAAAGCTGATACGGAAAAACCAGTTAGACAACAAAGCGATAATCCCTACACAAATAATTACCAGAGTCATTAAACGGATGTCGTAGTTTTTGATATGCGACAGCTCATGAGCCAGCACTCCTTCCAGTTCTTCGTTTTCCAGCTTTTCAACCGCGCCGGTGGTGACGGCAATTGAGGCATGTTCCGGATCCCGACCCGTGGCAAATGCATTAATTGTGCTGTCAGTGATGATGTGAACCTTCGGTACCGGTATGCCAGCGGTAATGCTCAGATTTTCAACCATGCGATAAACGTAGGGATTTTCCTCACTGGTAATCTGCCTTGCCCCGGAAGTCCATAATGCAACCTTGTCCCCCGAATAGTAACCGTACATTGAAGTTGACACCGCGAAAATTATCGCAAAGATTAAACCGGTATACCCCAAATCAGTCATTGCGCCAAATGCCCAACCGATCAATGCAACTATTACAACAAAAAGAATAATCAGTGTGATAGACTTTCTTTTATTTGAATCAATTTGGTTATACATTTTTTATAGGCAATTGAAGCGCGGATGATAATTCCGCGCTTCGTTCTTAATTAGAATAAAGATTAGAATTTTACAGCAACATTTTCTTTCTGTGTCGCGTCTTCAATCTCAAAGAATTCTCTTTGTTTGAAACCGAGCATATTGCCGACCATATTGGTGGGGAAGACCTGAATCTTGGTGTTGAAGTCGCGTACGTTTCCATTGTAGAATCTTCTGGAAGCCTGAATCTTATTTTCAGTGTCGGACAATTCATCCTGCAGTTTTGCAAAATTCTGATTGGCCTTTAAGTCCGGATAATTCTCTGCGACGGCAAAAAGCGATTTCAATGTACCGGCCAACATATTTTCAGCTTTAGCCTGTGTTTCCGGAGTAGTTGCCTGCATAGCATTACTGCGAGCTTGTGTCACTTTCTCAAAGAGTTCACGTTCATGTGTTGCGTAACCTTTTACTGTTTCAACAAGATTGGGTATTAAATCGTATCGGCGTTTTAATTGTACGTCAATATCGGACCAAGCTTCGTCAGTCCTGTTCTTTAACCGGATGAGTCCATTGTAGGTGGCAATGAACCATAGACCAACTATGGCAACCAACCCCACGACGACCCATAATAATGTATCCATGGAAATTCCTTTCTTTTATTATTAATTACCTATTGAAAGAACGGTTACTTGATATGTTTGAAAACTAGTTTTTCCATATATATTTTCACTGGCCTCCGCAATAATATTATCCCCGATTTGAACATCTTTCAACTCAATTGCCGTTTCACGCGAATTTTCCACTCCGTTTTCCAGCTCTTCAGGGTCAATCGGGGGGACTGATATGTCAACTTTACGGTAGGTTGTATTATCGGTCGTGTTTACTGTGACAGTTTTTTCAACTTTTTCTCCGTTTTCATCCACTTTTGCCGTAATAAGGAGCTTATTACCCTCAATACTGACTACCTTACCCTGGCAAAGGGTAACATTACCAAATTCATCATTTAGCGTATTATTAGCCATAATTGAGCCATTTTCTTGATTTTTTTGTGTTCCTTTGTAATAACCCCAATGGTAGCCAATTGCCATAGCAACTATCCCTGCACAGATTGTTATTACAACAATGGCAACACCCATGTTCTTCTGGATATTAGAATCGTTTGACTGACGGTTTTTTGTTATTGACATTTCTTTTTACTTGTGGTAAAATATTGAATATATACTTGGCTTATTTCAGATTATATTATATAATGTTATAAGACCTTTTGTCAAAGAGTAGTTAAGTCGCTATTTACGAAGTTTTCTACTTGAATTAAACAAAAATGAAGATAAAAACCATTAAAATAATGAAAACAGCTTCCCTGAAGGTAAGTAAGGTGGCTGTTTTTTGCTTGATTATTGGAATTTTTTCAATATTTGGAGGAATATTAGCACCGAAATACGTATTTTCAGCTGTTTGGCAGAACCCAACCGTTACACCACCGAATTTTCCTTCAGAATTAGAGCCGCCAATCAATACATCCACCTCTACTCAGACAAAGAAGGGAGGCCTCTATGTGGCGACTCAGGATGGTGCGCTGGTCGTTGGTTCTTCAAGCACAGCGGGTAGTAATAAACTTTATGTTGAAGGCACTACATTATTAAACGGAAATGTTAATGTCATTGGAAACGAGTCTGTTTCTGGTGCTATAACAATGTCAGATTTATTAGTATCCGGTATTGCAACCATAACTGATGATTTAAATGTCCGAAGCGGATTACTTAGAGTAGACAGTGTTACAGATACAGTATTTATAAATTCAACAAATGATCTGGGCAAGTTGAGTATTACCACCGGAGACAGATCAGGAATCTATTCGGAAAATAATTCAGCCACAATGGCAGCTGTTCAAGCAACAAATATTTCCACAGTCGGTGGAACGGGAATCTATGGTTATGCTGATCAATTTGGTGTATGGGGTGTTTCACTAAATGGTTATGGCGTACTGGCAGACGCGAGCCTTACCGGGATAGGAGGTCTTTACGCTCGTGGTGGAAATGAAAAGTATGGAGCTGTCGGAAGAGGGCTGTATGGCGTTGTTGGATTAGATAATACTGAAGATGTTTATAACCCAGTTATAAATGGTCCTGATGGAACATTGGCGGCACTATTTCAAGGATCAGTAGAGATAGTGCCGAGCTCAGGTGGAAATGCCGACTTCACTGTTGATACTAACACTTTTGTTGTCAATTCTTCTACTGATGGGGTGGGGATTGGGACTACCAATCCGTCGGTAAAACTTCATGTGTTAGGAACAGATAATCAATCTGCTATATATGCTCAGGCGGGAATAAATTCTTTATTGCCAGATTATAGTGATCCAACACATACAGTAGCAGGAGTATATGGTGAGGGCGGGACAGTAACATATAGTGTTGCTGGGGTAGGTTGGAATTTTGGTGTCTATGGAAAAGCAGGTAACCCTGGAACTGGTAAGACGGCGGGAATCTTGGGTATGGATTTCAATGGAGCTGTAAATTCATATGCCGGGTTTTTTGATGGAGACGTAAAAATAGATGGCCAACTTTCAGTAGTAGGTCCTGTGGAGATCGGTGATATTCTTGATGTTGATGGTAACATTTATGGCTATGGTGACTTGAATTTAGCCGGTACAGGTAGTGATATTATTATGACCAGCGCTGACAGTGATATCACATTGACCGGTGATATTTCGGCGGGCGGTGATATCACTTATAACGGAAAACTGATTATGACCGGCGGGCTTCCGGCGATGGAGGGGGGGGTCGCGGCGGAATGCAATGTTGCGCCTACGTACTATGCTGAAGGGACAATGTTTGTCTGTTATTGGTGCCCCAGTCTGACAACTCAGCGTATTCACGCGGTAATGGCGAGACTGAACGGAAAGTGGATTAATATCGGATATTCCAAAGGCGCGCTTTGTGGTGGTGATCCTTATAATCCCGAGCTTCCTAATATGCAACCATAGGGGAAGATTTGATGAAAAAAGCACTTAGACAGTTAAACAAAACAGCAATTATCAGTATTTCTTTTATCCTGACGAGTTTTTTTGTGGGGCTTAGTGTAAATATCGTAGTTGCCGCCACATGGCAAGATCCGACGGCTGTCGCTCCTAACTTAGGTGATCTGGAACCACCCCTGAATACTTCGCTGTCAGGACAGGAAAAAATAGGCGGGCTGAATGTGGCGACTCAGGAAGGCGTTCTACGCGTTGCCTCTGGTGTCGCTTCCGGCGAGAAATTTTATGTAATGGGCAGTTCTTATTTAGGGGGTGATATCGGCATGGAGGCTGATTTGAATGTTACTGGCAGTCTGGATACATGGTCAGCATCTATTGGTAGCGCAATTGTTGGTACAAAACTTGATGTTCACGACGGATTGCTAAATGTCCTATATGTTGATGGTCCGGGAGATTCCGTCCTTATAAACACTTCTGTCGTTAAAGGATTTGTGACAGTCAAAGCAGAAGATGAGCCGGGGATAGATGTTGAAAATGATTCTATAGCTCTTGCGACTATCCAAGGAATAAATGACGCTTCGGGAGGAACCGGTGTCTTCGGATCCGGTTACCGTTATGGGGTATCTTCCGGGAGTCTGACCGGGTACGGCGTATTGGCTGACGCAAAAAGGGATGAATGGACGGAATTGGATGGGGGTTTATATGCAAGAGGGAGGAATAATGCCTATGGGTTAGTGGGTAGGGGGCTGTATGGTGTTGCGGGTTTTGATAATACTGAAGATTTACTTGATCCACACTTTGACGCGTCCGGTACAACACGAGCAGGGTTGTTTGAAGGGTCAGTTGATATTATTTCCAGCACAGGGGGTAATAGTGATTTCGTAGTTGATGGTAGTACATTAGTTGTTCGGTCATTAACGAATAAAGTGGGTGTTAGTACGGTCAATCCAAAAACAAGATTGCATGTGATTGGTTCGGATAATACATCAACAATCTATGGTTTGGCAGGTAGTAATAGTACAGGTGTTGATTATGGCGCACAGACAGAGACGGCAGCAGCAATATATGGTGAAAGTGGAACTGTAACTTATTCTGGCACAGGCACCGGATGGAACTTTGGCGTTTTTGGTAAAGCGGGTGATCCGGGCAATGGTCAGTCGGTTGGAATAATGGGGGTTGGAAATGAAATTGGCGGTAATACATATGCGGGGTGGTTTGATGGTTTTGTGCAAATGAACGGAGATCTATCCGTAACGTCTAAACTAAAAGCTTATAACACACTAACCGCAGAATCAGATATAAATGGTTTTAGTAATCTGAACCTTGCCGGTACGGACAGTGATATTAATCTGACCGGAACAAATAGTGACATATGGCTTAGGGATGATATTTCTGCGGGTGGAGGTATTGAGTACATAGGGAAAATGTATATGGATGGCGGATTTCCGTATTTGAGTACTGAGTCAAGCGGTTGCAATGTCACACCGGCAGTATATGCCGAAGGAACTATGTTTACCTGTTCATGGTGTGCTAGTGACACACAACGTTATACAGCAATAATGGTTCGTATGAATTATCGCTGGGTAAATATCGGATATGATTTAACCACCGTGACTTGTTTAGAACCACCACTACCTCCTATTGGGGGAGGGCATATATGGCCTTCAGATCCCGGGGAGGGTGAGTTTATTCCTTAATTAAATGCCTCAACTAAAAATCATACATAACAATGAAAAAAATGTTTCATAAATTTAACAGAACAGCAATTGTTAGTTTAAGCGTTGTGGTTATCAGCGCAATTGTTGGCATGGGTGTTAACATCGTCCTGGCAGCCTGGACTGCTCCTTCCAGCACTCCGCCGGCAGGGGATATTGCCGCACCGATCAATATCTCAGCGGCTGAACAATACAAAATCGGCAGTCTGCGGCTGGGCAGTGCCGCCTCCCCGGGAGCGTACCAGCTATATGTTGAAGGAGATACTTTTTCTGAAGGAAGTATTGTCCCCGGTTCGGATAGCAGCTATTCTCTTGGGAGCGGAACATATGCATCATCAATCGCTTGGAATAAAATATGGCTGAAATCAAATACAACGGATGAATTTGTTAATGGGATTCATTTTGAAAATTCTCCAAATAATGTTGGAATAGCTTTCAACAGCACTAGTCATACATTCAATTTTATTAAAGGAGAGAGTGGTGCTTCAACAGTAGTGGGTTCAATAAATCATATTGGAGATTTTTGGGCCGGAAGAAATATTACAGCTCTGGGCGGAATAAATATTGATTCATATACCTTAGCCGTTGATGCGACAAATAACAGAGTGGGTATCGGCACTCCCGCACCGACTTATGCCCTGGATGTTGATAATGGAGATGCCAGTATTGCAAATGGTAGAATGATTATCGGATCAGCCACAATTCCTGACGCTAATGCCACGCTCTATGTCGGCACACCTACATCCCCCGTGACAACGATTCGGGGGATAGAGGCATTTAGTAATGGTACAGAGTCAACTATTTACGGAGTCAACTCAGGCAGTTCTTGGCGCGCTGGTGTGGAGGGTGATGGATTAGCCGGCACCTACGGAGTGAGGGGCGTAACAAGTAGCAGTAGCAGGGCCGGTACCGCCGGGTTTAATTCCGGTTATAGCATTAACAGTACAGATTATTTTGCGCCGGGATTGAAAGGGAAGAGTGCGGTTATATTTGGCACAGGTATTTTTAATCATGCTAAATCAGCGGGCGTGTTAGGTGAAAGCGCGGATACGAATCTGTCTCATGGCTATGTTGATACATATGGTGTATATGCAAAAGCGGGAACGGCTAGCGCAGATTCTCCAATTGAACATATTAATACTTACGGTCTTTACGCCACTGAAGGCGCGGAAGTAAACGGTGGGGTGAGTTACGCGGGGTATTTCTCCGGCGATGTACACGTCACGGGAGATCTGACTACCACCTTCGGATCAAATGTGGGAATCGGAACAACCAGTCTGACTGATGCATTAAGGGTAAGAGGTAGTCTTCGGGTTGATAATGAAGATGCCAGCCCGGCATATTTACAGATAGATTCAATAACCGCAGCACCTGCCGCCGGTGATTGTGATGTTGCGGATGAAGTAGGCAGGATGGTACTGGACGCGACAGGTAACAAATTATATGTATGTGATGATACAGGATGGAAATCGGTATCAATATAGTCCCACCTGTTTAAGCGGTTAATAAGTTATGCAAAAACACAAAAAAAAATTAATAATATTAAGTTCAGTCGTAATTTTTTCGGTGTTTGTTTTTCTGGCGGTCTTTAACATAAATAGAGTTGTCGCTGCGCAGCCGGCTTGGGATGAAACAAATGTTTCGGGATGGAATTGGTCAGGTATCGGAACAGAGAATATTGACACTCCCGAGTTTACCCATATTGGCTGGTTCAGCAACAACTGTTATAACTATTTCACA
Organism: Patescibacteria group bacterium; assembly: GCA_041666485.1. Lineage (GTDB taxonomy): Bacteria > Patescibacteriota > Patescibacteriia > UM-FILTER-42-10 > UM-FILTER-42-10 > JAHJEX01. Next base: position 10,629 of record JBAYGW010000002.1, on the reverse strand, counting down.
ACGGATATGGAAAGCCGGTGCGGAACGCGTTACGGCGTACGCGTTGATCCTGTGTCTGGTGATATTACAGGCTACAGCTGGAACGGGATACTGGATGATTCCGGTGCGGTTACGGGCGTGGGTTGGTTGGATTTTGCACCACAGCCATTTCCGGGTCAGCCGTATTATTCCGCAAGAGTAGAACCGGTCGGATCTCCCTATGCCGGGCAGGTTTCCGGTTGGGCGCGGATAAAATCAATCAAAGAAGCGGGAGAATATTTGGGTTATGAGGATTGGGGTTGGATTTTGCTGGGACCGGCGCCGAGTACTAACCGTCAGTTCGGTGTAAACATTGATTTTGCCACTAATAATGTATCAGGCTATGCCTGGGCTGGCGGACATCTGGCAAATGATCAGTTGCCGCCAAGCACATATGAAAATGTTACTACCGGTTTGGGCTGGATTTCATTTGATCCAGTTGATACTGACGTAAATCTGGCCAGTGGTGCTCTGGAGGGTTATGCCTGGATCGGTAATACTGACAAACTGGATGTTTTGTATGATACTAATATCGGTTGGATTGCCTTGAACTGTAACACCGCCGGGGCGGGAGGAGCTAATGTTTGTGCGACATCTGATTTTAAAGTATCTGTTGATTCTGTCTCGGGTAATGTATCAGGCTATGCTTGGATCGGTGAATCTTCTGATGGCAACCCGATCGGATGGATAGATTTTGACCCAAATCCTTATCCTGAAAGTCCTGACTATTCGGCAAAAGTATTTCTGGACAGCGCGACTGCTGCCGCTGATTCAAACGGGAATTATCAATTAGGCGATGTTGTGGGCTGGGCGCGACTCATTTCTTTACAAAAAGAGGGGGCAAAGGGCCATTTTGAAAACTGGGGATGGGTTAAAATGCACGCAACAGATGATGATACGGTTGATTACGGGGTTTCAATGAGCATAGATACGGGGGAGTTTGACGGTGATGGTTGGTCGGGCGGAGGAACAGAATGTATCGGATTAACGTGCTATAATGAATCTGTAGGTTTAGGGTGGATATCCTTCAGCGACTATACCGGTGTAAGTCAATTACCGCCGACCTACGTGGCGCCATTTTTACAGACAGTGCAGGGAGATGTTTATTCAAAGGAAGGAGTGGGTTCTGGAGAAATATTTAACCTGCCGACAAGCCCTTTAACCGCCGGACTTTTCTATAATTCCACCTTTTTAATACAAACGGGCGGTGCAATCCAAAGATATACCAGCGAAAGCGGTTCCGACTATTTACGACCGGGATATGACCCGCTAGTACCGCCGCTAGCCACCAATAAATACACGAATGTCATGGGCAAGCTGGATTTGGACGGAATTACCAGTCGTGTGGAAGTATTACCGGGTGACTTCAGAAATAAGTTTGGTAATGTCGTAGAGGTGTATCCCGGCGGCACTCTTGGACAGAATTTGTGGTTAAATGGGCTGTCTCAGTTGCAAGGAAAGGTATATCATATCCAGGGCGATCTTACCGTAGATCTCGCGACGGAAATTCAAAGCGGACTTGAAGTGCAGAATGAAACTGCGTCAGGCACGGTGGTTGTGGACGGTGATATGTATATTGAACAAAATATTACGTATCAACCAACTGATGCTGCTGATACTGAACTGAAAGATATCCCTTCAGTAGTATGGATTGTTAAAGGTAGTGTACATATCAACCCGAATGTTTCCAAAGTAGCAGGAAATTTTGTAGTTGTAGGCGAGGCTACCGGCGGATCACTAGTTGGCGGAACTGGAGAGTTTTATACCGGTGCCGGGGATGAAAATTTGGTGATCAGCGGATTAGTAATTGCGCACGAGCTATTTTTACAGCGATCAGGGATTGGTACTGTAGAAGATATTCAGGCAGCGGAGCGCATTTTCTATGACGGTAGAATAATAATTAACACTCCTCCGGGGATCGGAGATTTTGCTGAAGCGTTGCCGGTTGTGCGTGAGGTAGCACCAATAGAGATCACCCCTTAAACAAAATCAAAAAATACAGTAAAATATAAAAATAAACCTATGGCATTATTCAGCTCAAAAAAAAGTTTCATCGGAATTGATTTGGGGACATCCAGTATCAAAGTTGTTGAGTTAGAGAACGAAAAAGGAAGGCCGAAACTAATAACCTACGGTTTTGCTGAGCAGTCAACGGACGTGATTAAAAGTGATTCTCAGGAAGCTCAAAAGGAGATTGTGGCGGCTTTGAAAGCTATCATTTCCCAGGCAAAAGTCACTACCATGAAAGCAGTCGCAGCATTACCCAGTTTTGCGGTTTTCAGTTCAATCATCAGTCTGCCATCAATGTCAAAAAAGGACTTAGTTGCCGCGGTTCGCTGGGAAGCAAAAAAATTCGTTCCAATGCCTCTGGAAGAAATGATTCTGGATTGGAAGGTGTTGAATTCCGACAAGAAGGAAGATAAGGGAGCAAAAGAGGACGAAGTCAATGATAAAAGGATTAACACTGCTCAACCGACCGGTGGATCAAAAAATATCAGAATATTGCTTACAGCGGCACCAAAGACACTAGTAAAAAGGTATGTTGATATATTTAAGCAGGCGAACCTCCAATTGGTGAGTTTGGAGACTGAATCATTCGCCTTGGAACGCTCTCTGATCGGTAATGATCGGTCGGCGACTATGATTGTTGATATTGGGGCTATTGCCTGTGATATCAGTGTTATTGTTGACGGTATTCCGATATTGAACCGGAGTGTTGATATCGGCGGTAACACGATCACTAAGGCCATAGCAAATAGCCTTAATGTAAATCTGGATCGTGCTGAGCAGTTTAAAAGGGATTTCGGCATATCAGCAGCGGGTGATTCTTCACAGGGTCAGATACCACGGACGATTGAATTTATTGTCAGCTCAATAATTAATGAGATTAAATTTGTGCTTAATCTATACCAGAATCAGGGAGAGCGGGCGATTGAAAAAGTGGTACTGGCAGGCGGATCCTCATTTCTGCCCAATCTGACTTCATATCTTGAGAAAGCACTGAATATTAAAGTATTCATCGGAGATCCTTGGGCAAGAGTCGTCTATCCTGTTGATTTAAAACCGGTACTGCAGGAGCTTGGTCCAAGATTCGCAGTATCCATCGGTCTCGCGATGAGGGAAATAATTTAGCTTATACATATGGCTGATATTAATCTGCTGAGAGATAAAGATACAATGCAGGAAAGGTCCAGAAAAAAGGCTGGTAGTGCTGGTATTGAATTAACTCGGCCGAAAAAAGAAAAAGATGATACTGGTAAACAGATTAAAAGGGGCGGTCTGTCTGAGTTTTTTGGCAAGATTTTCAAACGGACAAAGAAAGAACGCATCCTGTCCCAGAAAGTGGTAAAAAAAGATGAAAAATTAATCATGGTCAGTCATGACAAAGTTAAGGAACCAAAGAACGGTAAGGTGGAAGATATATTTGAAGTTGAAAAGCCACGGGAAAGTGTTCCAGCCAAGAAATTGGTAAATAGCGACCTAAGACCGACAATTATAGAAAAGCGTGAATCCAAAATATCAGATTTGGGTGTAAATCAGATGCAGTCCAAATTTGTCAAACAAGACAATAGTGAAGAAAAAAAACCGAGAAAGAAATTTTTTACCTGGTCTTCTCCTGAAAATGGTTTAAATATGAAGAAAGATGTGAAAATTGTTAAACAGTCGGGTTTGAAAACAAATACTGACAAGAATTTATCAAAAATAGTGCCCTTGGAGGAAAAAATACAGTCTCTTGATGTCAATCTGATACCCGATGACATTTTGGGAAATCTTGAACCGAAAGCAAAGCTGAAACAGCTGGGTATAGCTACAGGGATAATCGCCGTGATAGTCGGTTTGGCTTATGGATATATGATGTATCGGGAGTCAAAGATAGAGGGTGATATTCAGGAGTTGGTTATGGAAATAAACGGTTTAGATCAGGAAATAGCCGGTCTGGGAAATGTTAAGGAGGATGCGCAAACTCTGAAAAAACAAATGGATTCCGTATCACAAGTGTTGGATAGTCATATTTATTGGTCTCAGTTTTTGGCAGATCTGGAAAAATATACTCTGCCGAATGTTTATTATAAAAATCTTGCCGCGACTACTGAAGGTAAAATCACTTTGTCGGCAACAGCTATTGACCTGGCGACTTTGGCGGATCAGTATTTGGTGTTTCAAAATGCATCTGACTTTGTCAGCGATGTTACAATTGAAAGCGCAGTATCTGCGATCACTGAAGAAGAAGGCGCTAGCAGCCAGAATGCAGTTGATTTCAATATTTCTTTGGAGATAAATCCTGATATTTTCTTTCTTAAGGAAGAACAACCGATATGAGTTACTCACTAAAAAATACAATTCTAGGGTTTGTTATTAAATACTTCAAATATATTTTTGTGGCACTTGTTGTAATTCTGATATTTTTAAGTACTTATTTCATACTGTTGCCCAAATACCAGCAGATCAGCGGAAAGGGATACCTGGATTATGAACAGAAGAAACAGACATTGGTAGCAAAAAAAGCTGAGTTGTCGGAACTAATAAAGTTAAAGGAGGATCTCGCAAAGATTTCGTCTGTTGAGAAAGAACGGCTGCAGAAAATATTACCTACTGCAAAGGAGATTCCTGACATTTTTCTGCAAATGGAAAGACTTGCAGTTGAAAGCGGTCTGAAGGTAAGCAGGATCAGTATTAAAGATGCTGGTTCAAAACAGAGTGCGGCGACTTCAGAGACAAACGGTAAAAAAGCTAATACCATTCTGTTGAGTGGAATCCAGACGATAACGGTCTCGCTGTCTGTTGAGGGAGACTCTTCCTATGAATCATTGAAAATACTTCTAGACAATATAGAGGATAATATGCGCATTATTGATCTGGATTCACTATCATTCATTCCCTCTGCCGAGATGTCAGAAGGAGCGTTTTCTCTTAATCTCAATACCTATTATCTGGAATAATCATATTTATCTATGTTAGTTCAAAAGAAATCACAGAAAAAAAATTTAATGCTCGGAGGAACCCTGGTTGTTTTAATTGGTGTAACCGCCTTTGTCTTGTTGAGAGGTTCGGGTAACCCGGGCAGTGATTTATCAAATTTAGGATTAAATAATCAAGGTGTTGTAGTACAGCCCGCAGTTGTTGATATTGACAGTGCTTTTTTTGGAAAGAAAGAAATTGTCGGATTAAAAGATAGAAGCGGACAAGGCCACACGGATCAGTCATTGGGCGTACCGACAGATTATCAGGTTACCCCTGCCCCAATAGGAGCGTATGTTTTGAATCCGCAAGTCGGGGAAAAATTGATACTATACTGGGATTTCAATGATAGGTATACAGCCGTTAAAATATACAGAGCAGAAATTCAAAGTGAAAAAGGAGAGCTAATTGCCGAAATTTCCGACAAAAACTACTATCAGGATGTTGGCATCACAAACGGTGTGTATTACTATTATACGCTTATAGCTATCGGAGCAAACGGCCAGGAGTCCGATGAATCAATCAAACTAACCGGCAGTCCCAATGATATTTTCCCGCCCCAAAAACCGACGGGAGTAGCTGTTGTTAACGCAGAAGACGGAAAACAGATCAAGATATCCTGGGTCCCTCCGCAAGAAAAAGATTTTGCTTACGTTAAAATCTATCGTTCACAAATTGAAGGCGAGTTAGGACTTCCGATCTTAGATAAAGCGGTTGAAAATAACTATTATATTGATGAAAGCGTCCTGGAAAACGTTGAGTATTATTATACTATCACATCAGTAGACACTTCCGGCAATGAATCTGAAAAATCCATATTACCGGTCGGGGGGAACAAAAATCCATTTAATCCTTCATTCTAATAATCAAAGTATTAATGCCAATTTCTGATACAAATATAAATCAAAACCTTGATCCCTTAGTGGAAGCTTTGCTTGAGGGCAGGTATGTCAGTCAGACACAATATGCGGATGTGCAAAGGAAGAGTAAAATTTCCGGAATGTCTGAGATTGATATTATTTCTGAGGAAAATATTGTTCCTGATGAGGAGTTTGCCAAAGTAAAAAGTAGGGTATACGGCGTGCCTTTTATGGACCTATTCGGCAAAATGATCCGTTCGGAAATTCTGAACATCATTTCCCATGAACTGGCGCAGAATTATCAGATGGTGGCTTTTGACAAACAGGGGAATGAAGTCAGTATTGCCATGCTTCAACCCAATGATTTTAAAGCACTGGAAGCAACGGAGTTTCTTGCCCGGAAAAATCAATACAAGATTAAATATTATGTTACATCCCGCGGTGCTCTGAATCATGTTATCAAGCAGTACGCGACTTTATCCGAAGAAGTTGAGCAGGCTTTGCAGGGAACGGAGGCGGAGGCAAAAGCCGCTGAAGAAGGATTAGATTTAGAAGAAAAAGGACTGGAAGAAGTAATCAAAAAAGCGCCGGTTTCAAAAATGGTATCGGTTATTTTACGGCATGCGGTTGAAGGCAGGGCATCAGATGTGCATATTGAACCGGTAGGTAATGAAACCAGAGTACGCTACCGAATTGACGGCGTTTTACATACTTCTTTGATTCTGCCGAAACACGTCCACCCTTCTGTAGTTGCCCGTATTAAAGTACTTTCCAATTTAAAAATTGATGAAACAAGAATACCACAGGACGGTCGTTTTAGAATGAATATTGAGGGCAAAGATATTGATTATCGTGTATCAACATTGCCACTGATCAACTATGAAAAAGTAGTAATGCGTATTTTAGACACTACCGAAGGCAGTAAAAAACTGGAGGATTTGGGTTTTGACGGAAGAAACGTGGAAGTTATGAGAGAGAATATTAAAAAGAGCCACGGAATGTTCTTGGTCACCGGACCGACCGGTTCCGGTAAGTCAACAACCCTTTATTCTATCTTGACAGTAATGAATCAGGAGGGGGTAAATATCGTAACATTGGAAGACCCGGTGGAATATTATTTGGCCGGAATCAACCAGTCACAGATTAACGCCGAAGTCGGACTAACGTTCGCCCGCGGTCTAAGAGCTATATTACGTCAGGATCCTGACGTCATCATGGTCGGAGAAATTCGTGATAACGAAACAGCGGAACTCGCCGTTCATGCCAGTCTGACCGGACACATCGTGCTGTCAACACTCCATACAAATGATGCCTTTGGTGCTGTACCCCGGTTGATTGATATGAAGATTGAGCCATTTCTGGTATCATCATCTACAAATGTAATAATCGCGCAAAGGCTTGTTCGTAAGATTTGTAAGTATTGTCCGATGGAAACAACAGTACCAGAAGAACTGGAAAAAGAGATTTGGACCGAATTGGAAAAAATACCAAAGGCGGCAATTCCTAAGGAGTTGGTCATTAGTCGCCCGTTAAGATTTTACAAAGGAAAAGGATGCGCCCGCTGTGAACATACCGGCTATAAAGGACGGGTGGCAATCTCCGAAGTTTTGGAAATAAATGATGCGCTAGAAAAAATAATTATGGCAGGTTGTGATACCGATGCGATTAAAGCTGAATTTAAGAAACAAGGGATGATATCAATTAAAGAGGATGGAATAATAAAGGCACTACAGGGCAGGACTACTATTCAGGAGGTCTGGAATGTCACGAGAGAATAAACTAACATTTTGAAATTAGAATTAATAATTAGGAAATAATATGCAAACAACAGTAAATGAATCAAACAAAAAAAAGATAGTATTAGTGGAGGACGATTCTTTTCTGGCGGGCATGTATGTGTCTAAATTGAACATGGAGGATTTTGAAGTCAAATTGGCTGAAAATGGGGAGGACGGATTAAAAACCGCCACCGAAGAAATGCCGGATCTGATACTTTTAGATATCCTGTTGCCCAGAATGGACGGATTTGAGGTGCTGAAAAAACTGAAAAAAAATCCGGAAACTAAGAATATTCCGGTAATCTTACTAACAAATTTGGGTCAAAAAAAGGATGTTGACCGCGGTTTGGCTTTGGGTGCGGAGGATTATCTTATTAAGGCGCATTTCATGCCTAATGAGGTTATTGCTAAAATAAAGAAAATTCTTAATAAATAAAATTCTTGCAACAACCAGAATCCACTCTCAGAACAAACGAGCAGATAGAAATCAACAGAATACTGACATCAGTAGCCGAATATAATGCTTCTGACCTTCATCTATCTGTCGGCAATGTCCCAACTGTCCGCATTGACGGTGAGCTAACTCCTTTGCGCGAAGAACAGGTAATCACCCCGGAATTCCTGGAGAAGCTCACACTTTTTCTGTTGGACGAAAGGCAAAAACAGGAGCTGGAAAAAGAGAGGGAAATTATTTTTTCCTATAATTTTCAAAACCGTATTCGATTCAAAGTCAATCTTTTTTATCAGGAAGGATATTTATCTGCGTCACTGCGTCTGATTAATTCTAATATAAAAACACTGCTTGAACTTGGTCTCCCCAGAGCTGTGGACCAGGTTACTAAACTGAGTAAAGGACTGGTAATTGTTTGCGGTCCCTTTGGTTCCGGACGTACCTCCACGCTGGCGGCTATCTTGAATGAAATAAACAATACCAGAGATGAACACATTCTGACGATTGAGAAGCCGATTGAGTATATTTTCATGGACAACCGGTGTATCGTTGAACAGCGGGAAGTGGGTAGGGACACGCATTCATTTGAAAGGGCGCTCCAGTCCGCTTTCCAGGAAGACGTTGATGTGATCATGGTCAGTGATATGAAAAACAAGACCGTGATCAAAAATGCTTTTGATCTCGCCGAAGGAGGACGACTGGTATTTGGAGGTATGGATACTGATTCAGCGGTAAAGACAATTGAAAAACTGATAAACAGTTTTGACGCCCAGGAACAGCATCAGGCAAGAGTACAGCTTTCCGAGGCATTATCCGGTATTATTGTGCAGAGATTACTGCCGAGAGTGGGTGGAGGAAGAATCCTGGTTGCTGAGCTGCTGATTCCGACACCACCGATCCGCGCAATAATCAGAGAGGGCAATTTACTCCAACTGAGCAATGTTATGCAGACGTCCCGGGAAGATGGTATGATATCTTTAGACCGCTCTTTAGCGGAATTGGTCAAGACGGGAGAGGTGCTATTGGATAGTGCAATGCAATACGCAGTTGATAAGAATAATTTACAAATGTTTGCGCAAAGGTAATTAAAAAAACTATGGCAGTATACGATTATAAAGCAAAAGATTTAGACGGAAACTCTGTCACGGGGGCTGTTGAAGCTTCCTCCGAAGTTGTAGCTGTTGATATGTTAAAAGACAAGGATCTGATCGTGCTTTCTTTGAGTGAACGCAGAAAACGCACGCTGTTTCAGTCCAGCTTGGGTTTTTTTAACAAAGTTCCCAGAAAAGAAGTGGTGATCTTTGCCAGACAGTTGGCGGTTATGATATCCGCCACTGTGCCGATTGTGAAAGCTTTGAATATTCTTACCAAGCAAACGGATAATATTACTTTTAAGATTATTGTTTCAGAGATTGCCGATGAAGTGGACGGCGGTGCAAGACTCTCCGATACCCTAGGGCGTTATCCCCAGGTGTTTGATGATTTTTTTGTGTTCATGATCAAGTCGGGGGAAACAACAGGAAAATTGGATGATACCTTAAACTATCTTGCGGATCAGAAAGAAAAGGATTATGACCTTACCTCCAAGATCAAGGGAGCGATGATTTACCCGATATTTATTTTAGGTGCTCTGGTGGTTGTCGGCATTGTCATGATGATCTTTGTTATTCCGCAGTTGACCGCAGTACTGGAAGAAGCCGGTGCAGAATTGCCCTGGGCGACCAGGATGCTGATAGCGACCAGCGATTATCTGAAAAGTTATTGGTGGTCATTAGTTATCTTCGTGGTTGGAGGAATATTGGCATACCGCACGATATACCGGACTCAAAAGGGCAGAAAAATCATTGATAAAGTAAAATTGAACATCCCAGTATTCGGGAATATTTATAAGAAAATATATCTGACCAGATTTGCCCGCAGTTTTTCCAATCTGATAACTAGCGGGATACCTCTGTCCAGAGCGCTGGGCATTGTTGCTGACGTAATCGGTAATAACACGTATAAAGAAATTACACTGGAAACAATCAAGGAGGTGGAGGACGGCAATTCAGTGTCAACGGTATTTATGAAACATAAAGAAGTGCCGATCATGTTATCTCAGATGATGAATGTTGGTGAACAGACCGGTCGGTTGGATAAAATATTAGCTAAACTGGCTGATTTCTATGCCAAGGAAGTGGAAAACCTGGTTGCTAACCTGGTCAGTCTAATTGAGCCTATGATTATTGTGCTGTTGGGCGGTGCGGTTGCGGTGTTGGTTGTTTCAATATTATTGCCTCTATACAGTCTTTCAACTGCAATATAAGACTGTTGATATGTTTTCTATTTACTAATCATTATTTTTCTGCTATAATAAACAAGTTAGTAGTGGACAAGTATCTGTAATTGACAAAATGATAAAAGTTTATTATTATAGAGATATTGCATAGTTATCTAACCTAAATTTAGAAACAAAAAAGAAAGGAAGGGAGGTGAACAAATGAGAAACAAGAAAGGTTTTACATTAATTGAGTTATTGGTTGTTATCGCAATTATCGGTCTTTTGGCCACAATCGCGGTAGTA
>JBAYGW010000001.1:0-109116 GCA_041666485.1 Patescibacteria group bacterium | reverse complement strand
GAACAGGAATAATACCAGAATATGAGTATTCGGCATTGTATAATGTGGAATTTTACTATATAATGGGCTGGAAAATGACTGGATTTAGCATGTAGAATTCTGTTAATTAAATAATAACTCATACAGTATGAAAGTAGTATTTTTAAAAGATGTAAAACCGAACGTGAAAAAAGGACAGATAAAAAACGTAGCGGACGGTTACGCTCGTAATTATTTATTTGCCAATAAAATCGCAGCTCCTTATACCAAGATTGTGGAGGCGCAATTGCAGAGCGCAATGGAAAAAGCTGAAAGGAATGAACTAAAGAAGGTAAAAAGGACAGAAAATATTTTAGATAATTTAAGCGGAAAAAAAGTAATCATTAGAACGAAAGCCAGCGAAGACGGAACACTGTATGCCGGAGTCGGAAAAAAAGAGATTATTCAGCAGGTAGTAAAGGCGTTTAAAATAACTTTATCTGAGGATCAAATAGTATTGGAAAAGCCGATAAAAACAGTCGGTGATCACGAGGTAGTTGTTGTGGTAGATGCAAAAAAGCAAGTAAACTTATTGATAACAATTAATAAAGAGTAAATACGAATTATTTTACGGTTGTTTTAATTGGAAAAAATATATGCCGAAATCAAAAAAGAAAATTAAATATATTTTCGTAGTTGGCGGAGTTATGTCATCTGTTGGCAAGGGCGTCACCACGGCGTCAATCGGAAGGATATTGCAAAGCAGGGGATATAATATCGCGACAATCAAATGCGACATGTATATCAATATTGATGCGGGAACTATCCGTCCGACGGAGCACGGTGAGGTTTTTGTCGGTGAAGACGGGATTGAAGCTGATCAGGATTTAGGTAATTATGAAAGATTTACCGGCGTAGATTGTACTGCCGATAATTACATCACAACCGGGCAGGTATACCGCGAGGTTATCAGAAAAGAGAGAAATTTGGAGTATGCCGGTGAAGATGTTGAAGTCGTTCCGGATATTCCAAATGAAATTATCCGAAGGATTAACAATGCTGCAAGGAAAAATAAAGCTGACATAGTTGTTGTGGAGATCGGAGGGACGGTTGGCGAGTATCAAATAATGCTATTTTTGGAAGCGGGAAGAATGTTGAGATTAAAACATCCCGGCGATGTGGCATTTGTCCTGGTAAGTTATCTGCCGATACCGAGCGTAATCGGCGAAATGAAAACCAAGCCGACTCAGTACGCGGCAAGGACGCTGAATTCCGCCGGAATCCAAGCGGATTTCATAATTTGTAGATCGGAAAAAGTTTTAGATAAACCCCGCAGAGAACGATTAGCGACTTTCTGCAGTATCCCGAAAGAAAACGCAATTTCCGCGCCGGATCTGGAAAGTGTTTATGAAGTGCCGATGGTATTTGAAAAAGAGCAGTTGGGAGCAAAATTACTGAAAACACTTAATCTCAAAGAAAAGAAGAATGATATGATTGAATGGAAGAAGATGGTGCAGAGGATTAAGAGTTCAAAGAATGAAATAAACATCGGAGTGGTTGGAAAATATTTTGGGACTGGTAATTTTACACTGGCAGATTCTTATATATCTGTAATTGAAGCAATCAAGCACGCATCCTGGTATCATAATCGGAAACCGGTTTTAACCTGGATTGATTCGGAAGAATACGAAAAGAATCCGAAAAAAGTTACGGAATTAAAGCAGTATGACGGAATAATCGTGCCAGGTGGTTTTGGATCAAGAGGAATTGAGGGTATTATTAAAGCAATTAAATTTGTCAGAGAAAATAATATACCATACCTGGGATTGTGTTACGGAATGCAGTTAGCAACAGTTGAGATTACCAGAAATGTTTTGGGATTACATAAAGCTAATACAGTTGAAATTGATAAAAACACCCCACATCCGGTTATCCATCTCAATCCGTATCAGAAAAAGAATATCAAGGAAAAAAGTTATGGAGCAACTATGAGGCTTGGTGCTTATCCGTGTGTTCTTGATAAAGATTCTTTGAGTTATGCCGCATATAAGACGAAAAATATTACAGAGCGACATAGGCATAGGTATGAATTCAATAATGCCTATAAATCCAAATTGGAAAATGTCGGTGTCAGATTTGCAGGAATCTATCCGGAGAATAAATTGGTTGAAATAATTGAGCTGAAAGATCATCCGTGGTTTGTGGGAGTTCAATTCCATCCGGAATTTAAATCACGACCGCTGGATCCACATCCGTTATATAGGGACTTCATTGCGGCAAGCATTAAACGACAAAAGAGTACTGGAAAATAAATATACAAAAAGACCCCATCTGCCAGCCGGCGGAGGGGTCTTTTAAGATTATTGGTATTACTACTCTTGCGGTATAACCTCTACAACCTTGGAGCTTTTAAGTTTTCCGGTGTATTTTAGTAGTTTTTTGGATTTAAACATCACTGTACCGTCCACGGTAGCGTATAGGGTGTCATCTGAACCTCTTTTAACATTCTTACCGGCGTGTACCTTGGTACCGCGCTGTCTGACGATAATCTGACCGGAATTGACCACCTGGCCCCCGGATTTTTTAATCCCTAGTCTTTTTGATTGTGAGTCTCTGCCATATTGGGTAGAACCACCTGATTTAGTATGCGACATGAATCAATACTTTAATATTTATTAACCTCATCATTCTAAATAATTGCACCAATTGTGTCAATAGAGCCGGGCTATTTAAGCGTTTTCGGGCGAAATACAATTAGTACAACCAAGATAATCAATACAAGCGCTCCAAAAATTGCAATTGTTGATGTCAATGATCCTTTTTCCACTGAATCAATATTGGGATTTGGTAATTCAATTTGTTTCTTTGCAATTTGCGCGGAATTATCCTCAATCAGTGAGTAACCATTGTTTGCTTTAAATCCGTCAGTTAACCCGTCATTGCTGCTGTCCGGACGGAACGGATCTGATCCAAACGTAATTTCAACAGAGTCCGGAAGTCCGTCACGGTCTGTATCTTTTGATTGTTCCTGATCGCCAAATCTGGCATTGGTAATCGCCTGAATAATCTTCTGATCAGCAGTGAGGGTGGGTGTATCATTATCGTCAATCAGCGGGTTGAACCCGTGTTTATCCTCAAAACCGTCTATTAAACCGTCATTGTCAGTGTCAGGATTATCCTCATCCGTTCCCGCTTCAATTTCTTCATCATTATTCAAACCGTCTTTATCATCATCTGGGACCAGCGTATTAGTGTTAGTGTTTTGGTTTAAATTAGTATTGCTGTTTATTGGCAGGGAGCTATTAGTATTTCCATTAATATTTATATTACTATTGGTTGAGACATTAGTATTTTCAATAACTGAATTAGTGTTTTGGTTCTGATTAACATTAATGTTGATATTTAGATTAGAATTAAAATTAGAATTTACATTGCCGTCTTGATTTACATTCACATTAATGTTTACAGTTTGATTGACGTTATAATTTTCAATTGGACTGCTGTTTGAATTTTGATCAAAATCCGGGATACTACCGCCGGCGTTATCAACAAATATTCTGTTAATATCACTGATGTATGTTGAATTATTAGCATCCACCGCTATAGCATTGACTCTATACACCCCGTCAATTGACTCATTGGTGTTCCAGGAATATTCCCAGGAATTATCGCCTATATTTACGCCTTCATAGGTAAACGTAAATCTGCCGCTTTCATCTATAAAATAGAACTCAACCTTGGAAACAGCGGAGCTGGTACGGGCACTAGTGTATATATTTCCGCTTAATACTGAACCGTTGGGCGGATTAAGCAGTTGAACTACAACCTCGGCTCCGTCAGCTTCTATTGCTACAAACAAATTAATAAACAAAAACCCGCAAACAGCAATCAGTAGAATCGCTAGAGACGGCAATGTAATTGTCTTTAGTAGCTTCATATTTACTTTTCCTCCCAGGAAATAATTGTGTATTCACCGACGGTCGGAAAATTCGGCGGGGGAGCATAGTACAGATTGGAATCAAAATCTAGATTTCTGAATTCATATCCCGTTCCGTCCGTGTAAGCGAATCCATAACGTTGGTTAGAGGCAAGCGAGCCAAACAACGTGAGCGTGTCACGGTAGACATTACTAGCGCATCCAGCGGGGTTTTGGGTGTATCCTGAACGGTCTGCGTAATAATAACGTCCCACACGGCCATTTTGAGCGATTACAGCGGCATCTATTCTCAAGTTATCTTCACTGTAAAATCCCACAGATACGTCAGTTTGGGCAATTAAACCAATCACATCACTGCCGTCGTAGTTGGTATAGGTCAAATCGTTGTTTACAACTATTGTGGCTGAAGCAGAAGCCAATGGTTCCCGGGCGGCAACAACCGTTACTCTTTGCCCGTCAATTTTCCCGTCAATCCAGGCATCATCTTCAACAAATATTATTTGATTGGTCGGCATGGGCAGTCCGATTGAACTTTGGCCGTTATAAGTAAATGAACTTTGGGTACCGATTGACCACATATCAGAGTAAGAATACCACCAGAACCACCACCGATAACTGCACTGGCTTTGAGCGGTGACCCTTGTTATGTCTACCGTATCATTTGCATTGAATTTTATGTGATACCCCTGAGCTCCGGATGCGCCAAGATAAATGCCATTTGCGATAGCCTTCGTCTTTAAATCGGATAAATCCGCAGTGATTCCGTCAAAATCAACTGGTGCAACCGGGAATAATCTACCGGCACCGAATACATCCGAACGAGCCGGTACTGCTGCGGGCGGAAGTGGGTCTGTCGGTGAAACATGGGTGTGAACACCGAATTCTTCCGGCCCCATATGATCCGGATCATCATATTTGTCCTTAGTTGACGAAACAATATTATGAGCGTATCCGTCAAATCTGATGCCATCGTTGGAGTGTACAGGTCCCCATATTTCAGTGCCTTCACCAAAACGCATTTCGTCATTCGCTACAACTGCAAAACTGGAAAAAGAAGGGTTACCCAGTTTCAGTGCAATTGTTCTCTTTATATCCGGACTTTCATTTAGATATCCTGTGGATTCAACAGTTACAATATTAGAACCGCTGATCGGAGGGATGATATTTAATGAATATTGCCCGATAATATTTCCGTTTAGGTCGTAATAATCATGGACATACGGGCCCGATTCTCCCGTGCCATCGGTAAAATCATCAGTCACATGAGCTAAATGCCAACGGTAGTAGGTGACGCCAGCCTCGGCTATTTCTAATGTTTTTTGTTCTCTGATTTTTGCATTTGTAACTTTTGCCTGACTAACCACATAAGCTGATGCGGCAACCAGAAGCATGATAAAAATTGTTGAAAACACTAACAGCATAACCAAAGCAAAGCCGTGATTATTATTTAATAAATTATTGATGCGTTTGGAGCTCATGTGTACTTAAAAATTCGTTTTTAAATTTCTGATCATAATGCTGGTCTCTATTGAAACGGGTGCTGGCGGCTGATTCGTATCAATATCAACGTTAAATTTCATATGAACTAGCCTGACTTCAGCTAAATTTACCGGCTGTGTCAAAGGCGCTTCTGTTCCGGTATAATTTTCATCAAAATATGTAAATATCGGACCAGAATCAACAACATGTTCAATAATAGTCTCAACCACTTCGTCTGTGCTAGGAAGATCTATGACGCCCCTTTGAAAACTGGTACCGGAAAGAAAATATCTCAGTCTTTCTCTGCTGGAATCACTGTCTATATTAGAATAAAATATTATGGATTTTTCCTGGGCACTGGCCAAAAGGTAGGCGCCTGTATCGGCATTTTGTGCCGCACGCAACTCTTTTGCGATAGATTTTGTAACTTTGCGCAGCGTATCTTGTGCTAAAGCCTGATCACGCGACTGACTAAACAGATCATTACCCTGCACCACAAATTGATAAATTATAGTTGTTAACATACCCATTATGCCGACTACAATGATTATCTCAATCAATGTGAACCCAAGATTATTTTTTAATTGATTGTTATTCATTATAATGGGTTAAGAAAATATTCTGATTGAGTAGTACCGTTGACAGTCACGGATGTGCTTAATGTCTGATAACCGGTTAAAGAGATATCAATTGAATAAGTAGTGGCATCCAGACCGCTAAAAAATACCTGCCCCGGCGGGATGCAAACTGAAGTATAGCCGAGCTGTATATTGGAAACTATTGGGGAAAAGGCGACATCCTCAGTTGATAACATAATTTTATATTTAACATATTGATCGCCGTTGTGGATTTCATGAATTTGGGTACCGCTGGTAGTATAATATGTTCCACTTGTTCCGTCCGGACCGACAAAATTCCAGGTCGCATTATCATTATTTGTGGCAATTTGTACTCTGATACTTTCAGTTCCTGTTTCCGGCTGCTGAGAAAACGGGGTCCATGTCAAAGTACCGAAGGTGCCCGCAGTACCCGTGTTAAATGATGATGAGGTAATTGAACCGGATGTCTGATAGGCCACGATATTATAACTAATCGTCAAATCTTGTATTGAAGGGGTAATCAGCGGATCGGCAGATGATAGCTCTGCTTTGAAAACTAAGTCGCCGCCGGTGGCAATGAACAAATGTTCAGTTCCCGGAATAACGGGTTCAAAATTTATTCCGCCGTCGGCAGACAAAAAGTAGGCGATAGCCTGGCCATTCAGTGTTTCTGATACTGAGACAGTTGCTTTAGTTAATCGGCCGGATTCCGAATTCAGTTTCGTTGTCTGCGCGATTCCGGTTAGCATAAATTCACCGGCATTATCAGCCAGCTGAATATGCTGTAGGCTGGTGTTCCAGTCAGCAGAAGTAACCAGCGCATCTTTGTAGTTTTCAGTGGAAATATCATCAAAAAAACTTCCGGTTGTTTCAAAAGAATCAAGTGTAATGCTACCGTAGGTTGATGTTGAATCAATCGTTCCGCTGTCACTGTCGTATTTGGTCGGATCGGTATAATCTGATTGCCCGCTTCCCCCGGACCAGTCATTTTGCAGGAAAAAACCATAACCAGTCAGTTTTGATTCATCATAATCTGTTTTAGTCAGTTGTACGTTTGCCGCTGTTAGTGCTATGTCGGTTCCGGCGTCTTTTACGGAAACCCGCAGTGAATTCGTGGTGTGCGGAGCTAATACGAATGATGTGGTTTGTGAAGTATTTGGCAAAACGCTCAGTAAAACCGGCGGTATTATTCCAGCAATATCATAGTCAGTGGATGTTTCAAGCAGTGTGTAATTATCCCACTCCAAATTGCTCAATAAAAGCGTGCCGGCTTCATTTGTCGGTGGTTCAGATGAATATTTTAATACGTCAGGATCTGTTCCGATCAGTTTTTCTCCCCAGATAGAAAGTGAAACATTGGGGATCGGCGTACAGGTATCGTCTACTGTATTGATCGTAAGAGAACTGACCCGGTCAATTGCGAAGCTCGCTTCCGTTACATCTTCAATGACAATTGTTAAGTTTGGTTTTACCGGGTGCGGTAGACTGACTAAATCAACTGCGTATGTTGAATCGCGGCTGTAGCCGTCCTTTGTCACTTCTACGTTATAACCAGCTATGCTCGGTGGCAGACTTAATACTTGTAGATTGCCCTCATTGTCAGTCGTATTTGTAATATTAATGGAGGGGATAACAAGGCTGTTGGTTATATGAACAGTAGCCTGGGGGACCGGCTGTCCGGAAGCATCAAAAACCTGAATCAATAACGATCCAGTATTTTCCGCTGATTCCAAACCTTTCGGAGAAATCAAAGTGGACAGTAAAACAGGTTCCACCGATTCTCTGTTCCATCTGACGCTGATTTCCGCTTTTTTATAATCATTAGGTGTGGTATCGCGCGGTTTTCCCACGATTGTCCCTGCGGCATTTCCGTCAAATGGGTCATCGTAATAGTCAACACGTGTTTCAATAATGAATTCAAAAGTATTTCTGGTAATTGTTTGACTTGATAACAGGTCTCCAACCGGCCATCCGCTTGTTGTTCCAACATCCGCGTATGGCATGTTGCGTATGATTTCAAGCTTTTCATTAGCAATTGCCGTTGCAGTTATCTTTGATCTTGATATGGCTAATGATTTGATTCCCTGGTCAAAACCGGCGATAATAAAAACACTGGATGTAGTAAAAATTGCTATTACAACCAATAGTTCAACCAGCGTAAAACCGTTCTTATGTTTTATTTTGCGATTCTCTCCATTCATTGATTTATATTATACCATAATTCCTCACAAAACGTACAAATTGACACATAGGTGATAAAAAGATATTTTATCTATATCAATTAAGATGAACATGCAGAAAAAAGAGAATATATATCTTGATTACGCGGCAACCACGCCTATGGACCCCCTGGTTTTAAAAGCTATGGAACCGTATTTTATTTCCAAATTCGGGAATCCGAACAGTCCTCATTTAATCGGACAGGAAGCACTGCGGGCGGTAGATCAGGCCAGAGAAAAGATTGCGCAATTTATTAATTGCGCGACAATGGAAATCGTGTTTACGTCCGGAGCGACGGAAAGTAATAATCTGGCAATTAGGGGTGTTATTAAAAGCTACCAGCGTGTCATAAAAAATCCAGAAATTATTATAACGGAAATTGAGCATCCTTCTGTCCTGAATACTTGTCTTGATTTAGAGAAACAAGGGATAGTCGTTAAATATTTAAGGGTAAACAAAGAGGGTATTGTTGATGCCAGTAGTTTAAATAAGCTGATCTCGGATTCAACGGCACTCGTTAGCGTAATGTACGCAAACAACGAGATCGGAACTATTCAGCCGGTTAGAGAAATTGGAAAGTTAATTTCTAAATTAAACAGAAACCGTAAATATCCGATTGTTTTTCATACTGATGCGGTTCAGGCGGCGGGAACATTACATTGTGATGTTCAGAATCTCCACGTTGATTTGATGTCTCTTTCTGGGCACAAACTATACGGACCAAAGGGCGTTGGTGCTTTGTATGTGAAGCATAATACAGCCATTACTGAAATGCAGACAGGAGGTGATCAGGAATACGCTCTTCGTGCGGGAACACTGCCGGTTCCTATGATCGTTGGTATGGGAAAAGCAGTTGAATTGTGTTTTTTGCGACAGGATAAGGATAGAAAGTACATGGCAAAATTACGTGATTGGACTATGCGTCAATTGATGATAAAGCTACCGGCATTAAAAATAACCGGTGCATTGGGAGATTTGAGGCTAGCCAACAACATGCATTTGCGCATGGACGGAATTGACGGCAATGATATTATGTTTATTCTAGATTCCGAATCGCACATTGAGGTTTCAACGGGCTCAGCCTGTTCAGCTGGCGCTCCGGAACCGTCAAAAGTCCTCAAAGCAATGGGAATGAATGAAAAAAAATCACGCGAAGGAGTCCGCGTTAGCATCGGTCGGCTTACGACTAAAGTTCAGCTGACCAAATTTGTTACAGCCTATACTAATGCCGTTGAAAAATTGGATAAAACTACTGAAAGGGATCTGAGGTAGGACGATTTATTCTGGTCGGCTTGCCGACCTTTTCTGTTGAGCTGTCTAGAACCTGTTCAAAGAGCGTCTGATTTACGACCTCTTTTTTTCTTTGTATCAAAGCAGGGTCAATACTATTCTTGTCAAAAAATGGAATAAAAAGGTTCTGATATAGGAAAAACAGAATGTACAAAAAGTAGGTGAGAATTACCATGTACCCGAACCGATGCGCTCTATGTTTCAAATAGGGCAGATATTTGGCTAAAGAAATGGATTTATTTAATTTCATATTATTGCCAATATACTTTTGCTGTAATTTGTACGCTGATCGTGCCTTCTGAATTTGTCCGAATTGTACTTGCGTTGGACAGCGTCATAGAGTCAATTATTAGATAAAATGGCTGCTGTTCTATCGCAAAAGCCCAGTTGATAATGTTTTGATAAGTTGATGTAAAACTTATGTTGATTGTGCTTAAATATAGCCCGGAACTCTGAGCAACCGGATTAGATAATACTAAATCTTGGTTATTAATACCGTAAATCTTCGCGGTGTTTTCTAGCACTGTTATTAGTTCAAGCGTATCTGTCTGGGAAAAAAGCGCAGATGATACTTTTGTGTAGTTGGTTCCAATTTCTTTAATCTGTCTTTCCAAATGCACTAAATCCTGCCTTTGTTGTGAAATGAATTCGTAGTTTACCCTTTGGTCATAAATATCTTTTCCAGTATTAATTATGTCTCTTTGCTGAGGCAGGATGATAAAAACAATTATTAGAATAATTGACGCGGCTCCTAATGAGGCGATTATTAATAGTTTAATTTTTGGCGTAATTTTCATTCTGAAATTTAATCAATTGGAGGGTTTAATACAATTTGCCCGCTCAATGTAAAAGATATATTTTCCTTTGAAAGCAAATTGGAAATAGGGGATTCAATATTCTCAAAATACGGAGATGCGTCAAGTTTATTTTTAAATTCCAGCAAAGAGTCCCTTGTATTTGCATTGCCGGTGAATTGAAAAGATGAATTTGCTTTTTGAATATCAAATGATGTCAAGATTATGCCATCATTAACGCTTTCACCCGCCTCCAATAAAATATATGACCATTTGGCGTATTCTGACTGTATTCCGGCGACGTTACTGATTAAAGTATTGAAGTTCTGTATTGTCTGTCCCAGATTCAAGGTGTTGTCATTTTCTGTCTGCTCTTTTAATACCAGAGTTTCCGCAGTGATTGTTTTGAGCTTGTTACCTAGAATCATTTGAGAAGCGAAAAGTGATGCTACAATCAGTAATAATGCTCCCACAGAAAATACTACTAATGACTGAACGAGCCGGTAGTTTTTTTGAAATTGATTGGCCGCCTTTTGATTGGGGGATGTGAAATTAAGATTTATCATATTCTAGAGCCCTCAATGCAAGACCGATTGCCGTTGCAAATGAAGATTGGTTTTTTGCAGTAATTAGATCGGAATTATTTTTTGTGATTTTTAAAAATGAATTTGCTTTTGATACTTTCAATTTCAGCTTTAAAGCTAACTGATTTTCTATATCAACTAGATTTGCACCGCCCCCTGTTAATATTATATTGGAAATGTGACTCTGGTCCGTATGGTGTCCCTGATAATAGCTGATAACCTGCTTAATTTTTCCTATTAATGAAGTTAATTGATCATCAAGTACTTTTGCAACGGCGCCTTTTCCGATCGTTTTACTGAATCCGCCAAGCTTTTTTGCCTTTTCCGCTTTATCATATGAAAGTGACAGGTTTTTCATAATTAGACTGGTCATCAAATTACCGGAAATTTCTGGAACAGCTGAAGTGAATTGAATAGTCCCATGGTCATAGATTATAAAACTTGTTCGGTCAAGCCCGATATCTATTACCAAAACTCCCTCGTTGTGATTTCCGGACCCTTCCGGGATAATTGATCGTACAATTGCAGCTGATTCAATTTCCAAAACATATGGCACTAGATTTGCATTGTTTATTACTTCCTGGTATGACTCAACAATTGATCTTGGTACAGCACCGACTAAAACAGCTTCGCTTTCCGAATTCTCATTTATTTTCTTCCAATCAAGATACATTGTGCTTAAATCCTCTGGAATATGATTGGCAAGCTCAGTATTCACAATGTCATCAGTTATTTCTGTGTCAATTGGCAGGTTTAGTACTTTGATAAAGCTTTTTCTTTCCGGTAAACAAGCCACGACTTTTTTTGAGCGGTCTTTTTTCGGTTTGGCGGTTTGGATTAGTGTGGATATTATTGGATACAGTAATTCGGGTTTACTAATCTCGCCTTCATTAATGACTCCGGGAGGTACCGGAATTTCATTTGCCGATTCAATGCTAATATTAGGTCCTTTTTTCTTCAAGGCCACAAGTCTAAGCATTCTGTCACTGATGTCTAATCCAAACATATTTAAATTTGTCCGACTAGTGAATAAATAGGCATAATTACTGCCAGAGCAACGCCACCCACGGCCACCCCGATTACCAGCATTAATACCGGTTCAATTATTGCCGCCAGGTTTTCCATAGTGTTGGAAACTTCTTCCTCATAAAATACCGCCATGTCTTCAGTGGTTGCGTCCAATGTTCCAGATTCTTCCCCGATGTTAATAATCTGTGTGATCAGGGGAGGGAATAGCTCAGGGCTTTTCTCCAAAGTCTGGCAAACGGACACGCCTTTTTTTAATTCCTCAGCGGCTTTGTTTAAGGCTTCTTTATAGATTACATTTTTGGAAGATCTGGAAATAATTAGAAATGTTTCCACAATCGGAATGTCTGTTTTTAAGAGGGAGCTTAAAGTTCTGGTAAAGTTTGCCAGGTTGATTTTCTTTATGATCGGAGACGCAATTGGTATTTTCATCAATAAAGTATGAAATATTTTTTTGCCTTTTTGTGTTTTGACGTAACGCATCAGTAAAAAGACAACCAGTGCGACACCGGGAAATACATAAACAGCATAAGCAGCCATGAAATCGCTGAAACCAATCAGAATTTTCGTCGGCAAAGGTAAATTAGCTTGTGCATCCGTATAGAGCGAAGTAATGTTCGGTAGCACAAAAATCATCATTGCCAGTCCGATCAGCACCATCGCAATCGTTACAATAACCGGATAGGTCAGAGCGTTCTTAACCTTTGATCTGAGTTCATGACTCTTTTTCAGCTGAATTGTAAGCCGGCGCAATACTTCGTCCAGCTTGCCGCTCACTTCACCGGCTTCCAGCATGCTGACAAATGTTTCCGAGAAAATTTTAGGATATTTTGCCGATGCTTTTGAAAGGGTTGTGCCTTTTTCAACGTCTTCGCGCATTTGCAGAACTGTCTGTTTAAATCCGGGGTGCTCAATCTGCAGACTGATGGTTTCCAGAGCTTTAGCAAGTGAAAATCCGGTTCTGACCATGATTTCCAATTGCTGGACAAAGAAAAGCCTTTGGACCAGTGTAATCCTTTTACGCTTTTGAAAGAAACTTACTTTTTTATCTTTAGTTTTATTCTTATCATTTGCCATTTTAATCTTTTGTTACGCGGAGCACTTCCTCAATGGTTGTTATCCCGCTCTTTGCTTTAATAAACCCGTCCTGAACCAGGCTGATAAATCCCTGCTTGTTTGCTTCCTCGTAAAGCTTTTCCGGACTGGCCTGGTTAATAATTAAATCGGCCATTTTCTTATTTATTTCCAGTATTTCGTAAATACCCATTCTTCCTTTATATCCCTCATGATTGCATTCCTTACACCCGTGGCCACGGTAGAAAAGCAGTGAATCAAGTGATGCGTCGGCAGATTCAATGACTTGCTCTCGTTCCATTGCCTTTAATATATCTTTCATATTCAGTTCGGTTTCCAGTTCGGTTATCACTTTTTTCGTCAGTTCATAGCTTTCAATACAGTGAATACAAATTTTTCTGACCAAACGCTGAGCAACAATTATATTTGTTGTTGAGGCGATTAAAAATGGGGGAATTCCCATCTCCTTGATTCTCGGCAAGGCTCCCACCGCATCGTTGGTATGCAAGGTTGATAGCACTAAATGTCCGGTCATTGCGGAGTGTACTCCAATTTCCGCTGTTTCCTGATCACGGATTTCGCCGACCATAATAATATTGGGATCCTGCCTGAGCAATGCTCTTAATCCTTGCGCAAAAGTTAATCCGATCCTTGGATTTACCTGTGTCTGATTAATCCTCGGCATCCGGTATTCAATCGGATCTTCAATGGTTGAAATGTTAACTTTCGGATTATTTAAAATGTTTAAAATCGTATACAAAGTTGTAGTTTTGCCCGAACCTGTCGGCCCGGTAACCAGAATCATGCCGTGTGGTTTAGTTATCGCCCGCTTAATAATTTTTAACGGTTTCGGCTGGAAGCCTAACTGCTCTAATGTCAGAATTTGTGATGACTGATCCAGGAGACGTAGTACTATTTTTTCGCCGTCAAAAATAGGAATTATTGAAACACGAAATGAAACTTTATATTCCTTTGATTTGATTTTAAATCTGCCATCCTGGGGAAGGCGATGTTCATCCAATTTCAGGTCGGATAAAATTTTAATGCGGGCGACAATGCCGGAATGAATTTGTTTTGGCAATGTCATTGCGTCCCTCAGTACTCCGTCAATTCTATATCGGACGATTACTTCTTTTTCAGCTGGTTCAATGTGAATATCAGATGCATCCTCAAAAATTGCATATTCCAAAATTGTGTCAACAATCCGGATAACGGGCAGATCTTTTGCCAATTCTTTAAGCGAACCCTTTTCTGTTTCGGTCTGCTGATCGTCTTTTTCTTTCGTCATGGCGTCAACAGTGGCTTTTAAACCTTTGTGATACATTTTCAGTGATTCACTGATCATTTGCGGAGTAGCAACGTGAATTACGGGGGTTTTACCAGTTTTCTTTTCAATAAAATCAAAAATCTCTAAATCACTAGGATCCAGAGATGCTATCTTAATTTGATCATCGGTCTGATCAAACGCAATTATATTATGGGTTTGCGCAATTGTTTCAGGTAATAGGTTTAGGATATCCTTGCGGATGTTAATTGTTTCCAGGTTAATAAACGGTACATTTAAAGATTTGGCATACAATTCATACAATGACTTGTCACTGACAATTTTTTCCTTGTAAAGATGGTCAATCCATTCCCGGTTTTGTTTTTTTGCCTCGGCTAGGGAATCTGTTATTTCTTTTTTAGAAAGCAACCTATTCGCAAGCAAAAGTTCTTGTATTTGTGTTTCTGTCAGCATAAGCTATTTTTAGTCCTAAACTTGCTGAAATTATATCACAGAATTGACATAAAGTCAATCAAATATTAATAAGTTTTCGGAAAGTTATAAATGTTTATTGAAAAGCCCACTCTTGCGTCAGGTTCAACGCTTCTTAGTGCCTTATAGGTTCCGTCTTCAGAATAAAGTGCTGACACGCTAATTGCTACTACACGGTCAAGTTTATCCAAATCCTGCTGGTTAGTCGCTCTTGGTACTGGCTGAAATGGAATTCCGTAGTATGAGGTCCAAAGCGAACCAAAATAGGTGAAATAGTATTCCGTAATTTTGTTATCATCAAGATATTTTTTTAATTTGATTACATCCTGCCCCCAATCCAGATTTGAATCGGTGACAAATTTTGCACCGTTTTTCGGACCGCCGATTGATTCATTAAAGTATGAGAGAAAATTTGGATAAATCAGAATTGAACTGGCCACGTACCAGATAACCAGTCCGGCAGCAAAAAATTTTAGCCAGATTCTTTTGCTGGAAAATAATTTTGTAATAATTCTTGCTGAAAGTAAGATCAAAAAGGGGTATATGACCAGCACGTGCCGATGGCCGATGTTTATTTTACTGGTCATCGCCCACAAAAAATATAAGAGCGGCGTTAGAATAATTAACCAGTATGTAAAAGGCACATTTCTGTAAAAAGAAATAAAGCGCCCCAATAGCAGTTTTGAATGTAGCTTTGCTCTTAAATATTTTGAAGGTATGAGGTTCAGGGTGCTATTTTTGATCTGTGTGATGCCCTTTTTCTTGTACAATGGTGATAAAAAAGCAAAAAAACCCAAAACAAGGACCATTATCATTGGAATCGGCGTCTTAATCAGAAATGTCGTCGGAAAGTAATTCCAGAAGCCAAAATTTGAATATTCACCGTGCAGATAGGACATGTGTCCCCAGTAATTGTGTGAAAATAACGTAAATAGTCCTTTCAGAAAATAAAAACTGGGGATTGCTACGTTGTTTGCGATATTGTATATGATTTCTCCTGATTTTGTCTGCGGATCCGCTATGGATCTAAGCTCATAAATTATCGGGTCATCTTTTTTTAATGCAGCCAGCTCCTCGTTTGATATTTGGTTATTGTAGAAATACTGAATATCAACATCTTTCATAGGGATCGTGCTTGAGAATCCATAAACCGCGGTGCCAATGATGATTAAAAACAGCAGCATTAGCAATACCGTTTTTGTAATATTGGCTAGTGTCAGTTGAGGGGTTTTATGATGCAGGATTTTCATGACGGCAAAAATCAGAAAAAAGACATAAAGAATTAAAGCGGAAAATTTAATTAACTGTGCAATTGAAATGGAGATAACAAAAAAAATCAGACTTTTTTTTGAGAATTTGATGAAATATTTGTCCAGTAAATAAATTGTCAGAAAGAAAATTAACGTTGCGCCAAGGTCGGTGGTAACGTAGCGGGAATGCGCCAATATATTCGGTTCAAATACATACAACAACAGAGCTATCAGCCCGGTGTTACGCCCCCAAAGTTTTCCCGCCCACTTGTAGACCAGTACGCCAAGTAGTAAACTTAGGAGCATTATTGGAATTCGCCCGAGCAGTAGAATTAAATCGGCATCTACTGTATTATTATAGAGGAACTGACGACCGAATTCCCACTGGTTTTGCTCCCTCCAGGATGGGTGGTTAAGCGGAGCTTTGATTTGAAGAAATAACAGCGGTAACGCGCTCAATTCCTTGATTAACGGAGGGTGTTCGGGGTTCATCCGGAAATCGCCGGTGGTGATATAAGAATAACCGCTTGAAAGGTGAGATCCTTCATCAATTGTCTGGCTTTCCTGGAGTGCGGAAGTAAATTCCATAAAAAACATTACCACGAGTAACAACACGACAAGCGGTATATAAAATTTATTTGAATTGAAGAAAGATGTTTTCATTAAGAAAAAAAACTTATTTTACCCACGATAAAGAAAAAGAGACGAAGGTAATGGGTGGAGTATCATTTTTGCAGAAAATGCATGCTCCGTTGCGCAATAAAATTATTGGTATTGCTATATTAGTGGCACTATTCCTCAATCTTGGAATTTGGATACTATTATATGCGAAGATTAAGCCATCACCGGATCCGATCTTTCTTCATTATAACATTTACTTCGGCATCGATCTAATTGGCGATTGGTACAGGATCTATATTATCCCGTTGAGTGGGTTATTAATAATATTGGTAAACTATTTAGTGGGTGTTATAATGTATTCATCCAAAAGGATTCTTAGCTACTTGATTGTAATATTTACAATACCGGTAAACATGTTTCTTGCGCTAGCGGCCGTGCTACTTGCGTTTATTAACAGATAATATATGGATTTTACAGCAAATTTTGATATCATAAAAATACTTCTTCTCGGAACAGTGGCGTTCATCATGACAATTGCGCTGACACCGATCCTGACGCACTATTTGTATAAATATAAATTGGGAAAACAGATCAGAACGAGTGATCAGGCGCCAGTATATTCCAAATTACATGCAAAAAAATCCGGTACCCCGACCATGGGTGGTATTTTGATTTGGTTTACCACATTGATCATGGCTTTGTTTTTTTTCTATTTGGCGAAAATCACTGATATTTCATTTATAGAGAAGCTGAACTTTTTAACTCGTGGTGAAACTCTGCTGCCGCTTGGTGCGCTTGTCGCCTCAGCAATTGTAGGATTACTTGATGATCTTTTCAACATTCGTAAAGTTGGACCGCACGGTGGCGGACTGACCGTTAAGCACCGCCTGCTGTTCTATACCATTATAGCAATTTTTGGCGCGTATTGGTTTTATGCAAAATTGGATTGGGACGTTATCCATATACCTTTCATGGGAAATTTTGAAATTGGCTTATGGTACATCCCATTGGCAATTTTTGTAATTGTGGCTACTTCATTTTCGGTTAATGAAACAGACGGGCTGGATGGTTTAGCGGGAGGCGCTTTGCTTTCGGCTTTTGCATCCTTCGCGGTAATAGCGTTTATTCAGGGCAGATTCAATTTAGCTACTTTTTGTATCGTGATAGTCGGAAGTCTTCTGGCATTTTTATGGTTTAATATACCGCCGGCCAGATTTTTTATGGGGGATACCGGTGCAATGGCATTGGGAACCACTTTGGGTATTGTTGCAATGCTGACAAATTCAGTAATTGTCCTGCCGATTATCGGCTTTGTTCTGGTACTTGAGTCAATGTCGGTTATTATTCAATTAACGTCAAAAAGACTCCGTAATGGGAAAAAAGTTTTTATTTCATCACCAATCCATCACCATTTGGAGGCTATCGGGTGGCCGGAATCAAAAATTGTGATGCGATTTTGGGTCATCTCGGGAGTAACGTCGGTACTTGGTTTGATTCTGGTACTGATTGACCATACATAGCTTATGTCAAAAATTATTACCTCAAAGAAGCTGGGTGTCTTTCCTGAGATCCGAATCGCAGTATCTACTAAAAGCTTTGGCAATCAGTCATTGCAACACCCATTGATCAGTGAGAAAGAAACGATTCTGAACAGGAGCCGTTTTTTTGACGCGCTAGACATTGATTCTAATGCTGTAATTAATGCTGAATTATGCCATGGAAAAAAAATCTACTGGGTTGCAAATCAGAATCAAAATAGTAAATCGCCTGAAAATAAATCAATCGTGGGAAAATTTGATGGACTAGCAACATCGCAGCACGGAGTTTATCTAATGGTGACGATGGCAGATTGTTTCCCAATATTTATGTATGATCCAAAGATTGGGTGCATTGCCTTGCTACACGCCGGTTGGCGGGGGATTGTTAAAAACATTGCAGTTAATGGCATTAAAACCTTGCAAAAAAGAGCCGGAAGCACGCCAAGTGACCTGGTTATATTTGTGGGACCGGGGATACATTGTTGCCATTTTAAAGTTGACAACGACTTAGCAGAGCAGTTTGTCAAAATGTTCGGACCAAACGCTGTTGCGGTAAACGGGCGGCAGAAATCGGTTAATCTAGTCTCAGCAATAAAAAGTCAGTTAATTAGTGCCGGCGTAAAGGAAAATAATATTGAAATTTCAGAGTTTTGTACATACTGTGAGAAAACAAAGTTTTCTTCGTATCGGAGAGATGGGGAAAATTATATTGCACAAGGCGCGATTATTGGAATGATTTAGTCCAAAATGATATACTTCCATGGATATGAATCCATCCGATTTTAGAGGAAAAAAAATTACAGTAATGGGACTCGGCACCCTCGGAGGTGGTATTGGAGTAGTGCAATATTTACTGAAACAGGGTGCAATACTTACCGTAACTGATTTACGTACCCGAAAGCAATTATTGCCGTCATTGAATAAAATAAAATCAAAGAAAATAAATTTTGTTTTAGGCAGACATAGGAAACAAGACTTTATTGATGCAGATCTGGTAATAAAAAATCCTGCCGTTCCAAAAACATCAAAATTTTTAAAAATTGCAAAGAACAGCAACATTCCTATTGAGAGTGATGCTTCCTTATTTTTTCAGTTGTGCGACGTACCGATTATTGGTGTCACCGGCACAAAGGGTAAGACAACTACCGTGGCGCTTTTAGCGGATATTTTAAAGAGGTCAGGTAGACATGTCGTTTTAGTCGGTCATAACCAGATTTCTGTTTTAGATCGTTTGAATCTCGTTAAGAAAAGTTCAATTGTAGTTTTTGAGTTATCCAGTTGGCGATTGGAGCTTTTAAAAGAGCATAAAATCAGTCCTGCTGTCGCGGTAATCACGAATATCGCCGAAGACCATTTGAATACTTATAACGGAATGGCCGATTATGTACAAGCGAAAAGAAATATTTTTTCGTTTCAGAATAATAATGATTTTGTACTTTTAAATAAAGACAATACGTATACTAAGAAATTTGGCGAATCAGTGACTGCAAAAAGATTTTGGTTTTCAAAAAAGTATTTTCCGGAACAGAACGGAATATATGTGCAGAAGGGCAGATTTATTTTTAGAAGTATGGGAAGGGAAAATATTATTGCGAGTGTTAGTGCATTAAGAATAAAAGGTGAGCATAATTTAGAAAATGCTTTGGCCGCTACGCTTACCGCGAAAATATTGAAGGTTCCGAATAAATATATAATTAAATCATTGTCGCGTTTCACAGGCTTGCAGGATCGGATGGAATTTGTGCGCAAATTGAAGGGTAAAACATTCTACAATGACACAGCCGCAACTATTCCCGAGGCAACTGTTGTCGCTTTGAAGTCATTTTCTGAAAAGGTAATATTGATCGCAGGCGGTGTTGATAAAAAAGTATCGTATGATCAGATGGCGCGCGAAATTATGAAACGTGCCGAGCTGACAATATTGTTGCCGGGTACTGCGACAGATAAGCTCAAAACTATTTTAAATAAAAATAAATACCGGTATGTTGAAGCTAAGGGTCTAAAATCAGCAATAAGTATGGCGTATGGTATTCAGGGTAAGTCTGACGTTATTCTATTTTCGCCGGGTGCCGCAAGTTTTAATCTCTTTAAAAATGAATTTGATAGAGGCGAAAAATTCAGACAAATTGTAAAAAATCTTAAATGAAATCTGCCAAAAATAACCAACCTGATTACACTTTAATTGCAATCGTTCTTGTAATCATAATTTTTGGTTTAATAATGCTGTCTTCTGCCAGTTCGGTTATCGCGTATCAGAATTATCATGACAGTAATTATTTATGGAAGCATCAGCTGTTTAACGGTGTATTATTAGGTTTGGTGCTGATGTTTATTGCATCAAAGATTCAGTACTTGAATTGGCAAAAATTTGCGATTCCAATGTTGGCACTGACCATCTTCACCTTGTTCATGGTTTTAGTATCAAGCGCCGGCATTTCCAGTGGTGGAGCAACGCGTTGGATTGACCTTGGTTTTTTCTCCTTCCAACCATCTGAATTAGCTAAGCTGACGTTTATAATTTATTTAGCTACCTGGTTTTCAAAAAAAGGCAAAGTAATGAATGATTTTGCTTATGGGTTTGTGCCGTTTCTGGTTTTATTGGGGATTATCACACTGCTAATTATGATGCAGCCAGATCTGGGGACAATGACCGTTATCGCACTTGTTTCTGTAGCGGTATTTTTCATCGCGGGGGGGAGTATCAAAAATATTTCATTGATCATTGCCGGAGGAATTTCTCTTTTTGCCATTTTAATAAAAATTGCTCCGTATCGCGCAGCAAGGTTGTCTGTCTTTTTAAATCCGGAGCTGGATCCGCTCGGGATCGGATATCATATTAACCAGGCATTGCTGGCAATCGGTTCCGGCGGAATATTGGGTCTGGGCTTGGGGATGTCAAGACAGAAATACAATTTTTTGCCGGAAGCAACAACAGATTCAATTTTTGCAATCATAGCGGAGGAGTTGGGATTAATAATTTCAGTTTTGTTGATAGTCTTATTTGCCGTACTGATGATTCGTGGTTTTAAAATCGCTAGAAGTGCCCCGGATCAATTCGGCAAACTGCTTGCCGCCGGAATAACCTGCTGGTTTACAATACAGGTAATTATAAACGTCGGAGCTATGGTTTCCATATTGCCGTTGACCGGAATTCCATTACCTTTTGTCAGCTACGGTAGTTCCGCTATCGTTATATCCATGATTGCCGTCGGTATCTTGATAAATATTTCAAAGCATTCTGCGCCAGTTATTGCAGTAAATACCCGTTCCCGCAGATAAATTATTATCATTATATTTCTTTACTAAAACCCCATTTTAGGGTATAGTTTTGACATGAAAATAGTTTTATCAGGCGGCGGAACCGGCGGATCGGTTGCGCCGTTATTAGCCATATATCAGGAGATGGCGAAGGTTGAAAATACTGAGTTTTTGTTTATCGGCGGTAATAATTCAATTGAAAAGGATTTAGCAGAAGAGAATAATATCCGGTTTCAATCAATTACTTCGGGAAAGTTCAGGAGGTACTTTGATCCCAGAAATTTCTTATCTCCATTTTCCGTGATCCTTGGATTTTTCCAGGCAGTAAATCTATTGAGAAAATGGAAGCCCGATATTATTTTATCCGCCGGAAGCTTTGTTGCTGTACCGGTCGTTTGGGCGGCATGGTTTTTAAAAATTCCAGCAATAATTCATCAGCAGGATTTGATAAAAGGTCTGGCAAATAAGCTGATGACGCCGTTTGCCACAAAAATTACCGTTACGTTTGCCGAGTCACTCGCTGACTTTCCGCGCGGTAAAACTATTGTTTGCGGCAATCCAATCCGGGGAAGTGTTTTAGCCGGAAACCGTGAAACAGCCATGCATTTATTTTCACTTTCGGACAAGGTTCCGGTTGTATTGATTTTGGGAGGCGGTACCGGCGCGCTTACGCTGAATAAAGTTGTTACAGATTCATTAGCTCGGTTATTGGAATTTTGCCAGATTATCCATATCGCCGGAAAAGGAAAAAATATTTTCCAGGATAAAAACCTGAAAGATCTTTACCGTCCTGATTCTGTAGAAGAAATGCTCGGCAAAAAAGAGACAGTCCAATACAAGAGTAGTAATCTTGATCGGTATCATGCCCATGAATTTTTGAATATGGATGAATTAAAACACGCGTTTAATGTTGCGGATATAGTTGTAACCCGTGCGGGTATTTCAACGCTTTCCGAACTCGCTGTACTGGGTAAGCCGGTTATTATCGTCCCGCTTGCGGGGTCGCATCAGGAAAAGAATGCGGATTACTTCGCATCGCGCAATGCCGCCCTAACACTCAATCAAAAGATTCTTAATCCGGAATTGTTTACAAATTTTATTTATGATTTATTGCATAGTAAATCCAAACGTGAGGAGCTTAAAAAAAATATATCAATAATCATGGATAAAAATGCCAGTAAAACTATTTCCGAAGAAATTATAAGCATAATTAAACGTAATGGATCTAAGTAAAATAAAAAAAATTCATTTTATAGGTATTGGTGGAGTTGCCATGAGTGCTGTTGCTGCAGTTGCGAAACAACGCGGTTTTATCGTTTCCGGCAGTGATGCCGAAGAAATATATCCGCCTTCATCAACTGTGATGCAGCAAAACAATATTGCGTATAATGCGGGTTACAGTAAAAATAACATTAAAGATCCGGATTTAGTGATAATCAGTGCGGGAGAGACACCGGAAAAAAATCCCGAGGTTGCCGAAGTGCTGAAAAGAAAAATAGATTATGCTTCTTTTGCCGAGCTGATATATAATCTGTTTATTTCTTATCAAAGAATTGTTGTTTCGGGCACACATGGTAAAACAACAACAAGTTCACTGATAGCTTATGGTTTGAAATCAGCATTAATGCCGATCAATTTTATAATCGGTGGATATGTTCAGGATTTCAATACGAATTTTGAATTAAATAGTTCTGATATTGTACTATTTGAAGGCGATGAATATTATGCGCTATTCTCCGACAAGCGACCGAAATTCCTTCATTACCATCCGAATATATTGGTAATCACCAATATTGATATGGATCATTTTGATTATTATAAGAATATTGATGATCTGATGGATAAATTCAGAAAATTAATCAAGACTGTGCCACCGGACGGCGCGATCATTGCGTGTCATGATAATGCCAATGTGAAAAAATTACTGAAGGATGCGGATAGAAAAGTAATCTGGTATGGTTTGAAAGGGAATAATCTTGAGTGGAAAGCTGATAAGATAGCACAGATAGATGGAAATACAAACTTTGTCATAAAGAAAGTCGGAACAGCGACCAAACATCAGATTACTTCGTCACTTTCCGGAGATCATAATGTGTTAAATGTGCTGGCTAGCCTGGCAGTTATTGATTATCTTGAGTGTGATTTGATAAAATTCGTGAAAAGTCTTGCTGAGTTCAAAGGACCGAGCAGGCGGTTTGAATTAAAGGGTGTGGCTAAAGGAGTTACAGTAATAGATGATTATGCACATCATCCCACGGCAGTCAGGGCGACTTTGCAGGCTGCGCGTTCCAAATATCCGAAGCAAAAAATTTGGGCGATATTTGAGCCGCATACTTTCAGCAGGACAAAGGCAACAATTAAAGAATTAGGTGAATCTTTTGATTCTGCTGATGAAGTGATAATCCCGGATATTTATCCTGCCCGTGAAAAAGCGGGTGATTATAAGGTTACCAGTAAGGATTTGGTTGACGAAATCGGTAAAAACCACCAAAATGCATCATATATTCCAAGCAAAGAAAAGGTACTAGCACACCTTATTGCGAATACAAAAGCGGGAGATGTTGTAGTAATCATGGCAGTGGGTGATTTTAACAAAATTGCCGTGGAATTGATTGATAAATTATAAAAAATGGAAATAATTGAGCAATTGAATAGCAAATTAGGCGGACGGGTCAAGCAAAATTTCCCCCTAGCCCAGCTGACCGGATACAAAATCGGCGGTCCGGCAAAATATTATTTTCTGGCGGAGAATGTGGACGATGTAAAAAGTGCGGTCGCGATAGCGCATAATGTTAATTTGCCGATATTTATATTGGCACGAGGCAGTAATGTATTGATTTCTGATAAAGGTTTTAATGGTCTGGTGATTCATAATAAGTCTAAAAATATTTCAGTTGTTGATACTGAGATGCGAGTGGATGCCGGAGTCAATTTGAGCCTGCTCGCCAACGTTGCGAAAGAACACGGATTATCAGGAGTTGAATTTGCGGCTGGGATTCCGGGCAGTGTCGGAGGAGCCGTGCGTGGTAATGCCGGTGCATGGGGTTCTGAAATTAAGGACGTGTTGTCAAAAGTGGTGATTATTGCTGAAAATAGTGCCGTGGAAGAAAGGTCAATTCAGCAATGTAATTTTGGCTATCGCGAAAGCGTCTTCAAAACAAATAATGAAGTTATTTTGACAGCATACTTCAGCCTGAAAAAATCAACTAAAGATGCGGTTCAGGCAAAAACAATGGAAATCGTCAGCAAGAAAAAAAGTCAGCAAGAGTTTGAATCGCCCAGCGCGGGATGTGTTTTCAAAAACACCAAAATTAATCTTACTCAGGAACAACTTGAAATAAAGGGCATTGAGCCCTTAGCGGTAAACAATGGGCTTGTCTCATCAGGTTATTTGATTGACCAGTTGGGTCTGAAAGGATTTACAATCGGAGATGCAATGGTTTCAAATGTCCATGCTAATTTTATAATCAACAAAGGGAAAGCCACAGCGGAACAAATTGTTATGCTGATTGGTGTTATTAAACAAAAAGTCCGGGATAAGTACAGTATTCAATTACAGGAGGAAATACAACTGGTCGGATTTGATAATTATTAAATGATAAAGACAGATGGCAATGCTAGGTAAGCTTTTTGGAGATCCAAATAAAAAAACTATTTCAAAACTTGAAGAGCAGGTTGAAAAGGTGGAAAAATATCGAGAGGAGTTTGAAAAAATCCCCCTTGAAGCATTTTCACAAAAAACCGAGAAGTTTAAAAACGAACTGAAATCCGGCAAGGTTCTGGATGATATACTGCCGGAGGCGTTTGCCTTGGCCAGAGAAGCCGCCAAAAGAACAATTAATCAGTTTCCTTATAAAACACAGGTAATGGGTGGGTTAGTATTGCACCAAGGCAGAATTTCTGAAATGAAAACCGGTGAAGGAAAAACCCTTTCAGCAACCATGCCGCTTTATTTAAATGCGCTCACAGGAAATGGCGCTCATTTGGTCACGGTGAATGATTATCTGGCAAAAAGAGATACGGCCTGGATGGGAAAAATTTATAATTTATTGGGGGTCTCGGTCGGCTGTATCCAGCATGATGAGGCTTTTTTGTTTGATCCAACGATAAAATCAAAGGAAGCTACGAAGGATTCAACGCAAGTTGATGTTGAATTACTCAGACCGGTTACCAGAAGAGAGGCATATCAGGCGGATATTACATATGGTACAAATAATGAATTCGGTTTTGATTATTTAAGGGATAACATGGTTCAAAGCAGATCCCAAATGGTTCAGAGGGGTTTAGCATACGCAATAGTTGATGAGGTTGACAGTATTCTGATTGATGAAGCAAGAACTCCGCTTATCATTTCTGCTCCGGATGAAGAAGCAACTGATCAGTATTACAAATTCGCGCAGTTAGTGGAAACCTTGGAAGAGGGCGGCGATTATAATATTGATGAGAAAATGCGTGCTGCTACGCTGACCGAACAGGGGATTACGCATGTTGAAAAAGCATTAGGCATTGAAAACCTATACGCGGAAGGCGGAATTAATATGGTCCATCATATTGAACAGTCTTTGAAGGCAAAGGCTTTGTTTAAACTAGACCGTGACTATGTGATTAAAGACGGCGAGATAATCATTGTTGATGAATTTACCGGAAGACTAATGCCGGGCCGTAGGTATTCGGAAGGGTTGCACCAGGCAATTGAGGCGAAAGAAAATGTTGAAGTAATGAAGGAAAGCAGGACACTGGCGTCAATCACGTTCCAGAATTATTTTAGAATGTTTGAAAAACTGGCCGGTATGACGGGAACAGCCGCAACGGAAGCTGAGGAATTTTCAAAAATATACGGTCTGGAAGTAGTGGTAATTCCGACCAACAAGCCGTTGATTCGGGCAGATAGAACGGATCAGATATTTAAATCAGAAGAAGCAAAGTTCAAAGCGATTGTGAAAGAAGTAAAAAAACGCAATGACATCGGACAACCGGTGTTGATCGGCACAATTTCAATTGAGAAAAATGAACTGTTGGGTCAATTGCTGGAGATGGAAGGGATACCGCATAAAATGTTGAATGCTAAGCATCATGAGCAGGAAGCCAACATTATCGCACAGGCCGGCAAGAAAGGCGCTGTTACCGTAGCAACTAATATGGCGGGCAGAGGTGTGGATATTATTTTAGGCGGAAATCCTCCCATTGCTGATGAGACCAAAGAAATTGTTGCAGATGGGGGGTTGTTAGTAATCGGTACCGAGCGCCATGAGTCAAGACGGATTGATAATCAATTACGCGGCCGTGCTGGCAGGCAGGGTGATCCGGGAGAAACCCAGTTTTTCGTGTCTATGGAAGATGATCTGATGCGGATATTCGGTTCTGACCGCATGAAGGGTATTATGGAAAAACTAGGAATTCCAGATGACATGCCGATTCAAAATAAAATGATTAGTAAATCCTTGGAATCTGCGCAGAAGAAGGTTGAAGGCAATAACTTTGATATTCGGAAGCACTTGGTGGAATATGATGACGTAATAAATAAGCATCGGGAAGTAATCTACAAAAAACGCAAAGAAGCCCTATATTCAGAAGAAAGTGAACAGGGATATAAAGGCGAAGTTCTGAAATTGATTGAATCTGAAATAGAACAGGTTGTTTCTTTTCATACCGCATCGGAGGATGAGAATGTGTGGAATATTGAAGAAATATACGAAGTTGTTGATACTATATTCCCTGTTTCCATGGAAACCAGGGTAAAAATGGAGGACATTCATAAAGAAGCCGGCACAAAATTTGAAGATGCCAAGAGCCGTACTCACCTGATCAAATATCTGATTGGACTGGCGCATAAAGAATATAAGAATCTTGAGGATAGAGTTGGTGATATTCAGCTGATGAGAAGTTTGGAGCGGGGAGTGGTATTAAGAGTAATTGATCGTTTATGGATTGACCACTTATCGCAGATGGAGCATCTGAGGACCGGCATCGGTTTGCGCGGATATGGTCAGCGTGACCCGCTGATTGAATATAAACGGGAAGCATACCAGCTCTTCATAACAATGATGGCCAGTCTTCAGAGTGATGTAGCGCATACCATGTATAAAATCGGCATTGCCAAAGAAATCGCACCGTCAATGATGCAGGCAAAGCAAATTATGCAGGCTCCCTCAAAAACGATGAACGAGCAGACGCAGCATTTTAGTTTTCCAAGCGACAAACCGCAGGCGTCAAATGACACGTTTTCTGAAACTAAAACTAGTGCATTACCTGGTACTAAGGTAACCGCAGGCGGAAAATTAAAAACCATAGAAGGTGAAAAAGTCGGGCGCAATGACATGTGTCCCTGTGGTTCAGGGAAGAAGTATAAACGTTGCCACGGCAACGTTTGAATTTCCGTCGCTCGTTCATCGTGTAAGTTTACTTCCACATGAACTCGCTAGGAAATATAAGAATGTCACATAATGTAAAATAATGTACCCAAGCTCTAGTGCAGGATTAAATAGAGAAACAGATGAACAGGTCTTCTTTTTTACGACTGCTTTTTATCCATTGGATAATTATTCGGCACATTCAATAAATATCTGGAATAAAACATTTCCAACGGCGGAACATGCATATCATTGGAAAAAATTTGAACTGGAAGAGGATATTTCAGAAAAAATTTACCATGCGCAAAGTCCGGAAATTGCAAAACAAATAGCCGGTGAGAACAAGAATATAATTGAAAAACGCTGGCATGATATCAAAAGGAGTGTTATGAAAGAAATCCTCACAGCCAAAATGCGTCAGCATAATGATGTTCGTGAAGTATTACAACGTTCTTCCGGCAGGGAATTAATTGAGAATTCTCCCGTAGATTCATATTGGGGCTGTGGAAAGGACGGAAATGGACGTAATGAGGTTGGGAAGATTTGGATGGAGATTAGAAAAGATGAAGGTATAATCTGATTTTATGCAGATATTTGATCGTCGGGAAAATACAGCCGAATATAATGACAAACGTTACAAGTATTTGGGAACAATCAGTGTTTTGTTTGTTTCGGTCTTGCTGATTTCCAATATAGTTTCCACCAAGATTATTGATCTAGGTTTTTTTTCATTTGACGGGGGAACATTAATTTTTCCATTGAGTTACATCTTTGGGGATATACTGACGGAAGTATACGGTTACCGTCAGTCACGCAGGGTAATTTGGCTAGGATTTGTCTGTGCACTGTTAATGTCCATAACAATCATGGTGATCGGTAAGCTGCCGGCCGATCAAAGTTGGCCAAATCAGTCGGCGTATGATGTAATTCTAGGTTTGACACCAAGGCTGGTGATTGCCAGTTTAATTGCGTATTTTGCCGGCGAATTTTCCAATGCAATAATCCTTGCCAAACTCAAAATAATAACAAAAGGCAAATGGCTATGGTCCAGAACCATCGGTTCAACAATTGTAGGTGAATTGGTGGATAGCCTGTTGTTTATCCTCATAGCATTTTATGGCATTCTGCCGAGAGAGCTATTGGTCAGTATAATCATCTCAAATTACGTATTCAAATTGGGTTTTGAAGTGGTTTTAACGCCGGTCACTTATAAAGTAGTAAACTATCTGAAGAAATCAGAGAATGAAGATTTCTTTGATACTGATACAAATTTTAATCCTATGAAGTAATAAGTAGTTAATTTGACATATCAATGGACAATATAACAAGCTATTTCAAGGAAAATAATCTCATTCAATCTATTGCGAAAGAATCATTTAAGAAATACTATGAAATATTTGAAAGCGTAAAACTCGTAGCGACAAAAACTGGACCTTCCGATGTTGTTTCACAAATGGATATTGTTATTGATAAACTGCTGAATAAAAGGATTAAAAAAGAATTTCCAAACGACGCAATATTCAGTGAAGAAGGCAATGGGGTTTTAGATAAAATGATCAGCGAGTCTGACAGAGTTTGGGTTCTGGATCCGATTTGTGGTTCACTGAATGTAAAAAGAGGAATCAATATTGCTGCAACCAACATAATCCTGCTTGTTAATGGTAAGGTGAAGGCGGCGTGGGTGTTTGATTATCCACGACAACGTGTTTTGTGGAGTACCGGCAATAATGTTGTATATGATGGCAATAAACGAACCAAAAGACTTGGAAAAAAAGTCGCAATTTGGCACATTGAGGCTAGTAAAGGATATTTAGACCAGTTTACAAGGAAGTATCATTACTTATACGGTCAGTTTCTTAAATCAATTTCAGCAAGAAAATATACTTATCTTGGTAACTCAGGTAGCTCATTGACATTAGCCTATGTTGCAACTGGACAATATGAAGGAGCTGCCGCTTTTTATGTAAAAACATGGGATTTGTTGGCAGCTTGCTTTCTTGTTGAACAGAATGGGGGAATTGTAAGAAATTTTGACGGGACAAAATGGGGGATAACATC
Source organism: Patescibacteria group bacterium (assembly GCA_041666485.1). Classification (GTDB taxonomy): domain Bacteria; phylum Patescibacteriota; class Patescibacteriia; order UM-FILTER-42-10; family UM-FILTER-42-10; genus JAHJEX01. The sequence goes on along the minus strand of JBAYGW010000001.1, from coordinate 79,324 downwards.
CAAAAGCGTAATCTTTGCAGTAAATAAGACTGTATACAGTACTTTAAATTCCAATATTCAGAAATTTGGTAAGCTGGCAATTGCGAAGTTAGTTAGATGAGGGTATTTTCTTAAATGCTTTTGACCATATATTCATCCTCTAGCTGATAACCCATTTTCCGATAATAGCCCCGTACCCCGATGCCGGAGATAACGGCTATTTTTTTATATCCTTTATTCATAGAAAGCTTTTCCGCTTCTTGCATCAGTCGTTTGCCGAAACCGATATGCTGTGTTTTACCTTTTTTGGTTGCTAACGGGATCATTTCCCCGTAAGTATGCAGCTCTCTGATCAACGCGGAGTTCTGCAGCGCAATAATATAATGATCTTTATTCCAATTTTTGGGGAATCTCAGCCGGCAAAAAGCAAAAATAGTTGAATAATCCTTTGATTCATAGCTTAAAAATATTTCCGTTCCGCCGGAGGCTTTATACATCCGTTTCACTAGGCGGACGTCTTTTTGGGAAACTGTGATTCCACCTGCTTCACGACATCTGATGCACCGGCACGATTTGCCCTCTTCCTTCAGTTCATTGAGAATAATTTGGCGGATATTCGTGATCTGCATTCCGCCGGCAATACTTTGTTTTGGAATATCCCGAAATAGCCTTGCAATGCGGATATATGGCGGGCAAAGCAGTTTAATCTCCTTAAGTAGTAGTTTAAGCTTTTTGTCGGAATATGGTTTATATTTGCCGGTTTTCCATAAATCGTAAAGCTCGGAAAATTCAGATACGATTGTCGGGTAGATTTTTATCTGATCCGGCTGAAAATCCTGATTCTCAAATATCTCATGGAACATTTCTAAATCATTTTTTAATGTGGCTTTATATAGTCCCGGCATCAGATGGTAGGTAATTTTAAAACCGGCATCTTTATATAGCTGAGTGGCTCTGACTGTTGCTTTTACCTTATGACCTCTTTTGTTAATATCCAGGATGTGATCGTGAATACTTTGCACACCCAGCTCCACTCTAGTTGCGCCTAGCTCACGCATTATACGCACTTCTTTTGTACTGACAAAATCCGGCCTGGTTTCAAGTGTGATGCCGACAACTCTATTGTAAGCTTTTTCATTCTGAATCTGGGCGCGTTTCAGTTTAGTAAGTAAGTCCCGATATATTTTCTTGGCTTCGGCATAATTTTTTGGTTCCTTAACTTCCTTAAGATCAATTCTGCTTCTTCTGCTACTTTTAATTCCGTCGTTAAAGGCGTCCATACATCTTTTCAAATACCAGACCTGATATAGCTTATTGTGAAAAGACCAAGTTCCACCCATTACAATCAATTCACATTTATCCGTCGGATGACCATTTTCATAGTATGCCCGTAATCTTGCTTTCACCATTTTGTACGGATCAAACTTTTGACCCATGGAACGCATCACCGCGGGTTGGGTAGAGAGATAGCTTTTTGGCATTCCTTTTTCGGTAGGACAGTAAATGCACTTGCCCGGGCAGGGAAGGGGCTTGGTGTGTACTCCAATTGATGCTATTCCGGATAATGTTCTGATGTCCCGAATCCGCAATAGCCGAACAAATTTATTGTTCTCTATTAAAACACCATCATTAACCAATTTGCGGTAATGCGCTAGAATGACATTGTTAGTATAAAAGGGGATCTTGTGTGTTTTTGAAAACTGCCTTTTGAACAGGTAAAAATCGCTTTTATCTTCCAGGCCAGATTTAAGCGCCTCTGTAATAAATTGTGTTAATAAATTTTGATTCATATGAATAAGAATACAGCAAATTTGATAATAGAAAAAGTAGCGTCCGATTATGATAACATAGCCGATCATTTTTCCCAAACAAGATACAAAGATTGGAGTGAATTTTATGATTTTGATAAGTACCTGCAAACAGGGATTTCAGTATTAGATGTGGGCTGTGGAAATGGCAGGTTTCTTAATTTTCTTGTGAAATATGGAATTAAATATGTCGGGATTGATGTTTCTGAAAAACTGGTTCAAATTGCTAAAAAAATTGCTGATGAAAAAATAACCAGTTCAATTTCAAGCTATAGCTTTCTCAAAGCATCAGCAACAGAATTACCATTCGCTGATCAGTCATTTGATATAGTGTTTGCAGTTGCAAGCTTATATCATATTCCGTCACATGAATTACGTAATCAGTCTGTTAAGGAAATAGCAAGAGTGCTGAAGCCGGGCGGAATATTTATAATGACATATTGGAATATGTGGGAAAAAAGCAGAAGGAATTTGATTTTAAAAAATGTGATAAATAAAATTATTGGAAGATCTGCTTTAGATTTTTTTGACACGGAAAAAGCGTGGAAAAATCCGGAGGGTGAAGTTATTGTCAATCGTTATTGCCATGCATTCAGATTAGGCGAGATAGAAAAATTGGCAAAAAATAATAACATTGAAACATTAGAAAAATATTATATGAAAAAGGGGAGACGGGTAAAATCAAATGATGGATTTAATGGTGTGTATATTGGAAAGAAGCGTTGACAGAAGGTGAAAAATGTGCTAATATAGTAGTATAGTTCTTTATAAAACAAACAAAAAAACAAAAACAGAGGCTAGAGATGACCTCAAAAATAATAAATAATTTCGAAATAATAATCGAAAAATATTGGGCCATCTCTGGCCTATTTCTATAGATTGAAATAGCCAAAACAAAAACAAAATGAAAATACAACACCCAAAGAATAAATTTTTAACGTTGGCAGTGCTTGCTAGTACTGTTTTTTTGTTACCGAAAATTGCATCTGCCACGGAGTACCGTGCACCCGACGTCCGAATATTCTCATCGGACAAAAATGTTCAGGAAAAGTCGTTCCTCGCTTATGATGAAAGTTTTAAAGGAGGAGCGTCAGTAGCTACGGGTGATGTAAACGGCGATGGTAAAGAAGAAATTGTAGTTGCTCCCGGTCCCGGCGGCGGACCACACATAAAAATATTTAATTCCGAAGGAATATTTATTTCTGGATTTTTTGCTTATGGTACAAATTACAGTAAAGGAGTCAATGTGGCATCAGGTGATCTGGACGGTGACGGGAAAGATGAAATTGTTGTGAGCACGCGTTTCGGTGCGACACCTCATGTAAGAGTTTTTGATGGAAAAGGAAATCCAAAATTTACCTTGGGATTTTTTGCCTACCAGGAAAGTTTTATGGGCGGGGTTAATATTGCAACGTGTGACGTAAACGGTGACGGCGATAAGGAAATTGTAACGGGTGCAGGAATTGGTGGAGGACCGCATGTTCGTGTTTTTGAAAAAGACGGAACTTATATGGGAATAGATTATTTTCCATTTGCATCAACCTATCATGGCGGGGTTAGTATTGCATGCGGAAATGTGGACGGTGGTGCGGAGGAAGAATTAATATTTGGTGTTCAGTCTTCAGATGAAGCTTGGGTGAAAGTTTATAAAACCAATCCGGAAAAAACTGTACTTGGTATGTTCAGAGCTTTCCCGGAAACATTCAAAAAAGGTATCAACCTTACTAATGCGGATGTTGATCAGGATGGTTTAGATGAGATTGTTGTCGCTGCCAATACCGGCGGTGGCCCACACGTCCGTTATTTTGAAGCTTATGGCTATGCTCACCCGGATTCTATTTTCGCGTTTGAAGAAGAATTTCGTGGCGGTGTAATGCTAGCTGCCGGCGATGTTGATAATGATTCAATTGACGAAATAATTGTTGCACCGAGTAAACGATCTACTGAAGGGCGAACCGACTTGAAAAAATATATTGAGGTTGATATTTCTGATCAAATTCTGAAATATTATGAAAACGGTTACTTGATTGATACAGCTCAGGTTTCAACCGGTAAGTGGTCAATGCCGACACCGCTTGGGACGTTTAACATCCAGAATAAAAATAGAAAAGCATATTCAGGTGCTTATAATCTTTACATGCCATTTTGGATGCAGTTTGATTCACGTGGATATGGACTGCACGAATTACCCGAGTGGGCCAATGGTTATAAAGAAGGACAAAATCATCTCGGCGTCAGAGTTTCACATGGCTGTGTACGACTAGGCGTTGGTCCGGCTGAAAAGTTGTATAATTGGGCGGATGTAGGAACGACGGTGATTGTAAAGGATTAGTAAGTAATAAAAAAAGAGGATTGATCTCCTCTTTTTTGTTTGCATATATTTTGTTACAATATACGTATGCTAAAGAAGATACTATTTACCGCAACTATATTAGTAGTAATACCATTTACTTCATTTGCTTATACCAAAACCCGCGCTCCCGAAATACGGGTTTTCAGTTCTGCTGGAGATATTAGAAGAAGTTTAAATGTCTATCCCGAGAGTTTTGAGGGGGGTGTTTCTGTAGCAACGTGTGATGTGGACGGTAACGGTAAAAATGAAATTATCGTCGGTGCCGGACCGGGCGGCGGTCCGAATGTAAAAATAATCTGGCCCTACTCATTTAAAGTAACCGGTTTTTTGGCCTATGCGGAATCTTTTAGAAACGGTATTACGGTGGCATGCGGTGATTTAAACGGTGATGGAGAAATTGAAATAGTAACTGGTTCAGGTTCCGGCGGTGGACCACATGTCCGTATATTTGATGTTAACGGCAATCCGAAATTTACCCCAGGTTTTTTTGCGTTTGCCGAAGACATGCGTGGTGGAGTAAATGTTGCAGTCGGTGATGTTAATGGCGACGGAAAGGATGAAATTGTAGCAGCACCCGGTTCGTCAGGCGGAGCGCATGTTCGCGTGTTTAATTATCTGGGGGATTTTCAGGGAATTGATTTCCTTCCATTTCGTTCAGGCGATCGCGGAGGGGTCTCACTGGCTGTTGGAAATTTTGATGGGGGTCCCGAGGAAGAGATTGTTATGGCAGTGGAAAAATTCGGTAAAACCTGGACAAAAGTATATAAGTTTGATGCCAAAAGGACAATCTTAGGAGAATTTTATTCATATCCTGATTATTTTCAGGGTGGAACCCGGGTTGCTGCCGGCGATGTTGACAATGACGGTTTTGATGAGGTGGTAACTGTTCCAACGAGAGCAGGTGGTCCACATATCAGGATGTTTGAAGCTAATGGCACCCTTGTCGCGAATTCATTTTTTGCTTACGAAAAAGATTTTAGAGGTGGCGTGAACGTTGCTGTGGGTGATATTACTGGAGATGGAATAGACGACATTATAACCGGGCCTAGTGCATGGCAAGAAGTGAACAGGCCGGATTATTACAAATACATTGAGGTGAATCTTACCGAACAGAAATTATACGCCTATGAAAACGATAAATTGGTTGACTCATTTCTTATTTCCTCAGGAATCAAGGGTAAACACGACACACCTATCGGTGAATATAATGTATATTGGAAGCGTGAATCAACCGATATGAGCTGGTTTTATGGTCCGGATAATCCGGATAACTACGATCTCAAGGATGTTCCGTTTGTCCTGTCTTTTTATGGGGCATACACGATCCATGGCACATATTGGCATAATAACTTCGGTCACCGTATGAGTCATGGGTGTATCAATATGTCCCGCACCGATTCGGCCTGGGTTTATCAATGGGCAAATTTGGGGATTCCGGTTATTATTCGTAACTAGATTTGATAAGAATTTCTATTTTGTGTATAATCTTTACAGTATTTATCTAATTTTTGTTTGTTTCAATATCCAGTAGTATATGACAATACGCAAAAGACTCTGGCTCAGCTCCGCCCTGATATTAGTGCTGGTTGTTTTGGCTGGGTTGGTTGATTGGCCAAAGGGTCCAAATATACGAATCGGAAGTTATTTTAAAGAGATAAAAGTTCACCTTGGCTTGGATTTACAAGGTGGGACGCATTTAGTTTACCAGGCTGATACCAGTGGTATTGCTGCTGCAGAAAAACCGGATGCTATAGAAGGCGTGCGAGATGTAATAGAGAGAAGAGTAAATTCTTTTGGCGTATCGGAGCCAATTGTGCAAACTAATAAATCTGGTGATGATTATCGCGTGATTGTTGAGCTTCCTGGGGTATCTGACATTACGCAGGCTATCCAAATGATCGGTGAAACACCTTTATTGGAGTTTAGAGAGCAGGCGCCAGTTGAACTAACTGCAGAGCAAACTCAGGCAATGGATGCGTATAATGCTGATGCTAAAATTAGAGCTGAAGAAATTTTGCTTTCAGCGCTTGATCCCAATACCGATTTTGCAACTTTAGCTGATGAAAAAAGTGAGGGCTCCTCGTCCAAAAATGGCGGCGATTTAGGGGAGTTCGGAAGAGGGGCAATGGTGCCTGAATTTGATGAAGTAGTGTTTGAAAAAGCGGAGGTTGGAAAAGTATATCCGGAGTTAGTCCAAACCCAATACGGATACCATATTATTAAGCTGGAAAGTAAAACAACGACTGTTAATGACCAGGGTGTGGAGGAAGAAAAGGCAAGAGCACGTCAAATATTGATCCAGACTCAATCAAAGGAAGCCGCAGACTCAACGAATTATGTGAATACCGGTTTATCAGGCAAACACTTGCAAAGCGCCCAGGTTCAGTTTGATCAATCAACCGGACAGCCTGAGATTAGTTTGAAATTCAATGATGAGGGCACCAAGTTGTTTGCAGAAGTTACCAAACGAAATTTGGGGAAACCTGTTGCAATATATCTTGATCACGCACCAATCAGTATTCCGGTTGTCCAATCAGAAATAACAACGGGGGAGGCGTCAATTACCGGGAGCTTTACCTTGGAAGAAGCAAAAATTTTAACCAGAAGACTCAACTCTGGAGCGCTGCCTATCCCGATATCACTGCTTAATCAGCAAAACATTGGGGCAACGCTTGGTCAAGAATCAATTGAAAGAAGTCTGTTTGCGGGTATCGTTGGGCTAGTTCTCGTTGCTTTGTTTATGATAATTTATTATCGTCTACCGGGGTTATTGTCTGTGATTGCCCTGCTTATCTATTCATTGTTAGCACTAGCCTTATTCAAGCTTTGGCCGGTGACGCTTACGTTAGCGGGTATCGCCGGATTCATACTGTCAATCGGTATGGCTGTTGATGCCAATGTGCTTATTTTTGAAAGAATGAAAGAAGAGTTGAGATTAGGTAAACCGTTACTCAGCGCGATTGAGGACGGTTTTAAACGTGCTTGGCCGTCTATTCGCGATTCAAACGTATCTTCTCTAATCACTTGTTTGATTCTTACCTGGTTTGGAACGAGCTTGATTAAAGGTTTTGCAATAACATTGGCAATGGGGATATTGATCAGCATGTTTTCCGCAATTACCATTACCAGAAACTTTTTAAGAATCTCAGCCATCAAAAAATGGCACGGACTTTGGTTGTTTGGTGTAAAAAATAAATAGTTACAAATATGTATAATATTCTGGGCACTAGAAAAGTATGGTATGCAATTTCAATGTTGCTGGTTACGGCAAGTATTGTATTTATTTCCATGGGCGGACTGAAGCTCGGCATTGATTTCAGTGGTGGATCGTTACTGCAGGTACAATTTGACGGAGTCAGACCAAATGCGCAGGAAATACAAGCGATTCTTGATGAATTCAATCTTGGAGATGTCGTGGTTCAGCCTGTAAAGGACAAGGATATTATGATAAGAATGAAAACCATTGAGAATGATACAAGAGTACAAATTCTTGCCAAATTGAATGAGAACTACGGAACAGTAAATGAGCTGAGTTTTGAGTCAGTTGGTCCTACGGTTGGTAACGAGCTTAAGCAGAAGACAATTGTCGGTGTCCTATTTGTAATGGCGGCGATTATTGCCTATTTGTCCTATGCATTTAGAAAGATCTCAGGAGGACCGGTTCCGGCTTATATATTTGGAGTATGCGCGATAATTGCGCTGGCACACGATATTTTGATTGTCACAGGAGTTTTTGCCGCGCTTGGATACTTTTTAGGGGTTCAACTAGATGCATTATTTGTTACAGCTTTACTGACAATTCTAGGCTTTTCTGTTCATGATACAATTGTTGTTTATGACAGAATCAGGGAAGGCATAGTTAAAGGTTCAAGCTCTGACTTTGAGGAAACAATCAATAAATCAATTAACGAAACTATGGTCAGATCAATTAATACATCATTTACAACACTTTTAGTATTAATTGCTTTGTATCTTTTTGGAGGTGAATCGCTGAAGTATTTTGTACTTGCTTTAATCATCGGAATAGTCGTTGGTACATATTCATCAATTTTTATCGCAAGCCCTCTGTTATTGCTTTGGCATAACAAGTTTTCAAAAAATTAATTTGTAATTTCAATGCAACTGTCTGTACTGTACAGTTTTTTGTTATGACCACTTTCTTGACACTTATTCAAGCTTATGCTATACTGAAGATATTGGAATAATTATATAACAATTATGACAGACCAAAATTCAATTCTAGATAAGGTAATAAGTTCAAAACAGGAGGCGGAAATAGAGGGATTTAGTCCCAGTGATACAGTCTCTTCATTACTTAAATATCTGACAAATAAGGAAGAGGATGTTTTGAGGCGTCGTTTTGGCTTGAGTGGGCAAGCAAAAGAGACCCTGGAGGCGATCGGTAAGGCTTATAATGTGACTCGTGAGCGAATTCGGCAGATAGAGAATTCGGCAATCAAAAAAATAAAAGGGTTGAGAGAATTCAGTAAAATGTCCTCAGAATTGGAACATACTATTTCAAATGTTTTGGGGCATAATGGTGGAATCATGGACGAACATTCGCTGTTGCATGAGTTGCTTAATTTTGCGTCCGATAACCCGTTAAATAATAATTGCGCGGTGTTTATCCTGGAGGAATTGATTTCCATGAAAATTGTGCGTATCCCGGCATCACTATCTGTATCAAAATCCTGGGGATTACCTCACGTATCTTTGGATTTCGTTAATGAAACAATTGATCAGCTTGTACAGATCCTGGAAAAGGAAGGCAAGCCGATGAAACTGGATGAGCTTTTGTACAAATTCCATCACACGGAATACTACGCCAATAAAAAAGAATTACTGACGGATGAAGGTATTCACTCCTACATTACATTGAGTAAAAAAATTGATAGTAATCCTTTTGATGAGTATGGTTTAGCGAAATGGGGGTCAATTAATCCGAAACGGATGAAAGATAAGATATACTTGGTTTTGAAAAAGGAGGGTAAGCCCTTGCATTTCAATGATATTACCGAACTGATCAATAAAGTTAAGTTTGACCGCCGTAAAGCATATCCTCCGACTGTGCATAATGAACTTATATTAAATAATGATTTTGTTTTGGTTGGACGCGGGATTTATGCATTAGAGGAATGGGGATACAAGCCGGGCGTGGTTTCTGATGTTCTGATTAAGATACTGGAAAAAGCCAGCGAGCCGCTGACTAGGGATGAGCTAGTACGCAGAGTGTTGGACCAGAGGGTTGTAAGAAAAAACACCATCCATTTGGCGCTGACAGATAAAACTAAATTTACTAAACTTCCGGATAAACGCTATACTTTAAATCACAATGCGCTTAAACAGGAAGTATCTGAAACAATCCCTAATCAGTAGCTTAAAATGGAAATCTCTTTAGATTTTACATCTATGGGTGTACAGAATCCGCTTGCCGCTGCATGGTGGATTTTTGTGAATGGTGGCTGGATTGCCCTGGTAGTCCTTTTGATAATCGGCCTATATATTGCGAGGTTGGAGCGCGCAAGGCAAAGATATAGGGACGCACAGGAACCGGTTTTATTGGCACTGGATATACCAAGAGAAAATGAGCAGTCGCTGGTTGCGGTTGAACAGATATTTGCGCATCTATATGCAATTGAGGCAAAGGGTAATAAATACGAACGTTATTGGCTGGGCAAAGTCCAGGGACGCTATTCGCTTGAATTAGTCAGTATTGACGGATATATTCAATATCTGATCAGGTCAGACAAAAGCAACAGAGATTTGATTGAATCGGCGATTTATGCCCAATACCCGGATGCGGAAATAACGGAGGTGGGTGATTATACGGATTCAGTGGAAAATAAATTTCCAAATGATGAATATGATCTATGGGGTACCGAATTTACACTGGCAAAAAAAGAAGCATATCCTATACGTACCTATAAGAATTTTGAACATACTTTAAGTCAGACATTTGCCGATCCGATGGCATCAATATTGGAAGCTTTATCCCGTTTGCAACCGGGTGAACAAACGTGGCTTCAAATTGTCATAACACCCGCAAATTCTTCCTGGACGGAAAATGCCTCACAGTTGGTCAAAAAATTAGCCGGAGAAAAATCAGCACAGAAAAAAGGAGTTTTTTCGCCGTTGACAAGTACTCTGAAGGGTTTTGGTGACGAGGCGGTTAATCAGGTTCTTGGCGGGGCATCAAGTACTGATACCAGCAAAGCAGATACCAAAGCAAAGAGTGAAATGCAATTTTTAACCCCGGGAGCCAGGAGTGTTATTGAGGCGATACAGGAAAAAATGACCAAAATAGCATTTAGAACTAAAATCAGGCTTGTCTATGTTGGTAAAAAAGAAATCTTTGATAAAAACAGAGGCATCAGCCCGGTATTAGGCGCTTTGTTTCAGTACAACACTCTTAATTTGAATGCGTTTAAACCGCACAAAAGGACAAAGACAAAAGCGGATTACTGGCGGGTTGAAAAGCGTGTTGCATTAAAGAAGAAAAAAATTCTGAGAGCATATAAAAAACGCGCCAATCACTTGGGCATGGGAACAGGATTCATTTTAAATATTGAAGAGTTGGCGAGTATTTATCATTTCCCGATCGCAACTATCACAGTCCCGCCGGTGCAGAGAACGGAAGTCCGCAAAGGTGGTGCGCCGGCAACATTGCCAAGAGAAGCATTTTCATCTTCCGGAATATCTCCGCAAAGGCCAGGTAGGTCAGCCTCTGGTGCGCCGGCCGTTCCAAGAGCGGGGATACCGGAAAATCTTCCTATAGAAATAATTAATGATGACGATTTAACAAATGCCGGATTATAACGATATAACAGTATTCGCCGAAACTAACTTTCGTAACAAGAGAGTAAGGTTTGGAATTAAAGAAGATGATAGAAGAAGACATGTTTATTTAATTGGAAAAACCGGTGTTGGTAAATCCAATTGTATTGAAAATATGGTGATATCGGATATTCACAGGGGTCGGGGCGTCGCTTTAGTTGATCCGCACGGTGAATCAGTGGAAAAGGTGATTAAATTTATTCCATCCAACAGAATAAATGATGTCGTGTATTTTAATCCTTCCGATACCGAACACCCCATCGCCTTTAATATACTGGAAGAAGTTAATCCGCAATACAAAAATCTGATCGCTTCCGGTCTGGTAGGAGTTTTTAAGAAAATATGGGCTGATTCATGGGGGCCGAGGCTTGAATATATTTTAATGAATACAATTCTTGCTTTGCTGGAAAATCCCGGCAGTACCTTACTGGGTATTACCAGACTTTTAGTTGATAAAAATTACCGAAAAAAAATTGTATCCAATCTGACCGATCCGATTGTTAAGGCATTCTGGGTGGATGAATATGCAAATTACAATGAGCGCTTCAGAACAGAGGCAATATCACCAATTCAAAATAAGGTCGGTCAATTTTTATCAAGCTCAATTATTAGAAATATTGTCGGACAGCCCAAGAGTACTATTGATATGAGGGTGATAATGGATACAAAGAAAATTCTTTTAATGAACCTGGCGAAGGGTAGAATCGGGGAGGAAAATTCAGCACTGCTTGGAGCTATGATGATTACAAAACTTCAATTGGCCGCAATGAGTCGTGTGGACATTCCAGAAGAAACAAGAGAAGATTTTTATCTGTATGTTGATGAGTTTCAGAACTTCTCCACGGAAAGCTTTGCAAATATACTTTCAGAAGCGCGGAAATACAGACTAAACCTTACGATTGCTCATCAATACATTGAACAGCTTGGCGACGTGGTGAAAGCGGCAGTATTTGGAAACGTTGGAACGATTATTTGTTTCCGCGTCGGTGCTGAAGATGCTGAATTTTTGGAAAAGGAATTTGAGCCGTATTTTATGTTAAATGATCTGGTAAACCTGCCGAAGTACAATGTATATTTGAAATTGATGATTGACGGAGTCGCATCCGCCCCTTTTAGCGCGACAATTTTACCGCCAATTCAGGGGGAGACAGGTAATTTAGACAAAATTATTGTTTCTTCGCGTGAAAGATACGCCAGGCCGGTAAAAGTAGTTGAAGATAAGATTCTAAGATGGAGTGGTGTTGAAGAAATGTATAAAGGTATTGCTGAAAATGAAAGTGATAATGCAAGTCCAAAACAAACCGTAGCGGCGCAGAGCCAGCATGAAAAAAGTAACGAGGCACCTAAGATAAAATCAGTTTTGAAAATTATTGAACCAAAAACTCAGCCCGTAGAAACACCGAGTGAAATTAAAGAGCCAGTAATTAATGAGTCACCGCAGGAGATACGTTTAAATGATGCTTTGCAGCAAGGCCCGATATCTTTTAGTGACGTGACAAAAAGAAATACATCGTCAAATCCAAATCCGCATCATGACGGCGGCAGAAGAAAGAAGAAGAAAAAGAAGAGCAACTATACCAATCAAGTGAATAATAATAATAATAAACCTCTGCCGAAAATTGAACTAAAAAGCCCGGATGACAGTGTTCCGCAACATCCAGTTTCTGAGCACGTGATAAAACCCGGCCAGAGTATTAAATTTGATCAGTAGACCAAACTTTAACGACCCGCTTGCCATGCAGGCGGGTTTTTGGTATATCTAAACTTGCGTTATTGGGGGAAAATGAAAAAGACAATGATTAAAAAACTTAAGGTGTTTGTCGGAATGAGCGGCGGGGTTGACTCCTCAGTGGCCGCCTATTTGCTTAAAAAGCGCGGCTATGATGTTGTGGGTGTTTTTATGAAGAATTGGACTGAGACAATGCCAAGTGACGAGAAAGCACTAAAAAACAAATTTGATCTTTGTCCATGGGTTACAGACCAGGAGGACATGAGAAAGGTCTGCGTTAAGCTTAAAATCCCATTTTATACTTTTGATTTTGAAAAGGAGTATAAAGAGAAGGTAATTGATTATTTTTACAAAAGCTATAAGAAGGGGATTACTCCTAACCCCGATATCATGTGCAATAAGGAGATAAAGTTTAAATTATTCCTGGATAAGTGCCTATCACTGGGAGCGGATTTTATTGCAACCGGTCATTATGCTCAAATTCTGGAGGTGAGAAATAGCAGGAGTAAAACCACGTATCAGTTATTAAAGGGTAAGGATGTTAATAAAGACCAGTCATACTTTCTTTGCACCCTTAATCAACATCAGCTTTCCAAGACATTATTTCCGATTGGTGCATATACGAAGACAACCGTCAGATCAATTGCGAAGAAAATTGGTTTACCTACACACGATAAAAAAGATAGCCAGGGGATTTGTTTTATCGGCGAAGTGGATCTTAAAGAATTTCTAAAGATACGTTTAAAGGAAACCCCCGGTAAAATTAGAACAACCGATGGAGAGATAATCGGCAATCATATCGGACTGCCGTTTTATACTATCGGTCAGAGAAAAGGGATCAATATCGGCGGCGGAATTCCTTATTATGTTGTCACAAAGGATACTGAGGCAAATGAATTGATTGTTGCCAAAGGGAGTCATGATCAAAAGTTATTTTGTAAAACTCTGATTGCGGACCATGTTCATTGGATTGACGAAGAGCCTAAATTTCCACTTAAATGCACGGCAAAAATCAGATACCGGCAGACGGACCAGGAATTAACAGTAACTAAAATCAGTAATAATGTATTATCCGCGGAATTTATTGAACCTCAAAGAGCGATTACCCCGGGTCAATCAATCGTTTTTTATAAAAGTACGGTCTTAATTGGCAGCGCAGTGATTACTTGATAGTAGCAATGGCATATTGTACAATCATCATATGAATGAACTTCAATTGCGAAATAAATTTCTGGAATATTTTAGAAGGAAAAAGCATGCTATTATCAGGCCCGCTTCTTTGATTCCGGAAAATGACCCGTCGGTTTTATTTACTACTGCGGGAATGCATCCGTTAGTACCGTATCTACTGGGTCAATCGCATCCTGAGGGCAAACGTCTGACTGACTTTCAGAAATGTATTCGGACTGGCGACATTGACGAAGTTGGAGATGACTGGCATCTTACGTTTTTTGAAATGCTTGGTAATTGGTCATTAGGGGATTATTTTAAAGATGATGCGATAAAGTGGAGTTTTGATTTTTTGACAAAGGAACTGAATATCCCGATAGAGAAATTAGCTGTTACTGTATTTAAAGGAGATGATGATGCGCCATTTGATAAGGATAGTTACGCTTTGTGGAAAAAATACGGAATTGCCGAAAAAAATATATACGCTTATGGGAAACATGAAAATTGGTGGGGACCCGCTGGGATTACGGGACCGTGTGGACCGGATTCTGAAATGTTTTATATTACTGACCGAGAGCCCTGCAGTGAGAATTGTCAACCGAGTTGCGGGTGCGGAAAATATGTGGAAATTTGGAATGATGTATTTATGGAATACACAAAGAATATTAGTGGTGAGTATGAACCTATGCCGCAGAAAAATGTTGATACCGGCATGGGAATGGAAAGAATGGTGGCAATATATAACGGTATGCAGTCTGTGTTTGATATTGAGATTTTCAGACCAGTTTTTGAAAAATTACACCAATTATCCCTCAATTCAAATACCAGATCAGAGCGGATAGTAGTTGATCATATAAGATCCGCCTGCTTTATTTTGCACGAAGGTATAGTACCTTCCAACATGGATCAAGGTTATGTATTGCGCAGATTGATTAGAAGAGCAATAAGACAAGCTAGAAAATTAGGCATACAAACCAGTTTTACAAAGCAAATTGCAGAAGCAGTAATTGAGTCACACAAAGAGGTGTATCCTGAAATTATCGCTAGCGCGCATTTTATTTGTGATGAGATGGAAAAAGAGGAGAAAAAATTTACTGAAACACTACAAAATGGTCTAAAAGTCTTTGAAAAAGAGTTGGGAATTTTTAGCATATCTGACCAAAAAAAGAAAATATTTTCAGGTAAAACAGCATTTTATTTGTACCAAACGTACGGTTTTCCGGTTGAAATGATTGAAGAAGAGCTAAAAGAACATAATATTGAAATTGATCGTGGACAGTTTGATGTGGAATACAAAAAACACCAACAACTCTCTCGGAAGGGTGCGGAAAAAAAGTTTACAGGCGGATTGGTAGATCATTCCAGTGAGACCGTAAGACTGCATACAGCAACGCACCTGCTGCACAAAGCGCTTCGCACTGTTTTGGGCGATCATGTCGCGCAAAAAGGTAGCAATATTACTTCAGAACGTCTGAGATTTGATTTTACGCATCCGAGAAAGGTGACGGAAGAAGAGCTTGATAGTGTTGAGAGGCTCGTAAATGAACAGATACAGAAGGAATTGCCGGTAAAATTCACAGAAATATCTCTTGAGGAAGCTAAAAAAATGAACGCAATCGGACTTTTTGAATCAAAATATGGCGAGAGGGTTAAAGTATACGAAATAGGCGATTTCAGTATGGAAATATGTGGCGGACCGCACGTAACGAATACAAAAGAACTTGGTAGCTTCAAAATTATAAAGGAACAGGCAGTTTCTACCGGAATTCGGAGAATTAAGGCAATATTAGTTTAGCTTACTATTTGCTAATATTAGCCAATTATTGTAGTTTCTTGACAGCATTATAAGTCATGTTATAATGAACACTGCTTATGCATATAGATGAGTTACTGCAGAACAAGGCAAATTCAATACTTTTGTATTAATTCTTGTCCAAAATGCAGGGACAAAGAATTTTATTTTAGTATTAAAATACAATATGCCTGAAAATATTCAAAATAGTAATCCTTCACCAGAAGGAAACAAATTGAATGCCTCGGCAAACAAAAAAGGTTTTATTGAAGTCGCTGGGGTTGTTGAGGAATTATTACCAAGTACAACTTTTAAAGTCAAACTGGAAAACGGTCATGAAATTTTGGCACATTTGTCCGGAAAAATGCGGATGCATCGCATAAGGATATTACCGGGTGATGAAGTTACTGTTGAATTGACACCATATGATTTAACTAAGGGTAGGATAACTTATAGGAAATAACATAGATTTACATGAAAGTAAGGGCATCCGTTAAAAAGATGTGTATGAAATGTAAAGTAACTCGCCGAAAAGGTAGAGTGGTTGTTAAGTGTGAAAATCCTAAGCATAAACAACGTCAAGGATAATATTTTATGGCAAGAATAGCAGGGGTAACCCTTCCAAAAGAAAAAGTAATTGAAATCGCGTTAACATATATTTTTGGTATTGGCAGAGTGCTTTCCAGGAGAATTCTTAAACAGGCAAACATTGCTCCGGGAATGAGAACGTCCGAGCTTACTGATGATCAAGCGAATGTCTTAAGAGAAATTATAGAAAAAAACTACCGGGTTGAAGGTGATTTGAAACGTGAAGTTTTAACAAATATCAAGCGCTTAAAAGAAACAGGCAGCTACAGAGGATCTCGCCATGCAAAAGGACTCCCGGCTCGCGGACAAAGGACTAAGACAAACACCAGAACCGTAAGAGGTAATGTGCGAAAAACCGTTGGCAGCGGAAGAAAAGTTGCTGATCAAAAAACATAAATAACGAATAAATATGGCAACCGCTAAACCAATCAAAAAGAAGAAGAAAAATAGAGTACTTACCACCGGAAGAGTATATATTCAGGCAACTTATAATAATACAATCATCACTTTAACTGATCCAAATGGCGCAGTTGTTGCATGGGCATCGTCCGGTCTTTCCGGGTTTAAAGGTCCTAAAAAAGCAACTCCGTATGCTGCCGGCGTCATCGTAAGAAGTTTATTGGAAAAAGTTGCGGACTGCGGACTGCGAGAAGTGGACGTATTTGTTAAAGGTGTAGGTAATGGCCGCGAAGCAGCGATTAGAGCTTTGAGTGCGCAGGGTATAAGTATTTTGTCTATTAAAGACGTAACTCCGATTCCACACAATGGACCGCGTTCACGTAAACCAAGGAGAGTATAAATATGGCAAGAAATCTTGATCCAAAATGTAAAAGATGCAGAAGAGAAGGTGAAAAACTCTTTTTAAAAGGTGAAAAATGTTTTTCGCCGAAATGTGCAATGGTTAAAAGAAATTATCCGCCAGGAATGCACGGACCGAAGCAGCAAAAATCTCGTAAAAGCCAGTATGGAATACAGCTTAGAGAGAAGCAGAAGGTAAAAACAATTTATGCAATTCTTGAAAAGCAGTTCAGAAACTACGTGCATAAGGCCATGAGAAATACCGGTGATAGCGGTGAGAATCTGATGACCATTTTGGAAACGAGGCTTGATAATATTGTTTACCGCATGGGTTTTGCACAATCCAGAGGGATCGCGCGACAGTTAGTGTCCCATAATCATGTATTAGTTAACGGCAAAAAAGTAAATATCCCGTCCTACTGTGTTAGTGTCGGCGATGTGGTCTCTACCAAAACAACTAGTAAAAAATTATTTGAAAAGCTGGATAAAAGCACACAAAAAAATGAAACGCCGGCGTGGTTGGATTGTGATTTGAAGGAATTGAAGGGGAAAGTATTAAGTATGCCGGTTTACGATCAAGTGAAGCAAAATCTAAACATCCCATTGATTATAGAATTTTATTCACGATAAATAATTGATAATTTAAATTTCTAGAAACATGACAGAGATCCAACTTCCTCAACAAATTAAATATACAGAAAAAGATGATAAAACAGGAATAATTGTGGTTGAACCACTTTATCCTGGCTATGGCCTGACTGTGGGCAACGCTTTGCGTAGAGTGCTTATATCATCGCTGTCCGGATCTGCAGTTACCGGCATAAAGATAAAGGGAGTGGATCATGAGTTTTCCACGATTGAACACGTCAAAGAGGACGTTGTGGATATAATTCTAAATATAAAGCAGCTTCGCCTAAAGTTGGTTACTGGAGATATTGGAACGGTCACGCTAAAAGTAAAGGGTGAAAAGGTGGTTACAGCAGCAGATATTAAGGAAACTGCGGAAGTTAAAATTTCAAACAAGGATCTAGTAATTGCTACGCTAACAGATAAGTCAGCAGAACTGGATATGGAGTTGACAGTTGAGAATGGGCTTGGTTATTCACCAGTTGAAGCCCGTGGTAAAGAAAAATACGAAATTGGAGTAATTGCAATTGACGCCATATTCACACCGGTACTCAAAGCGAGGTTTGATATTGAAAATGTCCGTGTTGGAAAAATGACCAACTATGATAAGCTTACGCTTGAAATAGTCACAGACGGAACACTGACTCCGATTGAAGTATTTAAGAGTGCCTCGGAAATTTTGGTAAACCACTTTGATTTCCTGAAGTCATACGATAAGAAAAAGGAGTCAAAGAAGGAAGAGAAAGAAAAAAACGATGCGGAAAAATCTGAAGAGGGTACAAAAAAAGAAAAAGCAGAGGTAAAGAAATAGGTAGTTTATGAGACATAAAAAATCAAAAGGAATACTGGACAGAAAAAAATCTCCGCGCAAAGCACTGATTAATGGTTTGGTGCAAAGTTTGATTTTACACGAAAAGCTGACGATTACCGCAACGAAAGCCAAATTACTAAGATCATATGTTGAAAAGATGATTACACTGGCTAAGACGGAAAACGTAACAAACCGCCGGAGAGTGATGAGGTCATTGGATACCGAGGAAGCAGTGAAAAAACTGTTTGTGCTTGGAAAAAGATTTAAATCAAGACCGGGCGGGTATACCAGGATTTCAAAAATTGGGAATAGGAAGGGTGATAATGCCCCAACAGTAAGAATTGAATTAGTTCCACAAAATGAAGATGAAAAATAATAACGTGGCTCCAAAGCCACATGTATATAGAATTGACGCCGAAGGTAAGTCTTTTGGCAGAGTTGCATCAGACATCGCTTTTTCTGTTCAGGGGAAACGACTGGTTGATTATTCACCAGAAAAACTCGCGCATGTTGTCGTGGTTGTTTCCAATGCGGACAAAATTGTTGCGACAGGTAATAAGAAAAACGATAAGTTATATCATAAATATAGTGGTTATCCGGGCGGAATTACAACCAAAAATATGGATGAAATATTTAGCAAGAATCCAGAAATTTTTCTGTTGAAAGTAGTGCGCAATATGTTGCCCAAAAACAAACTCCGCACGAAAATGCTTAAGAAAATTCAGTTTAAAAAATAGACTTGTATGACTCCAACAAAAAAGACAGCGCCTAAAACACCCGCAACCAAGAAGCGTGGCAGGCCAAAAAAGAAAGCTATTGAGCACAAAGCAGAGCTTCCGGTGAAAAAGAAGGTTGTTAAGCATGACTATCTTTTTGCTGTTGGCAGAAGAAA
This sequence comes from Patescibacteria group bacterium, assembly GCA_041666485.1. Lineage (GTDB taxonomy): Bacteria > Patescibacteriota > Patescibacteriia > UM-FILTER-42-10 > UM-FILTER-42-10 > JAHJEX01. Next base: position 59,943 of record JBAYGW010000001.1, on the reverse strand, counting down.
AGAATCAGTAGCTAGAGTCAGACTGTACCAGAAAAAACAAGGTCAGATTGTGGTTAATGAGAAGGAGATGAAGGTTTATTTCCCGACTGCGAATTTACAGATGATTGTAAAAATGCCCCTAGAATTAGTAAGTCTTGATCCGGGTCAAATTACCGTAAGAGTTTCCGGCGGAGGAAAACACGGACAAGCCGAAAGCGTGAGACTAGGTATTGCTAGGGTTTTAGAAAAATATAATCCCGAACTTAGATCACAATTAAAAAAAGCTGGATTCTTGAAACGTGATCCTAGGGTGAAAGAAAGAAAGAAATACGGTTTAAAGAAGGCAAGAAGAGCCCCACAATGGGCAAAAAGATAATCTATTTTCAATGGATAAGTCTTCAAATGGCAAGATAGCCAGAAATACCACATTGTTGACTGAGCCTTTATTTTTCAAAAGGTTCTGTCTTTTTTTTATTTTGCATATATTTCGCGTGAACTAGGTAGTGAAAGTATTGGTAAATACGTATGGGCGCTATCTTTTGCCGGAATATTTGCACTGTTTATTGAATTTGGCTTGGGACCGGTATTAACCAGAGAAGTATCAAGAGATTACAGTAAAGCTAAGGAATATTTGTCATCAGTGCTCGGCATAAAGCTTGTATTTTCTGTAATTACTGTTGTAGCCCTGATATTTTCCGCGATGGCTATGGGAAGAGATGCGCTTTCAATGCGGATTATTTTCTTCGCCGTAGCCATTATTGTTCTTGATTCCTTTACTTTTTCGTTTTATTCAATATTTAGGGCATATCAGAAACTGCATTTTGAAGCAATCGGCCTGACGGTTTATCAGGTGATAATTGTTGTTTTCGGAATACTGGGGATAGTTTTTGGATTTTCTGTGATCGGTGTTGTAGTCGCTGTATTGCTCGGTAGTATTTTTAACTTTATTTACTCACTGTCACTGGTGGTATTTAAAGCAAGGCTGCATCCGAAAATTAAACTGGATAAAAAGATAGTTACTCTATTATTGAGAATCGCTATTCCTTTTGCGATCGCAGGAATATTTTACAAAGTTAATAATGAAATTGACAAAGTACTGCTGGGTATACTGGCGGGTGATAAATATGTGGGCTGGTATTCAATCGCGTCAAAATTCAATATGTCCTTAACCTTTATTCCGGGAGCATTTGCATCCAGTTTTTTTCCAGCGATGAGCCGTTATTTTGTCACCTCCAAAAGCGAGCTTGCGCACACATTTGAAAAGGCAATGATATACCTGATGGCGGTCAGCTTACCGATTGCTGCCGGCTCATTTGTGCTTGCAGAAAGAATAATTTTGAAACTATACGGACCGGCTTTTGAAGCCTCTATTGTCGCATTTCAGATAATTATTTCTGGATTGGTTTTTGTGTTTTTGAATTATCCGGTCGGTAATTTTCTTAATGCCTGTAACCGTCAGAAGCTCAATACGGTAAATATGGGAATTGCTACAGCAGTTAATATAATTCTGAATGTCATTTTAATACCAAGATATACCTACATTGGCGCAAGTATTGCGGCAGTCGCCAGCGCGGTGACATTGATTACGTTAGGTATGCCGTGGATTGGTAAAATTGCACCGTATAATAAAAAGCTATTATTATCAAAGTTTATCAAGCTGCTGTTTGCCAGTACAGCAATGGGCGTTTTACTCTATTTATTTAGAAATAAAATTTCAATACTAATGCTAATGCCAATCGGTGTTGCAATTTACGTGTTCTTAATATTCGCTGTTCGGGCAGTTTCAATAAATGACATGAAATCTGTCATACGCGCAGTATTTAAAAAACAAAATGCTGAAAACACTGCTGATAACAACTGATTTTCCACCAATAGTCGGTGGGGTTTCTGAATATCTTTCACAAATTTGCGCTCGTCTGCCTAAAGAAGATATTACAGTTCTATCACCGATAGAGAATGGAGCGTCAGCTTTTGATTTAAAACAACGCTATAAAATTATTAGGAAAAAGTTTTACATAAAATCCCGTTTTTTTTGGCCGAAATGGTTCCTTTTGCTCTGCAATTCATGCAAGGTGATTAGAAGCAATAATATTAAGCAAATAGTCGTCGGACAGATCTTGCCGGTAGGGACGGCGGCACTTCTTATCAGCTATTTGTTTAAAATTCCATACATTGTATCTACGCATGCCATGGATATAACAATTCTGCAATCTTCCGCAAGAAAAACTTGGCTGGCAAAAAAAATCCTGGAAAAAAGCACTCATATTGTAACAGTAAGCCATTATACTAAAAGCAAAATTACTGACCTTGGCATCGTTGAAAAAAAGATAACTATTATTTCACCCGGAACTGATATATTACAACACGGTAGTACGGATCATCAAAAGGAGATCGCACAACAGTATCATTTAGGTGGTAAAAAGATTTTGCTGACTGTAGGTCGCATTATTGAGCGCAAGGGCCATATGGATGTGCTGAAGGCGCTTCCTGATATTATACAGTCTTTTCCGAACATTAATTATGTAATCACGTCTGACGGACCTTACAGGGCAGTTCTTGAGGAGTACATATCAAAAAACAACCTGGAAAGTTATGTAACTTTTATCGGAACGATCAGTAGGGAAGCTTTACCCAGTCTATATCAGTTAGCTGATGTATTCATCATGCCGACCCGCATTCTTGCCAATAATGATGTGGAGGGGTTCGGTATTGTATATCTTGAAGCAAACGCATTTGGGAAACCAGTTATTGCATACAATTCTGGCGGAGTAAGCGATGCAGTCCTGCATAAAAAAACAGGTTTGCTTATTGAACCAAAAAAACCGTCAGAACTAGCGAAAAGCGTAGTAAATTTACTTGAAGATACAGCTTACGCTAATCAGCTCGGAGTACAGGGTAGAGAAAGGGTGAGGGAAGAATTTGACTGGGAAGTAAAAGCACGGGCATTTAGCGATATTCTATAATTGGTAAATGAAACTACTGGGCTTTTTGTCACAGTTTTTTATTGGCTACTCTATGCAAATATGTAAATCCGATTTATGATTAGTGTATTAATACATACATTTATATGATCAGTATAATAATTCCAACTTATCAGCACGGCCATGTGCTAAAACAATGCCTGGACTCTCTATTTGCAGAGACGTATAAAGATTTTGAAGTAATTGTTGTCAACGATGGTTCTACGGATAACACATTAAATCTTTTAGAGCATTATCAAAACAGAATTACAGTTATTAATCAAAAAAATTCCGGCGCCAATATCGCCAGAAATAACGGTGCTAAAATTGCGAAAGGTGAGTATTTACTGTTTTGCGATGCGGACATCGTAGCGAATCATAATATGCTCCGGGAAATGAAAAATGCCCTAGATGAGAATCAACAGGCGGCATATGCCTATTCCGATTTTATGTGGGGTGCAAAAGTCTTCAGGTTGCTTCCCTTTAATCAAGAAGAGCTTCGCAAAAAAAACTATATCCATACTTCCTCGCTGATCAGGAGGGAATATTTTCCGGGTTTTGATGAAACAATCAACAGATTTCAGGATTGGGATCTTTGGTTGACTATGCTGAAATCAGGACATACCGGAATATATATTCCAAAAATATTATTTACCATAAAACCAAGAAAAAGCGGCATGTCAGGATGGCTACCGTCTATTGTCTATAAAATACCATGGAAAAAATTCGGTATCAGAATTAAAAGACTGGAAAGCTATCAGGATGCCGAAAAGATAATTAAAACTAAACACTCACTCGCTTAATAAATATTTGTTAATAGCTTCTTCCAGCTGTTCAGAATTCTGCGCCTTCATCAATTCAATGCGCAGTTTTTTTGCATCCGAAAAATTTGAGATATATGCTGAATAAAACTTTCTTAGGTTATAAAATCTTTTTATACCCTTGAAGGTTTTTTCGTAAAGTCTCGCATGTTTTAATAATAACCTAAGCCGTTCTTTGGTAGTTACTTCCATTTCGTCTTTTCCGGAAAAAAACCAGGGGTTATTCATCGCACCTCTGCCGACCATTATTCCGTCCGCTCCATATAACTTCGCCTTTAAATATGCATCCGCAATACTTTTTACATCCCCGTTACCAATAAGAACTGTTTCGCTTTTGCCCGACTTTATCACAGCACTGATCTCCTTAATTACATCCCAGTGCGCAGGTACTCTGGATTTTTCTTTTTGAGTTCTTGCATGAATAGTCAGAGCGGCTGGTTTCATTACTAACAGTTGCGGTATCCAAATCTTAGAGCTGTCCTTACCATACCCGATTCTCGTCTTAACTGATACCGGCATGTCGCCCGCGCCTTTTTTGGTTGCCGCAATTATCTGCTGGGCTAAAACAGGTGTTTTTATGAGCGCGGCACCGGCACCCTGCTTTTCTACTGTTTTAAAAGGGCACCCCATATTAATATCAATTCCATCAAAACCCAGCTTTTTGATTAATGAGGCAGTTTTGGTAAAATTTTCAGGTTTACTGCCGAAAACTTGTGCTACGATTGGCTTCTCATTTTTTAAATACTTCAAATCATGCAAAAGCCGATTTCTACCTGCTGAACATAGCCCGTCAGTTGAAACAAACTCAGTAAAGGTTACATCCGGCCCACCGCAGGATTTAACAATTTGACGATATGGAAAATCGGTTATGTCATCCATTGGTGCCATAACTAAAAAAGGCTTTTTTAAGCTTTGCCAAAAGTTTTTTTGCTGTTTTTTATTTACCATATCTCTATTATAACAAGTAATACAATATATTAAAAAAGAGGGGATGCACCTATTTGCCCGTGGGGAATTTGACTGTTCTACAAGTTGCTAGAACGCACTAGTCATAATTCCGCCGCAAAGCAACAAGTGCACCCCGCATTACAAATTTGGAATAAACTGTAACGAGCATACAAACTATCATCAAACTGGTTCATTGTCAATACCGGCATTAGAATGCAAGCTAAACATATTAATGATTTAAGTGTATAATAGTTATATTATTCATGCTAATACTCCGCAAAATATGAAGAAATTACGAAAAATTACCATATCAACCATAGGCATTGTGGTTATCCTGATTGTTGCCCTGGTTAGCAGTGCTAATATAATCACTGATTGGTTTTGGTTTAAGGAAGTGGGTTACCAGCAGTTATTTACCACCCCACTAATTGCAAAAGTTATAGTAGGATTTGGTGTAGCAATCTGCTCATATCTAATTCTGGCACTGATTTTTGGTCTGGCACGCAGATTTTCCCCATCAACCAAGTCGTTTAATGTAAAAATAAATACGCCACAGGGTCCAAAGATGAAGGTAATTGATGCCGGCCCGGTTATACGTAAAATAACCATTCCAGTTGTTATCTTAGTATCAATAGTAATCGGCTTAATTGCAGCAGCAAACTGGGAGATTATCCTACTTTATATAAATAAGACGCCATTTAATTCTACGGACCCACTATTTCACAAAGATATTTCATACTACATATTTACACTTCCCTTTATCGGGCTGATTATAAGATTGTTTGAAGCAATAATCCTTATTGGCGTTATCGGATCAGTTCTCATTTATCTGTTATTAGGGGTAATCCAATTGAAAGGCGGGTTAAGAAATCTGTTTCAAGCGGCCGGGCCGGGGATTATTCATTCCGCTAAAAGAATGCTTTCTATTTTGTTTGCCACCTTTTTTATTATCATTTCTGCTAAAACATACTTTATTGAAATTCCATCGCTTGTTTACAGCAAGACGGGATCATTTATCGGTGCTAGTTATACCGACGTGCATATTACACTGCCTGTTTTGCAGGTTATGTCAGTAGTCGCATTGGTTGTGGGAATAGTTTTATTAATTCATGCGTTTAAGAGCTGGACCAGGCTAGTAGTTTCAAGCATCCTGGTATACCTGCTGGTCGGTGTCATCGGCGGTTGGATACTGTCCGAAATCATTCAGCGGTTAATTGTTCTGCCAAATGAGTTTGCAAAAGAAACACCCTATATCAGAAATAATATTGATGCGACGCAAAAGGCATATGGAATTGACCAGGTTGAAAAAAGAGATTTGACCGGTGAAACATTGCTGACTAATCAGGATATTAATAACAATCAATTAACGATCCAGAATATACGCCTTTGGGACCGCGAGCCACTTTTAGATACCTTCAGTCAGTTGCAGGAAATAAGGACCTATTATGAGTTTTTATCTGTGGATAACGACAGGTATACAATCGGCGGTAATCTACGTCAGGTACTGCTTTCAGCCAGAGAGCTGAATACTGCTAATCTGCCGCAATTGAATTTTATTAATGAGCATTTAACCTTCACCCATGGTTACGGATTAACACTAAGTCCGGTGAATGAAGTTACAAAGGAGGGACTGCCGGTTTTATTCGTTAAAGATCTGCCTCCGGAATCATCAATCAAAGAGATAAAAATTAATAACCCCGAGATATACTACGGGGAAATGCCGAATAATTATGTAATTGTTAATTCTTCAGCAGAAGAATTCAATTATCCTTCTGGTGAAAACAATATATACTCAATCTATAGCGGAAGCGGAGGGGTTCAAATTTCATCATTAATGGATAAGTTACTGTTTGCACTTAGATTCAAATCGTCAAAATTATTTCTTTCCAATGACATTACAAATAGTTCTCGTTTATTGATGTATCGTGATATTGACGACCGAGTACGAAAACTGGCGCCATTTCTAAAATTTGATTTAGACCCTTATTTAGTAATTACTGAAAATGGCGCTATGGAATGGATTTATGACGCCTACACAGTCAGTAACCGCTACCCATATGCGGAAAAGGTGTCTGACTCACGGTTGAATGATTTTGTGGCAGAGAACTCTTTTGTTGTTTCAAATTTAAACTATATTAGAAATTCAGTAAAAATTACGATCAATGCATACACCGGCGTAACCAATATATACGTCAGTGATACAACTGACCCCATTATCCAAGCCTACCAGAAGTTATACAAAGATGTTTTTAAATCAATGGATGAATTGCCAACGGATCTGCGTTCGCATATCCGCTACCCAGAAGATTTATTTGCTTTTCAGACCGATATCTATTCAGAATATCATATGGACGAGCCACAAAACTTTTACAATAAAGAGGATGAGTGGCAAATTCCAACGCAACCGCAGAATGAGGAATCGGATCCAATGATGCGCCATATGATAATGAAATTGCCGGGTGAAGCAAAGGAGGAATATATACTGATGCTTCCATTTACACCAAAAGGTAAGGATAACCTGGCGGCCTGGATGGTTGCCAGGAATGATAATGAAAACTACGGAAAAATTGTTGTTTACCGATTTCCGAAACAAAAGCTAGTTTATGGACCAAATCAAATTATAAACAGAATAAACCAGGATCCTGAAATATCAAGACAAATTTCTCTTTGGGATCAGCGCGGTTCAGAAGTAATTTCAGGTAATTTGCTGGTTATCCCGATAGAAGAATCTTTAATTTATGTTCAGCCGATATATTTAAGGGCAGAGGGCGGAAAAATTCCGGAATTAAAACGTGTAATTGTTGCACATGAAAACCGAATTGCCATGGAAGAAACGCTTGAGTTGGCATTAAATAAAATATTTACTGATACTGAAAATGAAACAATTGAGATAAACAATGAAGTCCCAATTTCAGCGCCAAACAATGAGCTGCTTAATCAGGCGTCAGAGCTTTACAATTCTGCAATTGACGCGCAAAAGGCCGGCGATTGGACAACTTATGGCTCAAAAATAGATGAATTAGGCGATATAATTAACAAACTATTGGAAGAATAAAGTGTCACAATATTACAATGCACTCAGAACTAAAAATTTATTTGACCCGCAATCAAAGGTTCCGTTTAATCTAAGTAGATCTAAAATTGATTTGTTTATTGACTGCCCGCGCTGTTTTTATTTGGACAGGCGACTGGGTGTCGGTCGTCCTCCGGGGTTCCCGTTTAATTTAAATTCTGCGGTTGATACACTCCTTAAGAAAGAATTTGACTTACACCGTGCCAATGGTACTCAACACCCGTTAATGAAAAGCTACGGCATAGACGCCATACCATTTGCTCACCAGGATATTGACCATTGGCGTAATGCTTTGCGCGGTGGAGTGGCATATTTGCATGAACCGACGAATTTCATGGTTAAGGGGGCGATTGATGATCTGTGGATTAATTCCAAAGATGAGTTGCTTGTGGTGGATTATAAGGCGACATCCAAAGACGGTGAAATTTCCATTGATGCGGAATGGCAGGAGAGCTATAAACGGCAGATGGAAGTATACCAATGGCTGCTCAGAAAAAACGGATTTAATGTATCCGCAACCGGGTATTTCGTTTATTGCAACGGTAAAACAGACCGCAAAGCCTTTGATCAAAAGCTGGAATTTGATGTATTTCTGTTGCCCTATACCGGGAATGATTCTTGGGTAGAGACAGCAATCATGGAAGCGCACCAATGTCTCTCTACTAGAGTCCTGCCAGAAGCAAATTTAGACTGTGATTATTGCCGGTATCGGGAGGCTGTAACAGCAGTTACGCCAAAACCAAATCAAATAAAGCCGAGTAAACATAAGAAAACGGCAAAGAAGACGGGTAAATCAATGAATGGTAGATTGTTTTAGTATTCGTGATTTGACTCTATTGGACATACAAACGATTATTTAGTATAATATACGTAATAATTACCTAAACCCTATTGTTATGCAACAAATTGATAAACGTTCAAATCTGCTTAAAAGAGAAATTTTTCGTTATGCAATTACGGCATTTATTTCAATTATGTTGATCACAAATATTTTTGTATATTATTTTGGAGTAACTGCCATGATGAATAATACCAGTGAATCACTGAAGATTATTGCGGAAAATTTAGCAGATAACGTTTCTTACCAGACACATGAGAATATCATTTCAAACGAGCAACAAGGATCGGATGACTATAAAACGATTGAAAATTACTTCAAGAATGTCATGGACGGGAATCCATTAATATTTGATATCTATACTTTGAGGCCGACCACAAATGTTGACATAATGACTTTTGTTGTGGCGGCGAGAGAAACGCAAGATGCAAACGGAGATAATTATATTGATGAATCCGAGATGCGTCCGGATGTCGGTGAACGATATGATGTCTCTGCTCAGGCAGATTTGAAAGAAGGATTAATAAAACCTTCAACCGATAATAAGATAGCGACTGACAAATGGGGTCAATGGATTTCCGGTTATGCTCCAATTTTAAATGATAAAGGTGAAACAGTCGCAGTTTTAGGTGTTGATGAATCTGCCGGTAACGTAGTTGCGGAAAGAAAAACTATGCTTATATCATTGTTATATATGGACTTAATACTGCTTCCTATCTTCCTAGTTATTGCTTTACTTATGGCCAGAAAATTAAACAGACCGTATCAGATATTGGCACAGGGTATGCAGCGCGTTACGCACGGCGAACTTGATTATCGGCTACCACTGGCTGGAAATAAGACAGAAATAATGTTTGAGAAACTGTTTAATAACATGCTTGGTATGTATGATAATGTAATCAAGCAATTCAAAAAAAATAAAGACGACGACTTCAACAGCTAAGATAACATTGTATGATGAATGTTATTGAAGTTAATCATCTATCCAAACACTTCCGAAACAATAAAGCGGTAGACAACGTATCCTTCTCAGTAGAGAAGGGGGAGGTTTTCGGTTTCCTAGGACCAAATGGTGCCGGTAAGACAACCACAATCCGGTGCATGATGGATTTTATCAGGCCGACCAGCGGTAGTATAAATATTCTCGGATTTAATGCGCAAAAAGATTCAGTAAAATTAAAGAAAAAAATTGGCTATCTTTCCGGAAATTTACGCCTGTACGATAAATGGACCGGACAGGATCATATTGATTTTGTCAGCAGATTGAATGGCGGTACGGATATTGCACAAAAAATTTCGGACAGATTCAATTTTGATTCCGCCCAAAAGGTTAAGGCACTTTCCTCAGGCAATAAGCAAAAATTGGGTATTATCATGGCTTTCATGACCGAGCCGGAATTATTGATTATGGATGAGCCGACTAACGCGCTTGATCCGTTATTGCAGAATACGCTTTATGATTTGATTGGCGAGCTCACAAAGCATGGAACAACCGTATTTATGTCGTCACATAATCTTTCCGAGGTTGATCGCGTATGTCACAAGGTTGGAATAATTAAGAATGGGAAAATGGTTGCGACTGAAAGTACCCGCAATTTGAAAGACAAACGGCTTTACAATGTAACCGCTTATTTTGCTGATAATTTTGAATCAAGTGAATTTGAATTAAAAGGTGTCATAATCAAAAAAATAATTGCAGGGGGTTTAATTTTGGGCGTCAGAGGTGATTTAAATGAGCTGGTTGGAAAACTGAGTAGGCATAATTTGAGAGATCTGCATATTGAGCATGCGTCATTGGAAGAAATATTTATTGAATTTTATATGTAGCATGATAACAATTTTTTTTAGAACCCTACGTGATAAAAAGATAACACTGCTGATATATTGTGTTTCAGCTTTGTTAGTTGCCTGGATGTATATTGCATTATTTCCGTCAATGAAAGGTATGTCTGAAGATTTTATGAAGTTATTAGACGGTTATCCTGACGCGTTTTTGTCAATGTTCCCGATCAGTGAGGCAAGCTTTGTGAATCTTGAAAACTTTTTGGCAATGGAAAATTACAGTTTTATGGTACCGATTATGCTGCTATTCCTGATATCTTCAATAGCCGGATTAAGCATAGCGGGTGAAATTGAAAAAGGAACAGCCGAAATTATACTCGCAAGACCCGTTTCCAGAATTAAAATATTTTTTGGCAGGTATTTTGCCGGAATATTTGGACTTGCCTTATTTACTCTTTCAGCGACAGTATTACTCCCTCCAATTGCGGCAATTTATGGGATACATTACGTATTTGCAAATTACGTAACCATTTTTTGTATCACCATGCTGTTTGGATGGGCAACTTTCAGTTTAGCTATGCTATTGTCCGCAATTTTTTCAGAAAAAAGCAAGGTATATATGACACTCGGTGGAATTTATATATCAATGTATGTGATACAAATTATATCCGGTTTGAGCGAAAAATGGTCGGATACAAAATACTTTTCATTTTTTTACTATTACGATTATGAGGCCGCGATTGTTAGTAATTCAATAGACTGGATCAACATATCAGTATTTTCTGTATTTGCGATTCTGGCGACACTGATTGCCGCATACTATTTTAAACGTCGGGATATTACAATCTAATCAATTATAAATATATGTTATGCGAATTGAAACGAATACCCCAGTAAATACCGAGCGGACAAAACCGGAAAAAGAAAAACCGCCAAAAAGATTTAAAAAGAAATCAATTATTTGGACTATAGTATTATTAATAGTTTTAGGTTTTCCATGCTTATTACTTGGCGCGTCAGGCGTGTTCCATATACCGGTAATTTCCGATGTTTTTGGCGCCGGCAAACCGGTCAATCTTGGTATTCAACCATCTGATGAAGCGTTTCAATCCGCTATGGTAAAATTTCCGATTGAATTTAAGGGCGACCCGAACACTTTTTCAGGAATTGGTAATAAAGAAGTAAAAGGTAAAATTGCCGTGGATGCCCAGTATACTTCGGAAGAGGTAACATCAATTCTTGATCACTTTTTGCAGAATGCACCGCACATCAAAAACACCCAGGTTAAATATGTTGAAGGGGGGATGGAAATATCAACATTTGTTAAGACCTATTTGAACGCACCGGTTTACGCAAAGATTGGTGTTTCAAAGATTTCCAATAAATCGGTGGATATTGATGTACAAAAAATTAAGATTGGTATTTTACCGATTCCGGAAAAATATTATGACAGAATAGAGAAAGCGGCTGAGGACATTCTCAACAACCGTTTTGCTAAATTGGAAAGTTTTTCAATGGACAAGCTGGAATATCATAACGGATATTCATATTTAAAAGGCACATTACCTGGATCTATCCAGATGTTGCCGGGTCAGCAGGAATTATATTAGGATGAAAAAAATATTTTACATATTTTCATTTACAATTTTAGGCATAATATTCAGTTTTATTGTTCACGCAATAATTGAATACACGTATCTTTCCTTAACCGAAGTCACGGAAATTCACTGGTATAATAGCTTTGGCGCCGGCAGCTGCGCATTGCCGGCATGGCTTCAGCTTGCATTATTGGTTCTGGGTTCTGCAAGCGGCCTAATTATGGGTTTCTGGGGCTGGAAAATAGTATATATTCAAAAACGTCATTGGAGAAATAAATAGTAATAAATAAAACCATGCGTATTAAATATGCGAATATTGCAACACTGTGCTTGATCGCGGTCTTTTGTTTCATAATGCCGAATACTACTCTGGCAGCAGATTTTGAAAATGTCACTGACTTCAACGCTAAAATCGCGATTAATAATAATTCCAGTATTACTGTAACAGAGACGATTCTCTATGATTTTTCTGATCAGCAGCGGCATGGAATATTCCGGTTTATCCCGATCAGTTACAAAGCGCGTGGCGGAAATTATAATCTTCGCATCTCTGATATCTCCGTTACGAATGAATATGGGGAATTGTATAACTATGTAATATCGTACCCCGGGAAGAATGTTGAATTAAAAATCGGCGATGCCGATGCTTTTGTTACCGGTCAGCACACTTATATAATTACTTACACAATAAAAAAGGCTTTGAATTATTTTTCCGATTGGGATGAACTGTACTGGAATGTGACAGGCAACGAGTGGGACGTACCGATCACCAAGGTTAGTGCTTCTGTTTCATTGCCCGATAAAATACCGGCAGATAAATTACAGACAAAATGCTTTGCTGGGGCGTATGAAACAGATAATAATTGTGAATCAATATTAACAAATATTGATTCATCAGATAACGTTAGTGAAGCTATATTTACCGCACAGGATTTAGGAATTTATGACGGATTAACAATTGTTACCGGTTTTCCTAAGGGTTTGGTTATTGAACCGACGGCTTATGATAAATTTATTGAATATCTGAAAGACAACGGTATACTTTTTATGCCGATTATAGTTCTTAGTTTAATGATTTATCTTTGGCGAGTGAAAGGCAGGGATCCTAAAGGAAAAGGCACGATCATTGCCCAATATGATGCACCGGATAATATTACCGCGGCTGAAGTCGGTACGATTATTGATGAAAAAGTCCAAACCAAAGATGTTTCCGCACAAATAATTCAATTTGCAGTCAATGGTAATCTGAAAATTATAAAGGGTGAGGGGAAAACGGACTATAGTTTCGTTAAGCTTACCAATGCAGATGTACTGAAAACCGATTTTGAAAAAACACTTTTACTGGGAATCTTCGGTGACAAGGAATCAGTAAAACTTTCAGAACTGAAAAATAAGTTTTACAAAGACTACCCTCAGGTTACCGATAAATTATACAAAGAAACAGTCAACAAAAAATATTTCGCCAAAAACCCTAAAAATGTCCGGCTGGCATATAACGGAATCGGTGTTGCAATATTTATTGTCGGTTTTTTTGTCGGCATCTTGGGGGCGTTCTATACACTTTCATTTATTCTTTCTGGAATAATTGTTTTAATCTTCAGCCTATTTATGCCATCAAAGACAATCAAAGGTGTGAATGCCCGCGAGCATATCCTGGGACTGAAAACATATTTGTCCGTTGCTGAAAAAGACAGAATAAAATTCCATAATGCTCCCGAAAAGAAACCGGAACATTTTGACCATCTACTTCCTTATGCCATGGTTCTGGGTGTAGAAAAAGAGTGGGCAAGCCAGTTCTCCGAAATATATAAGCAGCAGCCGTCCTGGTACGAGGGACCAATCGGCACAAATTTCAGCACGTTATATTTAATCAATAGTTTAAATAGCTTTCAAACAAGCACTAATTCAACTCTTATTTCCCGACCTTCTTCATCTGCTTCTGGCGGAGGAAGTGGTTTCTCTGGCGGGGGATTTTCCGGCGGCGGTTTTGGCGGTGGCGGAGGCGGAAGCTGGTAGTACACATCGTCTTATTTACCAAATATTACTCCTGTATCAGCAAAATATTGAACGCTGTGAGCCTTTTTGGTGTTTTGATGGGTAATTGCCAGAAGCCCTTGAATATCGTAAAATATGGACTATGAGCAATGAAGTTGATCTATCAATTGTGATTGTAACCTGGAATTCTGAAAAGGACATATCGGACTGTTTAACATCCATTGAAAAGGCAAAACAAAACCTTAATATTGAGGTTTTTGTTGTTGACAATAATTCCAAGGATAATACCACAAAAGTTATTACTGATTCCTATACTGATATAAATCTGATACGGAATACGGCTAACAAAGGATTTGCCAAAGCAAACAATCAGGCAATCAAAATTTCCCGCGGAGGGTATGTGTTACTGCTGAATCCCGATACTAAAGTAAATGAAAATACCCTAATTGATTCTATTGCATATATGCGGAATTATGAAAAAGCTGGCATCCTGGGTTGTGCGATTCATAATCCTGACGGGACAATGCAATACTCGGTAAGAAAATTTCCTTCTCTGCTTTCGCAAATTTTAGTTCTTTGCAAATTGCATAATTTTTTTCCGAATCTAAAACCAATAAAAAAATATTTTGCTCTGGATTTTGATTATACAAAAGAGCAGAAAGTTGATCAGGTGATGGGGGCCTATATGTTCCTGCGCCGTTCCTGTATTGAGCAGATCGGCATGCTGGATGAACATTTCTGGATTTGGTTTGAAGATGTGGACTACTGTAGACGCGCTAAATCAGCCGGGTGGGAAGTGATATATTCACCGACCTTTTCTATTATTCATAATCAGAGCCAGAGTTTCGCACGCTTATGCGCGGTTAAGGAGCAAAAGCTTTTTAACAAGAGTCTGCTGTATTATATGAAAAAGCATCATGGCCGATTTGTCTACTGGATACTTATGATGTTTATTCCGATTAGTATTGCATTATCAGCGATCGTCGGTGTATTTGAGCAGAAAAATAATAAAATAAATATTCAATGAAATCAATAAGATTGCTGGGTAGAAATTTTGTTTATACGTTATTAATCATTACTCTGATTGAGTTTATTTCGTATACTGCATCTTTTTATCCAATATTGAAAACTGGTGGTTTTTTTGCTTTGATAATTATTGCCGCGGGCCTCGCGATCTGGAAAATAGAGTACGGAATATATTTTATTTTAGCGGAACTAATTATCGGTTCAAAAGGATATTTGTTTTCTTACGAAATATCCGGGATCTCCGTATCGTTGCGCCTAGGATTGTTTTTGTCAATTTTTACTGTATGGGCTGTCAGGGAAATATTTGTTAGAAAATTCAGGTTTAAAAACTTTGGCTTAATTAAATGGTACGGAATTGTTTTAGTATTTGTTGTGCTAGGAATTCTGGTCGGATACTTGAATAATAATCCAATAAAGGATATTTTTTACGATGTAAACGGGTGGCTGTTTTTTGCCCTACTGCCTGTATTTATCTCTGCTGTATCAAGCGCTAGGCAGATTCAAAGGGTATTCCAGGTTGCATCCGCAGCTGTTTTAGCCATGCTTATTAAAACTGTAGTACTTTTGTTTCTATTTTCCCATCAGGTTCAGTTTGTTTTGCCCAGCCTTTATAAATGGGTACGCGATACCGGCGTAGGCGAAATTACTAAAATGGATAATGATTTTTACAGAATATTTTTCCAGAGCCATATATACGCAATTTTCAGTTTTTTTGTGATATCAGCCATCCTCATTAATGTCACTAAAAATAATTTCAAAAGAGGAGATTACTTAATTTATTCGCTCGTTGGTTTTTTATCCGCCCTAGTGACTTTTGTCAGTTATTCACGGAGTTTTTGGCTTGGCGGAATCGTCGGGATTGTTTTTCTTATGTATGCCATCCTGTTCATTATGAAGCTGTCAATGAAAAAAACTTTTCAGGTTGGACTATCCATGTTTTCCGTTTTTTTGGTTGTCTATATTTCCGTATTAGGAATAATCAAATTTCCCTGGCCGAATCCTTCATCCTTTAGCGGGGGATTAATTGAAGAAAGGACTAAGGACGTAACAGAGGAGGCGGCATCCGCCAGCCGGTTTAAATTGCTTGATCCTCTAATGGATAAAATACGTGAGAATCCGATTCTTGGCTCCGGTTTTGGCACTTCTGTTACATACCAGACATCAGACCCACGAGCACTGGCGGCAAACCCGGACGGTATGTATAAAACATTTTCATTTGAGTGGGGTTATCTTGATACATGGATTGAGATGGGAATATTTGGTTTGCTGGCATATTTATTGCTATTAGTTTCACTTTTCCGATATGGCATGCGGGCGTACCGGCTGTATGTTCAGCGTCCATTGGAAAGTTCACTGATAATTGGTCTACTGGTCGGCTTAGTGGTACTGTGCACAATCAATGCAACAACCCCGTATTTAAACCATCCACTAGGTATTGGTTATTTATTACTGACCACCGCTGTATTCGTTTCATTAACCAATCATGTTCCGGCGGATAATACTTTGAGCAAAGAAAATCGTGAATAACATACCAGAAATTTCAATTATTATTGTTACCTGGAATAGTATAAAATATCTTCCGACGCTTTTTAATTCCATTAATATTCAGACTTTGCGAAATTTTGAAGTGATAGTTGTTGACAACGGCTCATCTGATAATTCTGTATTTTGGATTGAACAAAATTATCCGAACGTAACCATAATCAGAAATAACAGTAACCTGGGCTTTGCAAAGGCAAATAATCAGGGGATAAGTCTTTCAAAATCGCCATACGTACTGCTCTGCAATACAGATATTGTAATGGCCGCTAATTTGCTTGAGCAACTTTATTATAAAATCAAGTCCGACTCAACTATCGGCTCTGTCGGCGGTAAACTATTGAAGTCAACTGCAGACTTGAATAACCCCGCCAACTCTGATATTATTGATTCTACTGGAATCGCAATTAATCGCAGCAGAAGAGCTGTTGATCGGGGAGAAAATGAAAGAAATTCGGATAAATTCAGCAATTCCGGGGAAGTATTTGGTATATCAGGCGCTCTAGTTATGTACCAAAGAGCGGCACTGAATGCTATTGCCTACAACAACCAATATTTTGACGAGAGTTTTTTTTCGTATAAAGAAGATGTTGATCTGGCATGGCGACTTCAATTGCTTGGTTATTCATCTTCTTATATCGCGTCAGCAGTAGCAATCCACGCCAGAGGCGCGGCAATGGCAACAGATCTGTCCGATCAGGGTACGATTAGAAACCGGCAAAATAAATCCAATAAAGTGAACTATTTGTCCTACCGCAATCATTGGTTTATGCTGATTAAAAACGAAGCCTGGGTAAATATACTATTTAACCCTTTTCTTATCTGGTACGAGATTAAGAAATTTGTCTATTTACTCCTGCGAGAACCGTCATCGCTGAGCGCTTTAATAAGCTTTTTCCGCAATCTCCCTCAAATATTAAAAAAAAGAGCAACGGTCAATTCTAAAATAAAACTGTCTAAAAATAAATTACAGAGGTGGTTCCAATGACTCTATCATTAATTATTTTAAACTATAAATCTGCAGGCCTTGTGCGGTACTGTCTGAAGAATATTTTGAAATCAAATATTTCTGTTGATTATGAAATTATTGTAGTTGATAATGCTTCACCAACTGGTGGTGTAAAAAGCTTAAAGGCTGAATTTCCTTCGGTTCGTTTTATAGAGCAAACACAAAATAAAGGATTCAGTGCGGGCAATAACGCCGGTATTAAAGCAGCCCACGGTAAATATATTGCAATAGTCAATCCCGATATCGTTATTGCTTCCGGCTCAGTGGAAAAATTAGTATCCTTTATGGATAATAATCCGGATGTTGGGTGTTGCGGACCGAAATTACTCAATCCCGACGGATCAGTCCAGAATTCATGTCTCCGTTTTCCGACCGGAATAATGCCGTTGTACAGAAGAAGCCCTCTTGGTAAGACAAAATCCGCACAAAAATACCTGAATAACTATCTGATGCTTGATTTTGATCATAATAGTAACCGGCCTGTTGACTGGTTATTCGGTGCATTTATCCTAGCAAGAAAATCAGCGATTGATGACGTGGGATTACTGGATGAGGAATATTTTCTTTATATTGGCGACACGGATTGGTGCAGAATGTTTTGGGAAAAAAACTATAAAGTATACTACGTAGCGGATTCAAAAATGATTCACTACCATCATAGAGAGTCCGCGGCGAGCCCTGGATTGTCCGGTATTTTCAATTATGTTACCCGAGTCCATGTTAGAGATTTTTTACATTACGCAAAAAAATTTAAAGGAAAACCATTACCGATAAAAAATAAATGAAAAAAAATAGCAAGCAGAAGATTAATCACTTGTTGAACTTTGCGGAAAAAAACCCCCGTCAAGGCAAAAAGGGGAAACATTCTAGGAAATGGATCTACTATGTCGCAGGTCTTGCTGTTTTAGTTATCATTCCCATTATCATCTATTATCCTACCGTTAAGTCAGCATATGATTTTGCACTAGCCGGTAGAGAGGACTTTGTTAGAGCACAAGGTGCAATTGGGGCACAGGATTTTAGCGGAGCAAAGAGAGCATTAGTTACAGCGGACGAAAAACTGCAAAATTCAAAAACTGAAATTCAAAAGCTGAAATATCTTAAATTTATACCAGTTCTAGGGCGGCAGATTAATGCCGTAGATAATATATTAATTGCAACGATTCAGCTGGGCAATGGTTTACAGGATATAACCGATTTAGGTGATTCTGTTTTTGCGCCTCTAAAGAAAGATGGAGGAACAGTAAGTCTATCAACGATTTCTCCGGAACAGACGAAAAGAATACTTAAAACAATCTACGAGGCTCCGCCGCTACTCCAGGGAGTAAAGGCTGATATAGATTTGGCAGTTGAGGCGATTGATAACATTCCTGAAAAAGGTTTGATTGGTTCAATAAAGAAAATTGTTACGCCATTAAAGGAGCAGTTACCGGCAATACAGAGCGGCTTGGAATTGGCAATTCCTGCTGCGGAATCAATCCCGCAAATCGCGGGCTATCCTGCTAAAAAGACTTACTTATTTTTACTCCAAAATAACACCGAACTGAGACCCACCGGAGGATTTATTGGAACATACGGGATACTAAAATTGAGTAACGGCGCGATTGATTATTTTAATACCGATAATATTTATAATCTTGATACACCTAACCACAGCACATTAATTGCTGAGCCGCCCTGGCAACTGCAGAAATATTTAAGCGCCGACAAATGGTTTATGCGTGACTCTAACTGGTCACCTGATTTTCCAACCACGGCGGAAAAGGCTGAGTGGTTTTATCATCAGGAAGGCGGAACTGAAAACAAAATTGACGGAGTAATTGCCGTTACCCCAACATTTATTGAATCGCTTATTGCCTTAACCGGTCCGATTGATGTTAATGGAATTACGTTTACTTCTGAAAATTTTATAGAAACACTTCAGTATCAGGTTGAGCAGGGATTTTATCGCCAGGGTATTTCAGAAACAGAGCGAAAAGAGATAATCGGCGTATTATCATCCAAACTTTTGGATAAAGTACTTGAGCTTCCATCCAACAAATGGCCTGATTTATGGACTACGTTTCAAAAAGATACAAATGCAAAGCACATACTCCTTTATTTGAAAGATAAGGGGATACAACAATCAATACTTGATCAGGGCTGGGGCGGCAGTATCCGTTCAGTGGACGGCGATTATTTGCACATTGTTGATTCAAACATGGCCAGTCTTAAATCCGATCCCGGAGTTATCCGCACGATCAATTATAATGTGGAAAAGAACTCTGACAATGACTATATTGCCACGGTTAAGATTCATTATGACAATCAGGGAACTTTTAATTGGAAATCAACGCGCTACAGAACCTACACCCGTGTATACGTTCCGGAAGGAAGCGAGCTTTTGAATTCGGGAGGAGTCATGGAAAATGATAAATTGCACGGAGGTAAGCCAGGTGAAGTGGAGATTACCACAGAATTTGGAAAAACAGTATTTGGCGGATTCATTTCTATAGAACCGCAGGAACAAGGTGAGTTGATGTTTAATTATAAACTGCCACAAAAAATTTCTGAGAAAATTGCTGCAGGCGATTACTCATTATTTGTGCAAAAGCAATCCGGAACAGCTACTTATGGACTAAACATAAAACTTGATCTGGGGAAAAGGATTGATTCGTACTATCCTATTGACAAAGGTGCTCAAGATGGGCAAAATATAGTAACTTTCCCTACGGATCTTGGGCAAGATCGTGAATTTAGTGTAAAATTCAAGTAATGTCTAGAAAAATTGGAATAGATTTAGGAACTGCAAATACGCTGGTTTACGTACCAAAGCGCGGTATTGTAATAAATGAACCTTCAGTAGTGGCTATTTCAATTTCTGATAAAAGAGTCCTAGCAGTAGGAAATGAAGCAAATGAGATGCTGGGCAGAACGCCCGATACGATAGTCGCATCACGACCGTTAAAGGACGGCGTAATCGCCGATTACAAGACTACTGAAAGCATGCTGAGATATTTTGTTAACAAAGCATTGGGTGGGGTCCGTCTGTTTCGTCCGGAAGTGATGATTGCTGTTCCCGCCGGAATTACCTCCACTGA
The DNA here is from genome assembly GCA_041666485.1 of Patescibacteria group bacterium. Taxonomy (GTDB): domain Bacteria; phylum Patescibacteriota; class Patescibacteriia; order UM-FILTER-42-10; family UM-FILTER-42-10; genus JAHJEX01. Next base: position 39,295 of record JBAYGW010000001.1, on the reverse strand, counting down.
GCGCCGTGCGGTGATTGACGCAACATTACAAGCCGGGGCAAAGGCCGCTTATATTATCAAGGAACCAATTGCCGCGGCGATCGGTTCAAACATTCCGATCGGTTCGGCATCTGGCCATATGATCATAGATATCGGAGGAGGAACATCAGAGGTAGCTGTAATTTCACTTGGCGGAATGGTCACCAATACTTCAGTAAGAATCGGCGGTAATAAATTTGATAACGCAATCGCGGAATACATCAGAAAAAAATATAACTTGGCAATTGGTGAAAAGACCGCTGAATTATTAAAAATAAATATCGGATCCGCGTTACCAATGACGGAAAAGCTGACGAGCGATATCAGAGGTCGTGATATTGTTACCGGACTACCGCGCACAATCACCGCGACCAGTGATGATGTTACTGAAGCTATTGAAGAAGAATTGAGAGGTATTGTACTGGCGGTCAAGGACGTGCTTCAAGATACGCCTCCGGAACTTGCCGCTGATATTATTGACCGTGGAATTGTAATTAGCGGCGGCGGAGGTTTACTAAGAAATATTGATAAACTGCTCACAAGAACCACCGGTGTTCCTTCATATGTCGCCGACGAGCCGTTACTTTCGGTTGTGAGAGGTACGGGAATTGCCCTGGAAAATTTGGATTCCTATAAGCGCAGTATATTAGAAACAAAATAAATTCATTACTGAACCTTATGATAATTGGCATTGATGCTTCCAGAGCAAATGAACTAAGAAGAACCGGAACAGAGTGGTATGCCTATTATCTAATTCAGGAATTTAAAAAAATCGCTGATCCAAATGATCAGTTTATTTTGTATTCCAAGGAACCGCTGAGGGGCGAGCTTGCCGAATTGCCGGCCAATTTTGTCAGCAAAGTGCTAAAATGGCCACCAAAATTTTTATGGACTCAGATAAGGCTTTCCTGGGAGATGTTTTATAGAAAACCCGATGTTCTTTTTGTTCCCGCTCACACAATTCCTGTTATACATCCGAAGAACACAGTAACAACACTGCATGATGTTGGCTTTGAAAGATTCCACAAACTGTATTCCAAGAATTCAATCGGTTATAAAACATCATTCAGTAAATGGCTGATAAATATTTTAGTAAAAATTTTTACAATGGGTAAGTACGGCAGTAATGAGTATGACTACCATCGTTTTTCAGCCCGATTTGCGCTTAAACATGCAAAAAAGATTCTAACTATCTCTAATTTTACAAAGTCAGAGATTTTGGAACTGTTTGGGCAAAAATACGAAAATAAAATTACTGTGATACCTCTTGCTTATGACAACTCTCGACTACAGGCTGATTTATCATCAAACGAGATTGATCTTATTTTAAAAAAATACCGTATCAAAAAATCATTTGTCATATATATCGGCAGACTTGAAGAAAAGAAGAATATTTCCGGTTTAATTGAGGCCTTCAATATTTTGAAAAAGAATTACAATTATGATGGTCAATTAGTCTTGATCGGAAAACCCGGATATCGCTTTGAGTCAGCTCAAGAAAAGATCATGGAGTACGGGCTGGAAGACCATGTTATACAGCCCGGCTGGGTTACTGAAGAAGAAAGAATATTACTGCTTAAATCGGCTGAGGTTTTTGTATTTCCAAGTTTTTATGAAGGGTTTGGTATACCGCCACTTGAAGCAATGTCGGTGGGCACGCCGGTCGTAGCTTCAAATTCAGCCTCAATTCCAGAAGTAGTGGGAGATGCCGCGCTACTTGTTGACCCAAATGAACCCGCCGCAATCGCAAAATCAGTGTCATCGGTCATAAACAATGAGGGTTTTGTAAGGGATAACCTGGTAAAAAACGGATACTTAAGAATCAAGCGATTTAGCTGGGGAAAAACCGCAGCAGAAACCCTACAAAATATTAAAACATCGGTTCATAGTTGACAAAATACGGCTTGAATGGTGCTTTAGAATGTGATATGATTGCATTATCCTCCAAATTATGAGGTTATTTTATAATAAAAACGGTTAATTAATTTGCATATATGGCGCCACAAGAGTTTATAGGAAACGAAAAGATAGTAGAATTTCTGGATCATACAATAAGTGGCCAGAAATTTACTCACGCATACTTATTTGTTGGTCCTGGAAAAATAGGCAAATTCAAGTTGGCAAATAGCTTTGCTAAAGCGTCATTATGTCAGAGAGGGGACACGCTCAAAAATATAAAAGCTTGCGGGAAATGTGATTCATGTCTGCAGTTTGATAAAAATGTTCATTCGGATTTTCATTTATTACAGAAGGAGGCCGATAAAAAAAATATTTCTGTGGGTGAATTGCGAATTTTTCAAAATAACTTTTACAAAACAACCCTCTTAAGTAAGAGAAAGGTGGGGATTATCAATACAGCCGATGAACTGAATATTGAGGGGGCAAATGCTCTGCTAAAAACTTTGGAAGAACCTCCCGGAAAATCAATTATAATTCTTATTGCTGAGAACACAGAGTCGCTTCCATCAACTGTTGTATCACGTTGCCAAATTATCCAGTTTTCATTAGTCGCCAAATCAAAGATAAGAGACATGTTGCAAAATAGCGGCTGTGATATTTTGAAAGCTGATACAATCGCCGCGCTAGCGATGGGAAAGCCCGGTTTAGCAATAGAATACTATAATGACCAAGAAAAATACGAAAAATATTTAAATGATATTCAGGCAATATTGTCGGTTTACAATAGTGGCATCCCGGAAAAATTTGCATGTATTCAGCAGTATTTAGGACTAAAAAAGTATCAGGAACGAATTGATAATGCAAGTGATTTAATAAATTATTTCAGCATAATTGTGCATGATTGCATTTTAATTAAGAATTATCTGGAAAAACAAATTATAAACACTGCTGAACTGCCTGTATTAAGAAAACTCTCCGCCAAATACTCTTTTGCAGATCTGATAAGCCAACAAAAAAAACTATTTTCCATAAAAGAAAAATTTACTAATAGCATTAATCCTCAATTGGCACTAGAAAATTATTTTTTAACAATTAAATCCAATGCGTAAATCACTATCATTATTTATCCTATTGTTGTTTTCAATCGCACTTTCCGGAGCAGGATGTGTTAGTATTTCTTCCACAAAGTCAATTGATGGGGGTGTTTTTCGTTCGGATGACAGCGCTGAATTATGGATGCAAAAAGTTTTTGTTCGCGCGGAAAAGAACAAAACAATCACTCTCAATAATGTTAATCCGACTGTAATGGTTTTCCATCCTGAAAATAAAGATATAATCTACATCGGTACAGACAGCAATGGTATATGGCGTACCAAAGACCGCGGCGAGACCTGGACAGCATTTGGAATTAGCTCAGGAAACTATTCAACAATTAGTATTGACCCACTAATCCCCGAAACAGTTTATACGGCAACCGGATCAAGTATAATCAAAACGAAGGATGACGGGGCAAATTGGGAAACTATTTATCTTGAACCGCGCGGTCAGATCATTGTATCCGTAAATATTGACTACTACGACACGTCAAGAATTATTGCCGCGACTCAGGACGGACAAATCATTGAAAGTATTGATTCCGGCGAAACCTGGACAACTCTTAACTCGGATTCACCGTTGAAAACAACAATTAAGCGGCTGTATGTAAGCACAAGAGATACGCGAATTATATATGCCGTTTCATTAGATCAGGGCATATATAAATCATCGGATGGGGGCAGTAACTGGACATTGATTACAAAGGATGCTTTTAAGGATTGGCCGGGGGCTACTACCATTAACTGGTTTACATTTACGGAAAATGATCCTGAGATTCTTTATCTTGCAACAAATTATGGATTAATAAAAAGTCCGGATTCTGGATTAACATGGCAGCCGATCACTACGCTTTTTCCATTTGGTTCAGTGCCGATATCAACTGTAGGTGTAAACCCGGATAATACTGACGAAATGTATTTTACAATCGGAAAAGTTGTTCACAAAACAACTGATGCAAGTACAACCTGGAAAACAATTGAAACATTTCCTTCCGGCAGAAAAATTACGACCCTGTTAGTGGATCCCGAATCACCGGAAATCATATATGCCGGCACATTTGCGCCAAAAAAGAAATAATTATTAATAAGCTTAGCATGGACCAAATCAATAATTTTAAAACAGACTCCGAAAAAGCGATTGAGCACCTTAAATTTGAGCTTTCCAAAATAAGATCTGGCAGAGCTACGCCAAATCTGATTGAAAATGTATCAGTAGAATGCTATGGCGCTAAACAGCCGTTACTACAGTTAGCAACAATCACTGCGCCGGATCAAGGATCGTTGCTCATCCAGCCTTGGGACAAGTCAGTCTTAAAAGCCATTGAAAATGCAATTTATGCTTCTGAAATTGGTTTGTCACCGGTAAATGAAGGCCAGCAGATCCGTATCAGCATACCAACACTCACTGAGGAAAAAAGACTTGAGCTGGTAAAATTAATCAATTCCAAAGTTGAAGATGCCAGAATTGCAGTACGTGCCGCCCGAGAATCAGCAATTAAGGAATTAAGAGCTTTGGAAAAAGATAAGGCGATATCCGAAGATGAAATGTTTGCAGCACAAAAAACATTACAGCAAGAGACTGATTCAGCTATAGAAAAAATAAGAGAGATCGCTGAAAAAAAAGAAAAAGAAATAATGACCGTATAAATTATGATAATTACCATTCTTATTTTAGTCGTAGTACTTGGCTTGATAATATTCGTGCACGAAGCAGGACATTTTTTCGCGGCAAAAAAACTTGGCGCCGCAGTTGAAGAATTTGGTTTTGGATTCCCACCGAGAATTTTCGGCATTAAGCGAAAAGGAACAATATATTCAATCAACTGGATTCCATTTGGTGGTTTTGTAAAAATAAAAGGCGAGTCAGGTGATCATCAGGAAGATAAAGACAGTTTTGCTCACCTGAAAATATGGAAGAGAGCGGTGATACTTTCCAGCGGAGTATTTATGAACTTTGTACTGGCAGTTATTTTGTTGAGTATCGGTTTTTTTATCGGTCTGCCTTCAGTTGTAAATGACGATTTGCCCATGGACCGTATTCGCGATGAAAAGATCCAAGTTTTGTCTGTCTTGGAAGAATCACCGGCGTTCAATGCCGGTCTGCAGGTAGGGGATAATATTCTGTCAATTGATGGAAAAAAGTTTGATAGCGTTGAAGGTTTAATTGCATATACCTCACCGAAACTGGATCAAACAATCAGCGTTGAACTGTCACGTGGCAATGAAACTATCACATCCGAGATTATTCTAAAGGATATTGATCAGTCTGGCATCGGTAAAATGGGCACCGGCCTCGTAGAAACAGCGATCGTGTCATATCCTTGGTATGGGGCAATTTTTGAGGGTATAAAGGCGTCTTTTTCTGTTGCCTGGCAAATATTGGTGGCATTCTACGAGTTATTGAAGAATCTAATAGTCAAACAAACGGTACCGGCGGATATTTCCGGTCCGATTGGCATTGCCGTGATGACTTCAAGAGTGGCGAAACTGGGCTTCATCTATCTGCTTCAGTTCACCGCCCTACTTTCCATTAACCTTATGATTTTAAACTTTTTACCGTTTCCTGCACTGGATGGGGGAAGGGTACTGTTTCTTCTAATTGAAAAGATCCGGCGCAAACCGGTATCACAAAAACTGGAATCAATGATCCATACAGCCGGCTTCTTTATTCTAATTGGACTGGTTATACTGGTAAGTATCAGAGATATATCCCGTTTCAAGGACAGTATTTTCGGATTTATGAAAAATTTAACCGGATAAACATGAAACAATCAACTCTATTCCCAAAAACAAGCAAAAATGCGCCGAAGGATGAAATAAGCACTAATGCGCAATTATTAGTGCGGGCCGGATTTATTAACAAACTGACGGCGGGAGTATACACATATCTACCGCTCGGTTTGCGTGTACTAAAGAAAATTGAAAAAGTTATTAGGGAAGAAATAAATGCAATCGGCGGTCAGGAAATATATATGCCGGCTTTGCATCCACATGAAAATTATGTAATAACCGGCCGCGAAAATATTGATATTTTGTTTCATCTGGAATCAGCAACTGGTAAAAAATATGTTCTGGGCATGAGCCATGAAGAGATTGTGGTGCCTTTGGTGAAACAATACATTAATTCATATAAAGATCTTCCGATATATCTTTACCAAATCCAGACAAAGTTTAGAAATGAACTTCGGGCAAAATCTGGGATCCTGCGCGGGCGGGAATTTATGATGAAGGATCTTTATTCCTTTCATAAAAATGAAGCGGATTTTGAGGATTATTATGAAAAATCAAAGATTGCATACAAGAATATATTCAATCGGATCGGAATCGGAGAATCTACATATCTCACTTTTGCATCAGGTGGTACCTTTTCCAAATATTCGCATGAATTTCAAACAGTGACTGCCTCCGGTGAAGATTTAATATATCTTTGCCCGAAATGCGAGGTGGCAGTAAACAAAGAAATTATTAATGAACAAAACTCCTGTCCGGAATGTAAGAGCAAAGATTTATTGGAAAAAAAGTCAATTGAAGTCGGTAACATTTTTCCCTTAAAGACAAAATTTTCAAAAGCTTTTGACTTAATGTATACAGATGAAGATGGAGTTAGAAAAGAAATCATCATGGGCTGTTACGGTATCGGCTTAGGAAGAGCACTGGGAACGGTTGTGGAGATAAATAACGATGCAAACGGTATAATTTGGCCGAAAGAAATCGCTCCATTTGACATCCACTTAATCAGCATTAATAACGATGAGGAGGGGGACGCTATTTACGCTTCTTTACAGAAAAATGGACTTGAAGTATTATATGATGACCGTAAAGAAACAGCGGGTTCTAAGCTAAAAGATGCTGATTTGATTGGCATTCCTGTAAGAATTGTCGTAAGCAAAAAGACCGGTGGAGATGTGGAAATGAGGATTAGAAAGACCGGCGAAACAAAGATGTGTAAATTAAACGAAGCAATTGGGATAATTAAAGGAACAAATGTTTAATTCTTTATTCGGAAGATTCTCACAAGATATTGGCATTGACCTTGGAACGGCCAATACTTTGGTGTATGTAAAAGATAAGGGGATAGTAATTAACGAACCTTCAATTGTTGCGATCAATGTCCGAACGGACCAGATCCTGGCGGTTGGCAATGACGCAAAAAACATGATCGGAAAAACACCCGCTCATATTGTCGCAACCAGACCGTTGGCGGACGGCGTAATTTCTGATTTTGAAGTAACAGAAAAAATGCTTAAACATTTTATTGAAAAGGTTCATCGGGAATCGTTCTCAATCCTTCCAAGACCAAGGGTAGTAATCGGGATTCCTATGAGCGTTACGGAAGTGGAGCGCAAGGCGGTTGAAGACGCCGCATTGAATGCTGGAGCCAGACAGGTTTTTCTGATTGAAGAGCCGATGGCGGCCGCCGTAGGAGCCAGGTTGCCGATTCAGACTTCCACTGGAAACTTTATTGTGGATATCGGCGGCGGCACCACCGAGATTGCCGTGATTTCTTTGGGAGGTATTGTAACCTGGAAATCATTGCGGGTAGCTGGTAATGAACTGGACAGTAATATTATTCAGTATGCCCGTGATAAGTTTAATTTATTGCTTGGCGAAAGAACCGCCGAACAGATCAAAATTGAAATCGGATCTGCGTATCCTGAGAAAGAAATTCGGGAGACAAAAATGCGCGGAAGAGATTTAATAACCGGTTTGCCGAAAGAAGTAATCATTAATTCCGCTCAACTGCAGGAAGCTCTGGCCAGAACCGTGAGATTATTTATTGAAAATATTAAAAATACAATTGAAGCGACTCCGCCGGAATTAGTAGCGGATATCTATGAAAGAGGAATTGTCTTATCCGGAGGCGGAGCATTGCTCAGGGGTTTGGATAAAGCGATTCAAGAAGAGGTCAGAATTCCTGTTCACATAATTGATGATCCATTAACCGCTGTTGTCCGGGGTACTGGCTTAATATTGGAGGATATTGACTCAGTGAAAGATCTGTTTGTTCTTTCAACTCAGGAAGATACATATTTAAAGTAACATTTAATTAATACATGAAACAGAAGATCTTTAATATAAGGATTAACGTATTGCTTCTGATTTTGGTAGCCACTGTGCTACTAGTTTTTTTGCACTCTGTTGGTATTTTGCGTCCGGTTGAAAATGCAATTTTTTATGTACTGCGTCCGATAGAGAAAATAACCTACAACGCCGGTTTGAGATTTTTTGCTTCTGAGAACATAAAGTCAGCCGTTGAGCTAGGCAGGAACAATCAGGAGCTTCAGAATCAGCTCAGTAACGCTTTAATTGAAAACGCGCGACTGCATTCATTAATGACTAAAAGCGAAGTGTTACAGCAGGAAGTTGAATACCTGAAGACTAATAACTATGAGTTTCAGGCAGCACAGATAATCGGAAAATCACCTCACCCCGGTACCCAGCTATATATCCTTGATCGCGGAACAAACGATGGAATCGCAGTCGGAATGCCGGTTGTTTATAAGGAAGGGATATTGGTCGGGAAAATTGTTGAAGCTTCAGAAAATGATTCTAATATGATATTGATTACTGATTCAAACAGTTCAATTGGTGCATATGTGCAAAACAGCACCAACAGCCCGGGAGTGGTTGTCGGCAAACTGGGGCTTTCACTGGAAATGCAGCTGATCCCACAGTCAGAAGAAATTTTAACTGATCAAATAGTGGTCAGTTCCGGCATTGAGGAAAACATTCCTGAAGGCTTAGTGATCGGGCAAGTAAGTTCAATATCAAATCAAACTGAAGAACTATTCCAGACCGCTTCAATTCAGCCACCTGTCACATTAGACAGATTACAAATTGTTTCAATAATAATCCGTTAGTAATGTCAAAAAATATTTCAATTGCAATTGTAATTTTTGCTGTACTAATAATTCAAATAAGTTTTATTGAGCCGTTTGTTGTCGGGATTGCACCGATTAGTGTCGTAGTGCTGTTTTTAACTTTGCTGGCATTTCGATTGGAATTAATTCCGCTTTTGTGGTGGTCATTTTTAATCGGTGCCTTACATGAGGTTTATTCCATAATGCCGTTCGGAACATTTATAGTAATTACCATAATTACTTCTATTGTATTGTATTATTTACTAAAAAATTTACTGACCAACAAATCACTGCTCCCGTTTGTTTTGATGGCAATTACGGGAAGTATTATCTACAATTTGCTATTTTTTGCCGCTTCAGTGTTATTCTATTACACAAACAGTTTGACGATTACAATTTACCAGATTCCTCATCTCTGGTCGGGAATTTTGGTGCAGGCAGGTGTGAACGGAATATCGGCGTTGATTTTATTTCTGCTCCTGCGTACATTGACTAAACGTTTTCAAAATCAATTTTTAGTAAGAAAATAGTATGAAACGTTTTAACCCATTTGATATCTATGGTAGCTCTGAAAACATTAAAGACGGGCATGTTGGAAACTACAGCCGTAACTTCAGTTTGGGAAATGATTTACCGGATTCAAAATTTAGCTCAACAGCATTAAAAGTATCCGTTGAATTGTCAAAACTCCGGGCATTCTTTTTGGTTCTGTTGCTTGGCATCGCAATTCTATTATTTAGAAGCATCTGGTTCCAAATGTTCAGAGGCGCTTACTATCGTGATATTTCGGATGGAAATAGAATTCGTATAGAAACAATCAAAGCTAGAAGGGGAGTAATGTATGATCGTAACGGTGAATTATTGGTCAGAAATGTGGCAAACTTTTCATTGAATATCATACCCGCTGACTTTCCTGACGATGAAAAGGAACAGCAAAAAATATATGATTTAATCGCCAGAATTCTTGAAGTGCCGGCAGATGATATTAGGGCACTTGTTACAAAGTCACCAAGTGTTTCATACGAACCGGTGGTGATTCAAGAACACATTGATTATGCCAAAGCACTGCTATTACAAATTGAGAGTAAATCAATGGCGGGTGTCGTGATTGCCATACGCGACAGCAGAGAATACACGAATCCGGTAATTGCCGCGCATACTATCGGGTATACCGGAAAAATATCCGAGGCGGAGTATGCAAATTCCGAGAATGGGGAATATTTAATGAATGATTATGTAGGAAAAACCGGACTGGAATTATATTACGAAAAATTATTGAAAGGCAAGGACGGCAAAAAAAGAATTGAAGTTGATTCGCTCGGCAAGGAGAAAAAAGTGGTCGCCAGCCAGGAACCCGAGTCAGGCTCAAATCTCACACTGACTATTGATATCGGATTGCAGAAGGTGCTTTATGACAGCATAAACGGCGTGTTAGAACGCATCGGCGCCCCGGGCGGATCTGCGGTTGCGCTTGATCCCCGTACCGGCGAGGTATTGGCGCTGGTAAACGTACCAAGTTATGACGCCAATGATTTTGCCAAAGGCTTACAGCCGGGACAATTTAGCGATTTACTGAATGATCCGTCGCGACCTTTATTTATGAGAAGTATTACCGGTCAATATCCTTCCGGCTCCACAATCAAGCCTGTAATCGCAGCGGCCGCACTGCAGGAAGGCATAATCACCGGTAGTACAACAGTAGTCAGCACCGGTGGAATAAAAGCCGGGCCTCAATTCTTTCCGGATTGGAAGGCCGGCGGACACGGTATAACAGATGTCAGAAAAGCCCTAGCTGAATCAGTTAATACATTTTTTTACTTAGTTGGCGGTGGTAATGACGAAATGGAAGGATTAGGACTTGAACGGATTGTAAAATATGCCAGTCTGTTCGGTGTCAGTGAAAAGACTAATATTGATTTGCCGGGCGAATCTACAGGATTTCTTCCCACAGAACAGTGGAAGCTAGAAACAAAAGGTGAACGCTGGTACCTCGGTGACACCTATCACTTAGCTATCGGCCAGGGTGATATTTTGGTTACTCCGCTACAGGTGGCAAATTACATTGCTGCCATCGCAAATGGCGGCACACTGTACAAACCATTTTTAGTTCAATACATTAATGCCAGCAATTCAAACGTATCATCAAAAATCCAGCCGACGGTCATTAGGAAGGACTTTATTGATTCAGCATATTTGAAAATTGTCAGGGAGGGTCTAAGACAGGCTGTAACCAGTGGAAGCGCGGCGGGCCTACAGAGCTTACCAGTTGCCGCTGCCGGAAAAACCGGAACAGCAGAGTTTGGTTCTAGCGGTAAAACACACGCTTGGTTTGTCGGCTTTGCACCTTATGATACTCCGGAAATAGTTGTTGCGGTGCTAATTGAAGAGGGTGGCGAGGGCAGTTCAGTTGCGCTTCCCGTTGCTCGCGACGCATTAAACTGGTACTTTTCAAAATAGATAATATTTTACTTGACAAACTTAATTATATTGCGTATCTTTAACACTACCTTTAAAAAAATAGGTTAATTTAATCGGTTTTAGCAACAAAATGGAAGACAATAATACATTTATTACCAAAGAGGGTCTTGAGAGATTAAAACTAGAGCTGCAGACTTTAAAGACGACTAAGCGAAAGCAAATTGCGGAGCGGATTCGTGAAGCAAAAGAACTTGGTGATCTATCAGAGAATGCCGAATACACAGAAGCAAAAGAAGAGCAGGCGTTTGCCGAAGGAAAAATTATTGAACTGGAACACGTAATCAAAAACTGCCAGGTAATTGAATCAGGTAAACTTTCTGATTCAGTAGTTGTCGGATCAAAAATAAAAATTTCTTCCGATAACTTAGAATCAGTGTATACCATTGTCGGTTCTAATGAGGCGGATCCGTCTAACGGAAGGATTTCCAATGAATCGCCGATAGGTAAGGCATTTTTAGGTAAAAAAGTTGGTGATATTGTAGAAGTAAAAATTCCGCAAGGATTCAAGCAATTCAGGATTATTGAGATTGATTAATTAAACATATGCTAAAACCCCACATTTGTGGGGTTTTTTATTTGAAAAAACAGTAGGACAATGTTATAATACTTTGGACAATTAATCTAACTAAATACAATACTTCAATGGAGAATATTGATTACCTGGACGAGGAAACGACCAGAAAACAAAAACTTGATAATATCCGATCAGTAATTGACTCCCCATACCCGTCAACAGTTCACAGGTCGCATACAATTAAGGAGATCCTTGCAGATTTTAAGAACTTTGAAGAATCAAAACTGGAACTTAAAATTGTCGGCAGGCTAAGAAGTATTCGTAAGCACGGCGGTTCAACCTTTGCCCACCTTGAGGATGAATCAGAAAAAATTCAACTATACTTTAAAAAAGATATTGTCGGCGACGATGTATATACTTTTTTCGGAAACAATATTGATGTTGGTGATTTTATTGAGGTAACCGGGACATCGTTTATTACCAAAAAAGGCGAGAACACAATTCTGGTTTCCGGGTTCCTGTTAATTTCAAAAGCATTGATGCCTCTGCCTGAAAAATGGCACGGTTTAAAGGATATTGAAACGAGGTATCGGAAGAGATACTTGGATTTACTTTCCAACGAAGAAGTAAAGAAAATATTTATTACCAGAAGTAGGGTAGTACAATTCATCAGAAACTATTTCACAGATGAAGGATTTATTGAGGTTGATACACCAATTTTGCAGCAAGTAGCATCCGGCGCCATCGCCAAGCCTTTCAAAACACACCATAACGCTTTGAATACGGATCTGTTTTTAAGAATTGCCCCTGAAATATATTTGAAAGAATTAATTGTCGGTGGATTTGAGAAGGTATTTGAAATTGCGCGCTGTTTCAGAAATGAAGGTATAGATTACTCTCATAACCCGGAGTTTACCCAAATAGAATTCTATTGGGCATATAAAGATTATAAAGAACTGATGAAATTTACTGAGCAGTTATTATTTAATCTCGTAAAAGAAGTAACGGGGTCAACAATACTTAGCTATAATAATTGCGATTTGGATTTTACCCCTCCCTATAAAAAGGTTGACTACCGTGAAGCGCTGATAAAAGCTTGCGGTGTGGATTTAGACGAATATGATGAAAACAGTATAGTTGATATTGCAAAGAAGAAGGGATTAAGAGTGGAACAAGAATGGGGTAAGGGAAAAATTGCCGATGAATTATTTAAAAAATTTGTCCGACCGACATTTATTAATCCAACATTTATCATTAATCATCCAATTGAGCTGTCACCGTTGGCTAAGCAGATACCAGGCAGGCCGAAATATGTTGAACGTTTTCAGATTGTGGTCGGCGGTACAATTGAATTATGCAATGCTTACAGTGAATTAAACGATCCGGTTGAACAGGAGGAAAGATTTAAACACCAATCACAACTAACGAAGAAGGGTGATGAGGAGGCAATGAAAAAAGATGAGGAATTTGTGGAAGCCTTGAAATACGGAATGCCTCCAACTGCAGGTTTCGGCATGGGAATTGACCGACTGGTTAATGTAATAACGAACACCCATAGCGTAAAAGAAGTAATTCTGTTCCCGACATTAAAACCGGAATAAAATGGACAGACAAGACGCCATAGTCTTTTTGGAAAAAAATATCCAAAGCAAAAATTTGATCAAACATTCCCTGGCTGTTGAAGCTGTTATGAAAAAACTAGCACAGCGTTTCGGAGAGGATGAGAAAAAATGGGCGCTTGCCGGTTTGCTGCACGATATTGACTACGAAACAACAAAAGATGATGAAAAAAAACATTCGCTGGTAGGAGGTAAAATGCTTAGAGAAATCGGCATGGAACCAGAAATCGTAGATGCAGTAATTACCCACAATGCAATACACGGTATACCGAGAGGATCACTCATAGCTAAATCATTATTTTGCACCGACCCGATAACCGGACTAATAGTGGCTTCTGCATTAGTCATCCCGGAAAAAAAGTTGAAATCTTTAACAGTTGATAATATCCTGAACCGTTTTAAGGAGAAATCATTTGCCAGAGGAGCAAACCGTGAAACAATCAGCAGGTGCAGCGAGATCGGTTTGACACTGGAAGAATTCGCCGGGTTGTCGCTGGAAGCAATGAAAAATATTAATGATAAATTAGAATTATAAATATGAAGGTACTAATCGCAACAGGTAATCCCGCAAAAATTGAAGCATATACAAAGTTGCTCAATGATTTTGGCATTGATGTGGAAACTTTAGAAAGCATGAATATTAAAGACTCATTTGAAGAGAACGGACAGACATTTACTGAAAACGCGCAGGGCAAGGCTGTCTATTATTATCAAATTGCTAAAATCCCCACCATTGCGGAAGATTCCGGTCTGGAGATTGATTATCTTAACGGCGAGCCGGGTATAAAATCCAGGCGCTGGTTAGGATACCACATGTCAGATGAAGAAGCGCTTAGATTATTAAAAGAAAAGATTCAGGATATTCCACCAAAACAAAGATCGGCGCATTTTACTTCCGTTACCTGTTTAGTAAAATCTCCGGATCAAATACACACTGTGCACCATGCTATTCATGGCGAACTTACCGATAAAGCGCATAAATACTTCCCACCAGGATTTCCATATCGCGCGCTATTCATTGAAGATACGTATAAAAAATACTTAATGGATCTTAGCAAGGATGAGTATTATCAAATTGACAACCGGAGAAAAAATATTGAAGAAATAATCAAGTATCTTTAAATATATGCTGGACATTAAATATATAACTGAAAATAAAAAAGAAGTTGAAAAAGCTTTGCTCAAACGTCTGGAGAAAAAAGATTTTGATTTAGATAAAATTATTAAACTTGATGTGGAACGTCGGACAATTTTGACCAAAAAGGAGGAACTGCAGGCCAAAAGAAACAAGGCGTCCAAAACAAAACCGGATCAGAACACGGTAAAGCTGATGAAGGTAACCGGTTTAGAAATCAAGCAGCTGGATTTAAAACTTGAACAGTTAGAATCTGACTATAATTCATTAATTGGCGCGCTTCCGAATATTCCCGCCGAAGACGTAGTCGCGGGCGGAAAAGAAAATAATAAAATTATCGGCACTTTCGCTGAAAAACCGAAATTTGATTTCAAGCCGAAGGACCACGTAGCAATCGCAACTAATTTAGGTCTGATAGACTACAAACGGTCAGCCAAAATGTCCGGATCAGGGTTTTGGGCGTATACCGGTACCGGCGCTTTACTTGAATGGGCGCTATTAAATTACTTTATAGACTATCATAGAGCACATCCTGATTACCAATTCATGATTCCGCCGTACCTTTTAAATCAGAACTCAGCTTATATTTCCGGTCATCTGCCGAAATTTAAAGATGATCTCTACTGGACTGATGATGATAAACTCTGCTTGAATGCAACCAGTGAAATGATGATGGGTAATTACCATGCCGGCGAAGTTTTGGATGTCAGTAAATTGCCGCTAAAGTATTTTGCCTTTTCAACATGCTTTAGAAAGGAGGCGGGCGCATATCGCACAGAGGAGCGTGGAATGATACGTGGCCATCAGTTCAATAAAATTGAAATGTTTCATCTCACGAAACCGGAAGACTCCTGGCAGTCGTTTGAAGAGCTGGTTAAAAACGCGCAGGAACTTGTTGAGGGTCTGAACCTGCATTATAATACTGTACAACTGGCGGCGGGCGATACTTCAAGCGCCATGGCTAAAACGGTTGATATTGAAGTTTGGATTCCTAGTATGAATACCTATAAAGAAGTTTCCAGTATTTCCAATGCATTAGATTATCAGGCGCGACGCGGAAATATCCGATACAAAGGTAAGGATGCTAAAAGTATATTTGTACACACACTGAATGCATCTGGCTTGGCTACCAGTAGAATATTTCCGGCAATTCTGGAGCAAAACCAACAGGCCGACGGCAGTGTAGCGGTACCCGAGAAATTGCAGCCGTATTTGGGCGGTTTGGAATTAATAAAACAAAAATAAATGATGTCTGAAAATCTTACATGGATAGAAATTGATTCACAAGCGCTTAAACACAATCTTGCCCAATTCAAAGAGCTGACAGGACCGAATGTTCTATTGATGCCGATTATAAAAAGCAATGCCTACGGACACGGCATTGTTGAGGTCGCTAACATATTGTCAGAAGCAGGTGTTGATTATTTAGGGGTTGTAAATGGAACCGAGGCATTACTGCTAAGGAGTAAATCATTAAATACTCCAATCCTTGTCTTGAGCTATTATGAAAAAGGGCAGATTAAAGAACTAATTGAACAGAATGTTGATTTGGTGGTTTATGACTTTGAAACAGCAGAAGAAATTTCAGCATTAGCGGGTAGTTTGAATATTATTGCTAAAATTCACATTAAAATTGACACAGGGACATCTAGGCTCGGCATACTGGCAGATGAGGCAACTGATTTTATTGAAAAGTGTTCAAAATTGAACATGATTAAAATCATCGGCGTCTTTACTCATTTTGCTGATTCGGAAAATAATGACTGGACTTTCACAAATTCACAAATAGAAAAGTTCCGTAATTTGCTGTTTTCGCTCCAAAGGATGGGGATAAAAATTTCCATACCGCATGCCGCGTGTAGTGCGGCAACACTTGTCTCCGCCAATACTCATTTCAACATGGTTCGCGTGGGTATAGCTGTTTACGGTTTATGGCCTTCGGAAAATAATGAAATTACGGTGCATAAAAAATTTCCTGATTTTGAGTTACAGCCGGTTTTATCCTGGAAAACTAAAATAATACAAATTAAGCATCTGCCCAAAGGATCACTGATCGGCTACGGATGCTCATATAAATTAAAAAAGGATTCGGTAATTGCGATTTTGCCGATCGGTTATAATGAAGGTTATAGCCGACAGCTTTCCAATAAGGGTATTGTGCTAGTTGGTGGCAGAAAATGCCCGGTAATCGGCAAGGTGTGTATGAATCTGACCATCATTGATGTATCTGCAGCGGACTCAGCGGAGGTAGGGGATGAAGTTGTGATAATTGGCCGACAAGGCAAGCAGGAAATAACTGCCGACCAGATTGCTTCGGATACCAAATCAATTAATTATGAGGTCGTTACAAGGATAAATTCTCAAATTCCTAGAATAGTCATTTAATATTTTACGACGCTTAAAATGAGCCAGAGAAAAATTAGAGTAGGGGTGATCTTCGGCGGAAGATCCGGAGAACATGAAGTATCAATAGTATCTGCTGAAAGTATTATAAACTCCCTTAACCGAAAGAAATTCGAAATTATCCCGATAGGCATAACTAAAGCCGGAAAATGGATCGCCGGCACGACTGCGTTTGCAACACTAAAAGCCGGGACAAAAAAAATTCTGCCTAAATTTGAAAAAATGGTGACTCCGGATTCCACCAAACAGGGACTGGTACAGATGTCTAAATCTGGTGCAAAGGAAAGTGTATTAGGATTGGATGTTATCATCCCGATAATTCACGGGCCGTACGGCGAGGATGGAACACTGCAGGGACTGTTGGAATTGGCAAATATCCCGTATGTCGGCGCCGGCGTTTTAGCATCATCAGTTGCGATGGACAAGGTAGTGTCCAAGCAGTTATTTATGCAGGCCGGACTGCCGGTTCTGCCGTATGTCAGTTTCCTTAGAACAGAATGGGCAGCGAGTCAAAACAAGCTTATTTCAGCAATCCGTAAAACCCTCAAATACCCGATATTTGTAAAACCTGCTAATCTGGGCTCTTCTGTGGGAATAGGGCTCGCAAACGATCAAAAAGGCCTTGTATCGTCAATTTTAGAGGCCTCACGGTATGATAGAAAGCTATTGATTGAGCAGGGTCTTAAAAAACCGAGAGAAATAGAGGTGAGCGTATTAGGGAATAATGACCCGCAAGCATCTGTTCCGGGTGAAATAATTCCCAGTAATGAATTCTACGATTACGATGCCAAGTATGTTGACGATAAATCCAGATCCATCATCCCTGCAAAACTTTCCAAGAAGACAGCGGATAGTATTAAAAAAATGGCAATCAAGGCTTATCAAACTCTGGACTGTGCCGGTATGGCACGGGTTGATTTCCTGATTGATAAAAAAACTGGAAAAATCTATTTAAACGAAGTGAATACGATCCCCGGATTTACCTCAATCAGCATGTATCCCAAATTATGGGCAGCATCCGGTATTTCGTATCAGAAACTGATTGATAAACTGATTCAACTGGCACTGGAAAGGTTTAAGGATTCCCGACAATCGTTAACATCCTATAAACCAAAAAAAGATTGGTATAAAGAAAACAAATAATAATGTTCCGTAATAGACTGAAATTAAAAAGAGCCCGGGGTTTCCGCAAAAGGGAAATCAAAGTCGTAAACAAACCGGTTTATGAAAATCCTTATTTCAAAAAAAAGAAACAGCAGGTCAGTGTTTTGCGACTCATAACCCGACCCAGGATAATAGCATTATTGCTTGTCATCGGGGGATTAATCTATTTCTTTTTTTATTCAGCCTATTTTACGATCAGGGTTATTGATGTTACCGGCAATCAGGAGCTGACTTACGAAACGATTAGCAACGAAGTTAATAAGTCATTTAGTGAGCATAGATTTCTGGTTTTTAAACAGAGTAATTTTTTCATTTACGATGTTGATGAGGCTCAGCAGAAACTGTGGGACGCATTTGTTCTGGACGAGATTACAATCACAAAAAGATTTCCAAATAAATTAATCGTCCGGCTTAAGGAAAAAATTCCCAACCTGACACTCATAACTGAAAGAGCGTTTTATTATATGGATCTTCAGGGGGTAGTAACACATGTAGTACCGGAAGCGGAAGTGAGGGCGTATTTTCCAAAAATTGAAGATCTGAATAAACGAATAATCAAATTAAAGGACCAAATCATATCACCTGAACTGGTCAATGCGGTAATTATTATCAAGGATCGTTTCAAGGATAAAACAAATGTTGAGATTGAAAGGTTTTTGATTCCGGAGACAACTTGTAGTACAAAAGAGGAAAAAGATGATACAGATGACCTGAATAGTAATATTAATTCGTCTAATAGCAATATAAACAAAGCCACGCTTAACACCAATCGTTCTAATCAGAATGTAAACAGGTCTGATCCTGCCAATAGCAACGTCAATAGCTCAATTGAATGTGATTTAGTAAAGGCGGTACAAGATATAGCGGTTTTAACCACTGAAGGCTGGAAAGCATATTTTACCGTAAATGATGATATTGCAACCCAGCTGGAAAGATTAAAAATATATTTACAAAAAAAAGCGCCGGATCAGGCAGCAAGAGAGAATATAGATTATATTGATCTCAGATTCGGTGAAAAGGTCTATGTGATGGAATAGGTATGCATCCAAAGTACTATAAACAAGAAAATGGATTAATCAATATACCAAATGGATATGATAAGTTTCATGTATCCTGGAATATTGATAATATTTTATCTGGCTTCAGACAATATTATAAAGAAAATAATAGATGGCCAGTCGCATCAGATATGAAAAACTGCACTTATCTTCCTACTGTTAAAACCCTGGAAAGGAAATTTGGTGGAATAACAAACATTAGAAAAGAGCTTGGTTTAACTGAAACGAATTATACAAAAGGTGCAACTAGAAGCAGAAAATCAAAGATACTATGGGATAGAGGATTCAATGCTGAACAAGAAGTATATGTTGTTCTTAATGATTATTACCATGAACCATTTGTCCATAATCAGGCACGGGTTGTAGTAGATGATACGACATTAAAAGTTGACTTTATTGTTTATCACAAGAATGGCAAATATGCTGTTGATGTATTTTTTCCAGATACTGAAATAAGTCATTTCACTAATAATATAATTCACAAGATTAATACCTATAAGAATTTCCCATACAAAATATATTTGGTTGTTTCAAATAAAGAAATATCCAACTCCATAATTGAAGAAAGAACTAAAACATTGAAAGTAAATAAGAACATAAATGTTGAATTGCTTTCTTTTGATACATTTGTTAAAGAAATATCCAAATATAAGGCATTATCAGACCCGTATTTAAAATAGGTATATTTAGGCGTCTTATAAGATTTATTAAACGACGCCACACATATCAAAATACAAGGGACCATTTAGGTCCCCTTTTTATATTTACAGCCAGACAATAAATAAAAAGAAATAAATTATGGTAAAAACTTCATTGGATCGTCCGGTATACCGTCAACTCGAACTTCAAAGTGAAGATGCGCTCCCGTACTAAAACTTCCTGTCCCTGGCATACCCGGCATTCCTCCCGTGGCACCAATTACATCTCCCCTACGGACAAACTGGTCAGGCGCAACATCAATCCTACTGACATGGCCATAAACTGTTGCTAGACCATCCCCATGCACAATTAATATATAACTGTAACCTAGTCCCGCATCTTTCGCAATTGCAACATAACCTGAGGCGGCCGCCCTTAGTGTTGTTCCCTGCGGTGTCCTAATATCAATCGCATTATGCTGAAACCATCTTGCAAACGGATAATCGCCACAATGAAAACCACATGATATACCAAGTGAAGGATCAACAGGCCATGATAATGTAGAAGTACCAGCGATTATGTCAGCTCCACTTCCATCATAAGATTCTCCTTCTAACTTGTTGCGCATTTCTCTTTCAAGATCCGTAATTGTGGAATTTGCTTTGTTCTGTTCAGCTTTTACTTCATCAACCAGTTTTTGAAACTTATCTTCATCCATCTGCGTTTGATACAGCAGATTATCCTGATATGACTTTTCTCCTTCCAAGTCCTGCTGATCAGCAACCAACTTGTTTCTTTCCAGTTCCATATCAGCTTTTTTTTCATCTAAACTGGCATTCTGCTGAATTAAGGTGTCCTTAAGATTCTGCAATGTATCAAGCGAATCTTTTGTTTTATTACCAAGCTCCTCAATATACTGCAGCTGCAGGAAATAATCTGAGAAATTCTTATTTGCTATCACAACTTCCAAATATGTTTTTTGATCATATTCATACATTTCCCTAATAATTTCTCCGAGATCCTGTTTCTCACCTCCGATTTCAGTAGACTTCTCCCCTATCCTATTCTGCAGGTCGGCTATTTCTAATTCCAGTTTTTCAATTGTTGCCTGTTTTGCTTCAACTTCTGCCTCCTTTTTTGCAATCCGATCACTAATCAGCGATACCTCACTTTGAATAGTTGCCTGCTCTCTTTGCTTAATTGCGATATTTTCCTTGTACTGATCTATCTTCTTCTGCAGCTCATCTATTTGAGCCTGTTTTTCGTTTATTTGCTGATTTGTTTCAGTAATAATCTGCTGTTTTTCTTCTTCCGTTACTGTTTGACTGTCATCCAGATGCGCAATTTTCGGAATAAACAAAAAACTGGCGACAAACAACGCCAATCCGATCATTTGCAGGTTTTTATTCTCTGTTTTTGTTTTAAGCCAAAATAGCATATTTGTTATTTTAGTAACTATAGTATACATTTTTTTTCTAATTTTGGCAAGTCGTGGCTAATACTAGCCATTTACTTTTTACGGTCGGAGTGCGCCAGTAAGAAGATAAATAGTCCTAAAAAAACCAAGAATAGACCAGTTCCAACCGGTGATCCCCAACCTAATATTGAATATATATCGCTCATATACGCAAGGTTAAAATAATTAAATGCTTAACCTATTTTTTTAATGAATCTCTAATTTCCCGCAGCAGTAAAATTTCCTCGGACGGAGCAACGGGTTTTTCTGCTTCCTTTTTCCTCAATTTATTAATCTGTTTAACAGCAAGAAATATTACAAAAGCAATTATTAGGAAATCAATGATTGCATTGATAAATAATCCGTAATTCAGATTGACAGCTGCGGTGGTATCGGTTGCCTTTTTTAATGTAATAAATAGTCCGTCAAAATTTACACCACCGGTTAAAACACCGATCGGTGGCATTATGACGTCCGATACAAATGAGCTGACAATCTTACCAAAGGCGGCACCGATGATGACACCGACTGCCATATCCATGACATTGCCCTTTAGCGCAAATTTTTTGAATTCTTGTAACATATTCGTATTAAATTTAATTATCAATTCTTATGTATTCTTCTTAGTGTATTCATAATTTTTTCAAGCTTCGGACTGACTGACACAGGATATTCGTGTTTCTTATTTACATCTTTCAATTTATTTGGTAATGAATTAATTTGTTTCGTAATATGCCGTTTAATACTATCAAGGTTCGGCAGTTTATATACCAATCTTCCTTTGCTTACTACTTTTTGAAGTAGTGGCGTGCCAAACCTTTCTTTTTCATGAGCAATCGTATCTTTAACCATTCTACCATTTTTGAATAATCTAAAAACCTGCTTCCTCCCCGGATAACTTTCTTTTCCTGGAGCCAATTTTGCACTGTACGCTATCTTTTTCCCATCCCGTCTTTCTGCTAGTTTCAGGACCGACTCAAGTTTCGGAGCATCTGCCGATGTTACTAATTCTGTGCAAGCCAGAATACTTGAGATAGGTGCGTTATTTTTTGCTAATATTGCTATTTTCTTCTCCTCAAAATTACCGGCAACGGTTATCCCTATTTTAGTAAAGCCGGATTTATCCAATTCATTTCTTACATATTTTGATTGTTTCAAAAAATCGTAAGCATCTTTACCGCTGTCTATGCAAACATTTCCAATAACATGACCTTTCTTCTGTTTTTTTAATTCCCTGGCAACAGTAATTACATTTTTAACACCTTGCTTATAGTCATACGTATCAATCATAAAATCCAGTCTTTCAAATATACGCATCGCCGACCTCATTGCTTCAATTTCAGACGGGAATGATTTTATAAATGCATGGTAAGCCTTTGTGCTAACATTTACATGAGGCAAATTGAACTTTCTGGCAAAGGCCGGAATAAGTGCGGATGGACCGCCGAGTAAATAGGCTGCTCTACCAAATTTCAGGGAAGATTCATTTGAATGTGCACGCGTTGAGGAACAAACAATAAGATCATATTTCCCTTGGGTAGCTAATACATTTCTAGCAATTTTTGAAAGAAAGATTGTGTTGGACGTAAGTGCGTTTATTAAAAAGAAAGTAAATAAATTAATCTGCCAGATTGGGCCGTCAAGGCGAACGACCGGCTCATTAGAAAAAAACACCGTCCCCTCTTTCATAGCATAAATGTCACCATTAAATTTGAAGTTTCGCATCAGCTTCGCCATTTTCGGCGTTATACTTTTTATTTTCAATAAAAAATCAACTTCAGATTTCGTATATTTCCAATTGACAATATTTTCTAGAATTTCCTCCAATCCGCCGAACAGCAGAAAATTTCTATTTTCCGGCAGTCCGCGAACCATCAAATCATATGTCGCGATTGTATCTTTCATACCTAATTCAACCCACATAGAAGAAACAGAAAATATTTGATTGTAGTCAAATAGTCTTACATCATCTGGCATAAAATAATGATTTAGGAGCCCCGCTTTTCCACTATTTTTATTCATATTTTTTTATTTACTTATTTTTTTCCGCAATTTAAGCAAGCCGGGCGGTGAACACATACAACTTCATGGCATTTTTTACATGTCCAACGTATTTGCTCATTTGCTACAAATTTTCTAATCCCCTGCTCTCGGATAAACTGCAGGTTTTCAAGCATACTCATTCCATATCTGGTTTTATACCTTGTATCAAGATTTTTCAGCCGCCGGCATGGATAGTTTTGGCATTTACTTGAGCAGAACTTCCATTTGTTCTTTTTAAGTATTGCGCAGTTTCTGATTATGCATTTCCTGCAATATTTATTCCTGTTCATATCCCTGCAACCATGACATGTATTGTCTTTTCGTAAATACCCCAGACAGATTCCACAATTCATACCGCAGGGAGCAATCAATTTTGAATTTAATCTATGCACTTATTTTTCCCCTCTCCACTCAGCAAAAAATTCCTCCAAATATTTTTCCATATTATTTTTTTCTTTCATCAAATAATTTGCTCGGAAAATATACCAGTACGTCAATCCCTTTTAGTTCAATCATTTCATAATCCGTTCGTTGCATAAGCGTAAAATTACTGTTTGACATCAAATATTTATTTTTAAATTCCCGATAATCGCCTACTTTAAAATCCGGGGCTCCGCGCTGCGGGCGGGTAGCGTCAGGCTTCCGGATTTTTATTACTTTCAAAAGTCCGGCTTCAGTTTCTACCGGATTTTTCAGTAAAATGGTCTTTCCTGTTTTAGCCATGCTTTTATTTACTGTTTCGCCCATTTCACGCGTAAATTCAATCATGTCGTGATATTCCGCCTCATCTTTGGCGAAAATCGCCAAATAATCAATTGTGACCGGAAATTCGTCGGTATTTTTATTAACCGCTTCAATCCCTCGCTCTACAATGTATTTAATTATCTTGTTGAATTTCCAGTGATGCATAATCAGTTGCGGTCAATAATTAATTCAATATCTGTTAATGCAATTAATTTATGGTATACATTTGGTGATATTACAAACTTTGACGGTGACTTAACAGTTTGAGTCTCATTCGCAATGGTCAGTTCAATTTCACCTTTGACCAAATAGATCACCTCATTCTCATTATGGGAATGGTCGGCACTTACAGACCCCTTTCTACGGGCAATAAAATTGGACTTCCCGCAGTTCAGAATTACACCGCGTTCATCGGATTTAACCAGCTCTATTTTATTGATATTCATGCTGTTATTTTAGCAAAAATCGGGACAAATGAAAATATACACCTAATAAAAAAGCGCCGGACGACCAACCAGGTATACGGCGCGGGTAATCATGTCAATTGAACCGAAGGAACAAATCCCTCCTGCCTGAGATCGTCCAGCAAATCCCGGAACAATCCGCGGACGGTCGTAGTCTGCTTCAGCAGATGAGCCTTGGCACCGGCGAAAACCAATCCGTTGGTTACGTCACCGTTGTATGCCATCAACAGCCTCTCAGCAATGCAGTAGAGCGCTTGCTCTCTTTTGCACGATTTGAGGCAGTGAAAAGGGCACACAACTTTGGTAGCGACACCAGTAGCCATCCCACGCAGGAACGGATTATTGATTGCTCTGCCCGGCATTCCAACCGGGCTTTTGATGATTTGCAGATCTTCTTCGCTGCAGTCCAGATACATCCTCTTGAAATTGGGATGCACTGAACATTCATCGCAAACGACGAAATTAGTGGCCATCTGCACGCCGGACGCTCCCAGACGAAGCATACGGGCAATGTCGTGTCCGTCATGAACCCCACCAGCCGCTATGACCGGGATTTTGATGCCATACTTTTGCTCGTATGGCTCAATCACCCGCAAGACAGCAGGAAGGATTCTTTCAAGACAGACATTTGTCGGATCAGCCAGATCCGCAAGCGAATGGCCCAGATGCCCGCCGGCCAGCGGTCCTTCCACTATTACCGCACTGGGAATCCGGCCGTATTTGCGGTCCCAATTGCGCAGGACCAGACCGGCAGCACGCACATTACCGAACATCGGAACCAAGGCAACGCCCGGATCTTCCACATGACGCGGAAGGTCAATCCACAATCCGGCACCGACCACCAGCATGCGGATCTTTTCCGCCACTGCTGTTTTGATCAGCTCAAGCGCGTTGCCAAGTACCTCCATCACGTTGACCGCTAGTGGGGCACCGGCTACGCCACCTTCTTTGCACGCTCGGATCTCTTTAGTCAGCGCTTCATTTGCCAGCTCAACAAAGTTCCTCGCGTGGGCAAGAAAGCAGATACTGGACACAGTACCGATACCGCCCTCCTTAATGACGGCGCCGGGAAGAGGATGTCTTGAAACGTACACACCCATCGCACCTTGAATGATCGGGAGATTTGAAACCAATTCCCCGATTCTAAGTTTGGGAATCAATTCCATTTTTTCTCCTTCCAGAGCAGGTTACGGTTTTGCCGTCTATTCGTTGCGCAAAAGCATAATTTGCGTCCGGTAATTATAGCACAGTAATAAAAATAATCGCCCAATTTTTACAATAAAGCTCTATTACTAGCCAAACATCAATTTTCATTATTCAATATATTTGAAACGGGGAACTTTATTCCCATTTACAGTAATCACTTCAAAAAACATCTTACTTGGTCTAACCCATAAAGAATTACTTCCAAATTCATCAGAATTGTATAAAGCTTTATATACAACAATATCCTCTAATGTTTCGCTATGCTTAGCAATTCCGATTACCTCGTATTTCCCGCCCTTATAGTGAATATATTTTCCAGGTTTAATTTCCATGTATGATTTCAAATATGTTTAATAAAATAACCAATTAAAATATGTGGTAATATTTTGCGTTGCCGGCGTAAATTCTGCAGAAGATGCATGGTTTAATTCATATGTTGACACAATATTTTCATTTTTCAATAATGATAATATCATAAAAATTCCCGGTGCCGAATCATAATGTTCATCGCCGTTCTGATACACTTCTTGTAGATCCCTTGCATAAATAATTTGTTTTGTTTCTTCATCATTGATTGAAGCTTGTGCAGAAGTGAGGTAATGTGAAAAATCAATAGATCCGATTATTACTGTATTATCGTCCAAAATTCCTGATAGTTTTTCAATAAATCCATCTAGCTCCCGCTCGCCAAAATCATAACGCAATAACAACGGGATAATTTTAGCCTGCGGCAGATAGTATTTGATATATGGAACAATAAATGCAATCGCATGATCATGTTCCACTACCGTATCATTTACTTCAACTGATATACTGGATGCCAGATTTTGTATATTTTCCGAATCAGCGGGCAAATTCCCAAACGGCGTCTGCCAACTGTTCCGCGCAGTTATTATTCCCCTACTCCCGCCCAAATAATGATTCGGTCCGATTAGGATGATAGTTTTCGGCGATGTGTTTTTTTGAATACAGCGAAAAAATTGATCAACTAAACTGCTTGCCAGCCGGTGGTGTGTTGTAATTCCGGCGCCGAATTCTTTGTTGCACTCATCGGTAATCGGCAGTCTATTCAATGAGGAATAAAAATCATCAGAAAAAAATTGAGAGGAATTCATTTTCTGATTCAGATTATATCTCCGTACAGCTTGTGAATCGGCAATTAACCAAACAAAGCCTGCGATAATAATCAGAATTACTGCCGGGTAAATTTTTACTAAATTATGCTTATTGAATATCAATTTGAGTGGACGCAAATAGCATGTTAATACTGCTTTTCGCGCGGAAGCCCTGAATCATCGCCGGCTCCGCCTGAAACACACCTTTGTTGCGTACGCGGGCATAATACACGATCGGCTTGTTCCAGTCTTTCCATAACAGAAAGCTGATTTTCTGACCATCAACGCGATACGGCCAACTGGCGTCATAATCTCCGTTAAACATGCTCTGATAAGGATTAGTAACAATCGCCAGCCCGGCCGGTACATAATCAGTAACCTGATATGCGTCATCAATCGCGTTGGCGTTAATTGTGCCGTTCAGCGTGACCCGTACAATGTCGCCTTCTGCAAAATTTGTTGCCTCCGCCTTGCCGACTACGGAATACGAACGAGTGATACCAACTTGTGGATCAACAGTCAAATTCGCGGGATCAGCAAGCTGTTTATAATAACTGATCACACCGACCGTTCCGGTAATATTGCTGAAACTTATTTCCGCCAGCTCATCCGGTGAAACAGATACGGCATAACGCTCATTTTTTTCCAGAGAAACATTTTCCGTTCGCTCACCCACTGTATAGGTAAAGCCTACCGGACCGACTGCCAATTTCGGAATTGCCGATTGCAGGTACATTAGTTTTTCAACATTGATCAGAATGTCTTCCGGCCAATTGGCGCGGACATAGGAAAACAGCTGTTCCTCGCTGTCCTCGTTTATTCTGCTGGCTAAAAGAGCACCCAGCATTGTGTATTGCAGATAATCATCCTCATCCTCGCCGATTTTCAGCCGGATGTATGAGTCAAATTCCTCCGCAGTTTCAGCAACAATCTTTTTATACAAGGACCGCGCATATTCGCCGGCACCCAGACGTTCCGCGCCCAGTGCCAGATACAGCGACTGCTGCTGGTTAACACTCTGATTGTCTAATACATCAATAATACTGTTCAAAACCGGCTCACCGAGATTGGCCAGACCATACAGTGACCAGACTATTTCATCCATCCCTGCGCCCTGATCAGAAAGCTTTAAATTGAAATAATTAATTAATGCGCTCCGATCAAATTCATCCGGCGCCAGTCCGGAAAGATGCGCTGACAATAATATTTCCGACGAAGCATAAGGCAATATGGCAATTCCCCCGTCAGACCTCTGATACAATCCTCCGTCAAATCCCGGAAGCGGTTGCTGATCACCATAATACTGATTCATAAGAGATGCGGCCATATATTTTGCGTACCCCTGATCCACACGCTCGCCCCAGGAATAATATAATTCAACCAAATCCTGGTAGAAGTACCCTCTGTTTTTATCCATGAATTCCAGTGTCGTTTGACCGGCGGCATTTCCTTCTATATCCATATTTTCAGATAGCATGCTGAAGTCAACTTTTTCCTGCTGCCAATGTCCTTCAATTACGTTTACTGTCTTTATGATTGAATCCTGATTACCGTCAATTTTGCCTATAATCTCAATATCATAAGCGCCGACCGGCATTACCGGCAGATTTACTTCGGTCGGAACGAAAGCCGTACCGTTTACTGTCTCGTCAAGATTTAACGCTTCATTTTTTATTTTGAACTCAACGCTATCTCCGCTTACCAAGCCGTCACCGTAAGCTAATAATTCAACGGTAGGGCGATCATTAGCCAGATATTCCTTTGCCAAATTTGTTTCCACGAAAAACGGCAGCGATACCGGAATCTTTTCCGTAGTCACACCAACCTGAAGATTATCCGTAATTCCCTGAGCGGTAACCCTCCAGGAAGTAATATCATCCGGCAGTGTAAATTTTACGGTTGCTTTGCCCTGACTATTTGTTTCAACTTCCGAGAACAAAA
This sequence comes from Patescibacteria group bacterium, assembly GCA_041666485.1. Taxonomy (GTDB): domain Bacteria; phylum Patescibacteriota; class Patescibacteriia; order UM-FILTER-42-10; family UM-FILTER-42-10; genus JAHJEX01. The sequence goes on along the minus strand of JBAYGW010000001.1, from coordinate 10,444 downwards.
CAGCGTCCTGGAAATTCTTGCGTGCTCCGCCTTTATCATTATGCACATAAATATCAGAGGCAATAAATGTATGATACCGGTCAACACTAAGGTTGTAGACAAAAACCGGATTAGTTTTTTTAGTGATTGTTTCAACTATTACGCGCTGATTTTCAGCATTTAAGAGCCAATCTCCTTTTACAATATTCCCCGCCTGCTGCCAGCTGTTATTAACCCACAGTATGTGATTCGGCGTTATTTTCAGTTCATTGTTAATAATCAAATACTCATCAACTAAATGCTCAAAGGTCTTACTGACGCGTGCCGGAACCATTTTCGGATTGTTTTCCGCGGACCGCGTCAAAATCTGATCGGACTCCTTAATCTGTTCTATCGGTTTAGTTGAGCCGTCGGCCATCAGCACCGGCGTACCCTGAACAAAACAGCCACCCCGTTCCGCAGCTACATCAAATGATACTGCTTCGTGTGAAACATATGATTGATAAATACCGCTGTCAACTGTTTCATATATATCAGCAATCGGATTGGCAACATCCTCCCGCAAATTGTAAATTGCTTCATCCACCAAGTTTACATTTACTTTGGCGGACACCGGCTCACCGCCCGCGTTTTTTGTGTTAATCGTCAGCACCGCTTCTTCACCCGGCTCGTATTTAGATTTATCCGACTGGACTGCGATATCTAGAACCTGACTGGATGTGTCAAAAACAGCCTGTACGGTATTGTAATAATACTGGTTAGATGTTTCATAATTTTTTCCGTCAAACCAAATACCATATACATACGTATTCGGGATATTCTGCTGTTGAAAATCAAAAGCGTATTTGGGATCATTCTGGACGCTGTATTCACGTACACCCTGTCTGGCCTGATAAAACAGATAGGTATTACTTGGGTCATTTACCGGAAGTGTAACATCCTGTTTATACAGAGAAAAATTCGCCTGCTCGCCCAGCTGATAGTCTTTATCATCGGTATTCTGAAGCATAAGTCCGGTTTCTGATGACCCGTAGTAATGGATACCGTTCCAGATTCCTCTGTTGACGCCGATCGTCCGGTTGGCAAAATCAGTATATTGCAGGTCTATTTCATATTCCTGATTTTCATCCATTGTGAATGTATAACTCGCGTCACCCTGCGCATCTGTAGTTATATTAATATCCTGCGCCGGTTCCAATCTGCGATTGTAAGTATAAGTTTTTCTGGTAACTTTATTTATAAAGTCATAATATTGACCGGACTCTACTTTATCGTAGATCACCTTTTTAATTGTTCCTGTAATTTGGTGATTTGCTACTGGGTCGCCAAGTACTTGTTCAGACCAGATATCATAATCATCCGCGTTCATTGCAGCAAAATCCAGATAATGTAAATCCGTATTAATAGTGGCGGTCTGGTCCGCTGCTTCTGTTTCAACATTCAACCATAAATCTGAATTGTATATCTTATACCTCAGCGAGCTGGAAATCTCGGCATTTTCCGCTCCTGATGCGGATACTGATATGTAATCTACATGAGGATTGTCCGGCTGTGCGGTCGGTGTAACCTGAAAAGAAGCATCACCGGTTTCATTTGTGGTGATTGTGCCGGAGCCGAACATACTGTTATAATTTGCGGCGATATTCGGTACTGCTGTGCCGTCAAAAAACTGTGAATTTACGCTGACAGTATTTGGTTCACCGATTAGCGCAACTTTTTTTTCAATCTCGGTATCCAACGTATAATGCGATTTGACGTAGTCCTCTATGTACACCTGTTTAGTGCTTAACATAGCTTCACCGAGATAAATGCTCAGCTGATAATAGCCGGGTTCCAGATTCTCAAATGGAATTTCACCGATATAAGTACCGCTGGCATTAACAGCGATACTTTTTTCTGCGATGCTTATTTGTTCATAACTGTACGGCTGATAATCATACCCGCTTAATTTAGCCGTGACAGTGCTCGGCTGATTCTGGTCATCACGCGGTTTTGCCAATCCCCAGAATTTTACCGTATCCGTTTTCTGGTACAACGGCCGGTCAATATATAAGTAATCCCAAAATTTAGACGCTGTACTTCCCCCATACCAATCGCTATAACCGTAGTATCCACTTTCACTGGTTGCCGGCACGATTGTTTGGTCACCATTTGACCCGGTAATCGTAAAATAGTAAGACTTATCCGGCTGGCTCGTTTTTATCTGATCCGGAGTGGAAAAATACGCCACCCCTTGATCGTTGGTTACTTCTGAAAGGTCATTTTCTGACAAGGTAATAACCGCTCCGACCACCGGGGTATGCGTTGCTATATCATTAATCCAAAGTAAAGTCTGGGTTTCACTGACCGTGCTGTAAGCCGCCTGATTGCTGATCTGAACCCAGGCCTGAACCGGCTGATTGTCCACGACAGTCTGAACGATATAATAACCGGCACTTATATTTTCCGGAAAAACCAGATAATTATTGTACGAATATTCCTCCGGTGTTGCTGAAAAACGCGCCACTTCGGTCAGACCGTCAACCGGATATTGCTGATTACGGCGAGCATAATATGCCCAGCCGGGATAGGCTAAATATGAATTCAATGATTCCTTGAACTGGTCAAAGCCTGCAAATTGATACAATACAAATTCACGCTCTGTGCCTTGCGGATAATTATATACTTCAAACACCGGGGCTGATTCCGTGCCAAAACTGTTCAAGGTTCTGCTGAAACTAAAATACTGCTCGGACAAAGAACTTCTGTCACTGGTTTCAAATTGAAACACATAATCTTCGGCCAGCACATCGTCAGTACCTTCAAACGGCAAACCGGCTTTTACTGTGACACGGTACAGAGTTTCATAATCAAGCTGTTTCGGCACAAACACCATTGTTCTTTTATGCTGTTCAAAGGTTCCTTCAACTGCCGGACTGATTTCAAAATATTTATCAAAATCCTTAAAGGTATCTGTGGAAAAAGTTACCTCAATTCCTGAATCAGTAGGTACTGAAGTAGTCTGGTCACCGGGCAAAGTATTTAAAATTTTTAGCGGTGTTTTAATCTGATATGCCCAGTTATATTCCCTGCCCTGATTTTCACTCACACCGGAATCTGCATTTACCGCTGTTGCAACTTTGAACTGATAAATCGCCCCGTCTTCCAGCTGAGTGGCCGGCACGATTTTAAATTCATTGGCATTGATTTCCTGCACGGCAAACTCCACCTGCGGATTAACAGTCAGGCTTTTTTCAACTAAATCTTTTGTTATAGATTCCGCGCTGGTCAGCGTAAACTGTGTATCTTTAGTCACACCAAGCCGGTCCTGGTTATCCGCTGTCAGATTAAAATTATTATCAGCAAACTCCAGACTTACCGGCACAAATACCGGTTCTTTTTTCTTTTCATCACCAAAATAATAAAAAATGCCGTACAAAATTACGGCAACCAATATAACAAACGCGAATGTTGCGATCAGCCAGTTGTAGCTCCATTTTGGTTTGACCGGCTGAACGGGTATTTGATTATTTTCAGGCATAAAATTATAGGTTAAAATTTACATCTATTGATAATTATAGCACATTTCAAATATATATTATCTAATTTTGGTTTAAACTGTATGATTCTTTAATCCACCCGATCAGTTTTGAGTCAATATCCGCAGGCGAATTTATATTCAGGCAGTTCTTGTAGCACTTTGAGGAAAGCGGGACACAATTAACAATACGCTTATCCTTAATAGCGCGGTCTAGTGCAATTCGTATTTCTATTATTCCATCCTTCTTTGGTAATATTACTAAAAAGTCATATTTGCCGAATAGATGAATACAACAAGGAATTGAAATGACTTTATACTTCCCGACTTTTATTTTAATTACACTTAAAAGTTTTTTATATAAATTGAAAGCTTCCGGCTTATTTTTAAAATGCTCACTTAGTGGTTTTGTAGCGCAAGAATGCTGTTGCCTGACCCTTTGAAACATTCTTCTGCATTTTGGACAGCTCCACATAATATTTACAATTAATACTATTTAATATCAAAATCCAATATTAATGGGAGATGGTCTGAAATGGTAGTATTGAAAACCTCAAATTTATTCACCTTAATCTGGTCGTTAATAAAAATATAGTCCACGACATTTTCACCTTTATCAGTCCCATCATTAAATTTTGGTCTGGTTGATTTAATTTTATTTTCTTTAATCAAGTTTCTAAATTTTTTATCTAACATTTTAATGCTTTTTGTTTCCGGAAATAGATTAAAATCTCCGACAATAATTGTTGGTATTTTTTTTCTTTTCACAACCTCTAATATGAATTTGGTTTGATTAATTGTTTTTTCACTATCTTTTTTATTTCTGGAATAAAGACCATGCAAATTTATTATTTGTAATTTTCTATTTTTTAGTTTATATTCTACTACTATCATTGATCTCGGATGATCTTCAGTATAAAATTTATTCCATTCTAATTCCAAGGAATATTTTTTATAATAATGTTCATTTGTAGCAGTAACAATGGGATATTTTGATATTATTTCATTACCTTGCTCTACATATCCATTAAAATCTCGATGCATTTTTCCGCCCATTATCATTGCATTTGTAATCCACTGCGGGCCAAAAAAATAATATGGCATTTTTTTACTAATCACTCTTTCTATATCAGATTTTGATCTATACATTTTATATACTGAATCATCCAGATGCCTTATAACCTCCTGCAAAGCAACAAAATCTGGATCTTGTGATTTTATAAAGTCCCCAACCTTTTTGGAGTTGTCTATTTTAATGCCGACATTTAAGCTGATAATTTTCATAAATTTTTATTAGTCTACACGGAACACGTGCGTGTTTGTTGGTGATGCGTTTTTAGAAAGTAAAATTATTTCCGCGTTATGAAAATAAAATTCTTTCAAAGTTTTCATCCAATCCAATTTATAATATTCATTATACATCATCATGCCGGTGTCACCATGTGTAACCAATAATACGTTTCCATCAGGATGTGCGCTATGCAGACTGTCAATTACCTTCTTTCCCCTCTCAATCAATTGCGGAAAGGTTTCGCCGTTCTTTGGAGATAGAAAGTAGTCAACATATTCCGATATGATCACGTCCGGTGAGCACATGGGGATAATACTGGAATGCGGTAGTCCGGTCATCACGCCGAAATCCCTTTCTATCAAATCCTCCATTACAATAGGCTCGGGACCGCTGGCTTCTTCCGCAATCAGCTCCGCAGTATGCAGAGCTCTTCTTAGGGGAGATGAATAGATACTGTCAAAACTGATTTGGTGTTTAGCTATTTTTTTACCGACTGATTTCGCTTCCTCCATACCCAAGCTGGTCAGACCCATATTCCTCCTACCGTTCAGGATTCCTCTTCTATTATCTTCGTCCTGTCCGTGCCGTGCAACATAAATATTCAACATATTTTTATATTTATTTTATTTTAATTATCCCAGTGCAATCAGTATTCCGCCGACCACCGCGAGCACCGCACCGATCCAGGCCTGCAGAGATATCTTCTCTCCCAAAATGATAAAGGCCAGCAGTAGTGCGAACACCACACTCAGCCGGTCAATCGGTACTATCTGCGATACCTTCGCGTTTTTCAGAGCAATAAAATAAAAAAGCCAGGACACCGCTCCGGCTACGCCACTCAGAATAATATAGAGCAGTGCTTTGTGATTGGTTAACGCCGGTCTGATATCCACCAGCTTACCTTGAATCAGGACAATGCCAATCAAAAAAAGCGCCATAACCACCGATCGGATCGCGGTTGCCACATTGGTATCAATTCCCTGTAATCCTATTTTGCCAAAAATCGCCACGAGTGCCGCGGTAAAGGCGGACAGCAGGGCATAAATTATCCAAACATTATCCATATTTTTCTTCAAGCTATTTTCCCAATCAGAGAAATATTAAACTAAACCACATATTTAATCATCATCCAAAAATGACTGAAGCTTCCGGCAATCACAAAGAGATGGAATATTTCGTGCATCCCGAACCACCGTGTGCGCGGAACGTATTTATCCAGTGCGTAAAACAGGCATCCGGCAGTATACATCACTCCTCCCACAAGCAGCCATTTCAAAGCATTGGGGGAAAGCCACTGAGCCAGAGGATGGATCGCGATCAGAATCATCCAACCCATGCCGATATACATAACCACGGAGAGCCAGCCGGTCATTTTAATACCGAAACTTTTCATAATTATTCCCGCGATTGCTATCGCCCAGACCACGCCGAAAATACTCCAACCCCACACCCGCTGAGGCATCAGCAGAGTTATCGGCGTATAGGAGCCGGCGATTAAAAAATAAATCATCGCGTGGTCTAATCGCTGGAAAACAGTTTTAACTTTTGTTTCCTGCGGAAAGAAATGATACAAAGTGCTCGTTGTATATAGAATTATCAGACTGGCGCCAAAAACAGAAACACCGACAACGTGCACTGCTGTTCCTTTCGTTGCCGCAAAAATAACCATCAAAACCAGAGCAGCCACAGATAACACCGCCCCGATCAAGTGGGTTAATGCGCTAAGCGGCTCATTTTTCTTGTTTGACTTCATATACACATATATTACTGAATTTAAGGCGATTTCGCCCCTATTCAAGTCTATTGTAGCTTAAATGCTCTGCCGTGACCAGGAATGATATAGTCAGCCATTTTTAGAATTTTCTCACGGCTCTTTTTTAATACTATGCCGTCATTCAGATACGAATCTTTCAGGTTCAAAAGACTCATGCGGTCGGTTTTCTGCTCCTGATCATCCTCCCACCAAAAAAGGTCCGCCACAATCGCCACCTTACCTAAATCATCAGTTTTAACCAGTACCGCGCAGTGGTGCTGGTCATGCCCGGGAGTCGGAATAATTTCAATATCCGTGCCGGGAATTTTACCGCTATGTTCAGTGATTTTCCCGTCAAAAGAATAAATACCTGAATCATCCAGTATTTTTGCGTTCTCAAATATTCCCGCGAGCAGACAATGGTCCAAATGGGTATGGGTCAAAACTACAAAATCTATATCAACCGGCATCAGATCTTCATTACTCAGCGCGTCCAGTAAACGTTCACGATCCATGCCGACATCCACCAGAATATTCAGATCACCGTCACGAATCAGTGTAACAGAAGACGAAGCGTATTCATCTACACCATCCTGACGCACATATCCTTCAATTAGTGTTTTTACCGTGCTCATACAAATTCCATAATTAAATTCTTAACAATCTCGCAGGGATAAAAAGTTATGTTTTTCAAATCCACTATATCGTGCCATTCCAAAATATACTTATTATTATCTGATTGTCTTTCCTTTTCCGGACTACCAAGCATTAATGCCCCCATAAACTTGCTAGCCAAAAATATGTGTTGAGTTCTGACATCCGCATTGCTTTTAATTTGCCACAGTTCCTTTCCAACCTGAATGTCCAAATTTGTTTCCTCCTTTACTTCTCTCATCAATGCATCCATATTATCTTCTTCTTTTTCAACACTACCGCCGGGCAAAACGAAGTATTCACTGCCATTTTTTATTCTATGGATCAGCAATATCTTTTTGTCGTTGAAAATTATTGCTGAAACCCGTTTATCTGTCATTCTTTCCATTTTTACTATTAAACAAACCCATGTACAAAGTATTATGATATTCCTTTCTAAAATACACATCATCCTTTATTTTGCCCTCTACAACAAAACCCAAAGACTTATATAACTTTACCGCCGGAATGTTATTCTCATAAACGTTCAAATATATTTTATGCAGTTTAAGCTTATTAAACCCATAATCAATAATCCACTGCATGGCTTTTTTCCCTATTCCTTTCCCGCGGTATTCAGAATCGCCAATGGCAATAAACAGTTCGGCGTTTTTACTTTTTTTGGATATTTTTGACAACCCCATAAATCCTATCGGCTTTGTGTCGTCACAGATTGTAAAGAATCTTTTATTATCAGTTTTTTTATACTCCTCAAACCATTTTTTTTCCTTTCTCAACGTGGTCTCTTCCCACGCTTCGTCTCCGGTGAATTTATTTACTTTATGATCGTTCAACCACAAAACACGGTACGGAATATCTTTCGGCAAATGTTTTCTGATTTTGATCATAAATTATATGATTAACACATCTCTATAAAATTTCTTAAAAGTGTTTTACCTGGGTCGCCAGACAGTTCAGGATGAAACTGCGTACTATAAAGCATCTTTGTCTTATGCTTCATAGCTTCATTTACGCAACTTGCTGATGTTGCCAATAAATCAAAATCTCTCGGTAACGATATATATTCTGAATGTAATTCCTGGAATTCAGAAAAGTTTTCCACGTATGCAAATAGTTTATCCTGGACTAAGATTTCAATCTTTTCTTTCTTTTCTATCCTGTCAGTTATATTTATCTCAGCGTCATATACCAGCCCCATAATTTGGTGACCGAGACATATTCCTAATACCGGAATGTTAATTGATCTGAGGAAGTCAAATCTTTTTACAAATTCATCCTGATTAACTTCCGTCAAAAGTATCGGCGCGCCTGTAATTATTATCCCTGCAAACAAATTAAAATTAGCACCTTCAATTTCATCCAATTTCAAAACTTTGTATATATTTCCGGATTCGGTAACATTCCAAATAATCTTTTCCAAACCAGATGTTCCACAGTCTATTATGCAGATTATCTTTTTCATTATATTTATTTTAAAGAAATTATCTGAAACCCGAATTTATCTATTTCCTCTTGCGGCCAAAATTCCACATCATTAGTTTTAAGTATATGAGTAACTTCCTTTTCTATTTCTCTTCCGGTATATTTTTGAGTTTTATTGTCCCATTCTTTCAACAGCAATATATCACCCTGTTGGCAGTCAAAATCAGCGAGGCGAAGTTCATATTTTTTATCTCCGTCCAGTATCTTCTGAAAATATTCCGGCCAAACTTTCTTTTCAATTTTCATAAATATATTTTAACTTTTATTATGATCCAGAAAAAACAGGTTCAAAGCAGCTATGGATATTCCGCATTCTATCTTCCCATCTATTAACATTTTCTTTAATTCAAGCAGACTGACTTTGACTATCTCTAATATAGATTCATCGTCATCCTGTCCTTTGGTGGATACTTTGGACAAATCCAAATCAGTCGCCAAATATGCGTGAATATATGTTGTTTCATGTCCGGGTGCTAAAAAGAATCCACCCAGCCTTTTCCATTTCTTCGCTTCTATCCCGGTTTCTTCCAAAAGTTCCGCCTTTGCTCTTTCTAACAAGTCTTCATCCCCCGCTGTTCCGACCGGCAATTCCAGAATTGCTTTTTGCAGAGCATATCGGTACTGCTTGACCAGATATATATTTTCTTCATTATCAAGTGCCACGACAAAACAACCTTGGTTTTTTTCCAGATAACCATAAATGCTTTCCTTGCCGTTCGGCATCAAAACTGCATCCTCACGGACTTTGATCCATGGGTTACTGTATACGATCTTAGAATTCAATTTTTTCCAGTTTCTGGGCATACTAATCATTAATTATGAATTATTCAGGCAAAACTTTTTCTCATTTTTTCATTTTACACATTAATTCTTAATGATATTTTCTAGTGGTTTTAACTTTTTTTTGTCTAGATAAATTATAAATTTTTTGTTTTCGAACAATCGAATTTACAGCATCAAAAAATTCCGATATGTCCAAAAAGAAGTTTGGATAGGCATGTTTCAAAGTATTTAAAGGACCAGCAGATACTAATACTGGTTCAATTTTTTTTCCTCTGACAGCTTCGGCCTCAATTTTCGAATAAGCCTTAACAGCTTTATCAAGTTCATCTCTATTAAACGGTATCACTTGAACAGTTCTTTGAATTGAATTAAGTATAATTAAATGGTATGACCAACCTTTGTTGCTACTTCTTTTCGAAATTTCTTTTGCTGCAGTATAGAATCCACTCATTATATCTAATGCGCTTAGTTTATTCTCAGCTTCTGCTACAGCATTAAATATTTCATTTTTAGACATTCTTTCATGACGAGGTAGTACCGCTGTCTTTTCCATACAAGCAAAGGCTGATGATACTGTTGCAAAAAAATCTAGCCATTCTTTATCTCCCTGTCTTGATTTTAATGCCTGACCAAGAAACGTACCCATTGTTTCAACAGCAGTTGCCCAAATATGCTGTAACTTTGTCCTTATTTGTAGTTCTATTCTTAAATTATTATACCCAGGTACCAGTTGGTTTTTGTATTTGTACATAAGGTGTAAACTCCTATATCCATCAACATTTCTCGGTGTTTTAATATAATCCTTCTCATTATAAAGCTCATGTAAAAAAAATTTATTATTCCTGTAATCATTAGCCAAATTATATACATCCTTAACTGATCCTAATATTGCTCTAACTCCTCCAATATCTTGCATTCGCGTAAGTTGCATACTTGGGTAACGACGTAGCTTGTCAATAATAGTTGGCATACGTTTTAGTCTTTG